>NZ_RQTJ01000024.1 GCF_003858535.1 Paenimyroides viscosum
TACAAGAACATATATATTCTAAAAAGCAAAAAAGAAGCTGTCTAGTTTTGAGACAGCTTCTTTCTTTTTCTAAAGCTGTTTTGCAGTAAATACTGTCATTAAACAACAATTCAATATTTTTATACGAATTTTTAAGCAGTACCGGAATATCCTTTTTATCTACCCAGACCACTTTTTCAATTCCTTCTTCAATTTGTCCTTTCAAATCGCCGTTGTACGATGATTTCATTAAAAACCAATGTGTGATTTTTAAGCGGTATTCTCCATTACGTTTAAAAACATGAAAAGTTTTTTCTAACGGTTGCTTAATTTTTAAATTTCCACAACCCGTTTCTTCTTCCACTTCACGCATTGCGGTTTCTTCAATGGTTTCATTTTTTTCAATACCACCTTTTGGCAAATCCCATTTACCATTACGAAAAATAAACAAAACCTCGTCTTTCTCGTTTTCCACCAAACCACCACCAGCTTTATTTATGGTGATTTTTTCCTTAAATAATTTAAGTAACAAATCTTCATCAGGGTGATACAAATAGGCATTTGTAAGCTGATCTGCTAAATATTGCGCGATCAGTTTTTGTAAATCAACAGTGTCTAACAAAAAATATTGAAAATCGCGTTCTTTTTCTAACGTACTTGTTAAAAAAAGTGGCTTATCATTAATAAAAACTTTATACATTTGTAGTATGATTTTTAATGACAACACAGCACAGAAAACGGCCGAATTGCTTTTACAAATAAACGCAATTAAATTAAAT
This sequence comes from Paenimyroides viscosum, assembly GCF_003858535.1. Lineage (GTDB taxonomy): Bacteria > Bacteroidota > Bacteroidia > Flavobacteriales > Flavobacteriaceae > Flavobacterium > Flavobacterium viscosum. The sequence continues at coordinate 759 of NZ_RQTJ01000024.1, forward strand.
CCTAAAAATCCTTTTACATGGGCTTCAGGATGGAAATCGCCAATTTATTGCGACAATCGCATAACTCTTTCATTTCCAGAAATTAGAAAATTTTTAAAAAACGAATTTGCTGCAAATATTGTTGAAAAATTTGGTAAGCCAGATTACATTGCAGGTGTAGCAACAGGTGCCATTGGTATTGGTTTGTTAGTTGCCGAAGCTTTGGAATTACCTTTTATTTATGTTCGTCCGGAAGCTAAAAAGCATGGGCGTCAAAATCAAATCGAAGGTCAGTTCGAAGAAGGTAAATCTGTAGTAGTTGTAGAAGATTTAATTAGTACGGGAAAAAGTAGTTTGCAAGCTGTTGAAGCCTTGCGCGCTGCCAATGCCAATATTTTAGGAATGGCTGCTATTTTTACGTATGGATTTGACGTGGCATCAGAAAATTTTAAAAACGCAGACATACAGTTGGTAACCTTAAGCAATTACCCAACATTATTAAAAGCTGCAGTAAATAATAATTATATTTCACAAGAAGAAGTTGCTACATTAAGTGATTGGAGCAAGGATCCTTCTGTTTGGGGAGTTTAAAAGAATATATTATGAATTTAGAAAGTCCAATAGTATCAGTTCCAAAATCGTCGGCTTATTTGTTTGACGCTTTATCTGATATTAAAAATTTTGAAAAATTAATGCCAGAAAATATTGCAAAATTTGAAGTTATCGATGAAAACTGCTTTGAATTTGGTTTAAAAGGCATGCCAGAAATAAAATTGGTAAAAAAATCGGCAAAACCTACATCAGAAATTGTTTTAGGTGCTGCAAGCAGCAAATTACCGTTTACTTTAATTGCTAAATTAGACGAAAAATCTGCCGAAGAAACGAACGTGCAATTGCACTTTGAAGGTGATTTTAACCCAATGATGGCAATGATGATAAAAGGACCAATTGGTAAGTTTATTGAAACATTAGCTCAAAATATGGTGAAACTTTAATATAACAGATTTGTTAACAGACTGTTTTTAAAGATCTATTTAAAAATAATAAATCGTACTTTTGTACAACTTTTAATTTTACACTAAAAAATATTTAATATGAATTCATTTGACGTAGTTGTAATAGGTTCTGGTCCGGGCGGATATGTTTCGGCAATTCGTTGCGCACAATTAGGAATGAAAACTGCAATCATTGAAAAATACTCAACTTTAGGAGGAACTTGTTTAAATGTGGGATGTATTCCTTCTAAAGCATTATTAGCTTCGTCGCACCATGTTGATGAAATTAAGCATTTTGCAAATCACGGAATTGAATTACCGGGTGATGTGAAAATTGATCTTGAAAAAATGATTGCTCGTAAACAAGCAGTGGTTGATCAAACTTGTGGTGGCGTTAAATTTTTAATGGATAAAAACAGCATTACTGTTTTTGAAGGTGTTGGATCTTTTGAAAATGCAACTACCATTAATGTTACAAAAAACGATGGTTCTGTAGAACAAATTTCTGCAAAAAACACCATCATTGCAACAGGATCTAAACCATCTTCTTTACCTTTTATTTCTATTGATAAAGAACGCGTAATTACTTCTACCGAAGCATTAAAATTAAAAGAAATTCCTAAACACTTAATCATTATTGGTGGTGGCGTTATTGGTTTAGAATTAGGTCAGGTTTATTTACGTTTAGGTGCACAAGTTTCTGTTGTAGAATACGCAGACCGCGTGTTACCTACTATGGACGGAGCTGTTTCTAAAGAGTTAACAAAGGTTCTTAAGAAAGCAGGAATGAAGTTCTATACTTCACATAAAGTTCAAAAAGTAGAAAGAAACGGCGATGCTGTTTTGGTTGAAGCTTTAAACGCTAAAAACGAAGTGATTTCTTTAGATGGAGATTACGCGTTGGTTTGCGTTGGTCGTCGTCCGTACACTGATGGATTAAACGCTGATAAAGCGGGAGTTAAAATCACAGATAGAGGTCAGGTTGAAGTAAACGATCATTTACAAACATCAGCTTCAAATATTTATGCAATTGGCGATGTTGTTCGTGGAGCAATGTTGGCACACAAAGCAGAAGAAGAAGGTGTTATGGTTGCTGAACAATTGGCAGGTCAAAAACCACATATCGATTATAACTTAATTCCTGGTGTTGTTTACACTTGGCCAGAAGTTGCTGCTGTTGGTAAAACAGAAGAGCAATTAAAAGCCGAAAATAAAGAATACAAAGTAGGTCAATTCCCTTTTAAAGCTTTAGGTCGTGCGCGCGCATCTTCTGATTTAGATGGCTTTGTAAAGATTTTAGCAGATAAAACGACCGACGAAATTTTAGGTTTCCATATTGTTGGTGCTCGTGCTGCAGATTTAATTGCAGAAGCAGTTGTTGCAATGGAATACCGCGCATCGGCAGAAGATATTTCTCGTATGTCACATGCACACCCAACTTTTGCAGAAGCTATTAAAGAAGCTGCTTTGGCTGCTACTGAAAACAGAGCGTTACACGTATAGTTTATAAATAAAAATACTGCTTATAAAAAAGCAGTATTTTTTATTTTAAATTTAATTCTTCTTTATGTTTAAATATATCGCATTATACCTATTGATATTCTTGAGCAGTATCAACGGTTATTCACAAAGGTTTAAGCCATATCATCTACACAATGCTAAGTACGAACATTTTCTTACTCGTAACTTAGTAACAACTAACTTTGATAAATTAATTAATAAACAAGATAAATATCAAGGAAAACATTTAACAATTAAAGGTCTGTTAGTTTTTGATGATTTTAAAGTATTCATTTATGCTAATCAAGCAAGGTATAATGAATTTTTAAATGGTTCTAAAGTTTCTAGATTTCAATTGTTGTTAAAAACCGATGAAATTGAATTTTTAAGAGAAAGTTGTCATTTACTTGAAGCAAATATTTACGGAACATTTCAAAAGTCAGAAAATCAAAATTTAAACAATATTATAGGAACTTTTTCTAATTTGTGTATAATTCCTTAAATACATTTACATACTTACTTCCTCTTCATCATTAAAATCAGTCAAAACATTTTTAGGTGAAATACCATATTTCAATAAATGATTTGTTTGCGATAGAATGTTTCCTCTGCCGTCTTTCAATTGATTCTGCGCTTTTAAGTACGAATCTTGTGCTTGTTGGATTTGCTTGCCAACTTGTTCAAAACTTTTGGTAAAAAGCACTGTTTTTTCATAAATTTTTTCGGCTTGTTTTACAATTTTTTGAGCCGATTTATCTTGCTTGTCCTTATTCCATAAATCTGAAATTAGTTTTAAACAAGCAATTAAATTTGTTGGACTAATCAATAAAATTCGCTTTTTATAAGCATCATTCCATAAATTAGTGTCGCTTTGTAATGCTAGTAAATATGCAGGTTCAATAGGAATAAATAGCATAGTAAAATCCAATCCGTCAATTAAATCGTTATAGTTTTTCGCACTTAATTCATCAATATGTAAACGCAACGCCTTTAAATGATTGTTCAAATAAATAGTTTGTTCTTCGGTGCTATCGGTATTGCAATACCCATCGTAAGCATTCAGCGAAACCTTTGAATCTACTATTATTGATCGATTATTTGGTAAATCAATAATAATATCTGGGCGCACATTTTTGCCATCGTTTGTTACCAAGTTACTTTGTGTACGATATTCACGGTTTTTAACCAAGCCCGATTTTTGCAGTATATTTTCTAAAATAAGTTCGCCCCAATCTCCTTGTTTTTTATGGTTGGTTTTCAATGCATTTGCTAAATTATTAGCTTCGGTACTAATTTTATTGGTTTGTAACATTAATTCTCTAATACGTTCATCTAAAGAAAATCTAATTTTCGATTCTTTATCATACGTTTCTTCCACTTGTTTTTTAAAGCGCTCTATGTTTTCATTCAACGGTTGTAAAATGGCATCAATATTTTGTTTGTTGGCAGCAGTAAATCGTTCCGATTTTTCTTCTAATAATTTTTGAGCGATACTTTCAAATTGTAATGTAGTTTGCCTGTGTAAATGTTCGATCTCTTTTTTCTGAAACAATAATTTTTCTTTTAAAACACTGTTTTCCGATAAAAGATTTGTCTTTTCAAACAATAAAACATCGTTTTCAACCTTTACCTCTTTATGTAAATCTTTAAAAAAAGTAAGTTGTTCGGTAGCAAGGTTTAATTGCAGCAATGTATTATTACTACTAACTTTAATCTTAGAAAGTTTAACTAATAGAAAGATGGTGACTAGTAATAATATACAAATTAGAATGATTAAAAAAGAGGTCATATTTTGTTTTTTAGCAAAAATAACACGTCAATACGACATAATATGACAATTTTTTTTATTATTTTTATATCATGAATTGCAACGTTAAGCATTACTTTATTGTTAACGTGATAAAAGAAAAAAGTATGAAAAAGTTTTTATTATTGGCTTCAATTATGATAGCCGGAAGTGCTTATGCACAAGACTACAAAAATTCCATAGGTATCCGTTTAGGATCTGGTGTTTATGATGCGATTGGGGCATCGTACAAAACATTTATTACTCAACCCGGTGCTTTAGAATTTAACTTAGGAATTAGACCATATTCACATTCTGCAGGTCCATGGAAGCATAAATGGACAAATGTTTCACTTTCCGGAGCGTATCAACATCATTTCCCAATCGGGAATATCAGTGGTTTTAAATGGTATATTGGTGGAGGTTTGGTTTTCGCTAATTCTTTTTCTAATCATGATGATTATTCTGGAGTTAGTGTGGGTGTTTTCCCAACTGGTGGTGTAGATTATAAATTAAAAAGTGCTCCATTTGCTTTTTCTGTAGATTTACGACCAACTGTTCATGTTACAGAAGGTGTTCGCCACCACGAAGGTTTCTTTTTTAACGGTGGTATAACAGCTCGTTATACATTTTAAATTTTTAATTTGATATAAAAAACAAGCGCAAATATATATTTGCGCTTGTTTTATTTAAAGCATTTTATTTTTAACAAAAACATTTGCTAATAGTATTATTTTTTATATATTTCGAAAAAAAATAAGCTATGAAAACAAAATTTGATGTAGAATACCCTATAACAGCATCACCCCAATTATTGTATCAGTATATTTCAACTCCTTCGGGATTAACAGAGTGGTTTGCAGATGATGTAAATTCACGCGGAGAATTCTTTACTTTTATTTGGGGAGATAGTGAAGAAAAAGCAAAATTAGTTTCGAAAAAAACCGATGAAAAAGTAAAATTTAGATGGTTAGAAGAAGAATATGAAGAAACCGACTACTTTTTTGAATTACGAATTGTATTAGACGAACTAACAAAAGACGTGGTTTTAATGGTAACCGATTTTGCAGAAGAGAATGAAATTAAAGATCAAACTCAACTGTGGGACAATCAAATAGCCGATCTTAAAAAAGTATTAGGGTCTGCATAATTAAAGCCTTATATTTGCTCTGAATTTCAGAGCTTTTTTTATGATTAATTTTAATGGAAATTTAGTAGCACAATCTAACGAGAATATTGAACAAAACCGCGGCTTTCTTTATGCCGATGCCGTTTTTGAAACATTGAAAATTTTAGATGGTAAAGTACTTTTCTTAGAAGATCATTATTTTAGATTAATGGCATCTATGCGTATTCTGCGTATGGAAATTCCATTAGATTTTACTTTAGAATACCTTGAAGGTGAAATTTTAAAAACAACTAACGCTTTTAATTTAAACAATGCTCGTGTACGTTTAACTGTTTTTAGAACAGGCGAGGGGCGCTATTTGCCAGAACAACGAACAATAGGGTTTATTATAAACGCAGAAAGCACCTCAGGTTTATATTTAAATGCTACCGATAAATACGAGGTTGAACTTTTTAAAGACTTTTACATATCTAAACATTTACTAAGTACTTTAAAAACGACAAGTTGTTTAATAAATATTACAGCTAGTATTTTTGCACAAGAAAATAACTATGAAAATTGTTTATTGATAAATGACGATAAAAATGTTGTTGAAGCAATAAACGGAAATGTTTTTATAGTTAAAGACAACATTATTAGTACTGCGCCAATTGCAGATGGCTGTAAAAATGGAATTGTGCGAAAAAAACTAATGGAAATAATTAATAATACAGAAGATTTTGTTTTAGAAGAACGTTCTATTTCACCGTTTGAGCTACAAAAAGCCGATGAGATTTTTATTACTAATATTGCAATAGGTATACAGTCGGTAACGCAATACCGTAAAAAAACGTTTGTTAATAAAGTAGCAAATAATTTATTAACGAAATTAAATGCGGCATATTAAATTTAATTCATAACCGGATCTTCTGGAGCATTTGCCCAAATTATAAACTCATCACCAAGGTCAATCATTAATTCTTTCCATAATTTAGAAGGAACTTTTTCTAGTAAGTGATTTGTAAACTGATTTTCAACACAAGTCCACGCTTTTTCATTGATTTCATCTTGTAGTTGGTTTTCTTCCCAACCGCTGTAACCTAGAAAAAAACGAATGTCTTTTTGCGATACTTTGTTGTTCTTTAAAAGCTCAAACAAAACTTCGTAATCACCACCCCAAAAAATACCATCTTTAATTTCGATACTATTGGGAATTAACGAAGGAATTGTATGTAAAAAATAAAGATTATCTTGTTCTACCGGTCCACCATTAAATATTCTGAAATTGGTATGTGCTTCCGGAATAATGTCTTGTAACGATAAGTTTAAGGGTTTATTTAAAATAAATCCTACACTTCCTTTTGCGTTATGCTCAGCTAATAATAAAACAGTTCGGCTAAAAACTGCATCTAATAAAACCGATGAATCAGATATTAATAGCTTTCCTTTAGTGGGAGTTAGCTGTTTCATAATATTTTTTATTTAAAAATAAAAAAAATAAATAAAAAAAACCACGCTTTGCAGGTGGTTTTTCATTATTTATAAAGAAAATTATTTTTTCTTTTTAGGTGCAGCTTTAACTGGTGTGTTAACAGCGCCGTCTAAATCAGCACCCGCTTTAAATTTTACTACTTTTTTAGCAGCAATTTTAATTGCTTTTCCAGTTTGTGGATTTCTACCTTCTCTTTCTGCTCTTTCAGAAACTGACCAAGAACCAAAACCTACTAATGAAATTTTTTCACCGTTAGTTAAAGTTTGTCCAACATTCTTTAAAAATGATTCTAAAGCTGATTTTGCAGCAGCTTTTGTAATTCCTGCATCTTCTGCGATTGCGTCGATTAATTGTGTTTTGTTCATAATAATTTTTTTATTGAGTTAATCTTAACATATACAAATTTAAAAGTTAAATTCATTTATACAACTTTTTTTTGAAAAAAAGTATGCAAAATAGCAAATAAAAGCTATAAAATTGCTTAAATACATTTAGCGTTGTTAGAAAATTGCATTCCGTTTAGTAATTCTGCGGTTTTCATTTTCTTTTTACCAGGGAATTGTATCGATAAAACTTCAATAAATCCATCTGTAGTATAAATACGAATTTCTTTTTTTGTGGTTTGAAAATGTCCTGGAGTAAAACGATGATTTTCTAAAGTATATTTTACATCATGTATTTTAATGTTCCATTCGTTTTCTTCATCTATTAAAATAGTGTAAGCAGATGGATAGGGATTTAATCCCCGAATTAAATTATAAACATCTTTGCTTGGCTTATTAAAGTCTATTTTACAATTGTCGCGGTTTAATTTGTAAGCTGTTTTTGTTTCTTCGGCAGGTTGTATGGTGGTTTTAACCAAATTGGTTTCAATTAACTTTAAAGTTTCAACAACTGTTTCGGCACCTAAATGCATTAATCTGTCATGCAACTCGCCGGCAGTTTCGGTTTTTGATATATCTGTTTCCTTCTTTAAAATAATAGCACCCGTATCAATTTTTTCATCAATAAAAAAGGTAGATACGCCCGTTTTTTCTTCGCCATTAATAATTGCCCAGTTTATTGGTGCAGCACCACGGTAATCTGGTAATAAAGACGCATGCAGGTTAAACGTGCCTAATTTTGGCATTTGCCATACCATTTTTGGTAACATTCTAAAAGCTACTACAATTTGTAAGTTGGCATTTAATGCTGCTAATTCTGCCAAAAAATCTTCTGATTTTAAATTAGTTGGTTGCAAAACTTTTAAGTTTTTTTCTTGAGCATAAATTTTTACCGCAGATTGGTTTAGTTTTTGTCCACGTCCAGCAGGTTTGTCTGGTGCTGTAACAACAGCTGGAATTTCGTAATTGTTATTGTAAATTGTATCTAATATTCCCACCGCAAAATCGGGTGTTCCCATGAATATAATTCGTAATTTTTCCATTATAATCTTATATATGTGGCATTTTGGTAAAGGTATTCACTTTCTTCTAAAAGTTCCTTTAAAGCTTGTGCCAAGAAGTTTGATTTATTTAAATATATTGATTTTAGTTCAGCTAATTCCAACACGTGATTTTGTGGGTATTTTTTTAAACTAGTTTTAATGTCATTAACGATAGTGTCGTTTTGCTCGGTATTTTTATTTTGAAGGCAAGATGAACATTTACCACATTTTTCATTAAACTCTTCGTCGAAATAATTTAAAAGGATTTTATTTTTACAAATAGTTGAATTTGTAACATAATGAAGCATTGCCTTAAACTGCTTATCTTTTATAGTATTGAACTGTGTTAGGTTTTTTGCAACACGGTTAATGGTAATATCGTCTTCGCGTATTTCGGTTAAAATAACGTTGGTATCATTTGGTGCTTGTGTAAAAGTGCAAAACCCTTTTAAAACCCATGATTCAATGGTTTCTATAATTTTGGCTGCCGGCATTTTGGTATGTTTCGATAATGTTTCGATATCTATAGCTGTTTCGCCGTCTTGAATTCCTCTGTAATGATGTAGAATGCTTAAAAACAAAATCTCTTCTAAAGAATGGTTGCTAAAATAGGCAATGGCATCGTTAGAATTTATTAAAAAATGAATGTAATTTTTGTATTTAAATGCTTGTTCAAAATTTAAAACCGATTGTCTATCTAAAAATTCAAATGCATGAAATGTTTTGCTAACAGGCAAATTGTATTTTTCGCAAAAATCTTTAAAGTTAAAACGAATGGTTTCGTTAAAACCTTCGCCATAAGCTATTTGAAAGTGGTTTACAAAACGTTTATATACAAGCTTTACAAAATCGATTTCTAAATGATTTAAATCGTGAAAGCCTTTTGCTTGATTAATACTGTTTGAACTTAAAAGCAAGGTGGCAAATGCTTTTTCGCCATCTCTACCAGCTCTGCCGGCTTCTTGGTAGTATCCTTCTAAATTATCAGGTATGTGTAAGTGAATTACGTTACGTACGTTTGGTTTGTCTATACCCATGCCAAAGGCATTAGTGGCTACCATAACCAAAACTGTTTCGTTTAGCCAATCGTTCAATTTTTGTTTTTTCGATTTAAAATCTAAACCGCCATGAAAAAAATCGGTAGCAATTCCGTACGATTTTAAATTTTGCGCAACCTCAATAGTTGCTTTTCTACTTTTAACATATATAATTGCAGGTGAAGGATTTTTTTTAAGGATTTGAAGTAACAATTCTTCTGTATTCTCTTGCTGATAAACACCATAATACAATTCGTTACGCAAAAAAGTCTTTTTAAAAACTTTTGGATTTTTTAATTGTAAACTACTAATAATATCTTGTTGAACCCTATTATTTGCCGATGCAGTTAACGCAATAAACGGAACGGATGGAAGCCACTCTTTTAACTTGCCCATTTCTAAATACGCCGGGCGAAAATCGTGCCCCCATTGAGATATGCAATGCGCTTCGTCTATGGCTACTAAATTTATGGGTAATTGAATGATTCTACTTAAAATCCATTCGTTTTTTAGACGTTCGGGCGCAATGTACAGAAATTTGTAATTTCCGTAGAGCGAATTATCTAACAGATTCGAAATTTCTTCCGTTGATAAATTTCCCGATATGGATAAAGCCTTAATGTTTCGATCTTTTAATTGGTTAATTTGATCTTCAATTAACGCAATTAAAGGTGAAACAACCAAGCAAATACCATCGGTCATTAAAGCTGGTATTTGAAAGCAAATACTTTTTCCACCGCCAGTTGGCAGTAAGGCTAAGGTATCGTTTCCTTGAACAACCGATTCTATTATTTCAGCTTGCGGATTTCTAAAAGAATCGTACCCCCAAAATTTCTTTAAAATATGTACAGCTTCAAACAAATGCGTGTGTTTTTTTCTTTAAAAATAAAGAAAAATTACAAATTATTCAATATAAATGTAATTCTTGTTTCTATATCAGCTTTAGGAACTTCGGTAAGCGTGTATCCATAGCTTTGGTAAGTTTCTACTAAATGATCGTGAATTAATTTTGCCTGTTCAAAATTTTCGTAACGTTCATTATCGCTTACATAAATATCTTCCCATGGTGGTAAAATAAAAATTTTAGAATATCGGTGATTTTTACAAGCTTCATCAAATAAAGCAGGATACGCATCGCCTATATAATGCATATAAGCTAAAACGTCTGGAATTCCACGGTCTATGAAAACGCATTTGCTTTCTTCGTTTTTAGCGTTGTTGTATTGGTTAATTCTGCCTTTTAAAAGCATCTCGCTAAACAATAACGGTTCTTTTAAAAACAATTGGTCAATGCCGGTTTGTTGGGCTTCTAATGTTACTTGACGTGAAATTTCAGGATAACAGATATATCCTTTTTTTGTAAGTTCGTTTATAATTGATGTTTTTCCTGAACCAGGCCCACCAATAAGTAAAATAATTTTTTTATCCACCTTAAAAAATCAAAGGGCAAATTTACATATAAAAATTAAATTGTATATTCATTAAAACGAATATTAGTATATTTACCTTAATGTAATGTATATTTGTAGACAATTTTATTTTATGAACGAGAAAACAGAAGAATTTTATAAGCGCCTAAAAGCAGAGTTAGAAAATACTACTGAAAAATGGCCTACCGAATATTTATATAAATTTATTATACCTGCTAGCGAAGCTAAAGTTGCTTTAATAGAAAAGGCTTTTAACAATATGGGGGCTGTTATAAAAACAAATAAATCTAAAAACGGAAACTATTCAAGTGTATCAATTAATGTAATAATGCCAAGTGCCGATGCGATAATTGAAAAATATAAAGAAGTTTCTACTATAGAAGGAATAATTTCCTTATAAATTTATGAAATTTAATCCAACCAAAGCAATAGAAAATTTAGAGTATAATACCAACCGTAAAGATTTGGTATTGCCCGAATATGGTCGTCACTTACAAAAGTTAATCGATCAGGTTATTTTAATTGAAGATAGTGAGGAACGCAACAAAGCGGCTAGAGCAGTAATTGATATCATGGGGACTATTAATCCGCATTTGCGCGATGTATTAGATTTTCAGCATAAACTGTGGGATCAACTTTTTAAAATGTCGCGTTTTGAATTAGATGTAGATTCACCTTACGAAAAGCCAAGAGCGACTACCAATTTTAACGAACCTATTTTAATAGAATATCCTAGAAACAATCATCAATACCGTTTTTACGGATCAAATATTGTTGATATGATAAATGAAGCAATTAGTTGGGAAGAAGGTGAACGTAAAGATGCTTTAATTATGGTGATAGCAAACCACATGAAAAAAAGCTACGTAAATTGGAATAATGAATCGGTAGACGATGCTGTTATTTTTCAGCATTTAAAAGAATTATCTAAAGGTAAAATAGATTTAATATCAAATGCTGATGACAACAACAATACGGTTAATTTAATGAAACCAAGTGTTCGTAGCAATCAATTTCAAAATCGTAGCTCATCAACATCAAATACAAATAACAGAAACAATCAGTTTCAAAGTCGGAATAATTCAGGGAATAATACCCCAAACCAACAGCGCAATAATTCAAATAACAAGCAGGCAAATACACCAAATGCAAATAATAGGTTTGTAAAAAAATCAAATCCAAACAACAATAACAATTCATCTAAAAATACAAATAGAAATTCAAATTAATGGGAACTTTTAAAATTGAAGGCGGACATACTTTAAACGGTGTTGTACAACCACAAGGGGCTAAAAATGAAGCACTACAGATTTTATGCGCAGTTTTATTAACCGATGAAAAAATTACAATTTCTAATATTCCCGATATTATAGATGTTAATAAACTTATTTCTTTATTAGAGAATTTAAGCGTTGCTGTTGAAAAATTAAATAGAAACACTTACACATTTCAGGCTAATAATGTTAATTTAAGCTATTTAGAGTCTGATAAATTCCGCGAAGAAGGAAAGTCGCTTCGTGGTTCTATTATGATCGTAGGCCCGTTATTAGCGCGTTTTGGTAAAGGATACATTCCCAAACCGGGAGGCGATAAAATTGGTCGCCGCAGATTAGATACCCATTTTGAAGGATTTATAAATTTAGGTGCTAAATTCAGATACAACCGCGAAGAGTATTTTTACGGTGTAGAAGCGCCAAATGGTTTAACAGGCGCTTATATGTTGTTAGACGAAGCTTCGGTGACTGGAACCGCAAATATCGTAATGGCAGCCGTTTTAGCGAAAGGAACTACCACCATTTACAATGCAGCCTGCGAACCTTATTTACAGCAACTTTGCAGAATGTTGAATAATATGGGAGCTAAAATTACTGGTGTAGGTTCTAATTTATTGACTATTGAAGGTGTTGAGAAATTAGGTGGTTGTACGCACCAGATTTTACCAGATATGATCGAAATTGGATCTTGGATAGGCTTGGCAGCAATGACACGTAGTGAAGTTACCATTAAAAATGTAAGCTGGGAGAATTTAGGGGTAATACCAACAGCTTTCAGAAAATTAGGAATCACTATTGAAAAAGTAAACGAAGACGATATCTTTATTCCTGCACACACCAACGGATACGAAATTAAAGGCGATATTGACGGATCTATTTTAACGATAGCCGATGCGCCTTGGCCAGGTTTAACACCCGATTTGTTGAGTATTTTTCTGGTAGTAGCAACGCAGGCAAGGGGAGAAGTGTTGATACACCAAAAAATGTTTGAATCGCGTTTGTTCTTTGTTGATAAATTAATTGATATGGGCGCAAAGATACTTTTATGTGATCCTCACCGTGCTGTAATCATTGGTCACGATTTTAAATCGCAGTTAAAAGCAACCAAAATGTCATCGCCAGATATCCGTGCCGGAATTTCGTTATTAATTGCAGCATTATCTGCAAAAGGAACAAGTGTGATACAAAACATAGATCAAATAGATCGCGGATATGAAAATATAGATGAGCGTTTATTGGCTTTAGGAGCAAAAATTGAACGTTTAGATTAATTATAAGTTTTAAGCAATAAGCTAAAAGCAAAAACTCCGACGAAGTTTCAAACTTCGTCGGAGTTTTTTAATTGTAATAATTGTATATAATTACCGGTTTGTTGTTCTTATAAATACTGCCGTTTTTAATGTCATGAATATCTTCTTGCTTTCTCTTGACTTTAAAGCGATAAGCAAATCTCTTAAAACTTAACGGCTTTTTTTCAAGATAAAGATTGTTATAATCATTAACCTGCCATTCAGTATCATTTTTTTTCTTAATAATCCTTAAGTTTTCCTCCATTTCATAATACGGAGTTAATCGTTTAGTAAAAATATTAGAACGCATAATTTTAAAAGGTGTTTCTACAAAAAATAATTTTCCTTTTTCATCAAACAAAAATGTGCCTGTTTGCGGATAATAAATCGAAGCAGGATTATCAATTCGTTGCGCAGGATAGGTTTCCCGGTGTCCAAGACTATATGAGATATGGTTTGAACTAAAACTTACGTAGTTTGATTCTATTTTACTAAGGTTTTCGTAATATTCCTTTTCTCCTCTAACAAATCTGTGTCCTGTAGCAAATGTTTTAATTTCAAGTTTTCTTTGATATACGTTAACAAAAATTTGCGCTTTATTAAGATAAATGCTATCTCGTTCAAATTCATAATTATCCCCAATTTGGTAAGAGAATTTTATTTTATCAATAGGCTTAAGTGTATCATAAGATATTGTTATTTCCTGTCTTCGCCAATTGCTATTATCTTCAACTCCTGTTAAATCTTTTTGGTTTTTATCATAAGTATATTTAATAAAATCTTTGTTATCATTATTGTATCTAATTTCTAACAAGTTTTCTGTTTTTACATCGTAAATGTACTGCATAGTGTTAGTAGTAAAATCACGTGCAAAGTAGTTGTTTTTAATACTAATGGTTAAATGTAAACTATCGGTTTTGTAACTATAAAAATGAGTAGATTTCGTCTTAAGGTTTCTATTTAAATATATCGAACGCTCTAAAAAACCAGTTTCTTTGTTATAATAATAGATGTTTTTTTCTCCCAGTAGCATACGATCTCTACTTCTGTAAAAATCACTCCAATCATAAAAACTTTCATATTGTTCAATACTTTGAACATCTTTAGGTGCTTTAAAATTATCTAAAGACCAAAAACCACCCAATGTTAAATTTCCGTAATATTTTAATGCGTAATCATACGTAAATGTTGGTTCTAACGGGTGTATTTCACGTTGTGCGTGGCTTTTAGTTATACTGCAAAAAAGGCAAAATAATAAAATAAAAAAAGGGTGTAGTTTTATCCTCATAGTTGTAAAGTTAGTTTTGTGTTTGTCAAATACCGTACCTATTATTTTAGAATTGAAATAATTAAGAGATTTATATGGTTGAATTTAAGTATTAAAATAAGAAATATTGTGTTTGTTTTGAAATTTTCGTTTGCCAATTCAAAAATAATGCAGATATTTGCACTCGCTAACAAAAAGCATATACGCTCTTTAATTATTGCAGAAAAGTAAAAAATAATTTGTAGGTTTTAAAATTAATATTAATTTTGCAACCGCAATAGCAAATAATGGTCCGTTCGTCTAGGGGTTAGGACGCCAGGTTTTCATCCTGGTAACAGGGGTTCGATTCCCCTACGGACTACAAAAGGTTTCCATTGAACCTAAAAAACAATGGCCCGTTCGTCTATCGGTTAGGACGCCAGGTTTTCATCCTGGTAAGGGGGGTTCGATTCCCCCACGGGCTACAAAGGTTTTCATCGAACCTAAAAAACGATGGCCCGTTCGTCTATCGGTTAGGACGCCAGGTTTTCATCCTGGTAAGGGGGGTTCGATTCCCCCACGGGCTACAAAGGTTTTCATCGAACCTAAAAAACGATGGCCCGTTCGTCTATCGGTTAGGACGCCAGGTTTTCATCCTGGTAAGGGGGGTTCGATTCCCCCACGGGCTACAAAGGTTTTCATCGAACCTAAAAAACGATGGCCCGTTCGTCTATCGGTTAGGACGCCAGGTTTTCATCCTGGTAAGGGGGGTTCGATTCCCCCACGGGCTACAAAGGTTTTCATCGAACCTAAAAAACGATGGCCCGTTCGTCTATCGGTTAGGACGCCAGGTTTTCATCCTGGTAAGGGGGGTTCGATTCCCCCACGGGCTACAGTTAGTTGTAAATAAGTTTTGTAAAATAGTGGTCAGTGTCTCGATTATTATTTTATTAGTTAAAACCAAAGTGTTCGCCTAAGCAAATGTGGGAGGTTTTTCTTTTTTAACTAAAAGTTTTAAAAATAATTAATTACAATTAAAAAGATTAAAAAATGGCAAATCACAAGTCAGCTTTAAAAAGAATTAGAAGCAACGAAAAAAAGAGAGTGTTAAACAAGTATCAGCACAAAACAACTCGTAATGCAATTAAAGCTTTACGTTTAGTTGGAGAAAAAGCGGAAGCTGCTGAAAAATTAGTTGTTGTTACTTCTATGATCGATAAATTAGCTAAAAAGAATATTATTCACGCTAACAAAGCAGCTAATTTAAAATCAAAATTAACAAAACACGTTAACGCACTATAATTAGTTAATGTTTTGAGATATATAACACTTAAGCTCTCCTTAAACGAGGGCTTTTTGTTGTTAAAAGCATCTGCATAAAAAAAGAAACTTTAGTTTTATGACCCAAATAAGAAATATCGCAATTATTGCACACGTTGACCACGGTAAAACTACTATGGTAGACAAAATTATGTATCATTGTCAATTGTTTAGAGAGAATGAGAATACTGGAGATTTAATCCTTGACAATAACGACATTGAGCGCGAAAGAGGAATTACAATTGTATCTAAGAACGTTTCTGTTCAATATAAAGGAACTAAAATTAACATTATTGATACTCCTGGTCACGCGGATTTTGGCGGTGAGGTAGAGCGTGTGTTGAATATGGCCGATGGAGTTTTACTTATTGTTGATGCTTTTGAAGGACCAATGCCACAAACGCGTTTTGTGTTACAAAAGGCTATTGAGTTAGGTTTAAAACCATGTGTTGTTATTAATAAAGTAGATAAAGAGAACTGTACACCTGAAGAAGTACACGAAAAAGTTTTCGATTTAATGTTTGAACTTGGTGCCGAAGAATGGCAGTTAGATTTTCCAACGGTTTACGGTTCTGCTAAAAACAACTGGATGTCTACAGATTGGAAAAACCAAACTGATTCAATGGAAGCCTTGTTAGAAATGGTTATAGATCATATTCCTGCTGCAGAAGAAAAAGAAGGGACACCACAAATGTTAATTACTTCTTTAGATTTCTCTTCATTTACAGGGCGTATTGCTATTGGGCGTTTACACCGCGGTGTTTTAAAAGAAGGGATGCAAGTATCTTTAATTAAACGCGAAGGTGGAATTGTAAAATCTAGAATTAAAGAACTTTATACTTTTGAAGGTTTAGGCCGTATGAAAGTAGAAGAAGTTAAAGCAGGTGATATTTGTGCTGTTGTAGGTTTAGAAGGATTTGAAATTGGAGATTGTATTGCTGATATCGAAAATCCAGAAGGTTTACAAACAATTACAATTGATGAGCCTACAATGAGTATGTTGTTTACAATTAACGATTCACCATTCTTTGGTAAAGAAGGTAAATTTGTAACGTCTCGCCATATTAAAGATCGTTTAACCAAAGAATTAGAAAAGAACTTAGCTTTACGTGTTAATGAAACTGATTCTGCCGATAAATTCATGGTTTTTGGTCGTGGAGTACTGCATTTATCTGTTTTAATTGAAACAATGCGTCGTGAAGGTTACGAATTACAAATTGGGCAACCACAAGTTATCATCAAAGAAATCGACGGTAAAAAATGTGAACCAATTGAAGAATTAACAATTGATATTCCTGAAAATTTATCAGGTCGTGCAGTAGAATTTGTTACGCTTCGTAAAGGTGAAATGTTATCTATGGAGCCAAAAGGTGAGCGTATGATTATTAAATTCAACATTCCTTCTCGTGGAATCATTGGTTTACGTAATCAATTATTAACAGCTACGGCAGGTGAAGCAATCATGTCTCACCGTTTCTTAGAATACCAACCATACAAAGGTGAAATTGCTGGGCGTAATAACGGTTCGTTAATTTCTATGGAGAATGGAAAAGCTATTCCTTATTCTATCGATAAATTACAAGATCGCGGTAAATTCTTTGTTGATCCTAACGAAGATATATACGAAGGTCAGGTTATTGGGGAAAACTCTCGTCAAGATGATATGACGGTTAACGTAACCAAAACTAAGAAACTTTCTAACGTACGTTCTTCTGGAGCAGATGATAAAGCACGAATTATTCCTGCAATAAAATTCTCGTTAGAAGAAGCTTTGGAATACATTCAAAAAGATGAGTATGTTGAGGTAACACCAAAATCTATCCGTTTACGTAAAATCTACCTAAACGAAACAGACAGAAAACGTTTTAAAAACGATTAATTAAATTTAATATCATAAAAAAAAGGAGCTTTTAAGCTCCTTTTTTGTTATTTAATACTTTCAAAATTTCGTTTTACAAAAGCAGTTAATTCTTCACCTTTAAGTAAACCTTGCGCTAGTTTTGCTAAATCTAACGCTTGTTTAACTAAATTGTCTTTTGTTTCTTCGTTACTTTCGTTTAAAATTTTCGAAGCAATTTCAGAATTTGTATTAACAATTAAGTTGTACGAATCTGGGAAACTACCAAACATGGTGTTGCCACCCATTGCCTGCATTTCTTTCATACGGCGCATAAATTCTGGTTGCGTAATCATAAAGGGTGCTGCAGTGCTGTCTAAAGCTTCGGTTTGTATATTATAACTTTTATTTGCAATAGTAGTTTCAATAAACTCTTTTAACTGCGTAGTTTCTGTTTCGCTTAATTTCGATATAACTTCTTCATCTTTCTTAATTAAATTATCAATAGAATCCGAATCAACACGAGAAAAAGTAACGTCTTGATTGTCCATTTCCAATTTTTGAATTAAGTGCGATACAATTGGCGAATCTAACAACAAAACTTCATAACCTTTTGCTTTTGCATTGGCAATGTAGCTGTGTTGCGCATCTTTGTTAGATGTGTATAAAAGTACCGTTTTGCCGTCTTTGTTTGTTTGGTTAATCTTTGCTTTCTCTTTTAACTCATCCCAAGTATAAAAAGCATTATCAACAGTTGGGTACAAAACAAAATCTTTTGATTTTTCGTAGAATTTATCTTCACTCAACATACCGTATTCCAGAACAATTTTAATATCGTTCCATTTTTGTTCAAAAGCAGCACGGTCTTCGTTGAATAACGATTTTAGTTTATCGGCAACTTTTCTTGTGATGTAGTTTGCTATTTTCTTAACATTTCCATCAGCCTGTAAATAGGAACGTGACACGTTTAACGGGATATCCGGCGAATCAATCACACCTTTCAACATTGTTAAAAATTCAGGAACAATTCCCTCTACATTATCAGTTACAAAAACCTGATTTTGGTATAATTGAATTTTATCTTTTTGAATATTTAAATCGCCTGACAATTTAGGGAAATATAGAATTCCAGTTAAATTAAAAGGATGATCTACATTTAAATGAATATGAAACAAAGGATCATCGAACTGCATTGGATACAATTCGCGGTAAAAAATTTTATAATCTTCGTCTGATAAATCGCTTGGTTTCTTTGTCCACGCCGGGTTTGGATTGTTGATAATTGCATCAACTTCAATTTCATTATCGCCTTCTTTTTCCGTTTTAGTTCCAAATTTAATAGGAACCGGCATGAATTTGTTGTATTTGTTAAGTAATTCTTGAATTTTATGATCTTCTAAAAATTCGGTAGAATCATCGGCAATATGAAGGATAATTTCAGTTCCGCGATCGGTTTTGTTTGATGGCTCCAAAGTGAATTCCGGCGATCCGTCACATGTCCAATGTACCGCAGGTTCGTCTTTGTACGATTTTGTAATGATTTCCACTTTACTTGCAACCATAAAGGCAGAGTAAAATCCTAAGCCAAAATGACCAATAATTCCTGAATCTTTTGCAGAATCTTTATACTTGTCTAAAAATTCTTCGGCTCCAGAAAAAGCAACTTGGTTAATGTATTTTTCAACTTCTTCGCCTGTCATACCAATACCTTGGTCAATAATATGCAAAGTTTTGTTTTCTTTGTTAATCTTAACTTCTATCTTTGGGTTGCCGTATTCAACCGCTGCTTCACCAATAGATGTTAAGTGTTTTAGCTTTAAAGTTGCATCGGTAGCGTTGCTTATTAACTCACGTAAAAAAATTTCGTGATCGCTGTATAAAAATTTTTTAATTAACGGAAAAATATTTTCAACCGTTACATTTATTTTACCTGATGTCATATTTTGTACTAAATTTAAGGGTTATTTCAGTTGGTGAATAGTCAAAATAGATACCAAACTGAAAAATATGACAAAAAGACATAAAAAAAAATGTGCAAAATTAAATTAAGGCACAAATTTTGTTAATTTTGAATTATAAAATATTTTAATTATGAAAAAGGTCTTAGCAATAGGAATTTTATCGTTAGCAATGTTTTCGTGTAAAACATCTACGAACACTAAAAACGATGTGCCAACACAAATTAAATTAAAAGGTGAGTGGACATTAACAAATGTTAATTATCCGTCGGGATACAAAGTTACATCTTTCAATGTTGCCGATGCAAAATGTTTTGAAGGTAGCCAATGGAAATTTGTATCTAACAATAATTCGGGAACCGTTACATTAAACAATAGTTCTAGTAATTGTCCACAATACAATTCTAAAATTATTTGGAATATTAAGCAAGATACATCGTTCAACCTTAAATTTATTGGTGATGATAAAGCTAAGCATATTACTACAGGTTATAATTTAACAGTATCGAACATTACAGACAACAATTTTGAATTAATTGACAATTCAACAGAGACAACAATTGTATATTCATTCGTAAAAAACAACAAATAGAAAATAATTAAGTTATGAAAAAATTAAATGTATATGTATTAAGTACTGCACTTTTAGCAGGATCTTTTTTAACTGGTTGTAATACGGTTAAAAACGCAAATAATACGCAAAAAGCTGCTGTTGTTGGTGCTACAGCAGGTGCCGTTTTAGGTGGTGTGTTAGGAAATAATGTAGGAAGCAAAAACAATAGTGCATTAGGTGCTGTTTTAGGTGGTGTTATTGGTGGTACAGCAGGTGCAATCATTGGTAAAAACATGGATAAACAAGCACAAGAAATTGAAAATGCTATACCTGGTGCAACAGTAGAAAGAGTTGGTGAAGGTATTAAAGTTGTATTAAACGAAAATACGGTTAACTTTAATTTTGATTCTGCTGAATTAACATCTACTGCAACATCTAACTTAGATAAAATTGTAAAAGTTTTTAAACAAAATCCTAAAACACAAATCATGATTTACGGATACACAGACAGTGTAGGTAAAGATGAGTATAACATGAAATTATCACGTAGTCGTGCAAATGCTGTAAAAGCTTATATGGGATCGAAAGGTATTGGAGCTAAAAGAATCACTTCTCAAGGTATGGGCGAAGCAGATCCAATTGCATCAAACGATACAAAAGAAGGACAAGCAAAAAACCGTAGAGTTGAATTTGCAATTGTTGCAAATGAAGATATGGTACAAGATGCTCAAAAAGAAGCAGCACGTTACTAAATAACAAAATATAATATTATCCAAAAACAGAGTTAATAACTAACTCTGTTTTTTTATTTACAATAAATTAATTATTAACTTCGTGCGTTAATAACAAATTGTAAACATAAGTAATGAACAATACCCATCTTCCTTTAAAAAAAAATGTTGTACGTTTAATTTTAGCTAGTGTTTTAATAGCTACCCCAAGTATCCATACTTTTGCGGTGAATAACAACTCTTCTTACCCTAGTAATTTAAACCAAGAATTACCAAAGCCTTTTTTTAAAAATAAGTTAGGATCTTTTTTAGTTGATTTTACTAAAACCCCGATTTCTAAAATAGCCTTTACAAAAGATTTTAATGCCTATTTTAGTTTAGATAAAGAGCATCATTTTGAAGTGATAAATGAACAGTTTGATTCTGCAACAGGTTATAACCATACTACGTATCAGCATTATTATAAAAATGTAAAGGTTCATGGAGATTTAATTTTTGTTCATGCAAAACAAGATAAAGTACAATATGTTAATGGTCAATTAATTAAGGTTGAAGACTTATCTGTACTTACAAAAATAGGGGAAGATAAAGTTAGAAGCATAGCTTATGACGAATTTGGTAGAAAGGAAAATGTTAAAGAAACAGCTATAGAAACTTATATTTTTAAAAGTGAAACTACCGAAAATACATTAGATATACGATTAGTTCATAAAATAAACTTAACTGCCCTTACACCTTTAAAAAGTATAAATTATGTAATTGATGCCAAAACGGGTGAAATAATATCTCAAGAAAATAAAGTTTTTAAAGCCGATACACCAAGTGTGAGTGCCACTTTTTTTAGAGGAAATAAAAACATTACGGTCGATTCTTACAGCGGAGGCTATAGGTTGTTAGACAATGCACGGAAAATTAAAACAGTAAATGGTTCACAGTTGAATGGTAATTTAAACAATGACGGTACATTCTCTGGTTTTTCTGAATATTCTAGCACAACAGCTAATTTTACAGCCAATAATACAAAACCTGCTGTAGAAGTTCATTGGGCTATGATACAAACGTATGAATATTATAAAAATATTCATAATCGCACTAGTTTTGATGGTAATGGTCATGCAATAAATAATTATTATAACGCAGGAAATTTTCTAGGAACACATGAAAATGCTGGTGCGTTTGATGAAGTTTTTAACAACGAAACTTATAATGGAATGTTTTATGGCAGAGGCGGATCTCTTATGAATCCAGTGGTAAGTTTAGATATTGCTGGTCATGAATTTTCACATATGGTTGTTAGCAGAAATGGTAACGGTGGGTTAGATTATCAAAACGAATCGGGTGCTTTAAATGAATCTTTTGCAGATATGTTTGGAACGGCTATTGAATTTTATGTAAATGACAATCCTAACTGGACAATTGGAGAGGGGGTTTTTAAAAATAATGTTACACCCGGTCATTTAAGAAGCATGAGTGATCCAAAATACACGCCAACCTCTGTAGGTGCACCTCGCCAACCAAATACTTATAAAGGTAATTATTGGCAAAATACAACAACCAATCCAAATCCATCAAACGATTATGGAGGTGTGCACATTAACAGCGGAGTGGGTAATCATTGGTTTTACCTATTAAGTGTAGGTGGAATGGGAATTAACGATTTAGGTAATAACTATTATGTAAATCCAATAACAATTCAAAAAGCAGAACAAATTGCTTATAAGGCTTTAACAAGCGGTTTACCAACAACAGCGACCTATTTAGATGCCTATAACGCAACAATTACTGCCGCAATAATTTTATATGGTGCAAATTCTAATGAATGGGAACAAGTGGTAAACGCATGGTATGCTGTGGGAATTGGCGATGCGCCTGCGTCTACAAAAAACTACGAAATGCAATCTAAGTTAAAAGTATACCCTAACCCAACAAATGGAGAAATTGTTACTATTGAATCAAATTTAGATACTGAAACAACGGTTGAAATGTTTGATTTGACAGGTAAAAAAGTTATGGCTCCAATGATTTTAGTAGAACAAAGTACCATTAACGTGGCACAATATAAAACAGGAATGTATATTTTAAAATTTAAATCTACTAAAGGAGAATATTCTCATAAATTAATGATTAAATAAATAAAATTTAATATTTTTAAGTAAATTAAGGTTAACGGTTTTTCGTTAACCTTTTTAATTTATAGTATATGGATTTTAATATAGCTACAGATCATTGGGAAGCACTTGATTTACTAAAGGCAGTAACATCGCTTTTGGTAGGTATGATATTGGGTGCAGAACGTGAGCTTAAAGATAAAGCTGCAGGTTTTAGAACCATAACTTTAATTTGTTTGGGAAGTACTCTTTTTACTTTGCTATCCTACAAATTGGGAATGGGCGAATCTGAAGATGCAACTAGAATAGCCTCTTATGTTGTAAGTGGTATTGGATTTTTAGGTGCAGGTGTAATTTTTAAAGATGGTTTTACTATAAATGGTTTAACTACAGCTAGCATTATTTGGATTTCTGCAGCTATTGGCATGAGTATTGGTTTTGGGCAATTTTATACTGCCTTTACATTTTTGGGTTGTAGTTTTTTTATTATTCATTTAGGTGGATTCATCAATAAAAAATTACTAACCATGATTTCTTTAAAAAACATTCATATCCATATAAATAAAAAAGATTATACTTCAAGAGCAGAAATAGAAACCAATATAAACCATTTTTGTAAAAGAATAGAATTACGTCAAATGGAAGAAGATATAGATACTATTATCCTTATTTATGAATGTAAAGTTTTAACCAAAAAAATAAACGAACTTGAAGATTATCTTGTGTACAATAAATTTATAAGTAGTTTTAAAATGTAAATAAACCAATTGCGTTTAGCCTTGTGCACTAATCTTACTTATAAGCATTTGTTTTACGGTATCATTCCATTCGTTGTTTAAAATACTTAAAACCATAGTATCTCTTCGTACACCTGTTTTAGGACAAATAGCATTACTACGTAATACGCCGTCTACAGCGCAACCAATACTAAGTAGGGCATTAATACTGCGTAAATTTTCTGTATATGCCCTAAACTCAACACGAACCATTTGCATTTTTTCAAAAGCAAACTCTAATAGCAACCATTTGCAATGTTTGTTAACACCAGTTCCTTGATGTTGTTTGCCGTACCAAGTATAGCCCATTTGCAATCTGTTACTGTCTAAATAAATGTCGCAATAACGAGTGGCACCAACAAATTTTTGTTTCTTTTTATCGTAAACGGCAAAGGTATATTCTTTCTGATCGATTCTTTTTTGAATAGCTATACCTATGTATTTGTTTAAATTTTCGGGCGTGTCACATTTCACCATAGAATATTCCCATATTTCAGGTTCATTCAGTGTGTATTCTAACAATTCCTCATAATGTTTTGCAGATAAAGGCTCTAATCTTACAGAATCATTTTCTAAGATGTAATCTTCGTTAAAATCGAAATTAATCATTAAATAGTATCGTGAAACTTATTGAATTATATTATTAAAGAAATTTTTACAGTTAGAGTCAAAATCAGCATCTTTTAAAAAATCTAATGCCATAGTACTTATTTTTTGATAATCACTCAGTTCTAATTGATCATTAAAAATAACTTTGTAAATGTTACTAATAATGCCAAAAACACCATTTAATTCTTGGGGTAAAATTTCTTTATTTTTTGCAAATATAATCCTTAAAAACTTAGCTGCAACATAAGCTGCAATTTCAATAGCAATGTTAACCGAAATTTCACCTTTTAAACTTTTATGGTAAAGAAGCGTATCTAAATCTTTTTGAATTAAATTTTCTATGTTTGAAGAACTCATATCTTTATTTTATAAAAAAAAACCTGCTTTAAACAGGTTTTAGTATTTTATTAATGACAACTTTTATCAAGATGTTTTTTTATTGAACCTCCCGGGCAAGTTGGTATATCATCAAAAGCATACAGTTTTTTAACTGACTCGCCATTTTCTTCATCAATATAGGTTATTTCTTCACGAGTTGTGTAACCGTCACCATCATCATCTACGTCTATAAAATTAGGCTTTCCGTCACCGTCTGTATCATCGTCCCATAAATCGCCGTTCCCGTTTACATCTTCGTATTTATCCAAAATACCATCGTTATCATGATCTACTTCTTTTGAAAGGATTAATTTTATATCGAAAATAATTGGTTTATAAGCCCCAATAGATCCTGCGGGACTGGCAAAATACCCTAATCCAGAAGGAATAAATACCAAAACTCTCCCCGGATTATCATACGTGTACGTTCCGTCACCATTATCAATAATACTTGCGGCTGTTTTTATTTTTTGAAGTATTTGGGTGTATCCAGGAATATTTTCGCTATATGTTGAAAATGCTGGATAGGCACTCCAAAATCCAAACTTATAAGTATCAAAAATTGTTTTATCAAAATTATAACCTGTGTACGATGTAAAAACGTTGTCGTGAATCATTGGTGTTTCACCACCGCCTTCATTTAAAATTAAATAATAAACGGTATATTCTACATTGTCGTTTGTTTTTGTTAAACCTTGACTAGTGGTGTGGTAAGGAAGGTTTTTTAAAGCTACAGACTGTAAAGGATAGTCGGTTTGTTTCCAAATAGAATTATTAGCTTCAGAAGCAACAGTTTCAAAACTTACACCATCTTCTAGTACTTCAACACTATTTGTCTTTAAAAACGTTTCAATTTCTTTAATGTTTTCATTGAAAACTTCTTGTCTGTCGCGATCTACTATTTCAGCAGTATTATCATCTGGTTTACAATTCCAAAGCAGTAAAGAACTACCACAAATTATAGCCGATGTAAAAAATCTTTTCATTTAACTTATAATTAATGGTGCAAGATACAATTTTCATTTATTTTTGTTTGAAAATTAACCCAAAATTATAATTTTAGCATGCGCATAGATAAATATTTGTGGTGTATTAGGATTTTTAAAACAAGTAGCATTGCAACCGAAGCAGTTAAAAAAGGTCATGTTTCTGTTAATAATCAGCAAGCTAAGGCTTCTAGAGATGTGTTTGCGGGAGATAAAATACAAGTTCGTAAAGATCAAATAAATTATCAATATGTGGTTTTAGATATTCCTGCGAACCGCGTAGGAGCTAAGTTAGTGGATATGTACCGAAAAGATGATACACCTGCCGAGGCTTTTGAACATTTAGAACTTTTAAAATTGGCAAAAGATCATTACCGATTAAAAGGTGATGGGCGTCCAACCAAAAAAGATCGTAGAGACATGGATGATTATTTAGATGATGAAATAGTTGACGAAACCAATTTTAAAGAGTAAATTATGGAATTAAACGAAAAGTTTTGGACCAATAGATACTTACAGAATAATATTCCATGGGATGCAGGCAATATTACAACACCAATTAAAGAGTATGTAGATCAACTGACTAAAAAGGAATTAAAAATTTTAATTCCTGGTGTTGGTAACGGTTACGAATTACAATATTTGTATGCTAACGGTTTTAAAAATGTGTATGGGTTAGATATTTCTGAAGAGCCTATTGCAAATTTTAAAAAAAATAATCCCGATTTTCCTGAAGATCAATTAATAGTTGATGATTTCTTTAAACATGATAATGAATACGATTTAATTATAGAACAAACATTTTTTTGTGCATTAAATCCAGAATTAAGACCTTTGTATGCAACTAAAATGAATAATTTGTTAAAAGGAAATGGCACATTGGCGGGTGTTTTATTTTCGTTTCCATTAACAGAGCAAGGTCCGCCGTTTGGTGGAAGGATTGAAGAGTATCGAGATTTATTTTCAGATAATTTCGTATTTAAAACCTTAGAACCTTGTTACAATT
The DNA here is from genome assembly GCF_003858535.1 of Paenimyroides viscosum. Classification (GTDB taxonomy): domain Bacteria; phylum Bacteroidota; class Bacteroidia; order Flavobacteriales; family Flavobacteriaceae; genus Flavobacterium; species Flavobacterium viscosum. Next base: position 27,583 of record NZ_RQTJ01000024.1, read on the forward strand.
CAATAAAACCAAGATTAAACAACGAACTGTTTATTATATTCAATAAAAAATGATACAAAATATTATATTAACTCAACAACAAATACAGCAAATAACCAAGCGTATTGCATATCAGATATACGAAACTTTTGTAGATGAAACTGAAATTGTAATTGCCGGAATTGCTAACAGCGGATATGTTTTTGCACAGAAAATAAGTGATGAAGTTTCAAAAATTTCAAATATAAAAGTAGTTTTAGGAAAAGTTGAAATAAACAAACAAAATCCGTTGCAAGAGATTAAAACCGATTTACTTAAAACCGATTATGAAAATAAAGCAATTGTTTTGGTTGATGACGTTATGAATTCTGGAGCAACATTGGTTTATGGTGTTAAGTACTTTTTAGAAGTTCCTTTAAAGAAATTTAAAACCGCAGTTTTAATAGACAGAAGTCATAAAAAGTATCCTGTAAAAGCAGATTTTAAAGGTATTTCATTATCTACTTCAAGTTTAGAACATATACAAGTTGTTTTTAGCGATACCGAAGAGTATGCTTATTTAAGCTAAACAAAAAACCTCAAACATTAACGTTTGAGGTTTTTTGTTGCAAGTTATCTTGTTTCGTATAGTACTTCTACCCAGCCGGTTTTAATACCATTTATAGAGTTAAAGCTATAAAAGTATGTACCAGAAGGCAATCGGGCTCCGTTTGTAGTTTGTCCGTTCCATTGGTTGGTATATCCCATGCCGTAACTATAAACCAAATTACCCATACGATTAAATATTTCTAACTTTACTACGCCAAATGGTGTTAAATCCCAATTGTCGTTAAAACCATCGCCGTTTGGTGAAATACCTCTTGGTACTTGACAATCGTTGTTGTAAACCGTGAATGCTGTTTCATAGGTGCATTTATTAAAATCGGGATATTCGTCATCTACAAAAGCACTATTCCCGAATATATAAATGGTTCGTTTACCATAAATAATAGCATCTGCAGAAAATGCACTTAAACGTTTTCCTTGACCGTTAGGTTCGGTAAAATAGTTATATCCCAGCGGAAGTGGCTTTAAAATGTAAGGATCGCAATTAAAATTGTACATATCGTCTATTTTAATTCTTCGTTTAGAATCAAGTTTTAATTCAGATATTATAAAGCATTCTTTTTCATTCTCTATTCTAAGATATGCGGTTTCTTGACTGCCATACAATACTTTATAACTTTTTGGTTGTGCAATTTCATTGGTTTTATTTATGGCATCTGTTCTAGTTTCGTAAAAAGTAAATGAATATTGATCTTTAGGTTCGTCGCCAATAAAATAATCAATAGATTTTTCTAAATCATAAACCAATCCATCGGCAGTTTCTTCTGCACAAAATTCAGAATAATCAATAATTTTTGGAGGGAATCCCAAAGTATCAACTTTCAATCTTAAAGGAACCACAATTGGGCATTTACCGTTTATTGTAATTTGAATGTAAATGGTTTTAGTTCGCGATAAGTAATTGGTAATATTTGTTATGTTATTGGTGTTGTTTTCTTCTGCGTCTATTCTGTTTTCGTAGTATTTGTATTCAGGTTTTGTATTGTTTAGCGGATTAATAATTCTTTCAATATCAGTTAAATTAAAATACTCATCTTTAGTTTGATCGAAATCACAAAATTCTAATTCTAAATCTTGTTCAGGAAGTTTTGCTACTTCATTTACAATAAAAGTAATTTCGGTAACACGTGCTAATAGACCATTTGCTCTTTTAAAACGGGCATAAACTGTTTTTGGACTTTCATCTACCGATACATCGTATAATGAAGGTAAAGTATTTGTTGAAAATAAGTTATTTGCATCTACAGACGATTCAAAAAAGTCTATTGTAAATGTTTTGTTAATATTATTTATTTCATCTTTTATAATATCTAAGTCAAAGGTTTCTTTTCCGTCTTTATCCCAATCGCAAACTTCGTAGGTTTTACCAATTACTGTACAATTTAGAACGGCATCGCCACCAAAAGATAAATCATAACTAACAACCGAACTTTCCCAATGGTCTACAGCTATTAAAATACCATCTCCCGGCACAACATCGTACCAACGAACCATACCAGGAATAACACCAGTATTAGGTGGGGCAGAACCAGCAGTTTCACATAGTTGAACAGGTTCTAATAAAGATAAACCTATATCCATTGTGTTAATGCCAACAATAGTGTTTTGCGAACCCCTATCGCCAGGACCTAAATTTGATAAATTAGGATTTAACCATGAAGCAAAATCAAAATCTACTTGTGCGTTAGGCGATACCGTGAAGGTAAATGTTGACCCAGACTCAATTTCTACATAATAAAAAGTGATTGCAGTAGATAAAGGTAAGGTACTACAAGGTGTAAGTAAATTATTGTACGCATTTGTAGTAGGCGTGGTGCCTTGTACGGTTTGGTTAGAACATAAATTAATGATGTGTATTGGATTTATAGCCTGCCCAAAACATACATTAAAACCTAGCAATAAAAGTAGATGTGTAAAAATATATTTCATATAGTAATTTTTTTAACTATAAATATAATTAAAAAAACAATAGTATTAATTTTTTATTGAGTTTTTACTAAAATTTCGTTGCAAATAGTATCAAGGTCTTTGTTATTAACATCTATTTTATATTTACAAAAATTATAGTAAAAGGCACGTTCAAATAAATGTTGAGCTATAAAAGTAGGGAAATCGGTAACATTTTTTAATAAAGGTCGGTTTGTTTCATGCATTAATCTGCTTGTTAAAGTTGCCACACTTGCTTTTAAGTAAAATGATTCCACATTGTTGTTTTGTAAAAGCAAATGATTGTTTGCATAACAAGGTGTACCACCGCCTAAACTAATTATTAATGGTTTATTTTCATTTATAAGTGAGTTAAACCAAATATTTTCTTGCTTTCTGAAATAAACTTCGCCTTTAAGTTTAAAAATATCGGCAACCTTTAAACCTTCTTTTTCTTCTATGAATTGATCTAAATCAATAAATTCTATATTCAACTTTTGGTGAAGTTTTAAGCCAATTGTTGTCTTACCGCTTCCCATATATCCAACCAAGATAATTTTTTTCATTCTTAAATTAGTGTTTGTTAGTTGATTAAGTTTTTGTTTCTAAAAAACATTAAAATTATATAAAATATATGAGTAAATTATTAAAAAAGTATACTATATTTGCACCCGCAATTACGTTAGTAATTAAGACTCGATAGCTCAGTTGGTAGAGCACAACACTTTTAATGTTGGGGTCCTGGGTTCGAGCCCCAGTCGGGTCACAAAAAGAAGTTTACAGACCGCGTGGAGGAATTGGTAGACTCGCCATCTTGAGGGGGTGGTGCTGAAAAGCGTATGGGTTCGACTCCCATTGTGGTCACAAAAAGTCGAAAATATTATTGACTCGATAGCTCAGTTGGTAGAGCACAACACTTTTAATGTTGGGGTCCTGGGTTCGAGCCCCAGTCGGGTCACTAAATTACATATTGAAAATACCATAAACTTTTAAAGTTTTAGACTCGATAGCTCAGTTGGTAGAGCACAACACTTTTAATGTTGGGGTCCTGGGTTCGAGCCCCAGTCGGGTCACTTCTAGGGATACGTCTAATTATTAGATTTATCCCTTTTTTTATTTTCTTCACTTAATAATTTAAAGGTACAATACCATTATAAAGCATAAATAGTTATCTTTAAACTATGAAAATATGGTTGGTTATTTTATTTATTTTTTTAGGTACTTTCAATGCTTTAGCGCAAACACATAAATTGTTGTTTAAAACAAATAAAGGCAATTTTAAGGTGCTGCTTTACGATTTTACCCCTAAACATCAACAGTTAATTTTAAATGCAGTAAAAAATAAAATGTACCATGACGCATTGTTTAACAGAGTTATTGAAAATTTTGTAGTACAAGGTGGCGCACATGATGTGGATATTGCAGAACAAGAAAAAGCACTGCAGCCCAGCAAACGTTATAGGTTGCCAGCAGAATTCGATTCTCGCGCTTTTCATAAAATGGGTGCTCTTGGTGCCGGTAGAGATGAAAATGATGCTAAAGCTTCTTTTTTAAATCAAATTTATTTTGTGGTTGGTAAAATTGTTACTAACGAAGAATTAAATGCGTTGGAACTAAAAAAAGGAATTAAATTTTCAGAAAATCAAAGAGAAATATATCTTAAAAATGGCGGTTTACCAAGGTTAGATAATGATTATACGGTGTTTGGTGAAGTTTATGAAGGATTGGAAGTTCTCTTAAAAATAAGCAAAGTACAAGCCAATGAAAAGGATTATCCATTAGAGAAAATCATATTTGAAATTACCGAAATTTAATTTATTAAGCTAAAATGAAAGAAACAGATAAACATAATGATAGAATTGCAAAAATGATATTTGCATCGGTATATCCACATTACGTAGCTAAAGTTGAAAAAAAAGGGCGAACTGTTGATGAATTACACCAAGTTATTGAATGGCTTACAGGATTTAATGAAAAAGAATTAATAAAACTTATGGAAGAGAAAGTTACGTTTGAAACTTTTTTTCAGCGCGCCAATTTAAACACAAACGCTCCTTTAATTAAAGGAACTATTTGCGGATATAGAATTGAAGACATTGAAAACCAATTAACAAAAAAAGCCCGATATTTAGATAAGCTGGTTGATGAATTAGCCAAAGGTAAAGCAATGGAAAAAATTCTAAGAAATTCGTGAAAATTGTATAACTTATAGTGTCATTAAGCTAATAAACTTAACAAAAATATAAAGGTTGGTACTTTTTGTATCAACCTTTTTAAATTTAAGCGATCGTAATTACATGTTTAATTCGTTTTCGGCAACTTGTAATTGGGTTATAATTAGGTTGGTTTCATTCGTGAAATAAAAAGTGTCGTTTTTAAAAAGATCTTTATAATAGGCAATTCCATCTAACAAATTTTTACGGAATTTCTCCTGTTTTTTCATTTTAAGATCAGATTGTTCAATTTTGGCAATTTTTTGTTCTTTTTTGTAATGATCTAAATACATTTTTAATTCCTTAATAAACACATGCGGTCTGTCTTCAACATCAATGATATTTTCCCGACCATAAATATGATTCACCATTTGTTTTAACGACGTTTCTTTGTTAAAATACGCAATATTTGGTCCGGGACAAATTACAACGCCTTGCTGTTCGCCTTTTACAGGCAATTCATGATCCATTAAAGCAGCATTTGCCAAACCTACACACAAACAAGCTTTTTCGGTAATTTCTGCAAAATGTTGCTTATAATCTTCAGCACTTAAATTCAAATCAAATAATTCTGCCAATGCTTTCTGCTGATATTTTCGCGATGCCGTACAAAGACCTTCTTCTGAATATTTTTTGTTTAATGCCAGATATTTTCGCGGACAGGAGCTTCCTTCTTTATTGTTGGCAATTCGTTCCTGTTTTATAAATTCATTGGTTGTGCCTTTTATATTGTTAAACGGAATGCCTAACGGAGAAATAGTGCTTAAATACAAATCGTCTTCTTTAGCCAATGCTAATAGATTTCTTGTAGCCTCGTCTGTTGAGGTTGCTTCGGGAACCAGTAAAAACGGCGATCCCCAACCAACGGCATCTAACTGATAATGCGCTAAAAGAAAATCGTGTTCTAAAGCTGTACCAACCCCGCCTTGCGCAGTAATTTTAATGTTTAAAGGCTGTTGCGGAACGTGTCTTCCTTTTTGTTCTAAAGCCTTGCAGAATAATTCGTGCATGGAAAGTGTAAGCTCTTCGCGTTTTTGTTTGAATTCTTCTAAAATAGTTCCCATAAGAAAACCGTCTGTAGCAAAAGCGTGCCCGCCGCAGTTAAGTCCAGATTCTATTCGATATTCCGAAACCCACAACCCTTTTTTTGCCAAGAAACTTCCTTGTATAAATGCAGAACGGTAATCGCTTACCTTTAAAATAATCTTTTTTTGAAGCTGATTTTGTTCATCAGGAAAGAAAACATCAAAGCTTTCAAAATAACCAAATAATCTAGGATTCATTCCTGCCGACAAAATTACCGAAGCATTAACCGTACTTTTTGCAAAACCGCGCAAAGCAGAATGTGCATCGTTATAAATTGCCGGTCGAGGTTCTTTATTTTCGTACGTTTCACGATCTACTTTGGTCATAATATTAACATCGATTGATCCTGGAGTAAGGTGCTGGTCTAAAAAAGCTTTTAATTTTGTAAGCGGTTCGCTGCCTTCCAAATGCTTTCGCAGATTTTCTCTGATTTCTGAAGTATTTGGTAAAAGATCGATGTAGTTTTTTACGACTTCTTTGTTTTTAATCAATTGATCTTTTAAATGTTCAAATTTCTGTTTAACAATGGTATCCAATGTATTCAGGTACGAAGTTATTCTTTGGGCTCTAAAATCTTCTGCCTTTTTACTGATTTCCTTGTAAGGAAGCTGGAATTTTTTGGTGTACAAACGGTTCATTTGTTCGATAAGCTCGTCATCCATCACCGAAATAACAGACGAAATTCCGTAATGCGCTACAAGAATCGGCGTATCAATGGTATAAGCAAGCCCCATAACGGGAATGTGAAAAGTATGTATGTTGGGTATTTTCATGAAAATGATTTTTATTGTTGCGAAGTTTTAAATAAAAATCGTTTCAAATACTGATAAAAATCATTGTAAATACCATATCACAGTTGCAATTTGATCTTTTAACAGTTCAAAATGCGTATTTTTGAATAAATTGTCGATTTAAAGAAAGCACCGTATATTAATAAATAACTTAATAGCAAATCAATGATAAATAATATGAGATTTATAGCGAAAATAATTGGTGTGTTTCTTGTTTTGATTTGCAATCAATCAGTTAAAGCTCAGGTTTTTAGTGTAGGTGCAAAATATGATAAAGCAACAATGTTTCAGGCATCATTTAATATTCCTGTACTGTTTGACAAATACAAACCCTACGATTTTGCTTTTGGGTTAGATTATACTACACCAAACGCAAAAGCACCGTCGGGTTTACAGCCGCAGTTTACGGCAATGTATTTTTTGATTGATGATAAATATAAATCTTACAATGTTTCTGCAGGTGTTATAACCGGTTATTTGTTCGATTTTAATAAAGAATTCAATAATCAGTTTCGGGTTAGTCCGCATGTTTACATGGAAGCTTTTCCGTTTACAATTAAAGTAGGGCATGATTATGTAATGCCACTTAATCAGGGACATTTTTTTATTTCGATAGGAATTGGCGGCGGATATTTATTTCGCCATTTTAGTGTCATGTAGTTGTTTTAAAAAGTAGTAATCAATAAAAAAAGTGAGCCTTAAAAGCTCACCTTTTTTGCTGTATTAGTAAATAACAGGGTAATTTCAGTAGAAATTTAGTTTATTTCATTTCGTTTAAAAATCGCCTTTTGTAAAATTAATAGTTCATATTAAGATCAAACTTTCGTCTAAAGCTTTTCCTTGAAAGAAAAAGTCTTTGTATGGGAATACGTCTGTTAATCCTAAAACATTTCCCATTGCGTAACGCATATCCAGAAAATTTCCAACCATCCAAATAATATGATTCGTTCTACCTTCAATTCTTTTTAGCGCATCTTCTTCTGAAATATCTTTAAGAACCATTAAAAAGCTTTGACTGTGTCCACGAAATGCAGGAATAACGATCTCTAATTTTTGTGATTTTGGTTTGTTCATAACTTAGCTAATTAAATGTTTGATTTTTTCTTTATTGTCAACAAGCATCCAGATGTTAATTAAGAAAAACACACCTGCAATAATTAAACCTTCGGGCATAAAAGTAGCGTTGTGACATAGAATACCAATCATTACAGGAAAAATCATTACCGCACCTAATGCTCTTGTTTTTGGAATTAATACTAAAATTCCTGAAAGAATTTCAATGGTTGCAACCAAAGGTAAAATCCATTTTAAAGTCATCATAGCTTCGTTAATTTTTATCATTTCTGCCGGCATTTCAGGCATGGGCATGTAATGAAAAATTTATCAATACCTGTATTAATCATCATTAAGGCAAATAATACAAAAAAGATTGTTTTTACAATTTTCATGGTTTAAGTTTTATCTTAACCAAATGTAGCCGATTTCGTACCTTTTATTTCTTGTCTTTTGGCAAGAAAATTATTGTTGAGTTATATTTTTAAAACTTCTTTTCTAATTCTACTTAAAGATGTATCGGTAATACCTAAATAAGAAGCAATGTGTTTTAGTGGAGTGTTTTGTACAAGTTGTGGCTTATCTTTTAAAAGCTTTAAATAGCGGTTTGATGCTGTTTGGGTGACCATATCAAGCGATTTTTGTTTTAAAGAAAAAAGCTGAAAGGTAAACCACAAACGCCCCCATTCTGAAAAACCTGGATGCGAGGTAAATAAATTTTGAAAGTCTTGAAAATCAATTTTCCATAAAACACAATCGGTTATTGTTTGTACCGTTTCTTGTGAAGGCTGGCGTTGAAATAGTGATGCTGGAACAATTACAATTTCATTATCAGTAAAAAGTTCGGTTGTAATTTCGTTATTATTATAGTCTAAAACAAAAGCACGTACAATTCCTTTTTCAAGTAAATAGTATTCATTGGCAGTTTCGCCTTCTTTAAAAATATAACTGCCTTTTGGTAATTCTACCTTTTTGTGCGCTTGTGCAATAACGTGTAAATCATTCTCTTTAAATAGAGGGTGCTGATAAATTGACTGAAAAATATCCAACATAAATTCTAATAAATTTTAAAATAAATATAAAAAAACCAATTAATATTTCACTTTAGAATTCTATAATATTTAATTTTTTTGCTGTTTAAGTATTTAATTCATTATATTTAGAATAGAAAATAAAATAGGTATGTTGGTTAAAGTTTTTGGTAGTGCCGTTTTTGGGATTGATGCTACTACAATTACTATTGAAGTAAATATTGACAAAGGTATTGGCTATCATTTGGTTGGTTTGCCAGATAATGCTGTAAAAGAATCAAGTTACCGTATTGCTGCGGCATTGTCTAATATTGGTTATAATTTGCCTGGAAAAAAAATTACAATAAATATGGCACCTGCCGATTTGCGTAAAGAAGGATCTGCCTACGATTTGCCTTTGGCTATTGGTATTTTGGCAGCATCGGGTCAGTTAAAAAAGACCGATTTTACTCATTGTATGATTATGGGTGAATTGTCGTTAGACGGATCTGTTCAACCAATAAAAGGAGCTTTACCAATTGCAATTCAGGCAAAAAATGATGGATTTACCGATATATTTTTACCTAAACAAAATGTACAAGAAGCTGCTATTGTTCACGGGTTGAATGTTTATGCGGTTGATAATATTGCCGATTTAATCAGTCATTTTGAAGAGAAAACGCTGCTTAAAACCGTTGAACTTCAAGAGGAAGATTTGTTTGATGTTGCCAGCGATTTTTCGTTATTAGATTTTGCCGAGGTAAAAGGGCAGGAGAACATTAAACGTGCTTTGGAAATTGCAGCAGCAGGCGGACATAATATTCTTTTGATTGGTCCGCCCGGTTCTGGAAAAACCATGCTAGCTAAAAGATTACCAAGTATTTTGCCACCAATGACGGTTGAGGAATCTTTAGAAACCACCAAGATTCACAGTGTGGTAGGCAAAGCGCAAAATGTAGGGTTGATAAAGAAAAGACCGTTTAGAGCACCGCATCATACTGCTTCTAGTGTTTCCTTGGTTGGTGGCGGAAGTTATCCGCAACCTGGTGAAATTTCTTTGGCACACAATGGTGTGTTGTTTTTAGACGAATTACCTGAGTTTAAGCGCGAAGTGTTAGAAGTAATGCGTCAGCCTTTAGAAGATCGCGAAGTAACTATTTCTCGGGCAAAATTCACGGTTTCGTACCCTTCATCTTTTATGCTGGTAGCAAGTATGAATCCTAGTCCAAGTGGATATTTTATGAACGATAAAGGTTTAAGTCAGTCTTCATCTATGGAAATGAATCGATATTTGAACAAAATTTCGGGACCTTTATTGGATCGAATCGACCTTCACATTGAAGTAAACCCTGTTCCGTTTGAAAAACTGGCAGATAAATCAACAGCCGAAAAAAGTGATGACATACGAAAACGTGTCATAAAAGCAAGAACCTTTCAATCACAAAGATTTAGTGAATATCACGGAATTCATTACAACGCACAAATGCCTACAAAACTAATTTCTATTTTCTGTGAGTTAGATGAAACTTCGCTAAATCTGCTGCAAACAGCAATGGAGAAGCTGAATTTATCGGCTCGTGCGTACGATCGAATTTTAAAAGTTGCTAGAACAATTGCTGATTTAGAAGCTGCCGAAAAAATAAAACCCCAGCATATTGCAGAGGCTATTCAATATAGAAGTTTAGATCGTGATTTGTGGACAAATAACTAAACTTGTTCTTTTATGTGAGTGTACAAACTGTAAGCAACAATGTAATTTAACGGTAGTGTTAAGATGATTCCTAACCCAAAAAATAGTATTCCTATAAAAGATAAAAAATAGGCAAAGGCAATGAAAAAGAATAAAAATGCTGGTTTTTGATTAACTGTTTTTACACTTAAATCAATACTTTTTCTAATACTTAAACCATCGATATAAATTGCGGGGATTGTAAAATACGTTAAAAATTGTAATAGTATGCTTATGCCTAAACCTACTAACGCAAATCCAGCAAAATCTAAAAAATAAGAAGCGGTTGTAGTTATAAGTTGCAATAAAATGATAACGTTTAATACTTTTAAGCCTTCTTTGCTAAAAATAGTTCCAAAAGCATTACCAAGTGTTGCGTAAGGTTGTGTTTCTACTTTTTTAATCATTCCATAAATACCGCCTAAAAAATAGTGCAAAGCAATTGTAACAACAGTATTTAAAATAAGTAACGGGGTAGCGTTGGCTACCATAAATTGATCTAAATTTTTTTGGTTAGACATTTTTATTAATTCATCTGGTGAACCAATTACAGCAATTAACCCAAACGAATATATAACCAAAACAATGATAAACGTAAGAAAAATATACAAACCTGCAGTGATTGATACTTTTTTAGCGATAGCAATTATACGTTCGGATAATTTTATTTGATCGATTTCGTAACTCATATATAAATAAAAATGCTTCGCAAAAATACGAAGCATTTTTTTAATAGTTAGCTATTTTAGTATCTAATACTGTTATAAATAGTTTCTATATCTCCTTGATTAATATCACCAGAATTAAAACCTTTCATGAACCAAGCTTTGCGTTCTGCCGAAGTTCCATGTGTAAATGTTTCGGGTTGAACGTGTCCTTGCATTTTGCTTTGAATAGCATCGTCACCAACAGCTTGTGCAGCACTTATAGCTTCATCAATATCGCCAGCATCAAGTTTTTCTTTGTTACGGCTAGCCCAAACGCCTGCATAAAAATCGGCTTGTAGTTCTTGTGCTACAGATAGTTTATTTGCACCGGCTTTATCTGTTTTTTGTTGTGCCTGACGAACTTGTTGATTGGTACCAACTATTGTTTGTACATGATGCCCAACTTCATGTGCAATTACATACGCAATAGCAAAATCGCCACCTTTTGCTCCAAAACGGGTACGTAATTGTTCAAAAAAACGTAAATCCATATATACTTTTTGGTCAGCTGGACAGTAAAATGGTCCCGCCGCTGATGTTGCAGATCCACATGCTGTATTTACGCCATCATCAAACAAAACCATTCCTGGTTTTTGATACTTTTGACCGTTTTCTTTAAAAATTTCAGTCCAAGTTATATGATTATAATCAAAATTAGCTTCTGTAAACTGCCCTAAAGTTATTTCTTCGTCTGATAATTCTCGTGTTTGCACTTGCTCAGACGATTGAGTAGTGCCTTGTGTTTGGTTTAAAATAGTACCTATTACCTGACCCGTTTCTCCACCAAACATGGTTAGTAGTAAAGCAACTACACCAATAATTCCACCACCAACAATTGCTTTGCCACCGCCAGACATTCCGCGACGGTCTTCAAAGCCTTCTGCTTTTCTTTTTTCCCATTTCATATCTAAAATTTTAATCTAATATACTATTTTTCTACATTTTTCCAAATAATATCGTCGGGAACAGGTGCAATTATTTTTAATTCTTCTTTTGTAACGGGGTGGCTTAATACTAATTTTCGCGCATGTAAATGAATACCACCGTCTTTATTACTACGATCGAACCCATATTTTAAATCACCTTTAATTGGGCAACCAATAGCAGTTAATTGACAACGGATTTGATGATGACGACCCGTATGCAGATTGATTTCCAACGCAAAATAAGAGTTTAATTTTTGAATGATTTTATAATCTAAAACAGCTTGTTTGCTATCTTTTACTTCTTTTAAATGTGCTTTAGAGGTGTTGTTTTTAGGATTTCGGGTTAAATAGTGAATTAACGTATCGCTTTCTTTCGGCGGTTGATTTTTTACAACAGCCCAATAGGTTTTCTGTGTTTCACGGTTTTTAAACAAATCATTCAGTCGGGTTAATGCTTTTGATGTTTTTGCAAACAACACAATGCCCGATGTTGGTCGATCCAACCTATGAACAACTCCTAAAAAAACGGCTCCGGGTTTGCTGTATTTATCTTTTAGGTACTCTTTTACAACATCGCTTAAAGGTTTGTCTCCCGTTTCATCGCCCTGCACAATATCGCCCACACGTTTATTTACCACAATTAAGTGATTGTCTTCGTATAAAACCTGTAAATTTTCTTTTGTTGAATAGCTTTTCATTAGTGATGAAAATAAATAATTTACCACAGATGCACAGATGAAAATGATATTCATTTAATTGTTTTAGATGCAACTTATTTTGTAGATCAAGCTAAAAAAAATTATTTAGATTAATAAAAAATCTGTGCATCTGTGGTTTATTGTAATTAATACTGCTCTGTTGAATTAGGGAAGTCTTTTGATTTTACATCATCAACATACTGACCGATAGCTTTGGTCATATCTTCGTACAAATTCATGTATCTTCTTAAAAATTTCGGACTAAATTCATGCGTCATACCAATCATATCATGCACTACTAAAACCTGACCGTCAACGCCGCCACCAGCTCCAATTCCAATAATAGGGATTGATACTTCTTGTGCGACTCTTGTAGCTAATGTTGCAGGAATTTTTTCTAAAACAATAGCAAAACATCCAATTTTCTCTAACATTTTAGCGTCTTCGATCAACTTTTCTGCTTCTTCCTCTTCTTTTGCTCTAACGGTGTATGTTCCGAATTTGTAAATCGATTGCGGTGTTAAACCTAAATGTCCCATAACAGGAACGCCGGCACCCAAAATCTTTTTAATTCCTTCTTTAATTTCTTTACCACCTTCTAATTTTAAGGCATGAGCACCACTTTCTTTCATTACACGAATGGCAGATTCTAATGCTTTTTTAGAATCCGATTGATAAGTTCCAAAAGGTAAATCAACCACTACCAAAGCACGCTCTACACCACGCACCACGCATGATGCATGATAAATCATTTGATCTAAAGTTATAGGTAAAGTAGTTTCATGACCCGCCATTACGTTACTGGCAGAATCGCCCACCAAAATCACATCAACCCCCGCAGAATCTACAATTTTAGCCATGGTGTAATCATAAGCGGTAAGCATAGAGATTTTTTCTCCGTTTTGTTTCATATCAAAAAGTGACTTGGTGGTCACTATCTTATAATCTTTTTTAGCTACTGACATAACTGTAATAATTGTTGTTTAGTGGGGTAAAATTAGGCAAAAAGTTTAAGAAAAAGGTTATTAGCTATTATTTCTTGTTTTATCCTTACAACCCAATAACTTTAATTTTGTGGAATACTACAATAAACACTACTTTTGAGCAAAAATAATTATGAAACAAATTATATCACTAACCCGTAGTGCATTATAGAAAAAGTTGCTCAAAAGATTAAAAATCAGTATATTGTATTGAC
>NZ_RQTJ01000025.1 GCF_003858535.1 Paenimyroides viscosum
TAGTCAATACAATATACTGATTTTTAATCTTTTGAGCAACTTTTTCTATAATGCACTACGGGTGGTTTTATATAAATTTACTTTTTTACAATTTTCTTCACAGCAATACCTTTATTGGTTTTTATTTGTAACAGATACGAACCACTCGCCAGATTTTCTATATTTAACTGTACTTCGTTTACGTTAGTAAAACTATGTGTTTTTACACTTTTACCGCTTATATCAAAAACCTGTATTTGCTCTATGCTAATGCTTTCATTGTTTGTTATTGTAACTACATCATTGATAGGGTTGGGAAAAACGTTGAATTTAGAAGAAATAAAATCTTGTGTACTTAATGGAACCGTATCAACCGCAGAAATTACAAAATTATCAAACTTGTGAACAGCCTGTACCGATGCTATTGTTTCTACTATTAACCGTGTTTCTGAAAAATTAGATGAAGAAAACCACCCCGAAGTACCACTTACTCCCAAAGAGGGAATTGTAAAATAAGATATTTGGTTAGCATAATCTAAATATAATTCAAATTTTAACCAAGTATTTCGCGGAACAGCAATATTTTGAAATATATCACGCACTCCATGGGGCGGTGGCGTACAAGTACTACAAGAAACTCGAATTAAATTTGGAAGATTTGCATAATATATTGTCAATGGTACAGTGCCGCCAACAAAATCCAATTGGTTCCAAAATGAATTTGAATTAGAAGAAAATACAGTATTTCCGGTAAAAAAATCGTATTCTATTTTTAAAACATTGTTTCCTGCAGTTCTATTATTCCATAATAGCCCTAAATTTTTTAGCGCTATTAAATTACGCCCCCCAGAAACAGCAGGACCTGTTACTTGCAGTACATTTCCCCTGCCGGGTTCTGCTATAATTTTAAAATCGTTATTGCCTGTATATGGAATATTATACGTATGTGATGTTGTGTACCACCCGCCTTTTCCCGGTACAATACCGGTGTCGTCTGTACCTACATTGCCAGGGGTAAGGTTGTTAAAATTTTCACTGTATAACACTTGTGCATAAGTTAGCTGTCCCTTAAGTAAAAGCAATAAAACAAATAATATTTTATTTTTCATTTTCTAATTCTTATTTTAACATTATTGTGGTTGTACTACTAAAATTAACCTAAAAACATACCACAAACAGCTCTTAATTGCATAACACAACAAAAATCACTACCCTTTAAAATTATAATTATTTCCTTAAATAGTTAATAATTATATAAACATAACTATAATAGTTTTAATTAACAAAACATTTTAAACAATATAACAAAAAAATCGCCGATATAATTACACCAAAAGGCGAACAATTGCGATTGATTTTGTAAATTCAAAAAAAGTAGATTTTTAATTAAAATCTACTTTTTTTATTAAATACGCTTCTGTATCATAAAATTTAATATTTTTGTACAACTTTTTAAAATTCAACACAATTTACAACCAAATGGAAAATAGTTTATACGAAAAAGAATTGGCTTTCCAAGCAGATAGAAGAAAAGCTTGCGTAGAGTTTATTAAAATCGTTAATGATTTATGGTACGATAAATCAATTGAATTGGTTTTATTTAGAAACCAGTTAATTGACCGTAGCGTAAGCGACATTATTAATTTGCACGAATACGCTGCAAAATTTGTTGAAAAACCAATTAATGTTTTTGATACGGTAGAAATTGCTCGTGCTATTTTAACTGCCGATTTGCCACCTGCACGTATAGATATTGGTAAATTAACATTTGAATTCCATTTAGAGGACAACAAATACAACGATTCATTATCTTTTGTTGTTGATAAATTAAAAGACGCTAAAGATAGTAAAGGCGTTGAACCTAAAGATGTTGTTTTGTACGGATTTGGGCGTATTGGTCGCTTATTAGCTCGTGAATTAATGGCTAAAATTGGTAAAGGGCAACAATTACGCTTAAAAGCAATTGTTACACGTGATAAAAACGATGAGTTATCGTTAGAGAAACGTGCTTCTTTATTACGTTTAGATTCTATTCACGGAGATTTTGAAGGATCTGTAGGAATTGATGTAGAAAACGAATCTTTAATCATTAATGGTTCTCCGGTTCGTATGATTTCTGCAGCACAGCCAGAAGATATCGACTATACACAATACGGAATCAACGACGCTTTAGTTATTGATAACACAGGTGTTTTTAAAGATGAAGCCGCTTTATCGCGCCATTTAAAATCTAAAGGTGCAACCAAAGTTTTATTAACTGCACCAGGTAAAGGGGTGCCAAATGTTGTTTATGGTGTAAACCACGATGATTACATTATCGATGAAACTCCAATCTGGTCAGCAGCATCTTGTACAACCAACGCTATTACTCCAGTTTTAGCTGTTATTGAAGAAGAATTAGGTGTTGTAAAAGGACATTTAGAAACAATTCATGCCTATACAAACGACCAAAACTTGGTTGATAATATGCACAAAAAATACCGCCGTGGTAGAGCAGCTGCTTTAAACATGGTAATTACCGAAACGGGTGCTGGCTCTGCAGTAGCAAAAGCATTACCAAGTTTAGCAGGTAAATTAACATCAAACGCTATTCGTGTTCCTGTTCCAAATGGTTCATTAGTGGTATTGAATTTAGAAGTTGGAAAACAAACTTCGGTAGGAGATTTAAACAAAATAATGAAACAATATGCTTTAGAAGGCGAATTGGTCGAGCAAATTAAATATTCGTTAAACAACGAATTAGTTTCATCGGATATCGTTGGAACATCGGCTCCTGCAATTTACGATTCTAATGCAACAATTGTTTCTGCCGATGGTAAAAACATTGTATTATACATTTGGTACGATAACGAATACGGCTACAGCCACCAAGTTATTCGTTTAGCTAAACACATTGCTAAAGTACGTAGATACGTTTACTATTAGTAGATACATAACATATTAAAGCCAACTTTTTAGTTGGCTTTTTTTATTTAACTTAGCATAAAACTCAAATAAAATGGCTCGTACACCATCAAACATGCTGAAACTAGATACAATAGCACCCGATTTTTTTCTGCCCGATACCAACAGCAACGAATGGAAATCGTTTAACGATATAAAAGGCAATCATGGAACTCTTGTTATGTTTATTTGCAACCACTGCCCTTTTGTATTACATGTTATAGACGAAATTATTCGTGTAGCTAATGATTATCGTGTTCAAGGTATTGGTTTTGTGGCAATATCAAGCAACGACGCAGTAAGCTATCCGGAAGATGCACCCGAGGAAATGACTGAATTTGCTTTTAACAATAAATTTAGCTTTCCGTATTTGTATGATGAAACGCAAGAAACAGCAAAAAAATACGATGCTGCCTGTACACCCGATTTTTATTTATTTAATGCTCAAAACAAACTGGTTTATCGTGGACAATTAGATGATTCTCGTCCAAAAAACGGCATTTCAATTAGCGGAAGTGACCTAAGAAATGCTATTGATTCGCTATTATATAATCGCAGCATAAATCATATACAAAAACCGAGTATTGGTTGTAATATAAAGTGGAAAAATTAGTTTTAAAATCAAAATGTTTACTACCTTTGCGAACACTATTTTTCTAAATCTAATAAAAAAGAAAGGTATCTATTAAATTATAGTCAAATTAAATTATTAAATAGAGCATAGTACAGATTATCTTTCAATAAAAATAGTTTAAAAAAATAGCAATTCGGAAACATTTTTAATCAACAACAATTTTTGCATTTAAAAACCTATGTTACACCAAAAATTTTTAAATCGTTTTGTAATTAGACAGGTTATTTGGGCTTTTATAATTACCTATTTAATTGTAGCATTATATTTAGTTTTATTAAGAGGATGGAGTTTCGTAACTCTTATACTTCCTATACTATTATTTTATTTAGCATTTAAAGATGCTTTTCAAACAAAACACACCATTCGTAAAAACTACCCAATTATTGGGCGTTTACGATATATTTTAGAAGAAATACGTCCGGAATTACGTCAGTATTTTTGGGAAGGTGAGTTAGATGGTAAACCTTTTAACCGCCGCGAACGTTCTATTGTTTACCAACGTGCAAAAAACGAGAAACAAACCGTTTCTTTTGGTATGCAAGACGACCCAAACCGCATTGGTTACGAATGGGCTTCGCATTCTGTTTACCCAAAAATCATTTCCGATTTTAACTTTAGAACCTTAATAGGTAACGAACAATGTACACAGCCGTATAGTGCAAGTATTTACAATATTAGTGCTATGAGTTATGGTGCGTTAAGTAAAAAAGCAATTATTTCATTAAACAAAGGTGCTAAATTAGGCGGATTTGCTCACAATACTGGTGAAGGTGGTATTTCGCCTTACCATAGATCGGGTGGCGATTTAATTTGGCAAATTGGTACAGGATATTTTGGCTGTAGAGATGAACATGGTTTTTTTAGCGATGCTTTATTTGCTGAAAGATCTCAGTATCCTGATGTAAAAATGATTGAATTAAAATTATCTCAAGGTGCAAAACCTGGTCACGGAGGATTACTTCCTGCAGAAAAAAACACCTTAGAAGTTTCTAAAATTCGTAACGTAAAACCGTTTACAACTGTTCATTCACCATCATCGCATTCTTCTTTCAGCAATGCTAGCGAATTGGCTCAATTTATTGGTAAACTGCGTAATTTAAGTGGTGGAAAACCAGTTGGTTTCAAAATTTGTATTGGACGTAAAGATGAATTTATCGATATTGTTAAAGCTTTTAGCGAATCTGGAATTTATCCTGATTTTATTACAATTGATGGTGCCGAAGGTGGTACAGGTGCTGCTCCGTTAGAATTTATCGATTATATGGGTATGGCACTGTCTGACGCTTTAGTGTTTGCAAATAATACGTTGAAAGAATACGGTATTCGTGAGCACGTTAAAGTTCTTGCAGCAGGAAAAGTTATATCTGCATTTGATTTAGCTAAGAACATGGCTTTAGGTGCAGATGCATGTTACAGTGCACGTGGAATGATGTTTGCCTTAGGTTGTATTCAGGCATTACAATGTGACAGCGGACATTGCCCGGTTGGTATCGCTACACAAGATCCTTTACTTTATGAAGGTATGGACATTACAGATAAATCTGTTCGTGTGGCAACATTCCATAAAAATACAATGAAAGCATTTGGTGAATTTATTGGCGCTTGTGGTTTCTCTAAACCAAACGAAGTTAGTCCGGAAGCATTTCACAAACGTACTGAACATGGCAAAAATATGTCATTTGCAGAGGTTTATTTTAAAGATATAGTTACTACAAACGTACACTAATAAAAAAAGGAAAGCTACTTAGCTTTCCTTTTTACTTTATATGGTTTAGTAAATAGATAAAACAATTTTACTGTACTTCTTTTATTACATAAACATAACCTGTATACGTATCAAATAAGGTTTTAAAAAGATAAAAATAAGTACCCGAAGGTAATTCACGGTTGCTTTTATCTTGCCCTTTCCATTGATCAACATAACCCACACCATGTTCATAAACTTCCATACCGTAACGGTTAAATATCTTTAATTCTATTACATTAAAAATTTCCAGATTAAACCCATCATTCAACCCATCTCCATTTGGCGAAATACCTTTTGGCACCACACAATCATTTAATTGTAATTCTATTATATTATCGCACCAAAGTTTGGCTCCCATTGCCTTTATATAAACAATGTACGGGAAACGCGGCGGTTGATAGTTGGTAATATTTAAAATTTCATTAGTACCATTTTCTGCATCGTTTCTATTCTCGTAAAACTTCAATTCTATTTCATTGCTGTAAGAAAACATTCGAGGTAAAAGAACATTCACCAAAGTTAAATTAACAGCTAATGGGTTGTTTTTTAAATTACAGATCATTAACGGATCTTTTAATTCGGTAAAAGGCATCATTTGGACCGTTATTTTGAAGGATGTAGTGTTTGCACAACCTGTAATTGGATCAAAAACCCTAATCCAAATACTTTTAGAAGAATGACTTTTTATTTGATAATAATCAAAATCTTGAATTTCATTTACGCCTGCAGTTGCATCTTTTTCTGACTCATGAAAACTTATTAGATAATTAAGATTGTTAGTTGCTTCGAACTTTTTATCAGTTAAATCAAATACTTTATAACCTTTTTCTTCATAATCACAAACAATGATATCAGAAGGTTTATTTACTTCGGGTCCAAAAATTAAAACTACGTTTTCAGTATCGGTATTATTTGTTTCATCTAGTTCTATTACCATTCCATTTTTATTTCCGTCGTCATCAACACTTGCGGTTAATGTAAAACTATTGGGTATTGATTGTGGAATTGATAAAGAAATTGATCCAGATTGTATTTCATTAATATTTATAGCTGCTTTGGTGGTGGTGGTACCCACTAATACATTATTCGCGTAAAAAGCAATGGGCACATTAGGCAAAAGTTTTGTGGTGCCGTTTATATTGAACACGGTATAATCAACTTCAATATGTCTACTATCGCAAGTTACTTCTATAGCATCTATAACAATAGTAGCATCGGCAAAAAGACTGCTTAAAGCAACTATTATGTTGTTTATAATTATTAAATCCTGTCCTGTTTTTATATGCACATTCATAGATGTATCGCCTACCGAAATAAAGTTACCTACTTGGTAATAATCAATATCCATATTCCATAAATTGGTAGCACCAGTATAGGTATTGGTATTATTAAAAGCATTGTTACCAGGGTTTAAAGGTGGATTACTCACTAACATTCCATTGATTCTTAACTGTTCTTCTACAGAAATATTATCATCACCCTCCCAAGCTAAAAAACCAACTTTTGCATTATTTACATTTGTTACGTTTAAACCATTTAAAGTTATGGTAACATTTTGTCCGGTGTGATCTACTATTTGAAAGCCATCATATACACTTACCACTCTGTTTGGCAAGGTTGAATCTTCATAAACCACCACAATAGACCAACCTGCGTAGTTGCTTCCAGTGGGACAATAGGGCGCAATAACATTTGTTAAATCAAGATCAGACAGTGTATAATTAACATTTCCAGTTGCTTTTACAAAATTGGTAACATCGGCAAATGCGCCAAAAAATTCAAGTCCCGTAGGACCAACTGTGGTATGTGTTCTTTGTGAAGTAATAGGTGTGTTATTTAATTTTACATTTAAATCGGCCTGAGCTAAGCTACCAGAGCCTGACCAATATAAAAAAGCAGCTTGTATGCTAGCATTTGCATTTAAATTTAAAACGGCACTAGATTGGGTTAAAATAGTGCATGGAGCACCTAAACCATTGGCAGCGGTGTTCATGGTATTGCCAATCATAAAAAAATCTAATCGGCCTGTATATTGTTGGTACAAATTAACAGACTGACCCGATACTAAAAAACCAGAAAAAAGTATAAATGTTTGTAGTATTTTTATCATAACTTTTTAAGTTTCGATAAAAATACAAAAAATTAACTATCAATCAGTTAATCAACAGTATACTCTTTGTATTTCACATTAATTTTCTTTAGTAAGTAAAGAATTTTACCATTGCATTGAAGAATTAATGTATCTTTTGTAGTACCAAATTTGTAAGGAAATTGATGCTCTTGAATAGTTTGGTAATTACTTGAATTGTATTGAGATTGGTGTAATGCGTTAATAAAATTACCTTGATTATACCAATGAAATTTATTAACAGTGTTAAATTGGTAAATAGTATCACCGTTAGTAGCCGCAATGTTTAAAAATCTTAAATAATCATTGTCTAAAAACAAAATTTCTTGATGTGTTATACCTAAATAACCGTTAAAAAAAACAGCTACTTCATTATTTTGCCCTGTTTTTATTGGTGGATAAGTACCTTTTAGTTGCCAAAAACCAACTAATTCTTGAGATTTTGAATTGGTTTGATATCTGGTAATTACATCATCAATATCATCATCGCAGCTTAAAAGCATACAAACAACCAATAATAACAATAGCTTTTCCATATAATTATTTAATTTCTTTTATTAAATAAATGTATCCCGAAATAGTTTCATAATCTGTTGTAAATACGTAATAGTAAGTTCCGGTTGGCAGTTCTTTATTGTTCATATTCTGACCTACCCATTGGTTGGTGTAACCTTTACCATAGCTAAAAACTTCTGATCCGTATCTGTTATATATTTT
Source organism: Paenimyroides viscosum (assembly GCF_003858535.1). GTDB lineage: Bacteria > Bacteroidota > Bacteroidia > Flavobacteriales > Flavobacteriaceae > Flavobacterium > Flavobacterium viscosum. Next base: position 8,149 of record NZ_RQTJ01000025.1, read on the forward strand.
TAATTGATTAAGATCGTAGACACTTAAATCTAATCCATCGTTTGATCCATCAAAATTAGCCGAAACCCCTTTTTGAATAGGACACTCTCTAGTTAAATCGATATGTATTTTAGAAGAGTTATTTTCTTCGTCAATTTCATATACAATTCCTTTTTTGTTTCCGGTATCATCTACATTGGCAACCAAATCAAATCGGTAACCAAACTTTTTAGGAATATTTAAAGTTGTAGTGTAGGTAATTTCTTTACCAATCGCCACTTCGTCACTTGTTTTTGTAGTTCCTACCAACTCATTATTTATATAAAATGCAATGGGCGTATCTTTTTTTAAGGGATGGTTTCCTTTATGATTTGCCACCGTATAATTAACATCGACAACTCTTGTGTTACAGTAATTTTTATAACTATCTAAAGTCATTGTAGCATCAGGAAAAACACTGTAAACCGAAAGTACTATTGTGTTAAAGAAAACTACATCGGCAGCGGTAGTTACCTTAATATCTAGAATAGTATCATCTACCTCTACATAAGTACTTAAATCATATTCATCTAAATCCATATTCCACATTTCTGTAGAATTAGAATAAGTATTTGTACAGTTAAAAGCATTATTGGCAGGATTCAACGCGTTTGAAACGGTTAGGTCGTTTATTAATAACTCTTCGCCAGAAGCTAAAGAAGCATCGCCTTCCCAAGCTAAAAATGAAATCTTTGAGTTTGCTGCATTTGTAATTCTAAAACCATCTAAAACAATATTAATAATAGGATTACCAATATCTAAATTTTCAAAGCCATCATAAATTGCAACTAAATTGTTTTCAATATTTTCATCGTTATAAACAACTACAATTGCCCAACCAACATAGTTCCCACCACAATATTTTTTTATATGCTTTGTTAAATCTAATTCTGATAGTGTATATTCTGTTTCTCCAAATTGTTTTACAATACTTGTTACATCTGCAAAAGCTGAAAAATAGGCATAATTTGGATCTGCACCGGCTGCTAAAAGATTAAGACGTTCAGACTGAACATCTACACCATTTAATTTAACATTTAAATCAGCCTCTTTCTGATTTCCATTTCCAGACCAATATAAATAAGCAGCTACAACTTCTTTAGTTCCAGGTATATTAAGTGTTGCCGATGATTCTGTTAAAATATCACACGAAGTTACATCCCCATTAGCTTTAACATTCATGGTATTGCCAAGCATTGTATAATCGTAACTACCGTAAAATTGTTTGTATAATGAAACTTTTTGAGCAATAGCTGTAATGCTACAAAATAATGTAGCAAGTAAAAGTAATTTTTTAAGCATTATTTGTGGTTATTGATTTTTTGTTAAAAATATAAAAAATGCCTTACATTTTACCAACCTTTATTAATATTTTTTAAAATAAAAAATTGTTGAATTGTTCTATTTCTTTTATAAAATCCATTTCAATTGGTAAATAAAACAACTGATTTTTCGGTAACTGATTTTGCAAGCGCATATAATCTTTTTCGGTGGTGATAATTTTTCGTCCGTTTGCTTTTTGTAGGATATTCTTTAGATCTTGATCTGAAAAAAAATGGTGATCTGAAAAGGTTAAACAATCATTTTTAGTACAATTTAAATACTCATAAAAATACTCGGGTTTTGCAATTCCGGCAACAGCAATAAAATCATTTTTTAAATCGATAACGGGAATTTCTTCAACATTATTTGTAACAGTCTGATGATAATTAATTGTAGAAAAGAAAATTTTATCGTTATCAATGTCAATTCTACTTTTTATTTGAAGCATTTCTGCTTCCGATAAATTTTTAGGGCATTTAGTAACCACCACAACATTGGCTCTTTTAACTCCCGATTTACACTCGCGTAAATTCCCGGCAGGTAAAACCAAATCGTTGTAAAACAAATCGTTATAAGCGGTAAGCATAATATAAAAACTTGCTTTTATTTTTCGGTGCTGAAAAGCATCATCTAACAAAACAATTTCGGTTTTTGGTAAAGCTGCTAAAATTTTTGTTACACCTTCTACTCTATCGACATTTACGGCAACATGAATATTTTTAAATTTTGAATGATACTGAAAAGGTTCATCACCAATTTCTTCTATGGTTGTAATATCATTTGCTAAATAAAAACCTTTGCTTTTTCGCTTGTAGCCTCGGCTTAAAACTACTAAACTATATCTATCACTCAAAAGCCTGATTAAATATTCAACCATTGGTGTTTTACCCGTTCCACCAACCGACAAGTTTCCAACAGCAATAACAGGAATATCAAAACCAATTGATTTTTTGATGTTTTTATCGTACAAAAAATTGCGTAAGCTAGTTATAGCTGCATAAATCAACGAAAACGGAAATAATATTTTGCGTAGGTTTTTCATTAAATAAATTCTGAAACTTTTGTAATAAATAACGTTCTGTTATCTGGCGAAACTACAAATTTCTGTTTTTGAGTAACAATCATCACTAAATTGTCTTTACTTGTAAAATTCCAAGTCATATCACCAAATTTTTTATTTGTAAACGATCCTGAAAATCCAAATACACCGCCAATTCCAAATGTTCTTACAGAAAACCGTAAATCTTTATAATCAATCGATTTCACTTCTAAAATAAGGTCCTTTTTAATAAGTTGCACATCGTTCCCTTTAATAATCTTTACCCCTTCATTCAAAACCTCATATCCAATTATTCTTTCGGTAAACACCCAATACAAAAGTCCAAAAAGTCCTATTGCAACTATTGGCATCATGATTGATTTTCTATCAAAATTTTCTTCTGACAGACTCAACACAAAAAGCAATAATAAAGCAACACCAATTAAGAGAAAAAGTCCTACAATAATAACAGTTGTTACCTTTACCGTTGTTCCCAAAGACGCATTAAACATTTCGATTAATTTATAGCTAACGAAATTACGATTATTTTTATCTTTGAAAAACGATTAAAAACAAAGTTGTGAAATTAAAACAAATTATCCCGATTTTAGAAGAAATGGCACCCACTGCCTATGCCGAAGATTTTGACAATGTAGGTTTGCTTGTGGGAGATGTAAATACAACAATTACAGGTATTCTTGTTTGCCACGATGCTTTGGAAACCGTTGTTAACGAAGCTGTTGAAAAAAACTGCAACCTAATTGTGTGTTTTCACCCGATACTTTTTTCCGGCTTAAAGAAAATAACCGGTAAAAATTATGTGGAACGCGCTGTTATTAATGCCATTAAAAACGATGTTGCCATCTATGCCGTTCACACAAGTTTGGACAATCATAAACTGGGTGTAAACAAAATTTTGTGCGATACTTTAGGGTTGATTAACACTAAAATTTTAATTCCTAAAGAAAATTTTATTTACAAACTTACCACTTTTGTTCCTAAAGATAACTTAACCACTGTTCAAAAAGTCTTGTTCAATGCAGGAGCCGGAGGTATTGGAAATTATTACGATTGCAGTTTTACTTCGGCCGGAATTGGATCTTTTACAGGAAACAACGACAGCAATCCGGTAATTGGCAGTCAAAATGTTTTTACCGAAGTGGAAGAAATCAAATTAGAGGTTACTTTTGAAAAACATCTGCAAAACAACATTTTAAAAGCCTTGTTTGAAAGTCATCCGTATGAAGAAGTGGCGCACGAAATCACCAAATTAGAAAACCAACATCAGAATATCGGTATGGGAATGATCGGCGAATTAGAAAATGAAATTTCCGAAATAAATTTTCTTCAATTCGTAAAAAACAAAGTTGAAACTGGTGGCATACGTCATTCCGATTTCTTAAATAAAAAAGTGAAAAAAGTGGCGGTTTTGGGCGGATCAGGTAGTTTTGCAATTGGGGCTGCAAAAGCGCAGAATGCCGATGTATTAATAACAGCCGATTTAAAATACCACGATTTTTATCAGGCAGAAAACACCATTTTATTAGCCGATGTGGGTCATTTTGAAAGTGAACGTTACGTAAAAAATTATATTTTTGATTATCTATCAAAAAAAATACGTACTTTTGCAATTATTTTATCAAGCATTAAAACAAATCCGGTTAACTACCTATAATATATGGCAAAGAAAGCAGAAACTGTTGAAGAAAAATTAAGAGCGTTATACGACTTACAATTAATTGATTCACGAATTGACGAAATTAGAAACATGAGAGGCGAATTACCTCTTGAAGTGGAAGATTTAAAAGATGAAGTTGCCGGGCTTACAACTCGTTTAGAAAAGCTTAACAACGAAGTACAAACTGTTGACGAGCAGATTAAAACAAAGAAAAACGAAATTGATTCTCACAAAGAATCAATTAAAAAATACACCGATCAACAAAAAGACGTTCGTAACAACCGTGAATTCAACTCTTTAACAAAAGAAATTGAATACCAAACGTTAGAAATCGAATTAGCAGAAAAGCACATTAAAGAGTTTAAAGCTAACTTGGAGTATAAAAAGAATTTAATTTCACAGACATCTGAAAAATTAGATCTTAAATCGAACCATTTAAAGCACAAAGAAAACGAATTAAACGGTATTTTAACCGAAACAGAACGTGAAGAAAAAGCGTTGGTTATAAAATCAGAAGAGTTTTCTGCAATTATTGAAGATCGTTTGTTAAATGCGTACACAAGAATTAGAAACGGCGTTAAAAACCGTCTGGCTGTAGTTTCTATTGAACGTGGTGCATCTGCAGGATCGTTCTTTACAATTCCACCACAGGTTCAGGTTGAAATCGCTGGTCGTAAAAAAATCATGACAGACGAACACAGTGGTCGTATTTTGGTTGATGCAGCTTTAGCAGCAGAAGAAAGAGAAAAAATTGATACAATTATCAAAAATTTAAAATAAATTTAAGCCTCTAATTTAATAGAGGCTTTTTTTATGGGGTTTTTCAAAAGATTAAAATACACGCTTATTACAAAAGGTTTTGGTTTGTACATTAATTCCTTGCACTACTTAAATGCAAAATTTGCAGCAAATACCGCCTATACACTATTCTCGGTTCCGCGCGAAGGCGTTTTAAAATCGCTGCCTACTTTTTTGGGATCAAGTGCCATGAAAAAACTAAAAGTAGATCAGCACGATATTCAAACCTACGAATGGTTTGGCGAAAAAGAAACCATTTTACTTATTCACGGCTGGGAGAGCAACGCCAATCGTTGGCAAGGCGTTATTCATTTTCTTAAAAAACATAATTACCGCATTATAGCATTGGACGCGCCAGGACAAGGTTTAAGCGATGGCAAAGAACTAAATGCTGTTTTATACAGCCAATTTGTTAACAAAGTGTGCAATCATTTTAAGCCTGATTTTTTAATTGGTCATAGCTTAGGTGGCATGACTATGTTTTATTATATGGCGACTTTTAAACCCGATTTTGTAAAGAAAATTGTATCGTTAGGTGCGCCAAATCGTTTTTTACGAATTACCGAAAATTACCGAAACCTTATTTCACTTACTCATAGATCATATCAAGGTTTTTTAAAAGAATTTTCTAAACGATTTTCTATTGATCCAGCGAATTTTAATAGCAGTTCTTTTGTTGATCAGATAAAAATTCCCATTGGTATGATTCACGATGAAGAAGATAAAGTTGTTCCCTACAGCGATACATTGGAAATTTTAGAAAAACATCCCGAAATTCCGCTTTACACTACGCATGATTTAGGTCACAGTTTGTATAGCGATGATGTGAACGAACAAATTACTTATTTTTTAGAAAACAACCGCTTTAAATCGTAATTTTGCACAATGGATCAGGAAGGAATACGCATTAATAAATTTTTATCGGAAGTTGGATATTGTTCACGCCGTGAGGCCGACAAACTGTTAGAACAAGGCAGAATAACCATTAACGGGAAAATTCCCGAATTAGGAACAAAAGTTTTACCTACCGATGAAGTTCGTGTAAACGGAAAATTGGTAACAGAAAAGGATGAACCAAAAATTTATCTTGCAGTCAACAAACCTGCCGGAATTGAATGTACTACCAATCAATCGGTTCGTGGAAATATTGTTGATTTTATTAATTATCCCGAACGAATTTTTCCTGTAGGAAGATTAGATAAAGATTCGGAAGGATTGATTATTATGACCAACGATGGCGACATTGTAAACAAAATTCTTCGCGCACGTAACAACCACGAAAAAGAATATATTGTTACAGTTGATAAAACTATTACCGATCGTTTTATTAGTAGAATGGGTGCCGGTGTTCCCATTTTAGATACTGTTACAAAAGAATGTCGAGTTGAAAAAATTAGCAACACTACGTTCCGTATTTTTTTAACACAAGGTTTAAACCGACAAATTCGTAGAATGTGCGAGTATTTTGATTATACGGTTGTTGCTTTGAAACGTATCCGTATTATTAATATTTCGTTAGATGTTCCTGTTGGAAAATACCGCGATATTACCAAAGCCGAAATGGACGAATTGAATCGTTTAATTGGTGAAAGTACTAAAACCGAAGAAGGCAGTTTACCAAAACCTGAGAAAATTATGGTTAATAAAAACCCTGCACCAACTAAAGATCGTAAAGATTTTAAAAAGAAAATTGTTGAACAACGTCCGCTACGAAACGAACGCAGAAATACTAGAAATAAATAAATCCGAGTTTTAAACTCGGATTTATCTATTATCTCATCCATCCTTCTACAACATATTTTTTTTCTGTTATTTTATATTCCATTCCATTTTCTGGTTGATACCACAACTCAATTCTTGCTCCATATTTATCACCCCATGAACCTTCATAAATTACAAATTCTCCGGAATACATTTTTACTTCTAAATCATTAACGATAATTTTAGAACGATATAAAATTTCCTTTTCTGATAATTTATCATTCGAAGTAATTTCGAAAACTCTAATAAAAAATGAGCCCTTCGCGTTAAGTTGATAATTTGTATAATAAGTATAAATACCTGGTTGTGAGTACGCAGCTATTTTAAAATCGTTTACAATTAAATCGTCTTCATTAATCTCTGTTTCTATCGGAATTTCAATTATTATATTTTTGGGAATAGTCTTATTTGCACCGTAATAATCTGGTGGTGATAATGTAAAAATTACAGAGGTTATTACAAAGAGAAATATAGTAACAATTAACTGTGGGAATATAAAATACCATTTTTTTATTACAATTTGCACTATTGCTGAAATTATATTTCCTAAAACATTTATAAAGAAAATAATTAAAGACAAATCAATTAATTCATCTTTCTTTAAAATATTTCCCAAGATAAAAATGAGAATTGGGATTAAATATGTGATTATGGGAATCCACCAAACTATAAAATATTTCTTAATCAAAATCATTATCAAATAGTTTAAATAAAAGTTGTGTTTTTATTTTTCTGAAAACTCATAATACAACTGCTTCGATAAAAACGGTAACTCTTCATAATACTTCAATCTGTTTAAAAGAAATTCAGGAACTTCCATATTCTGTTTTTTGTAATAATCAATCAATGTTTTTTCGTTCCCTGTTAAATCAGAAGCTAAATAATTCCAATCAACCGTATCTTTCTGTAAGTTAAAATTCGTCATGATATTTCCCCAATTGAAAATCGAACAAAAAATCAGACTGTAAAAAATGGTCCACGACATTTTATCGATCAAGTAATAATTTGTTCTTTTTTGATGGATTTTCAGGAACGAATAAACTAACCCGATCAAACATATTATCAAAAATAAATACACGCCCAAACGTTTATAAGTTAATCCCATTGCATTGATGTAAACCGAATTTTGATAAAAAGCCGATGCTATTAAAAAGCCATTTAAACCAATCCAAATTTTTGTCAATCGAAGCAACCACGTATTGTTTTTTATAAAGTTTAAAGCATCTTTAAAGAAGAATAAAACCACGACCATTGCCAAGAAAACCGATGTGATTATCAAATAAATCTGACTGTGCGTTCGCGAACTGTATTCTGAAATATGCTGAATTGTTTGTTGCGCATTTTCTACATTAAAAACAATTACAAAAAACAACAGCATGCAGTTTAAACTAACCAATGTGATGATTCCGCTGCGAACTTCGAAATCAATCGGGATAAAATTAAACGACGGTTTTTGATTGATTTCTTGTTCTTTAGTGAAATTTAAATTCAGTTTTTTATCTATGATTTTAATAAAATCGAACACTTTGATATGCCAAAACACAAAACTTATGTAAAAACCGAAGATGATGGTAAAGATGATTAATCCGTCGATGTTCCATTCGTAACGATTGTACCACTCACTTAACATATCGCTCGATGAAATGTATAATCTGAAAAAGACCGACAAGATGCAGAATGGCAAAATTATGTATGAGAAAATAGTGACCAATGTTTTTTTGGAATCTTCTTTTTTGAATTCGAACCACTGGTCTATCAAGAAAATCCGAGCCACAAAAGCAGGCCAGCTCAATACAAAATTAAATGCGTTTGTAATTAATTTCATTTGTGGATCTACTACATAATATCTAAATACAAACGACGAAACTACTACCGAAAGTACCGTGACTACTGATAAAAGCCACGCATTGGAAAAACTTGAAGCCACAACACAAACTACCAATGTTATGGCTTTTTTATCATGTAACAATTTGGGTTGCATGACCAATTGTGCAATTAATAGAATTAAAGCAAAGATTGAAAGATTGATACCTAGTTCCTGATCATAAAAAAGAACGGCAAACAAAATGGTGCTGGTAAAAATTAAAAACTGTTTTTTCATAATATTTATATTTAAAAGTACTTTGTGTTTCAAAGTTTATTATTAAAAAAATAAGACCCATTTACTGTCTCATTATTTTTTCTAGAAAAGCAAGATGTTGCTGAAATGCCAACTTACCCACTTCGGTAATTTTATAGGAAGTTCGAGGTTTTTTACCAACAAACTCTTTTTTAATTTCTATGTATTCGTGTTTTTCCAAAGCGGTAGAATGGCTTGCCAGGTTTCCATCGGTAACCTGTAGGAGGTTTTTCATTTCCGTAAAATCAACCCACTCATTAACCATAAGAACCGACATTATTCCTAACCGAACCCTACTTTCAAATTCTTTATTTAAACCGCTTATTAAACTCATTTACTTGTATTTTCTGTGTAAAATAACACCGTAAACAATATGCAAAACTCCAAAACCAATGGTCCAAAAAATCAATCCTTTGCCAATAAAAAATAAAGACAAACAACCAAGAATAATCTCGAGCAAGCCTAAATATTTAATATCAGAATACGTATATTTTTCCGCATTAACCAAAGCCAATCCGTAGAAAATTAAGGTTGTACCAGCAACTAATCCGTACAAATTATACTGCAACAATGCCAAAACAAAAACACCGCCAACTACCAGTGGAATAGCCAATTGAACTAAAATTTTCTTTGTTGTAGCTGTCCAGATTTGTAAACCCAGCTTTTTGCTTTTACGAACAGTAAAATAACATCCACAAAAAATAGCTAACAATAAAGCTGATGCTCCTAAAACAAACAATTCAAACACAAATTTCTCATTGAATACATAATCCGTACTAAAATCAATTTGATATTTCTTAAGTATTGCAATTGCAAGAATACCTGTTACCAAACCAACAATACCTGCTCCTACTCCGGATAATCCACTTAAAGATAAAAACCGAGACGAACGTTCCATCATGGAACGTATATGCGCTAAATCATCAGAAATTTTTTGATTCATTTTTATTTACTTTGAAATACAAAGTTATTTGAATTTTCGAATTAACAAAATATTTTACATGATTTTTTTTGATATGTAAGCGATTATGATATTCTTATCCGTGGTAATTGTTAATTTGTGAGAATTAGTGTTCTCAATTATAAGTAAATCAAAAGGTTCTAAAATAAAATCAGTAGCGTTTACGAATAATTTTGTTTGCGTTTTTGCAAAAACAAACGTCATAGATACTGAAACATCAATAGCATCATTAACTAAACAAACATTTACATCAACATTATTTTGTACCATTAAATTAAAATCGTTTCCTTTTGTGAAAGATGTAATATCACTATTAGAATCAAATTTAAAAACATTATTTGGAGTATAGCTTTCTTCTTTTCCATTGATATTTATGTTCAAATCATTATCTAACATTACCAAAAAACGAGCATAACCTTTAAATTTTGTAAAGACTGAAGGAACTTTAGTTATCGTCGCAACACTTATCCTAAATAAAAAATCGCGTTTATCGTACAATGAATTTTCAGGGTAAATTAAATATTCAAACGTTTCGCCACCATCCCAAATATTAGGTAAAATATTATTTTTCTTGATAATTGTATAGTTTATATTCATTATAACATTAACTTATCTAGATCTAACAACAAATAATTTATATTTTGATTTATTGTTCGGGTTGCAGATTGCATTTGGTTTAACATTGAAGTACGGTTATGCAAATCTTCGGCAAGATAAAAACCGCCATTATCAAATAAAATAGACTGTTGAGCTACTTCTATATCGTTTCCAAAGTTGTATTCTACCCAGCGTTTTTTTATATTTTGGATGATTGATGCTTCTTGTGTATAATTTGAAAAACTTTTTTCGGTGTACATATACCATACAAAAGGCGGAAAATTCTCTGAAACCAGTTTTTCTTGCCAAATATCTCTTAATAAATTCCTTTGGTGTATAAATTCTACTTTTTTACCTTTTGGGTTCAACATCATAAAACCTAAACCCGCACCTAAAACACCAGCACCAATATCAACTGACTTGCCAACATTTTCATTTTTAACAATAGCGCTTGTGGTAGACGCAGCTGCTCCTAAAACAATAGAAAGTATTACCATTCTATTCATTTTTCGTGCGTTTAAATCGTCTATAAAACTCGCCATTTGTCCTACACGTTCTCCTTCACAATCAAATTCGGCAGCAACGGCATCTAATTCGGTAATGGCAATGGTAACTTTGCTATCGATAACAGACCGTAAATGCAGTATTTCAAGTTTTGATTCAACGGAAGTATCCTTTTTAATTTCGATAATTTTCTTAACTTCATCGGTAGTTCCTAACGCATTAAGAATCAATATGCTTTGATCTGAAAAATGTTCAGACAGATTCTTGTTTGCCAGCAGTATTGAATCTGCGTTGTACGAAGGTAGTTTTTTATCGTAATTGTACTTAAAAGGTGCCTTGCAGTAACTGTCTTTTAAAGTTAAAATGTTATCGCGCAAAGCTTGCGTTTTTTTAGAAACACAAGATGTAAACGCAAAAACAAGAAACAAAAGCCCAACTAATTTCTTCATTTTTTCTGAATTTATAACGCAAATATAACAAAGAAGATTATTGACAAATGGCATGTACTAAATAATTTCCATTTTTTTCATTATGAACGTAGCATTCTTATTCTGACAGATGCCATTTTTCAGTCTGTAATCAAAATGGAGTTCGTTATTGATAATTTCAACTTCAAAACACTTGTTTTCCATAGTTTCCAAATGATGCTCTGTGGTTTTACAAACTTCTAAATCATGGGTAGCAATCATTCCGGTAACCTTCAAATTATGTAGTTTTTCAATAACACCAACCGTTCCCGTTTTTTTATCGTCTGAATTTGTTCCTTTTAAAATCTCGTCTAACAACACAAAAATGGGCTGTTTTTCGGCTTCGGTAACGATTTGCTTTAGACGTTTTACTTCGGCAAAAAAGAACGATTCGCTATCAGACAACGAATCTGTTAATCGCATAGAAACCCACAAAGGCAGCGGATAAACTACTGCTTGTTTGGCATCAATTGGTGCTCCGGCGTAACTTAACACTAAATTAATTCCAACAGTACGCAAAAAAGTACTTTTCCCACTCATATTGCTTCCTGTTAAAATCACAAATCGTTTCTGGCTAAAATCAATCGTATTTCTCATTCTTTTATCTTTTGAAATCAGCGGATGTCCTAAATCCTCCATTGTAATTTGGTTTGATGCAATTGTTGGATACTGATATTCTGGATTGTTGTAAGCAAAATTCGCCAAACTGTTCAAGGCTTCTATTTCGCCAATAATTTCCATAAACTGCCATAAATCTTGCTGATGATTTTCTTTCCATTTCAACAACTTTTTATACACCCAAAAATGATACTGAAAAGTTCCGTTTAACGCAATAAAGACAAACAAATTGGCAATGGTATTCAGTTTTTCAAAGCAATTTGCAAGGTTTGTAACAATTTGGAAAGCCGTTTTTTGGTTGGATTGCAATTTAGACTGAAGATCGTTTAAATAAACCGATTGAAATTTTTCGGTTTCAAACGCATGAAGCATTTTTGAATATTGCTGTAAACTGTTGGCTATTCGATCACTTTTACCAATTTCTTTCAAAATATGCTGACTAAAATATCCAATCAATAATAAATTCATCGTGAAGAAAAACACGGCTAATTTTGCAAAAACGGGATGCCAGTCAAACTTCGATCCAACGATTGAAATCAGCAAAAGTACAGGTATTAAAATGGCGAAAAACTGCATAAAAGCTTTTGGTTTTTCAGATATAGTTTCTGTCCATTTTTTTATTGCTAGATCTTCTTTTTCGGTGGTTCCTGCTAATAATGATAAGGTTTGAAAGTGCTGACGGAAGTTTAATTTTTCTGAAAGTTCTTTCACAGCTTCTTGTTTTTTTAGGATCGATGCTTCTGTGGGAATTTCCTGTAAGCTTTTTGCTAATGCATCTTTTCCTAAAAAAGTTCCGGTACGATTTGTAAACTGAAAGATTGAATTAGATCCAAACAAATCTAAATCATACGAAAAAGCATGTTGTGGATTTTGATATTCTACACCGTTATTAAACTGATGATTTCCTTCTAAAAAAGAAATTTCATCGGTGTTTATCTGCTTCAACGTTTTATGATAGGCAACTTTTGACTGTACCTTTAAATAAATGTTTACAACAATTATAAATACAATAATGAACGCCAGCGAAACAAATCCGTACAAATGATTTTTCTGGTACATCATTAAATACAGAAAATAAATTGTCCCCAAAAGCAAAACAATTCTACTATAACTTAAGATGTTGTTTTTCTTGGATAATTTTTTAAGTATTTCTGTCTGTTGCTGGCTTATTGTAGTGTACATATTTTGGTTTTAAAATTGATTAAAAATACGCACAAAAAAACCATCTCGCAAATGAGATGGTTTTTAGTAATATGAATTATTTTAATTTATTTATTCTTCTTTGCTCTGCGTTCTCTTGCAATCAGCGTATTTTTCATTAACATAGCAATAGTCATAGGACCAACACCACCTGGAACTGGTGTTATCCACGATGCTTTTTCGGCAACTTCGTTAAAAGCAACATCGCCTTTAATTACATAACCTTTTGCATTAGTTTCATCGGCAACACGGGTAATTCCCACATCTACAATCACGGCTCCTTCTTTAATCATTTCTGCTTTCAAAAATTCTGGAACTCCCAAAGCTGTAATTACAATATCGGCTTCACGAGTAATAGCTTCAATGTTTTGTGTTGCAGAATGCGTTAAAGTAACGGTTGCATTTCCCGGATAAGCTTTACGACTCATTAACAAACTCATTGGTTTACCAACAATATTTGATCGACCAATTACAACCACATTTTTACCTTTAGTTTCAATTTTGTTGCGTTCTAATAACTGTAAAATTCCGAAAGGTGTGGCAGGAATAAACGATTCTAATTCCAATGCCATACGTCCGAAGTTTTCTGGGTGAAAACCATCTACATCTTTATCTGGATCAACCGCATTTAAAACCTTTTGCTCATCGATATGTTTTGGTAGAGGCAGTTGAACGATAAATCCATCAATATCATCGTTGGTATTTAATTCGTTGATCTTTGCCAACAATTCTTCTTCTGTAGTTTCTTCTGGTAACGAAACCAATGTAGAATCAAAACCAATTTTTTCGCAGGTTTTTACTTTACTACCTACATAAGTTAAACTTGCGCCATTGCTTCCTACTAAAACTGCCGCCAAATGCGGAACTTTTTCACCACGTTCTTTAATTTTAGTTACTTCGGCAGCTATTTCGTATTTAATTTCTTCCGATACTTTTTTACCGTCTAATAATTGCATTGTTGTTATTGTTTGTAGTTGTTTTGTTTTATCTTACTTAAAAGCTATTTCATTCCCATACCTTTCATCTGCCCCATCATGCGCATTAGGTTTTTACCTTGTGCACCTTGCATCATCTTCATCATTTTACTCATTTGATCGAACTGTTTCAACAATTGGTTTACTTGCTGAATATCGGTTCCTGATCCTTTTGCAATACGCAATTTACGTTTGGCATCTAATAACGCTGGTTTTTTACGTTCAACCGGAGTCATTGAGTGGATAATAGCTTCAATATGTTTAAAAGCATCGTCTTCAATCTCTACATCTTTCATAGCTTTACCAACTCCAGGAATCATTCCCATAAGATCTTTCATGGATCCCATTTTTTTTACCTGCTGGATCTGACTTAAGAAATCATCGAAACCAAATTCGTTTTTAGCAATTTTCTTTTGAAGTTTTCTTGCTTCTTCTTCATCATACTGTTCTTGTGCGCGTTCTACCAACGAAATAACGTCACCCATTCCCAAAATACGATCTGCCATACGATCTGGATAGAATACATCAATTGCATCCATCTTTTCACCTGTACCAATAAATTTAATTGGTTTGTTTACGATCGATTTAATAGAAATTGCAGCTCCACCACGCGTATCACCGTCTAATTTTGTTAAAATAACTCCATCAAAATTTAAACGATCATTAAAAGCTTTTGCAGTATTTACAGCATCTTGCCCTGTCATAGAATCTACAACAAACAAGGTTTCGTGTGGTTTAATAGCCGCGTGAACGTTTGCAATTTCGTTCATCATTTCTTCATCAATCGCCAAACGACCGGCAGTATCGACAATTACAACGTTGAACCCGTTTTTCTTAGCATAATCAATTGCGTTTGTTGCAATAGAAACCGCATTTTTGTTTTCTGGTTCAGAATAAACCTCAACACCAATTTGATCTCCCACAACATGCAACTGGTTAATTGCCGCCGGACGGTAAATATCACAGGCAACCAATAACGGCTTCTTTGTTTTTTTAGTTTTTAGAAAGTTTGCCAGTTTTCCGGAAAAAGTTGTTTTACCAGAACCTTGTAAACCCGACATTAAAATTACCGTTGGATTTCCCGAAAGATTTACCCCAACAGCATCGCCACCCATTAATTCAATTAATTCGTCTTTAACGATTTTAACCATTAACTGTCCGGGTTGTAACGTTGTTAAAACGTCTTGACCAATTGCTTTTTCTTTTACTTTATTGGTAAAATCTTTGGCAATTTTAAAGTTCACATCGGCATCTAACAACGCGCGACGCACTTCTTTTAAAGTCTCGGCAACGTTAACTTCTGTAATTTTTCCGTGACCTTTTAATATATGAAAGGCTTTGTCTAATTTATCGCTTAAATTATCGAACATACTTTTGATATTATAACTAAAGGGCAAATATACAATAATTTTAGATTTTGTTTGTTAGATGTTATGTGTTAGTTTTTCTTACCTAAAGATGTTTATTAAGAAAGTAAGAACTATATTCCAAAAAACTTTTTATCATCTTTTAACTCTATAAATACTCCCAAAGCAATTACTGGCAGATAATAACCTAAACTTATAAGTATAAAACCCTTATCATCATAAAACTGATAAAAATTAATGAATATTCCAACAAGCAAAATCATCATTAAAATAGCCTTAACTAACATCGTACTATATAAGACTTTTCTAAAAATCAGATAAGTTATGATATAAAGAATTAAAAATGGTATAATTTTGAAATAGAAAAAAATAAAATAAAAAATAGTTATCCCAACCCAAGTTCCAGCAACATCTATCCCGTGTACAATATCAACTTTTATACTACCGATAATGAATATTACAAATGCTATCAGTAAAGGAGAGCCTATCAAAACAGAAAGCCAATTCAAAATTAAATAAGTCCATTTCATAAATATTTCCTTTCTTTAGAATTCTAAAAATAGTAAAAATTTAGGACAAAAGACTTCTCGACTCCGATCGAAGTGACAAGTATCTACTAAAAAAATGCCGCTCTTACGAACGGCATTTTATATTTTACATTCTATTCGGAACATCAACTCCCAATAAAGCAAAGGCATTTTTAATGGTTTGCCCTACTTTGTCTGATAATTGTACACGGAATACTTTTTTGTTGTGATCTTCTTCTCCTAAAATAGAAACCGATTGATAAAACGAGTTGTATTCTTTAACTAAATCGTACGTGTAATTAGCAATTAATGCAGGACTGTATGTCTTTGCTGCTTGCTGAATGACTTCTGGAAACTGAGCTAAATTCTTAATTAACTCTTTTTCTTTTTCGTGTAATTCTTGAATTTTATAGAATTTCAATTGACTTGTAAACAAATCAAAATTATTTCTACATTCAATAATCGAACTGCTATCATTCTTCAAATCTCCTACATCAAATTTCAATATTTTAAAATTATCATCATTTTTATCAATTACATACGTACTATCAAAATTATTTTTTTCTAATTTCAATATTTTAGTATCAATTGATTTACCTTCCTCATTAAAAAATAAATTCACCAAAAAATTTGATTGAATTTCATTAGAATTATCTGTAATATAATAATTTGTATAATCAAAATCTGCTTTACGTAAAATAGACTGAATACGTGCATAGGTGTACTGAATAAACGGACCTGTGTTTCCTGCAAAATCTACCGATTCTTTTGGATCGAACAAAATACGTTTTTTAGGATCTACCTTTAAAATGTAATATTTCAAAGCGCCTAAACCAATGATATTATACAAACTGTCTTTTTCTTCTGTCGATAATCTGTCTAACTTACCTAATTCTTCCGAAATTTCTTTGGCAGTCACCGTCATATCGCTCATTAAATCATCGGCGTCAACAACGGTTCCTTCACGCGATTTCATTTTTCCCGAAGGTAAATCAACCATTCCGTACGATAAATGATACAGATGTTCTGCCCAATCGTAACCCAGTTTTTTAAGGATCAGGAACAAAACTTTAAAGTGATAATCCTGCTCGTTACCAACGGTGTAAACCATTCCGCCAACATCAGGAAAATCTTTTACACGCTGAATTGCCGTTCCAATATCTTGTGTCATATAAACCGAAGTTCCGTCTGATCGCAACACTAATTTTTCGTCTAAACCATATGGAGTTAAATCAATCCAAACCGAATTATCTTCTTTTTTATAGAAAATTCCTTTTGCCAAACCTTCTTCAACCACATCTTTACCTAACAAATAAGTATTGCTTTCGTAATAATTACAATCGAAATCTACGCCAATGTTTTTATAAGTCGCCTCGAAACCAGCATAAACCCAACTGTTCATCTTTTCCCAAAGTGCAACAACTTGCTCATCGCCTGCTTCCCATTTACGAAGCATTTCTTTTGCTTCCTGAATAGCATCGGTACTGTTACGCGCAATTTCATTCACTTCTGAAGTAATATTAGAAATTTTATCTTCTACCGAAATAACCGGTTTCAATAACGCTTCAACTTCTTTGAACGATTTTTCCTTTAATTGATCATCAGAAGCTTCTTTTTTAAAGCTCGAAAACACTTTTGATAATGAATTCGAAGTTTGAATTGCTTCTTTTAATTCCTCACCAAGTTGTTGTTTCAATACAACAATCTGATCAATATTTAATTTTTCAAGTTCTGATGAAAGTATACCTTTCAGCTTATTGATTTCAGAAACCAACGTACTTAATTTCTGAGAATTGTTAGTTTTATCTAATGAAAAATCTCCGTTTAAGAAACTCTCATTAATAGATTTTGCCTGCTTTCTTAATTCATTTTCAAAAGCAACATAATAATTACCAACCAGCTTATCGCCTTTTAAACCTGTTGACTCTGGTGTTTCGTTGTTTCCGAATTTTTCCCAAGCTAACATCGACTTACAAATATGAATTCCACGATCGTTAATAACCTGTGTTTTATATACTTTTTTACCGGCTACTTTTAAAATTTCGGCTACAGAATAACCTAAAAGCACATTACGAACATGCCCTAAATGCAAAGGTTTGTTGGTGTTTGGTGACGCATATTCTACCATTACCGCTTTTGCATCGGTGTTGGTTGATTGGTATCCGAATGTTTTATTGTCTAAAATAGCATTAAAAAACTGGCTGTAATAACTATCACTAATAACAATATTTAAAAACCCTTGAACTACATTGAATTTTGTAACCAAATCAACATTTTCTACAAGGTACTCGCCTATTTTGTTTCCAATTTCGGCAGGATTTAGCTTCGCTCCGTTCGGCATTGCCTCGGGTCCCTTTAATTGTTTCACCAACGGAAAAACCACCATTGTAACGTCTCCTTCAAAATCCCTGCGCGTAGCCTGAAATTCCACTCGGTCGATTGTTAAATCGAACAATTGTTGAACTGCTTGCTTAATGTACGGCGTTAAAATTTCTTGTAAAGACATTGTTTTAAATTTTTTAATTAAGCTGCAAAGATAAAACTTTTCGGTGGCTTTTAATTTACTAAAACACAATGTATATTTTTTTTATTTCGGTGTAACATTTTAAATCAACTGCACACTAATTCATCAAACAATAATTATTAATGGGAACTTTATAGTTCTCTTAAAAAATCATACAAAATAAAGATAAAAATGAAAAAGAAGTACTTAATTCTATCGTTGCTTTTGGCTGTATCGGTTAGCTCATGGGCACAGCAACCGGCGGCAGGTAACGGAATCGTGAAAGGAAAAGTTTCCGAAAAATCGACCAAAAATGCGGTTGGTTTTGCATCGGTAGCTATTTCTACAAACGGACAAATTATTTCGGGCGATTTGACTGATGAAGACGGATCGTTCACTATTACCAATCTTCCAAATTCTCAAGTGGAAGTTTCGGTAGAATATATCGGCTTTAAAACGTACAAGAATACGATTGATTTATCTAAAGAAAAAACAATTGATCTTGGAATGATTTCATTAGAAGTTGACGAGGAGATTTTAGATGCTGTTGTGATTAATGCAGAACGCAGCACTATGGAACAGCTGGTTGACAGAAAAGTGATCCGTGTAGGGAAAGATTTATCTACCGCAGGTGCATCGGCAGCAGATATTATGAACAACATACCATCGGTAAACGTAGATCAGGATGGAAACATTTCTATGCGTGGAAACGAAAACGTTCGTGTTTTAATTGATGGAAAACCTACGCATTTAGATCCGAAAACGTTGTTAAAGCAGATTCCTTCTAATTCGATCGATAAAATTGAATTGATTACCAATCCGTCTGCAAAATACAATCCGGAAGGCATGTCAGGAATGATTAATTTTGTGTTGAAGAAAAACATGCAAGATGGTTTTAACGGAAGTTATAATGGAAACATAACATTTGCTAAGGTGCCAAAATTCAACCAAGGTGTAGATTTAAATTACCGCAAAGGGAAAGTCAACTTTTTTGGAAACTATAATTATTCTGACCAAAAAACCTTCAATGGCGGTATAATGACGCAGTTAGATGATAACAGTCAGCAAATTTTTGATATCGTTAATGATAACAAAACGCATACGTTTAAAGTTGGGTTCGATATTTATGCAAACGATAAAAATACCTTTTCGTTTTACACTAATCAAACGTATTCTGATGGCGTAGGAACAGTTGCTAATACAATATCTTACCCAAATGCACCTTTGTTTTTACAAACCGATCAATACGATGGATCAAATGAATCACAAATTTACAATGCTGCTTATAAAAAACTATTCACTAAACCAGGACAAACGTTAGATTTTGAAGTAAACTACAGCAAAACAGATAACGACCAGGCTGGTAATTTTGGAATTGCAGGTAATGGTGCAAATCCATATAACGATTTTAGTGATAATACGGTAGATGCGGTTCAGGCGAATTTAGATTATGTTCATCCTTTTAATGAAAAATCGAAGTTAGAAGTTGGTGCCGAATATCGTTCAACAGGTATAGACAATACCTACCGCACAACAAACACTTTAGGTAACCCAGCTAGCTTTGATTATAATGTTGATATTGCGTCGGCTTATGCAACTTTTGGATCTAAATTTGATAAATGGGGCTATCAAATTGGCGCGCGTTTAGAGAAGTACGATGTAAATGCAAATTACATTATAGGATCTACACCCGCTACATTTAAAGACGATTATTTAACGATATATCCGTCAGCATTTTTAAGCTATACTCCTACTCAGACTGATTTTTTCCAAATTAGTGCAAGCCGTCGTGTAGACCGCCCGAATGTTTGGCAAACAAGACCAATACGCGATTACAGTACGCCACGTGTGGTACAAATTGGTAACCCAAAATTACAACCGCAATTTACAAACTCGGTAGAGTTTAATTATACCAAAATATTTGGTGTAAAAGGAAGTGCTACGCTTGGTACTTATTACCGTATGGTGAACGACCCTATTGAGAGAACTTTTTATTTAGATACTTCTTCACCTCAAGCCATTGCCGAAAAGAAAATGGTAATGAGTTATGATAATTTTGACGAAGCCACAGCTTACGGTGCAGAATTATCTGCGAACTACAAACTTACCAAATGGTGGGATGTGCAACCAAGTATTGAATATTATTATAGAAACCAACGAGGAATTGTTACGGTTTTAAACCCAGCTACTAATGAAGGTGAATTGCAAGAACGTGAAGTAGACAACGGCGTATTTAACAGCCGTTTAAACAACAACTTTAAAATTACCAACCAATTCCGAGCGTCGTTATTTGGTTTTTACCGTGGTGATGCCGTGGGTGTAAATGGTACCATGAAAGCCATGTATAAAATTGATGCCGGTTTACGTTACAGTTTTTGGGAAAACAGCGCAAATTTAAGTGTACGTTTTAACGATATTTTTAATACAATGAAAGCCAGTTTTGAAGGCGATGCACCATACAGACAAACAGGAACATTTACTTGGGAAAGTCAATCGTTATTTGTAGGTTTTCAATATATGTTTGGTAGTGGTAAAAACCGAGCTTTACAACGTAAAAACCGTGACAAAAACGAAGTTCAAAATTCTGGTGGCTTCTTTTAAAAACATGAACCGATTGAATGAAAATTCAGTCGGTTTTTTTATTCTGTTAAAAAATATTATTTTCGTACATAACCAAATTCATTAAAAATGATCATAGAAACACATGAACTGAGTTTTCAGTTCAACAAAAATCACAAACTATTAGATAAAGTTTCCATACAAGTTCCAGAAAAAAGCATCTACGGTTTTTTAGGACCAAACGGCGCAGGAAAATCAACTACTATTCGACTGATAACTGGGTTGTTGGGTGAGCAAAATCCGGGAGAAATTTCTTTATTCGGAAAACCGTTAGAAGAACAACTTCCTTTCGCCTTCTCACAAATTGGCTGTATTATTGAAACCCCTACTTTGTATGCACATTTAACCGGTTTAGAGCATTTAAAATTTGTTGCAAATCTTCAAGATACCGACGAATCTAAATTTAACGAAGTGTTAGATTTGGTTGGATTAGATCATGCGAAGAACATCAAATCTAAAAAATATTCGTTAGGAATGAAGCAAAGGTTAAGCATTGCAATGGCTTTGATTAACGATCCTAAATTATTGATTTTAGATGAACCGGTAAACGGATTGGATCCGCAGGGAATCATAGAAATGCGTCTGTTGCTTCAAAAACTGAATCGTGAAAAAGGCATTACTATTTTTATATCGAGCCATATTTTAGCCGAAGTAGAAAAACTATGTACCCATGTTGGCATTTTGTACAACGGTATTCTTCAGTTTCAAGGTACAATGAGCGAATTAAAAGCTAAAAACAGTCATGCTTCTATTTTGGTTGAAGTCGGAAATTTAGATCAACATTTAAATCTTATCCAACAACAATATCCCGATTGTGTTCAGATAAATACAAACGAATTACAGCTTAAATTTTCAAGCAAAGAAGAAATTCCGGTGTTTGTAAATTTTTTAACGCAGCAAAATATATCGGTTTATAAAATTCAACCACAAGGCGGATTAGAAGAATGGTTTATTGATTTAACAAAACAAATAAAAACACTATGATGAAATTTTTTAAAGCTTTCACAGCCGAAAATATAAAACTTAAACACTCGGGTATTCGTACCACAGCGTTTATTTTAGCTGCAATTCCGTTTTTAATCAGTATGGGAGTAAGTATTTACAGCTATTTTACTGAAAAAGCAGAAGCGACCGATCCTATTTATATCTTTTTCGACACTTACAATCTACTTATTTTACCTTTTATAGGATTGTTTTATCCGTTAATTATCATTGTAACCGCGTCTAGAATGACACAGTTAGAACACAAAAACAACACTTGGCAATTAATAGAAACACAACCTGTAAACCGAGCTGTTTTACTAAATGCTAAATTTATTAAAGCATACCAAATTTGTATTTACAGTATTGTGATTTTTATGCTAGGCGTTGTAGCATCAGCTACATTTACCTATTTAATTTCCCCAAAAACAGAGCTACATATTTTAGATATACAATGGCTGTTTTTACTAAAGAAAACCATAAGTTTATCATTGGGAACAGGTTTTTTGTTGGCAATAATTTATGCAGTATCGGTTCGGTTTTCTAATCTTTTTATATCAATAATTGTTGGCGTTGGTGCTTTACTTGTTGCACCTATACTAAACGGAATGAAATTGTTGCCAAAATGGTTTCCCACCACAATACTAGAAAACAGTTTAAAAGCATCGAGCGATTTGGGTTATTGGCTTACCTATAACGAGTATTTAAGTATCATAGCAACCACAATTATTCTATTGATAATTACGTTTTGGTATGTTTTTAAAAACAAAAAATGGTTGAACAACAAAAACACTATTCTTATAAATTACGCTGCACCTGCACTGCTTTTGTTTGGCTTGTTTTTATATGTGAACCATCCAACACAAATGATACAAAGCAATGAAACTGTGATAAAAGGCAGCGTTCCAGAAAATGCTATGATCAGCACAATTTATCTTTTAGATGGAACGATGAACGATACGCTACAAACCATTGAAGTAAAAAACAACCATTTCCAAAAGGTAATTAAAAACGATTTTCCCTTGAAAAAATACCGTTTGGCTTGGTGGAGTGCTAAAGGAGAAATGCAATCAGCTGTTTTGTTTTCTAAAAATGATGTGGTAGAAATTCAGTTTCCCGATGAAACAAAAGATCAATCTTTTAAAATTTTAGGAACTCGTTTAGCAGAAAACGCTTTAAATGTGGAACTTGGCGACGATGTTGATTATATTAAAAAATTAGCCGATCAAGGAAGTGAAGACAATGCAGAAACCATTATTTTTCTCTTGAAAAGAAACTATAAAGAAGATTTAAAAACATTAAAAAGTTTCCATACAAGCGACAATTATGTGATTAGAGATGATTATACCGAGATAATTAAGAACGAACTATATTACAAATACAATTTAATTTGGATGCAATATAAGGATGCCTTAGCCAGATCTAATCCTAAAAACGAATATAAAAATAAAAGCATTCAAGATGTTTTAAATATTGATTTTAAACCAAACGAAGATTTTATAGCAAAAGCAGAAAACGCAGCGTATTATCGTTTTAAAATTTACGAATTGTTAAGCAAAGATACTTCGGATGAAGATATTTTAACAAAATACAAAAACGGTCTGGATCGTTTGAAAAATCCAACTTTGGAAACGCAATTGGCAAAAATTATTTTAGATGACAAACTACCAAATGTGAACGATTTAAATGAGATCAACAGATACGAAGCTTTGTTTCTTCCACTAATAAAAGACCAGCGAACATATGCTTACTATTCTAAATTTATCCAAGATAAAAAACGCTTAACAACAGGTAGTGTGGCTCTGACTTTTGAAGCAATAACTACGGACAATCAACCAAAAGCACTAGAAGATTACAAAGGTAAATTTGTTGTTTTAGATTTTTGGGCAAGTTGGTGCGGACCTTGTATTTATCAGGCTGATTATTTTGAAAAGCATGCTATTGAATACAACAAACGCGGCGACGTAGTGTTTATTTCGTTAAGTATAGATCAAAAAGAAACCGCTTGGCGCAAAAAGGTGAAATTAAACGATAAAAATGTGGTGCAGTTATTTGCAAAAAATCAAAAAGCTTTAACTGATTTTTACAGATTAAATTCTATTCCACGTTTTATTTTGATTGATCCCGAAGGAAAAATAGTTAACAATACTTTTCCGTTCCCAGACGATTCAAACTTTAAAGTAATGTTAGATCAATTACTTCCTAAAAGATAACATGAATTTTATTATGATTTAAAATTGTTATTGAAGGATTTTAAATTCGATAATTTTAAATTAAAATATAAAACAAGACAAATTGTTTGATAAATAATTTTTTTTTGTATTTTTATAGCATTATTTACAATATTAAACAACTAACATTAAAATATTTAAGATGAAAAAGATATTTTTCTTTATCGCAATAACGAGCTTATCATTAGGTTTTACATCTTGTTCTGAAGATGATACTGTAATGGAAGTTCCTGTTCCAAATCCAAATCCAAATGTTGAAAAGCAATTGACGATTACTTCAACAGGAAGCTACGACAAAGATAAAGATATGTATTACAGCCCAATAGGTATGGAAGTTACATTTACAACTAAAAACGAATCAAACACTATTACAGACGCTGTTTATTACGTTGATGGAGTAAGGATTATAGGTAACAAGTACAAACATACCACAATTGCTACTGTACAAGTTCAAGCAAGACGCGCAGGTTATTTAGACAGTAATAATATAAAAGTACAATTTGCACAAAAACCTTATTAATAAATTAAAAGTAACGCACATTTAATTTAAAACATAAAAAGCGAAACCTTAAATGGTTTCGCTTTTTGTTTCTTTATCAAACATTAATTCTTTAGATTTTCTTTTATCTATTCGGTGTTTTTTAAAATCGAATGTTGTTCCAAATACTTTATCCCAAATAGTATTACTAACACCAAAACCTAAATTATCGTTACGGTAGTGATGCAAATGGTGATTACGCCAAATTGGCTGCAAAAACTTAAAAGGTGGTTCAATAGCGTGTATTAAATAATGCATAGACGCATACATTAACCAACCTAACATAAACCCCGGGTAAAAAGCAAAAGCATATTTTCCTAAAATCAATAATTGAATCCCTAGTAATGCACCAGCTATTATTAAACTAGGTACAGGTGGCATAAACAACCGTGTTCTATCTTTAGGGTAATGGTGGTGGTTGCCGTGCATTATGTAGGCAAATTTCTGCATGCTTTCTTTTTCACTTATTAAATGAAAAATGTAACGATGTGCTATGTATTCAAAAAAGGTCCAAAAAAACAAGGCAAATATCGAAATACTAAACATAATTAATAAAGGTATATTATGTTTTACATACCCGTAGTAAAAACAATAGATTAAAAGAGGCAAATGAATACCCCAACTTAACAAAGGATGACCTTTGGTTAAGAATTCTAAAAACGAGTTTTTGAACAGTTGTGCCTGCCCTGAGTTTTCTACTTTTTGACCTTTCATAGCTTTTTCTTTTTTATTCCTAATTTACTAAGAACAAATCTAAACTACAAGTTTTTTACCAACGAATTATTGCACTTGCCCATGTAAAACCACTTCCAAAGGCTGCAAGCACTACTAAATCACCTTCGTTAATCTTTCCATTTTCCCATGCTTCTGTTAATGCAATTGGTACCGATGCCGCGGTTGTATTACCGTATTTCATAATGTTGTTATACACCTGATTATCGGTTAGTTTAAACTTTTGCTGAATGAATTGTGATATTCTAAAATTTGCTTGGTGAGGGATTAACATATTGATATCTGCCACCTGCAAATTATTTGCTTGCAAGCCTTCATTTATCACTTCAGAAAATCGAACCACAGCATTTTTAAATACAAATTGCCCATTCATGTTTGGGTAGTACGATTCATCGTCTGGATTATTTTCTTTAATGATATCTGTAACCCAACGTTTACCCATTCCGGGTGCAATTAAAGCTAATTCTTCGGCATGTTCCCCTTCTGAATGTAAATGGGTAGATAAAATTCCTTTCGATAAATCTTCGGTTCTGCTTAAGATCACTGCTCCTGCTCCATCGCCAAAAATCACCGAAACACCACGTCCACGAGTTGTCATATCTAAACCTTTAGAATGCACTTCAGATCCTACAACCAAAATATTTTTATACATTCCGGTTTTTATAAACTGATCGGCAACCGATAATGCGTAAATAAAGCCTGAACATTGATTGCGAATATCTAACGCTCCAACTGTTTTTATTCCTAATTCTTTTTGTAATGTTACGCCAGGTCCTGGAAAGTAATAATCAGGACTTAATGTTGCAAAAACAATAAAATCAATATCGTTTTTATCTATTTTAGCTCGATCTATAGCAACTTTAGAAGCCTTTAATGCCATACCCGAAGTGGTATCTTCAGGTAAAACAACATGGCGACGTTCTTTTATACCGGTACGTTCCTGAATCCATTCATCATTAGTATCCATTAATTTAGATAAATCTTCATTGGTTACCACATTTTCAGGTACATAAAAACCTAAACCGGTTATTTTAGAATGATACATATTTGTTCTTTTATATAATAAACAAATTTACTTATATTTTTTAAAACACTACGCTTCATTAATTTTAAGTTTTAAATAGTTATTTTTGTTGAAACTCAATATAACATGAAAAAAATAAAGCAAACACTTTTAGCATTAGTATTAGCTACAGCGCCTATGACTGCACAAGAAAATATTTCGTATCAAAAACCATCAAAAGAAATTTTACAGCTTGCAGATTATGATCGTGCACCCACGGTTTCAATGAATTCTAACAAAGAATGGATGGTTTTATCTTATCGAAATACTTATAAAAGTTTAGATGAGCTAAATCAAGACGAATTGCGATTAGGTGGGTTACGTATTAATCCAACAACAAATATTTCAAGTACGGCATCGTTCATCAACAATATCAAAATAAAAAAAACAAACGATAAAACCGAGACAATAGTTAAAGGTTTACCTGTAAATGCATTAATAAGCAATTTAACTTGGGCACCTAATGAAACCAAATTGGCTTTCACAAATACTACAGCAACGGGTAACGAATTGTGGGTTTTAGATTTACAAACTGCTATGGCTACAAAATTAACCAATGCTATTTTAAATGCCAATTTAGGCAACCCAATCACTTGGTATAAAAACAGTAATGAATTATTAATTAAGGTTATTCCTGAAAACAGAAAACCTTTGATTGATGCTGCTAAAGCCATACCAACCGGACCTATTGTTTCTACTGCCGAAGAAGGTGTGGTATCGCAAAATAGAACCTATCAAGATTTGTTGAAAAACAAAACCGACGAAACTAATTTTGAAACCATTGTTACATCAGAATTATACACAATTGATTTAAACGGAAATAAAAAACTGTTTAAAAAAGCCGATTTGTATGGTGGGGAAACATTTTCACCAGACGGAAACTACATTTTACTAACAACCCTACAAAAACCGTTTTCGTATTTGGTTCCGTTAAGCCGTTTCCCAATGAAAACAATAGCTTATACCGCAGAAGGGAAAGAAGTTAAGCTAGTGAACGATGTAGCTTTAAGCGAAATAATGCCAAAGGGATTTATGGCAGTTCGCGAAGGCAAACGCAGCATGAGTTGGAGAAGTGACAAACCTGCTAGTTTATTTTTTGTTGAAGCTTTAGATGGTGGTGACCCTGCTAAAACGGTTACACACCGCGATGCTTTATACACTTGGGACGCACCATTTACAACCCAACCAGAACTATTAACTAAAACAACACAACGTTTTGCTGGAATTACGTGGGGTGATGATGAAACTGCAATTGTTTATGACCAATGGTATGATACACGAAATATTAAAACGTATTTACTTAATCCATCTACAAAATCTGAATTAAAGGTAATTTGGGATCGAAATTCGCAAGATATTTACAGTGACCCAGGTAATTTTCAGACTAAAAAGAATAAATGGGGCAGATATACTTTACAGAAAGAAGGAACTAAAATGTATTTAATTGGCGATGGTCATACTAAAGACGGGCAATTTCCTTTTATTGATGAATTTGATTTGGCTACTTTAAAAACAAACCGATTGTATCAATCAAACCTTACAGATCGTATTGAATCAATTTCTGAAATCATCGATATTAAAAAAGGTGATGTTCTGGTAAATATTCAATCTAAAACAGATTATCCAAACTATTACTTCCGCAACATCAAATCTAAAAAAGATTTAAAGCAAATTACGTTTAACAAGAATCCGTTCGAAAGTATTAAAGATGTTCATAAAGAAGTGATTAAATACAAACGTAAAGACGGTGTTGAACTATCTGGAACGTTATATTTACCGGCTGGTTTCAACAAAAAAAATCCATCAAAAAAACTGCCTTTGTTAATTTGGGCGTATCCTGCAGAATATAAAGATAAAAACAGTGCAGGACAATCGTCTGCAAATCCTAACGAATTTACGTTTCCTTATTACGGATCGTTTGTTTACTGGGCTGCTAAAGGTTACGCTGTTTTAGACGATGCTGCTTTCCCAATTATTGGTGAAGGAACGCAAGAACCAAATGATACCTTTATTGAACAATTGGCAATGAATGCCGAAGCTGCGATTGATGCGGTTGATAATTTAGGATATATTGACAGAACACGTGTGGGTGTTGGCGGACATTCGTACGGGGCATTTATGACAGCGAATTTATTGGCACATACTAATTTATTTGCTTGTGGAATTGCACGTTCGGGTGCTTACAACAGAACGTTAACTCCGTTTGGTTTTCAAAGAGAACAACGTAATTATTGGGAAGTTCCTAATGTTTACAACACCATGTCGCCTTTTATGAATGCCGAAAAAATGAAAACACCAATGTTGTTGGTTCACGGTGAAGCAGATAACAATCCGGGAACTTTTACCTTACAAACCGAACGTTATTTTCAGGCTTTAAAAGGTTTGGGCGCACCGGTACGTATGGTTATTTTGCCAAAAGAAAGTCACAGTTATGTTGCTAAAGAAAATATTTTACACCTACTTTGGGAACAAGAACAGTTTTTAGATAAACACTTGAAAAAGTAGTATATGAAACTAAAAAGTCAACTCGCTGAGTTGACTTTTTTTTATCTAATTTGAAATTTTATAATTCCTTTTAAAGGCTCACGCGATTCTATGGTTAGAATAATATCTTGAAATTTAGCTTTTAATAAATATACCCTGCCACTGTAATAACACGAAATAATTTCGGCTTGGTAGCCTTCACTTGATATAAAAAATTGATGCGGTCTAATTAAAAGCACTTCATCATTTTGAATACTTAAATAGCGAACGGGAATTAAATTTACTTCACCCGTTAACTGCGCAATGTATTCACTTGACGGAAGTTCATAAATATGCTGTGGTGTTTCTTTAGTTACAATTTGCCCATCTTTCATTACAATAACTTCGTCTGAAAACATTAAAATTTCTTCGGGTGTATGCGAAGTGTAAATTATTGTAATTCCTTTTGATTTACAATATTGAAACACATGTTGGCTTAATTTACTTTTTTGATGATGATCGATATGAGAAAAAGGTTCATCTAACAAAAGTAATTCAGGCTCTAACGCTAAAACTTTTGCCAAGGCTACTCTTTGCATTTGCCCACCACTTAAAAACTTAGCTTTAACATTTGCAAACTCGTTCATTCCAACCAAAGTTAGCAACTCATTTACGCGATTTGCTTTTTCTTTCAGATAAAAATTCGATAAAAACCTTCCCACATTTTCAGCAACCGAAACAAAAGGCATTAAATCAAAATCTTGTGCCAAATACTTCATTTTATCCATTCCGGGTACTAAATGGTAAGCTGGTCCTAAAACTTGATCTGCTTTCCAAAATATTTTCCCCTCGGTTAAGTTTAATAAACCATATAAAGCTTTTATCAGTGTAGATTTTCCACTACCACTTTCGCCAATAAGTGCAATACTTTGACCTTTTAGAACAGAAAAACTAATTTGCGATAAAACTTCTTTGTCTTCATAAGAAAACGAAATAGATTGAACTCTTAACATAAAAAAAAGCGACCGAAGCCGCTCTGTATTAAAATAGATTAACTTAAACTTGCTAGGTAACGTTCGGCATCTAAAGCGGCGATACAGCCTGAACCTGCAGCCGTAATTGCTTGGCGGTAATCTTTATCTTGCACATCGCCACAAGCAAAAACACCCGGCATATTTGTTTTAGATGTTTTACCTTCGGTGATTAAATATCCGGTTTCGTCCATAGTTAACTGACCTGCGAAAATATCGGTATTTGGTTTATGACCAATTGCCACGAAAACTCCCGTAACAGCTACTTCTTTTTTCTCGCCGGTAACGTTATTCACTACACGCACCCCATTTACTATTTGTCCGTCACCTAAAACCTCATCAATTTCGGTACTCATTAAAATTTCAATGTTTGGTGTATTTTTAACGCGATCTTCCATGATTTTTGACGCACGGAATTTTTCTGATCTAACCAACATGGTAACTTTTTTACATAAATGCGATAAGTAATGTGCTTCTTCACAAGCAGAATCTCCTGCACCAACAATAATAACCTCTTGATTACGATAGAAAAAACCATCGCAAACCGCACAAGCCGATACACCACCACCCATTTGTAAATAGTGTTGTTCTGAAGGTAACCCTAAATATTTAGCCGTTGCGCCAGTTGATATAATTACTGTTTTAGCGTGAATTTCAATTGTATCGTTAATCCATACTTTTTTAATTTCGCCCGATAAATCAACTTTTGTAGCAAATCCATCGCGTACATCAGTACCAAATCGTTTTGCCTGCGCTTGCAACTGCATCATCATTTCCGGACCTGTAACACCATCCGGATATCCCGGAAAGTTTTCAACCTCATTTGTAGTAGTTAACTGTCCACCAGGTTGCATACCTTGATACAGAACCGGGTTCATATTAGCACGCGCTGCATAAATTGCTGCTGTGTAACCTGCAGGACCCGAACCTATAATTAAGCATTTTATTGTTTCTATAGTTGTTGACATTTTTCGAATTTATTTTAAGAACCACAAAAATATATATTTATATATGGATATAAAAGAAAGTTGTAGTTTAAATATCTATTATATAATCAATTGAATTTATACTAAATATTTTTTTTTATTTTTTTAGCTGTTTATGTTTGATAAACCATTTTTTTATCTAAATTTGCACCGCAATGAAAGATTATTCGGGGTGTAGCGTAGCCCGGTTATCGCGCCTGCTTTGGGAGCAGGAGGCCGCAGGTTCGAATCCTGCCACCCCGACTAAAATTTTAATGCAACAAAAAAGATAACCTTCGGGGTGTAGCGTAGCCCGGTTATCGCGCCTGCTTTGGGAGCAGGAGGCCGCAGGTTCGAATCCTGCCACCCCGACTAAAGCCTTCTTAAACAAGAAGGCTTTGTTATTTTATGCATTATGTTTTTTGTTTATATACTCAACTCAAATAATCTGAATCAATTTTATATTGGATATACTTCAATGATATTAGAAGACAGATTAAGACGTCACTTAAGTT
>NZ_RQTJ01000026.1:0-4233 GCF_003858535.1 Paenimyroides viscosum
AACACCCCGAAAACTTGGTTCGTAAAACTAAATTTGTATTTTTGAACTATTTGAAAAGCTTTCAGGGTGTGTCCTGCATATGCAGGGCACACACACGGGTTTGGCAAAAGTGGCGGTTCAGTGGTCCGAAGACACATTTGTGGTTAATAAAAGTTTGGTTCTCCGCATCAACATTTGTGGTGAAAATCGCCACCTTCGCCAAGCCCGAAACCGTCAGGCTGTGAAAAAAATCCTTTTCAGCAAGGAAACAGCTTGTAGAATGAATTTATACACACTTATAAGGTGCTTTTAGAGCACCTATTTTTATGCACAGATTTTTTCTTCTGAAATATTGAAAGGCTTATATGGAAGGAAATGATGTCGTTTTTGGATAAAAATAGTACCCCCTGGGTACTTGGGTGTCCATTGGTGCAGTTTTTCCATGAGGTTGTCAAAACCTAAGATATTGCGAACTCTTTTCATATTGTACACCAACATGATTAATGCTACTTCTCCATTCACTTTCTTTAAGCCTCGTAGATTGGTATAATACAAATTCCATTGCCGCTTAATGGTGCCAAAGATATGTTCATTGATTTCTTGTCGTTGGCGATATAATGTTGGATTTGCTTCGTAATTTTCTTTGTTCTTTTCTACATATGCAGCATATTCACTGCGTTCTATCTCTCTTCGGCCATCGTGCCGACCTGTACATAAATGTTGCACTGCGCAACTTTGACAAGCTCCTGTTCGGTATTTTTTAAACTGATAACTAACATCATTATCACGCTTTTTGCGGTGCAATCTACCTGTAGTACGTAAGGTTTGTCCGGCTGGGCAAGTATAAGTATCTGATGCTTCATCATACACAAAGTGCTGAACCATATAATCAGGCTGTGTGCCTTTGGTATTGCTGTTGACAAGCTCTTGGCGGGCTACAATTGTATCTATAGCTGCTTCTTGGCAAGCTTGTAGTTCTTTTCCGGTGTGGTAACCTTTATCTGCTAAGACCGTTAATTCTTTTGCCTCGATATTATCT
Source organism: Paenimyroides viscosum (assembly GCF_003858535.1). Classification (GTDB taxonomy): domain Bacteria; phylum Bacteroidota; class Bacteroidia; order Flavobacteriales; family Flavobacteriaceae; genus Flavobacterium; species Flavobacterium viscosum. The sequence continues at coordinate 1,019 of NZ_RQTJ01000026.1, forward strand.
TTTGCTTCTTTGCTGATAGCATATAAAGCATTTTTATCATTGCGATTGATCGTGTGTGTAGCCACCACCAATTTGTGCTCTTGATCCACGGCTGCCTGCACATTATATCCTACTTCGACCACAACTCCTCTTACCAATAAGGCTCTCGCATCTGGATCTGTTGTGCTTACTTGTGGTTCTTGGCTTTGAGCCAGCTGATCTTGTAAGACTTCGTATTTTATCTTATGTTGCTGTAATCGAGCTAGTTTTTCTTGCACATCACCAAGGCTTATCGCTTCATCTTCACAGGCATCGGTCTGCTCAAATTCTTCTAGCAATGCCTTGCTTTTTTGTGCTATGTAATCCAAGTGGCGTTGGATCTTTTTAGGATTGTAATTATTTTTTTTGCTGTTGTTGCCTCTAATTTTGGTGCCATCTACGGCGATTACTTTTCCGCCTACTAATCCTACATCTTTTAGAAATGAAACAAATAGTTTAAACAGATTTTGTAGCGCCTTCGCATTGATTTTACGAAAGTCGGCTATGGAATGGTAATTGGGATGCAGTCCCTGCAACAACCATTGCAATTCTATATTTCGGATGGCTTCACGCTCAAGCTTTCTGCTGCTGCGAATGCCATTGAGGTAAGCATAAAGATAGAGTTTGAGAAATAAAGCATCACTAAAAGATGACCGACCTTCTTTCTTTTTATCCGAGGAAGTTAAAGAGCGAACGCCTAGTTGCTGAAGATCTAATTTATCTACAAAAGCATCTATAAACCGGACATCATTATCGGTAGCAATAGTAGCTTCTAAACTAGAGAATGTAAGTTGGTGTCTGTCTAAACCATTGATGATAGGCATAAAACCGTGAATTATGAATACCTTATGAATTTAAGAAATATTAACTATATTTGAAAGGAGTTTGTGTACTTTTTTCACGGACTGCCGTTACCTGCAAGTTGAAAAAACCGAACCTAATCCGAATTGAATACTGAATCAAATATGAGTAAAAGACTTTATCTGAATTTATTTTTGAGTTTACTCATTTTACTTATTGGCTATTATTTTTCTTCTGAACTAACCGACTTTTGGACAAGTAGAATTATTAATATTTTGTCCATTATTTTAGCTGGATTTTTCCTTATTAAATTTAATCCAAGCTTGCTTCCGAAAAAAGAAAACTCAACTTTCCGAATTATATACATTTTCCCAATTATTATCGGAATTATCGGGCTCTTTTTGGTAACTTATTTTATTCCATTATTAGTTTATAATTTAATGGAATGGCAATGGACTGACCAAATTAGAACAACACAGTCTGAATTACCAAGATTTTTGATTTTACTGACTGTTTGGGCATTTTTGGAAGAAATATACTTTCGTAGAATTATATCACAGAAATTATTTAATGAAAAAGGATTTTCTAAAGCGATTTGGGTTTCTGCTTTAATTTTTAGTTTTGCTCATATTTTTTCAGAAAATGGTTTGTTTGGAACTTTTATTGGCGGAATATTTTTGGGATATATTTATTTAAAAACAAAAAATATTTGGTTGAATATTTTAACACATTTAGCTTTTAATCTGATAAGCTTTTTTGTATCACCAAAGCTAACTGAAAATCTTGCTGATTTTAATTCTTATCAAAAAATATCACTTATGATAATATTTGGTTTCGGACTGATTTTGACTATGATTTTGATTATAAATAAACAAACGGAATTAAAAACCAGCAGGTAACAGCCGTTTGTTGCAATTGCTAGGCTCGGTTTGTATTCGGAATTTTCTCCGAAAATTCTATGAGGAGTTTTGTACTTGTAATCTTTTGTTATAAATTTACGCAACTGCAACAAGCGACAACACGTTATATGCTATTTTAGAACAACGCTATGCAAAAAACAATCTGCTTTCTAATTTTATGTTTGACTTTTTATTCTTGTGAAGGACAAACCAAAGAAAATACAAAAAATCAAGACAAAAATGATATAAGTAACTATAAAACTGAAATTCTTTCAGAAGAAGAAATGCGTTTTACGACTGACAAAGCAGTCTTATTAATTCAAAATAAAAATTACACAGAATTTAAACACCTAATTGTTGAAGACATTGCTAAAAACATTTCAGAACAGCAAATTATTCAAATTGTTGGCCAAATAAACGAAATATTCAAAACAGAAGGTATTCCGACAGGAAATGAAAATATTTTACCAGCACTAAATGCAACTCTAAACGGGAATGACACAATATTTATCAATAATATTTTGTATAATTTCAAGCCAATAAACAACTCTCAAAAAGTCTTGACTTTTAGTTTTTTGAAGCAATATGGGACTGATAAAATTGCTGGTGTAAACTTGAATACAAATCCACTTTCTTCTGCAAACGCTAAACCAACTATAAAACAAATTGAAAAGTTTGATTTTAATGTTTCTGACATTTCAAATTTCAGAATTTATTATGATGAAAGAGTTGACAGAAAAAGGAAATTTAAAAATGAAATCGGCTATTTTGCAATTCAAGGAGACTTAAATACACTTAGAGAATCTGGAATTTTACCGATAATTGAAACAATATTTTCAGAACTTAAAAAATCAAATTTCAAATCAGTAAAAACATTTAATTCGACCTTAAATCGAGGTGAAAGTGCAAAATATATACAAGCAGAATTTGGTTTTAAAAACTTACCATATTCAATCTTCATTTACTTACCAATAAAAAATGGTGGACAATACGAAAATAAAATCATCGTTATGCAAAGAGAGTATGTAAATTTAGGTTATGAATTTACCTTAAACCAAAACGATTATTTAAAGATTAAAAGTGAATTTCCAAAAATTGCAGAAATGAACCTTGAAAATTTCTATTTAGACAAACCATAAAAAAAACGGCATATAATAACTAAGCTTTAGCTTCGCTCGGTTCGGGCAGAGCCCTCGGGTCGTCTTGCCCGGAGGGCACGAGATGAAAGCCCGTTGAACGGAACCGCAGGAAGCTTAATACGTATTATGAAGTTTTCGAAGTGGAGCTTTAAGATATACGAGCAGTAATTTTACGATTACTGCTTTTTTTATGGTTGAACTTGTGCTGTCTTATTGTTATTTTTCGATTTACCGACGCAATTAAATACAAGTTCCCTTACCCGTAAAAACTAATTCACATAGGCAAGTGTATTCTCGATAAGATATGCTTTTGGCGGACCTCGTTGCCCAAAGACATGTAACGTAACCAGATTTCCAA
>NZ_RQTJ01000026.1:4243-38356 GCF_003858535.1 Paenimyroides viscosum
TTGTTGTAATTGTTGCAGTTTGCCACGTTTCCAACGGCTAGTTACTATGCCGTAATGACGGATGCGCACAAAACGTTTGGGCAAAATATGTAAGCTAAATCGCCTTGTGAACTCTTCGTTTTTTAAGGTGAGTTGCTTGGTTTTACTTCCGTCTTTATAATCTTTATAGTTGATGGTAACTTCTTGTTCGGTTATGTTCTTTATCCGATGATTGCTTATCGCAACTTTGTGGGTATATCTGCCTAAATATTCAATCACTTGCTTGGGTCCACCAAAAGGACGCTTGGCATAAACCACCCAATTCTTTTCAAACAAACCTTGTAAGAGTTGAGGATCTACTAATTTTTCTTTGCGCAACAATGCTACATATTTGGCCCGAAAAACCTTACTCAAAGCTTTTACTGCAAACAAATATTTATCGGTTTTTATCTTGCGTTTCCAATTGCCATTTGCTCCAATTCCCCCACCTGGAATAATGCAGTGCAAGTGCGGATGCAAACTTAAATTTTGTCCCCATGTATGCAGAATGGCGATCATTCCTAATTGCAATCCTTCCGTTTTTCCAAATTGAGACAACGTAGCCCAAGTTGCTTCAAATAGTATTCTATACATGATTTGAGGATGCGAGATGGCTAAACCATTAAGCGTATCAGGCAAGGTAAACACCAAATGATAATACGAACAAGGTAATAAATCTTGTTCGCGAGCCTGAATCCATTCTTCGCGTTTGTGTCCTTTCCATACTCGGACCAATCGCCTTTGCGATTTCCGTATGGGATGGCTTTCAGAGTACGCTCACACAGTGGCTCACTAGGTACGTCAGTGTGTATCTCTGGCTACCGGTTTCAGATCTGTTCAGTTCCATGCTTGCAAGGATACAATCACTCATATTGGAGCGGGATATTGAGATGCTCGCCGATCCGAGTTATATCCCCGATACCAGTAATACCGTGTACATCATATTTATGATCATCGGCATTATCGGATACTTTACGATACCTACCGTAACAGGTTGGATTATTCAGGCCGGAGGTGCAGGAAACTTTACACGAAATGTAAATCAGACAGCAATGAAAGCCGGAAATATAGCAAGTGCCGGAGCAGGTTCTGCCGCAGGTAATATAGGTGGTCAGGTAGTTGGAGAAACTGCAAAAAGTCTTTCAGAACGTTTCGGTAAAGTATTGCAAAAACGGCAAAGCATATCGATCAATAGAAATGATACATCAACTTCTATTTCTACACAATTAGACAGTTTGATCCCAGCTTCTAAAATTTCTACACTCACACAAGGTATGTTTGTCGGTGCTGTTTCGGATAACTTTGAGGAACGTATCGATCAAAAAATCTTTCATGCTGAAATAGTTGTCGATAATGATAAGGTTGCCGCAGAAACCAAAGCTTATCAAAAGATACCAGAAATTTTATTCTTTGTTGATGAAAATGGGACAGACAATATGAAGCAAGAAATAGAAAACAATTATAAACAGATAAAACAGGACATCGTTCAGATTGTAGAAAAGGAATTAGAACGTATCAAAAATGATCCTGACTTACAGCATTTGGTGCAGAAATAAAACTGAATCCAACATTTATTGGAAAGTTGATACAGCTAGCAAGGATAAGTGTTAACCGTTACATCCGATGGTGAAACTGAACAGCAGATGAAACAGACAATTCCTGAAATAAAGAAATCAATACCTAAGTATTATAGGGTTTGATAATATAATTATCGTTCCTTACGCACATATTTATTAAAAAAAAGGATTCTTATAAAAAAATAGTATAAATTTGCATAGCGATGAAGCTTATTATAAGCAAGGTATATGTCTAACTTACTAAAGATATTCTTAAGTATATGCTTACTGGGGGTTTTTCTAATTCCAGGAGAGGCTTTGGCATGCTCATCTCATAAAACCGAAATCGTTAAAAAAGATAAGTCTTGTTGCGATCATTCTTCTGATCATCAAAGTAAACAGGCTTGTAAAAAGAACTGTTGCAAAGATAGCGAGGGCGATTCCGGTTGTTCAGGAGCTTGTGATGCAAAATCCTGTCACAATTCTTCTCCTACACACTGCATTCAGAATCTTAAATATTCTCATAACATTTTCTTTTTTAAGAACGAAAAATCATACTCATTCTATAAACAACCCTATTATTCTTCAGGGGTTTATTCCATTTGGCAACCGCCTAAAATAGGTTAAAACTATGGCTTGATAGCCACAGGTAGGTCTTGTCGAGAACTAAATACAGTTTTCGACACTCATCTTATATCTTAATTATCTAAAATTTTCAAAATGAAATCATTATCAAAAATAGTGATGGTAATCGTCGTATTACTATCATCCATGAACAGTTTTGCGCAAATCAAAAATGCGAAAACAGAAACCGTAAAAATATATGGCAATTGCGATATGTGTAAAGCCAATATCGAAAAAGCTGGTAACGTGAACAAAGTAGCCAACGTAGAATGGAATGAAGATACTAAAATGGCTACGTTTACTTATGATGCTAATAAAACGAATCAAGATGAAATACTTAAACGTATTGCTTTAGCAGGGTACGACAGTGACAACTTCTTAGCTCCTGATGATGTATATACCAAATTGCCTGAATGTTGCCAATATGATCGAGTGGCTAAGCCAGTTGTAAAAGCTAAAGATGCGGATATGCTGATGCATAATGAGCATAAAGGCCATAACGATATGAACCAAACAAAAGTTACTGCCGCTCAAGAGGGACAACAGTTAAAAGCTGTTTTCGATAATTATTACTTGGTAAAAGATGCGTTGGTGAAAACCGATGCAGGTAATTCATTTGCAAAGGCCGCTGAACTGGTAAAAGCAATTAAAGCGGTAGAAATGACAAAACTTTCAAACGAAGAACATGCCGTTTGGATGAAGGCATTGAAAGATTTAACGGACAATGCTGGAAATATTGCCGCAACCAAAGATATTTCAAAACAAAGGGAAGCCTTTGCATTGCTGTCTAAATATATGTATGAGTTAACCAAAGTATCAAAGCAAGAAACACCTGTTTACTATCAGCATTGCCCAATGTATAATAGTGGTAAAGGTGCAAATTGGTTAAGCAAGGAAGAAGCGGTTAAAAACCCATATTACGGCAATAAGATGCTGACATGTGGAAATATTATTGAAACTATCAAATAATTAATCACAATATGAAGATTATTTTATTCGCTTTGATGATTTTAGCTACACTAACTTCTTGTAGCGGAAACTCCAATGAAACCTCGAAAAAGAAAGAGCAAAACGTAATGGATAGCAATCCAAATGTTTTTAACAAAGGGGATATCGTGCCTAATGATTTGGTTTGCATGGTAAATAATGAATACATGGGTAAGAAGCAATTCGAAGTAGAGTTTGAAGGAAAGACATATTATGGTTGTTGCCAAATGTGTAAAGAACGTATACCTAAGGATGAATCGGTTCGTGTCGCAATTGACCCTTTTTCAAAAAAGCATGTAGATAAAGCAGCTGCGCTGATAGCTATTACGGGTAATAATGGAGAGGTTTCCTATTTTGAAAATAAAGCAACATTTACAAATTATATAAAACAGTTTTAACAATTAACAAAAATCATGACAATGAAACATTTATTTTTAGGCTTAATCGCCTCATCAATACTGGCTTTAACAGCATGTAACGGAAATACAGAGAAAAAAACCGCAAGTACAGAGCAAACTTCTGCTCCTGTAACTGAAACGACACCTTCAGCTAACAGTACAGAAAACCCTGAACAGGGCAATTTTTCTGAATTGTTTTCTCACTACCAACATCTCACATTTGCATTGTCGTCAGATAATGATAAAGAAGCCGCTAATGCATCCAAAGGAATGCTAGAAGCCCTTTCAAAAATCAAATCAGATGGATTCAGTGCCGAAGACAAGGCAACCTATAAAGATATTGCTTCGGACATTAAAGAACATGCAGAACATATTGCTGACAATATTGGCAATATCGCTCACCAACGTGAGCATTTAGTGATACTGAGCAAGGATTTCTACGATATAGCAAAGACATTTACTACCGAAAAGCCTTTATATAAAGTCTTTTGCCCGATGTATAATGACAACAAAGGAGCTTATTGGCTGAGTGATAGTAAGGAAATCAAAAATCCATACTACGGAGAAGAAATGATTACATGTGGAGAGATCCAAGAAGAAATATAGTAAATCAAAGATTTTTTAGCATGCAGGTTTCAATGATAATCTGTATGCTAAATTAATATGTCAAAACTGTATATGTATGTTTAATAATATTATTAAATACTTTCTTAATAATAGATTGATTACCATTCTATTGCTGATTGTATTAATCACTTGGGGACTAATTACAGCCCCCTTTAATTGGCATCAAAACCTTTTGCCAAGCGATCCCGTTTCGGTAGACGCTATTCCAGACATCGGCGACAACCAGCAGATTGTAGCAACAGAATGGATGGGGAGATCTCCTAAAGATATCCAAGAACAAATCACTTATCCCCTAACGACATCCCTTCTGGGAATTCCTGGAGTAAAAACAATTCGAAGCAGTTCTATGTTCGGAATGTCATTCCTTTATATCATATTCGAGGAAGATGTCGAATTTTATTGGAGCCGTTCCCGAATATTAGAAAAACTAAATTCATTACCTGCGGGCACACTTCCAACCGGAGTTATACCTTCACTGGGGCCGGATGCTACAGCATTAGGACAGGTCTATTGGTATACATTAGAAGCACGTAACCCTGAAACGGGTGAACCTACTGGCGGCTGGGATCCTGATGAATTGCGTACAATTCAGGATTTCTACGCCAAGTATAACTTAGCGGCATCAGAAGGAGTTTCGGAAGTTGCTTCCATTGGTGGATTTGTGAAAGAATATCAGGTTGATATCAAGCCTGACGCAATGCGTGCTTATAATGTGTCCGTAATGGATATTATGTCTGCAATTCAAAACAGCAACCTTGATATTGGTGCAGAAACGATCGAAATAAACAAAGCTGAATACTTAGTACGCGGATTAGGTTATATCAAAAGTGTTAAAGACCTGGAAGATGCTGTTATAACCGTAAGAAATAACATGCCCGTAAAAATCAAAGATGTAGGGTATGTGAACTTAGGGCCAAGTACACGACGTGGAGGACTGGATAAGGAAGGTATCGAGGCTGTTGGAGGTGTAGTCGTTGCTCGATATGGAGCAAATCCAATGGAGGTAATAAATAATGTTAAGGCAAAAATCAAACAAATGGAAGCAGGTCTTCCTCAAAAAACATTGGCGGATGGTACAATTTCCAAAGTAACGGTAGTTCCTTTCTATGACCGCTCAGGATTAATTCAGGAAACAATCGGAACTTTAGAAAATGCATTAGCTCATGAAATACTGATTTGTATTATCGTTGTCATCGTATTGGTCATCAATCTACGCGCATCTATCTTGATCTCAAGTATCCTACCAATTGGTGTGTTAGTCACATTCATTATCATGAGGCAAATGGGTGTAGAGGCAAATATCGTGGCTCTTTCGGGGATAGCGATTGCTATCGGGGTTATGGTCGATGTTGGGATCGTCTTTATAGAAAGTATCCTCAGGTATATGGATGAAGAACGTGCTAAGGGTATTGAAAGCCGTGGAAAAGCATTTATAAGCTTAATTACCAAAGCTGTATCCGAAGTGTCGGGAGCACTGTCTACCGCTATGCTGACTACAATCATCAGTTTTTTACCTGTCTTTATGATGGAAGCACAAGAAGGCAAACTGTTTAAACCTTTGGCTTATACTAAGACTTTTGCTTTAACTTCAGCTTTTATACTGGGAATCATTGTATTACCTACCCTTGCTTATTATGTTTATTCAATCAGATTAAATAGCAAAAAGTTGCGACAAGTTGCGAATTATTTCTTAGTGGCAGCAGGTATTGGACTTTGGATATACTCGGGTGTTTCTGTAGCATTTGCATTGACCTTGATCGGAATAAATAATCTATTTACACCGAATTGGAAAGGGGAAAAATTTGCTAACTACATCAATGTAGCAATTACGCTTTTTGTAGCGATGTATTACTTGACGGTAGAATGGTTACCGCTCGGTACGCAAGCCAGTATGCCACTAAACTTTGTGTTCGTTTTCCTCTCAATCGGAATAATCTTGGGCATGTTATGGGTATTGGTAATTTACTACGAACAGATTTTGCGTTGGTCACTTGCCAATCGGTGGAAGTTTATGGCCATTCCACTTATAACCTTAGTATTCGGATTGTTGTCTTGGATGGGTACGGAAAGAAGCTTCGGCTTTGTAGCAAAAGGATTCGAAACTATCGGATGGAAGTCGTTTAAGGAAACTACTTTCTGGCAGAAATCAACCGAAACGTTCCCAGGAATTGGAGAGGAATTTATGCCAAGTTTAAATGAAGGCTCTTTCTTGCTAATGCCGACAAGTATGCCACATACTGGCATTGAACAAAACCTGCAATTTATCCGAACCTTGGACAAACGTATTCAAAATATCCCAGAGGTTGAAATCACAGTCGGTAAATGGGGACGTGTAAACTCTGCTCTTGACCCAGCACCGACCCAAATGTTTGAAAACACGATCAATTATATGCCGGAATATATTTTAGATAAAAATGGGCATCGAGAGCGTTTTAAAACAAATAAAGATGGACACTTTGAACTGATTAATGGAGATACGTACCATCTTGATCAGGGATTTAGACAAATTCCACGAGATAGTCTAATAGCAGACAAGAGTGGTAAGTTTTTCCGACAATGGCGTCCCGAAATCAAAACGGCAGACGACATTTGGCAGGAAATTGTTAATGTTTCTCACTTACCTGGTTTGACTTCTGCACCAAAACTACAGCCCATAGAAGCTAGAATGGTGATGCTATCCACTGGTATGAGGGCTCCTATGGGGTTAAAGGTATCTGGTCCCGATCTTGAGTCGATAGAAGCAGGAGGTAAAGCTTTGGAAACTGCTTTGAAAGATATTCCATCAATCATGCCATCCACTGTCTTCTATGACCGTGCAGTAGGTGCACCTTATATTGAATTGCACCTAAACCGAGACAAAATGGCTAGGTATGGCATTACAGTAGCAGACCTTCAAGAAGTGATTAGTGCAGCCATAGGCGGTATGTCATTGACGAGTACAGTTGAAGGCAGGGAGCGTTTTCCAGTTCGTTTACGATATCCCCGTGAATTAAGAGATGATCCTGATGCCTTACGGAAAATAATCATACCTACAGCTACGGGTATACAAATACCGTTGGGTGATGTTGTGGACATTGAATACGCGAAGGGATCTCAAATGATTCAAAGTGAAAATACGTTTTTGATAGGCTACGTCATATTTGACAAAATAAGTGGAAAAGCTGAAGTAGAGGTTGTGCGTGAAGCGGATAATCTCTTAAAGGAAAAAATAGCTTCTGGGGAATTGACTTTGCCAAAGGGAGTGACTTATGTTTTTGCAGGTAATTATGAGCAACAAGAACGTGCGTCGAAACGCCTGTTACTCATTGTGCCGATGAGTTTATTAGCCATTTTGCTAATTCTATACTTCCAATTCCGAACAATTACTGCTTCCTTAATACATTTTTCAGGTGTATTTGTAGCGCTTGCAGGAGGTTTTATATTGTTATGGCTGTATGGACAGCCATGGTTCATGGATTTTTCCGTTGGTGGCATGAACATGAGGGATCTATTTCAAATGCATAGTGTCAATCTTAGTATAGCAGTTTGGGTGGGTTTCATCGCTTTGTTTGGATTAGCTACGAGTGACGGTGTTTTGATGGGAACATACATACACGATACTTTTGTCGCCCGAAACCCAAGATCAAAAGAAGAGATTAGGGAAGCTGTTATATATGCTGGATTAAAACGTGTGAGACCCGCAGCGATGACTACTGCTACCGCATTAATCGCACTTCTACCAGTGTTAACATCTACTGGAAAGGGAGCAGAAATAATGATACCGATGGCGATCCCAACGTTCGGAGGAATGTTGATTCAATCCATGACCATGTTTGTGGTTCCTGTATTTCAATGTTGGTGGAGAGAATCGGTCATTAGAAAGGAAAACAGGTCTAAAAATAAAAATCAAATAACTGATGAAAACGAATAACACACATATATATATAGTTACGATCCTGTTTGTAGGGCTAGGTTTCTTTTCGAATGCTTTCGCTCAGGAGCAAACGAACGATTCACTATCACACTACATAAAGGTTGCGATAGAAAATAACCCAGGCGTAAAGTCACAAAGCTTAGCGCATGAGGCCTTCCTTGAAAAGATCCCGCAAGCGGGAGCTTTTCAGGATCCGGAACTATCTTTGGAAGCATACACCATGCCCATGGATATTGTTGGTGGTCGCTCCTTTGGGAATGTCAGTTTGATGCAGATGTTTCCTTGGTTTGGTACAAGAAAAGCAGCCCGTATAGAAGCAACGCATATGGCCAATATGCAAGATCAGCAATATCAGGAAGCGGTAAATAATCTGATTCTGCAAGTCAGCACTCAATGGTACACGATGCAAAAACTTAACGAACAGTTACACAATAATGAGGAAAATAAAAAAATATTAGATCAATTGGAACAATTGGCTTTAAGGAAGTTTTCTGCGCCATCTAACACCGCCCAGCCAAATGCAACTCCGACCGTTACCAGTAAGGTTTCTTCATCTCCTTCTAGATCCACCGCCTCATCAGGTATGGGTGGAATGAATATGGGAAGCAGTTCGACAAGTGCTCCAGCTACTACCCCTAGCATGAATATGTCGTCCGGAGCTGGAATGGGTGGAATGTCGGGTGGTTCAGGCTCAGGTATGTCGGAGGTACTCCGGATTCAATTGGAGATTGCTGAAATTGAAAACAATATTGAAAGCCTTTATTCTCAAATCAAAGCTGAAAAAGCAAAATTCAACGCATTGTTAAATAGAGAGGCCACTGAAGAAGTTGTGTTGGGTAAGGAGATTCAAAAAGTAGGCTTCTTATACAGCGAAAAAGAAGCGTTGGCCACTATTGAGCAAAACAACCCTATGCTTGGAATGATTTCAGAAGAAGGTTTGGCTTTCAAAGCTAAAGCTGAGATGGATAGAAAAATGAGTTATCCCATGATTGGTATCGGTGTTGAATATATGGTTGTTGGGAAAACCAATAACATGATGCTTGCAATGGAAGGTATGAATGGAAAAGATATGATTATGCCCATGGTTTCTGTGAGCTTGCCACTCTTCCGTAAAAAGTACAACGCTCAACAAAAGGAAAGCGAACTATGGCGAAAATCAAGTGAAGAAAACTTTAAAAACACCTTCAACATCCTAAAAAGCGAGTATTATAGCTTCAAAAGCCAATTGGATGATGCAGAACGGGTGGTGCAATTATATGACAAGCAGACAACTCTTGCCCAAACGACTTATAACTTAATTGTAAAAGAGTTTATAACTGGCAAAAGTGATCTAACAAATGTCATTCAGGTACAGCGACAATTGTTGGACTATCAACTTAAAAAAGCAGAAGCTATTGCGAATTATAACACGATGGTTGTGTCAATTAAGAAATTATTAGCAGACAATAAATAACGAAACTATTCAAAATTATTAGTAATGAATAAACTGAAAAATATACTTAGAAATAAGGTAGTAACTTACGGAGCTATTCTGCTGGCTGGATTACTACTCGGCTGGGCAATATTTGGGGGCAATGAGTCCCATGATCATGGTCATGATCTTGAAATGGAGGTAACTGAGGACGGAGCTACCGTATGGACATGCTCTATGCACCCACAGATCAAGATGAATAAACCGGGTAAATGTCCGCTATGTGCAATGGATCTGATCCCACTGAAAACATCTGGAGGCGGAGATGATGTGGTTGACGATGATGCGATTCAGATGTCAAAAGAGGCTATCGCATTGGCAAATATCCAAACTTCCATGGTTGGGCATCAGGACGCTGTCAAGGATGTACAATTGTACGGCACCATTCAAGTGGATGAACGCTTACAGCAATCCCAGACTTCCCACGTCAATGGCCGTATTGAGAATCTATATGTAACCTTTACCGGTGAGTCGGTTAAGGAAGGTCAATTGATAGCCAGGATTTATTCCCCTGATTTATTGACAGCACAACAGGAACTGCTGGAAGCAGCAAAATTGCAAGATATGCAACCCTTATTACTTGATGCAGCTAAAGAAAAGCTGCGTTTATGGAAAGTGTCAGAAGACCAAATAAATAAGATTCTACAATCTAAAACCGTTTCCCCCTATGTAAATATCCACGCTAGTACTAGTGGTGTTGTTTTAACAAAAAATGTGAATCAGGGCGATTACATTAACCAAGGTAGTGTGTTATATACCATTACGAATCTTTCAAAACTGTGGGCAATTTTTGATGCTTATGAAACCGACTTACCTTTTTTGAAAGTTGGCGATCAGTTGGAATATAGCTTACAGAGCCTACCTGGAAAAATATATAAGGGTCGCATAGCTTTTATTAATCCAATCATTGATGCAACCTCTAGAACTGCAAAGATTAGAGTTGAAGCTGATAATAGAGACCGTAATCTAAAACCTGAGATGTATGCTACAGGGCATATTTCAGCTCCTTTGAAAGGAAAGGGTAAGGAGATAGTCATTCCTAAGTCAGCAGTTCTATGGACAGGAAAGCGTTCGATCGTATACGTCAAACAACCAAATACATCAACGCCAGCCTTTAAACTTCGGGAGATTATTTTGGGACCTTCATTAGGTGACCAATACGCTGTTTTATCGGGATTAGAAAATGGTGAGGAAATTGTCACAAAGGGGGCTTTCACGGTAGATGCAAGTGCACAACTTGAAGGTAAAGTCAGTATGATGAACAATGATCAGTCACCGATAGAAACCGAACACGATGATATGGAAAGTAGCGTTGTTAAAACACACGACATGTTAAAAGTCTCCGGAAATTGTGAGATGTGCAAAAGCCGAATCGAAAAAGCAGCGAAAGGTGTTAAAGGAGTGATTTCAGCAAATTGGGACGTAAAAGCCAAAATCATCCATTTGGATTTCAATTCAAAAGTCACCTCTAAGGGTGCCATAAGCAAAGCCATTGCCAATGTCGGTCATGACACCGAATTGGACAAGGCTTCTAAAGCGACTTATGATGGTTTACCGAGTTGTTGTTTGTATGCTCGTTAAGCATTAGTAATCTAATTAGTTCGTTATGGAAGGTACGAGAAAAAAAAATGCAATCTCTAAATCAAAACTAATCCTAATGGTTTTGCTAGCTGTTTTAATATTAATTCAGCTAGTAAGACCTCAAAAGAATACAGCAGCCATTCCAGCGGGAAAAGCTTTTGTTGATACTTTTAAAGTTAGTGAACAGGTTAATGCTATTTTGGCTGTTTCTTGTTATGATTGTCACAGCAACAACACGGATTATCCTTGGTACAGTGAGATTCAGCCCATGGCTTGGTTCATGGATAAGCATATAAAAGATGGAAAGGAAAAGTTGAACTTTGATGAATTACCTTCTTATGGTTCCCGGAGACTAAATTCAAAATTTACGCAAATTACCAAGCAAATTGAACAAGATAAAATGCCATTAACCTCTTATTTATGGATGCATGAGGGTGCTCGTTTGAGCATGGAAGATAAGAAGCTGTTGGTTGATTACTTTAATTCATTAACAGATAATTAGTAAATTTAGGATATTAATTGAACAGGTAGAGCCTTCTACTCACCTGTTCAATTTACCACCAATGAAATATTTTTAAAACTATTATTATGAAAAAATACACATGCCCAATGCACCCTCAAGTTCTCAAAGATGAGCCGGGGAAATGTCCATTATGTGGAATGGCTTTAGTTCCCTTTGGAAAAACTAGTGGTCACAATCACAGCCATCATAAACACGGGGAACATCAGGGTTCAGCAGACCAACATGATAAACATGAAGGTCATCATACACCTGATTTCCTGAAAAGATTTTGGATAAGTTTAATTATTACCATACCTATTCTTGCGCTTTCACACATGATCCAAGAGTGGTTTGGATTCAATCTGAAATTTACTGGTGACAAATACGTGCTTTTTGCCCTTGGGACTTTGATTTATCTGTATGGTGGTATGCCGTTCTTAAAAGGGATGATTGGAGAAATTAAGGCAAAAGCCATTGGGATGATGACCCTAGTAGCAATTGCTATTTCAGTGGCTTATTTTTACTCTACGGCAGTAGTATTTGGTCTTCAGGGTATGGATTTCTATTGGGAACTGGCAACGCTGATCGTAATTATGTTGCTTGGCCACTGGTTGGAAATGCTTTCGCAAATGGCAGCATCCAGAGCTCTTCAAACTTTGGTAGCGCTTTTGCCAAATGAAGTAACGGTGGAACGAGACGGTGAAGCTGTGAAAATAAAGTTGGAAGAATTGGTTAACAACGATATTGTTATTATCAAACCCGGAGAGAAAGTACCAGCAGATGGAGATGTTATTGATGGTCTTTCTTATGTAAACGAAAGTATGCTTACAGGGGAAAGTGTTCCAGTGAAAAAGGAAGCCAAATCAACGGTTATAGCTGGAGCCATAAACGGGGATGGAGCGCTAAAAATAAAAGCGACAGGAGTCGGAAAAGACACCTATCTAAACAAGGTGATCAATCTTGTGCAAGATGCGCAAAGTGCAAAGTCGAATACACAAAACCTGGCAGATAAAGTTGCCAAATGGCTTACTTTTATTGCAATTGGAGTCGGTGTAGGAACATTTGTTTATTGGTATAATTCAAGTGGAGATATGGCATTCGCATTAGAAAGAATGGTAACTTTAATGGTCACTGCATGTCCCCATGCTTTAGGAGTAGCGATTCCTTTAGTAGTCGCTATTTCGACTACGCTATCAGCAACCAATGGACTACTTATACGGAACCGGACAGCATTTGAAATTACCCGTAATTTAACGACCATTATTTTTGATAAAACGGGGACATTGACAGAGGGTTCTCATGCTGTGCAAAGAGTCATTCCTTTAGACAGTTTTACCGAAGATGAGATCATCCAGTATGCCGCCGCTGTGCAGCAAAACTCTGAGCACCACATTGCAAAGGGGATGATAAAACTTCTCAAAGAAAAAGAGCTTCAATTATGGAAGTCTGATCATTTCCAATACATGCAGGGAATAGGTGTTAAAGGCACGGTAAATGGGAAAGAAGTTGTAGCTGCTGGGCCAAATTATTTTACGGAAAACAAAATTGAGAAACCAACGATCCCTTCGGAAATTGATCAGGACACAGAAACTATAAACTATGTATTCATTGAAGGTAAGGTGATCGGTATCATTACCCTTGCAGATCGTATAAGAGAAGGATCCCAAGATGCCATACGTCAACTTAAAGAAATGGGAATAAAATCATTTCTTCTAACCGGTGATAATGAAAAAATTGCGGCATCGGTTTCCAATAAATTAGGAATGGATGGATTTTTAGCGAATGTCCTGCCACATCATAAACAGGAAAAAGTAAAAGAATTTCAAGCGAAAGGTGAAATTGTTGCTATGACTGGTGACGGGGTCAATGATGCACCTGCATTGGCACAGGCTAATGTCGGAATCGCTGTGGGATCCGGAACAGATGTGGCTGCCGAAACAGCTGATATCATTCTAGTAAACAGTGATCCTAGAGATGTTGTCAAAATGATAGATTTTGGAAAGCGAACCTACAGAAAAATGATACAAAATCTGATATGGGCAGTAGGTTATAATGTCATCGCAATTCCACTGGCAGCAGGTATTCTGTATCCGAATTTCATGTTAAGTCCAGCTATGGGAGCTGTTTTAATGAGCGCTAGTACCATCGTTGTAGCATTTAATGCAACCTTACTAAAACTGAATAGGAAATAGAAGATTAAAATTATAACTCGAAATGGAAAATACCGTATCGCAAATAATGGTAACCAAAAGTGATGGACGTATCGTGTCTTTTGATCCGAATAAGATCATAAGAGTTCTACGCAAAGTGGGAGCTGAAGAACAGAATATCTCCTTGATTTTACAGCAAACGTATAAAATACTTTATGAAGGTATCCCAACAAAAAAAATCTACAAATCTGTATTTGATAACCTGAAGAGGATGGATAAATCCATGGCAGGGAGATATAACCTTAAGAATGCAATCTTTGCATTAGGACCTTCGGGATTTCCCTTTGAAAAATATGTCGGCTCGCTTTTTATTGCAGAAGGGTATTCCGTAAAAACAGGAGTTTCCGTGTCAGGCAAATGTGTGGAGCACGAGGTGGATGTAATTGCAGAAAATATATCGGAATTGAATATGATGGAATGTAAGTTTCATTCGACAAACAGGATATACTGTAGTATACAGCACTCGTTGTATGTTCGGGCAAGATTTTGGGATATAGAAAACATTTGGAAAGAAGAAAGTTTCGATTCGTCAAAGATGTTTTTTGGATGGCTCGTGACCAACACTAGATTTTCTACAGATGCTATTACCTATGGTAACTGTTCTAATTTAAAGATGATGTCTTGGGATTTTCCACTTAATAATGGTTTGAGAGACAGAATTGACAAATTGGGATTGCATCCGATTACAGCCATAGTGTCGTTGTTAAAAAAAGAGAAACAAAAGCTTCTGGACATGGGTGTTGTTCTTTGTAGAAGCCTGAATGCCGATATATTAAAGAGTCTGGGTATTGACGAAAGTAGAATACCCGATATTATGAAGGAGTCTACTAATTTATGCAGAAAAAATAAATATAACACAGATTAAGTCAAAGGGTTTGTCAAGTATTAATAAAAAACATTCAAATGAAAATTAAAATATACACATTGCTATCAGCATTCATGTTGATTCATCTAGGTATTCATGCTCAAACAGGGCATTTACCAGAGGATAAAGATCAAAAGGTTATTCCTGTTCTTTCCAAAAAAGATATCAAGGGAGGGAAAGTCGTAAAGTATGATCTTTATGTAAAAGACACATTGGTAAACTATGCGGGCAAAGAAAAAAGAGCGATTGCTGTTAATGGGCAAATACCAATGCCTACACTCACCTTTACAGAAGGAGATACGGCTGAAATTGTGGTTCATAACCAATTAAAGGAAAGCACCTCGTTACACTGGCACGGAATATTCCTGCCTAACAAAGAAGACGGAGTGCCTTGGCTTACACAAAAGCCAATCGAGGCAGGTGCTACATATACCTATCGTTTTCCGATTATCCAGCATGGAACTCATTGGTATCATTCTCATTCTGGTTTACAAGAACAGATTGGAATGTATGGCAGTCTCATTTTGAAGAAAAAAGACGATGATAAAACCTTTAGAAAAGGAATCGATGATTTGCCTACTGTTCCCATCATTTTAAGCGAATGGACCAACCTTAATCCTAATAACATCAATCGGATGTTGCATAATGCCAATGATTGGGCGGCTATTAAAAAAAATGCAACACAATCTTATGCGGAAGCAATTAAAGAGGGACATTTTAAAACAAAACTGACCAACGAATGGAAACGTATGTTGGCGATGGACGTTAGTGATGTGTATTATGATAAAATATTAATTAACGGAAATCATTCCACAGATTTGAAAACAGTTGATGGACGAGCACTAAAAGCAGGCGATAAAGTGCGGTTGCGAGTTTCAAATGGCGGAGCATCATCCTATTTTTGGTTACGATATGCTGGGGGTAAAATAACAGTTGTAGCAAATGACGGAAATGATGTTGAACCTGTTGAAGTAGATCGATTAATTATAGCTGTGTCTGAAACTTACGATATTGTAGTCACCATTCCAGAAGATGGTGTTGCTTATGAATTTTTAGCCACTACGGAAGATAGAACGCAATCGGCAAGTTACTACGTAGGTAATGGTATCAAACAACTCATTTCGCCACTGCCAAAATTGAAATATTTTGAAGGGATGAAGATGATGAACGATATGATGAAGATGAACGGTGATCTAGATGATATGGGGATGAAGATG
Organism: Paenimyroides viscosum; assembly: GCF_003858535.1. Classification (GTDB taxonomy): domain Bacteria; phylum Bacteroidota; class Bacteroidia; order Flavobacteriales; family Flavobacteriaceae; genus Flavobacterium; species Flavobacterium viscosum. The sequence goes on from NZ_RQTJ01000026.1 coordinate 20,213, forward strand.
AGTCTGAACAAAATGGATATGAATGTGGTCATGTACCCTGAAATTACTGGGGAGGCTAAAGAAGATCATAGCCAACATAACATGGAGAATAATGCCAATCGTTACGATGCAAATGCCTTAGGAGAAATCAAAACGTTGAATTATGCAATGTTGGAATCACCATATAATACTGAACTTCCCAAGGATGCACCGATCAAAGAATTAAAATTTACCCTAACGGGAAATATGAACCGTTATGTATGGAGCATGGATAATAAAATTCTTTCAGAAGTTGATAAAATCCCAGTAAAAAAAGGAGAAATTCTTAGAATTACGATTCATAACAATTCAATGATGCGTCACCCCATGCATTTACATGGTTTTGATTTCAGGGTCATCAATGGTAAAGGAGAAAAATCACCACTTAAAAATGTGTTGGATATCATGCCAATGGAAACGGATACCATAGAGTTTTTAGCAAATGTAGAGGGAGATTGGTTTTTCCACTGTCATATCTTATATCACATGATGTCTGGTATGAACAGGGTTTTTGCTGTTGATGATTACGAAAATCCTTATTTACCCAACAAAAAGCAAGCCTATAAAAAGTTGCAGAGAGAAAGCAATATGCCTCACTTTATGATTGAAAACGACTTTGCAACGAATGGAAATGACGGTGGAGCGATGTTGCAAAATGCAAGATGGTCATTAGGTACAGAATGGCGTTTAGGATACAACAGTATGCACGGCTATGAAGTAGAAACCCATTTGGGAAGGTATATTGGTAAGATGCAATGGTTTATGCCTTTTGTCGGTTTTGATTATCGTTACCGAAAAATGGGAGAAGACGAGCATGAAAAAAACATATTTGGACAAACCAACAAGAAAGACACACGTAGAGCGGTCAGCTTAGGATTTATGTACACTTTACCTATGTTGGTCAATTTTCAGGCAGAAGTTTATCACGACGGTATTGTAAGATTACAGTTAATGCGTGAAGATATTCCTATTTCAAAAAGATTAAGGGGAGGTTTCATGGTCAATACCGATTTAGAGTACATGGCAGAGCTTAGGTATATTATCAATAAAAACATTGGCATTCGTACTCACTACGATAGCGATATGGGTTTTGGAGCCGGGCTTGCGTTGACATATTAAAGGGTATTAGCTGGATGATGCCTAAATCTGACAGATTTAGGCATCTCTATTAGTAAACCAAATTTTAAGACTTCAAAATGAATAAATTTTATACACAAACACTTTTTAAGCTGGAAACAGAAATCGACGAATTAGAAATTGAAGCTGATTGCCCAATCCAAAGGATAGAAACCGCTATACTTTGATTCGTGTGGATTGTTTTATTCTGTTTTTAATTTTAAGTGGGAAATTAGGGAAATGAGAAATTATTTTATCCGAAAAAGCAACTGTACGCATCTTCTTTTATAATTTGCAACAACTGTTGAATATTACTGCTTGTTGGGAAAGGTTCGTACAACTCCCATTTTCCACTGGCACGCATCCAATACAGTTTCCATTCTCTAGTAGATTTAATATAACGTATTTTTGCAAATTCACTGTTTATTGTCTCTTCCCGGTTGTTCCACTTTGGACGGATATCATACAATATAGCAATGTTGTTCTGCCAAGTAAAGTCGTAATTTAATTGTTTTAGAACTTCTGTATCTTGTGGTCGCAATTGTTCGACAAAGTGATTTAAATACTGTGCTGTTATATCAAATTTTTTATCCATCCTTTATATTTTAATTCTACTGATATTAATGGGTGATCGCTGCAAATTTTGCAAGTAGTTCCAAGTTCTATGTTCATTTGTCCGATGAGGTCAAGGATGACTCCGTCCAAATCTATATAGATTCGTTTTTTAGTGTTCATAAGTGTTTGTTTTATTACCAATGTCTAGTGGTGCATTTGGTGTAAGGGTTTGGTGTAAATATACTAAATGTTAATGAAGTTGTGATGAGGCAGTTCGGAAGGCTCACTGTCCGGAAATGGGAAATGTTTAAGTGTTGAGTTGTTGAATCGTTTATATGATGGGTGCTGGATGTTTGGTGCGGGGTGTACCTTCGACACTTCGATGCTTCGATTAACTCAGCAACCGCGGGCTCAGTGACCGCGGGCTCAGGCATCGTTGGAAGGATTTTGTCCCACGGATGCACAGATTATGACTTGATTTGTTGTGCGTGAAATTACGTTGATATCTTAGAAATATACACAGATTCTGAATGTTGTACATTGAGTTGTTTACATTATCTACTTTATTAAGATGATTTGTCAGCTTTTCTTTTCTTTACTTGTGCGACCCCTTGTCAAGCAAGGGGTGACAGCGCTGTTGTGTTGAATTAGCTTTGCTCCCCACATACTCTGCTGCATGTATTTTCGAATTTTGGACTTCGTACTCGGGTGTTTAACTGCTTATCTGTTTAAATGTTTAACTGTTGGGTTGAAGGATTATATTGCCACTGGTAAATTTCTCTATCATATTGGTTATAAAGGGAAATGGTTATATGAGAGAAAAAGCTATGGCAGTTTAATGTTTAGACTATTTCAGCGACCGAAACTAAGTAACAGTAATGGGATTGACAAACTATAACTTGATCTGTTTAATTTATTTAGTAATTTTAACCGAAAAATTTTATTTATGAAATTAACTTTTACCTTACTAACGTTATTAATGTTAAGTTACTGCTACGCACAAGATAAGAACTGTTCTTACTTTAGGACGGGTACATTTTCTTATGCAGATAAAGATATGCCTTATCGTATTGTAAGGGATGAAGGAATACAAGTTGAAACTAATACAGATACCGGCGATGAACTACATACATCGGTTGAATGGAAATCGGACTGTGAATATATTCTTACCTACATTAAAATCAAGTATCCAAAGAGGGATATGAATTACTTATTAGGTACAAAAATATTTGTAAAAATTCTTGAAACAAACGGAAACCGTATGAAGATACATGTTAAGAGTAATGTTTTAGATAATGAATATGAATTTATAAAGGTAGATAATACTTTTACTGAATAAATTAAGGATTAGACAACAATAATTAATCTAAGTAGTGCTTACTAAAACATTTATTTTATGAAACAAATCATACTTACTTTCGCTTCTTTTTGTTTACAATATTTGCAATGCACAAACCACCTTTAAAAACGAACGATTAGGCTTTTCTATAGACCAACCTAACAAATGGATTGTTGCTGAGGAAGGTGAGACCGTTCAAAATCTGGAAGAACACATTAAGCTTGACAAAGCAACTTTAAAAAAGCTTATTGATACCCATAAAGGTACCTACCAGGTGGTAACCTTTTTTAAATACCCCATTAACAGCAGACATGGTGTAATACCTACCATTAAGATTGTATTGAAAAATAACGGTACAGCGTCTTTTGAGGATTTTAAGAAAAGTATTGAAAGAAGTTTTTCGGGTATGAAGGATATTTTTCCTGACTTTAAGTTCATAGAACAACCAACCGTTAAATATATAGACGGCAAGCAGTGTGTTTTTGCCATGTGCGATTACACACTAACAGCCCACAACGGACAAGAAAAGGTTAAAATTATGGTATATGCCGTACCTGTAAATGATTCTTTTTATCAGATTACCTTTATGGATTCAGAAAAAGAAGACAACAGCAAGCTTTTTGAAAAGATTATTGAATCGACTGATATTCAGGAATAAAATGTTGAACTTTTGATGGGTTGTAATAGGAAGATCTGGCTTTGGGATCTCCGTTGTTAGTAAATTGATACCTTTCGGTTTCTATGTACTTTTTAGACAAAAAGTACCAAAAGTCTTTTCTTTTTGATCTTGCCTCGGTCTAAAATCGGTTAAATAATGTCTTACAAGCTAACTAATCGCAGTTCGCTACTTCGACGAGCTCAGCAACTATACGCTCACTGACCGACCGATTAGTTTACGCTTGTTTCAACAATTTAATCCCGACAACCGATCGGGACAGGCTATCCGATTTGATACCAATGGCGCTTTGAATTCGTGTGGATTGTATGTATTGTGTTTTTAAGTTTAAATGTATCCCCCCGACCAACTACATCTTTGATTGTTCAGTTATTTTTTTATAATTCTGCGGATAAAGATCTTTTAGATTTTTGTGGTTGATGGATTGAATATTTTCCAAAGTGTACTTAAGCCAATTGTATGGATTAACTTCGTGCTTTTTACAAATAGCAAAAAACGAATAAATCATGGCTGCACGTTGGGCTGCATCGTGACTTCCGGCGAATAAATAATTTTTTCGACCTAAAGCTAACGGACGAATAGCGTTTTCTACCAAATTATTGTCGATTTGCAAATTGCCATCGTATAAATAAGCAGACAACGCATCCCATCTGGCATTAGCGTAAGCCATAGCTTTGCCGATTTGACTTTTAGGGAGTGTGTTTTTGATCTGTTCAAAAATCCATTTTCCGAGCTCGTTGATGTTTTTAAGCGAATTAGATAATCGTAAATTTTTGATTGTTTCAGCCGAAAGATTTTCTTCTTTGGCTTTTCGTTCTACAGCGTATAATTTTTGGATAAGCAACAAAGCTTTTTCAGCTTTGGGTTTATCGTTATCCAGCGCTTTTTCAAACTCACGGCGGGCATGTGCCCAGCAAGCCAGGTGTGTGACCCCCTCTTTTCGGGCATACTTTTCGTATACGGCGTAGCCATCGGTTTGCAGGTAACCAGCAAAATCTTTTAAAATTGGTAAAGGTGCACTGCTGCCTCGCGTTGGACTATAATCGAACAACACGGTGCCTTCAAGCGGTGCGTGATACACCCAATAATAACCTTGGTGGGTGGCGCCTTTTTTGTCGCTATCCAACACTTTTATCGGACTTTCATCAACCTGTAAATAGCCTTTTGATTTGGTATCGAAAACCAACTGTTCATAAAGCGGTTCAAGTTTATTGAGGGCTTCTTTGGTCCAACCTTCAATAGTGGATGAAGCTATTTGGATGTTTTCTCTCGAAAATCGCTGCTTTTGGCGATACAATGGCAAATGATCTACATATTTATCGGTCAAAATCATCGATAAAAGTCCGGCACCTGGGATGCCTTTGTCAATTACTCTCTCCGGAAGTTCTCCAATTACAACACCTTGACCATTTTTAGCGGCATATTTGTAGCGAATGTAGCGTTTGATGTAAAATCGGGCAGGTTGGCATTCCAATTCTTCGGTGATTTCTTTGCCGATACAAACCATTTCAGAAAGATCTTCTTGAGGAAAAATTTCGATTTCTTCCACATCAAGATGCGATGGCAATTTGGCGCGACCTTTATGATTGGGGCGTTTGCGCTGGTAGGCAATTTTTTCTTTGATGATTTCTTCTTGCTCGGAAGCTTTTTCAGCAGTAACATCAAACGGAAGTGCCATTTGATCAGGATTTCCTTCAAAACGCTCACGCTTTTGACCAAATTGCATACGTTTGTACATCTCAATTTGGGCTTTTAGATATTCGCGCTCTTTTAAAAGTGTATCTTTTTCTACGGAAAGAATATCAACTTCTTTTGAAAGAGAATCGTTTTCCTGCGAAAGGGAATTTATCTCAGAATCACGACTAGAAAGCAGCTCTAAAAGCGCTTGTTTTGACAGGTTTTCTAGTTCGTTTTTCATGGTATAAAAGTACAATTTTTAGGCTTTTGTGCAAGAAAAAAAGTTGGTTTTAAGGCAATAAAAACCGTTTTTTTTGAATACTTTTTATCACTTGAATTCCTTCAATCATTAAAACAAGATGGCTCCAGCTCAGTTCATTTTTCTGAGTTTTCGAAATCGGAAAAGTACCTTGTTCCAAACGTTTGTAATACAGCACAAATCCGCCATTTTCCCAATGCAACAGTTTTATATGGGTTCTATTTCGGTTTAAAAACACAAAAACTTCGCCGCTTGTCGCTTGCCGTTGCATCACCGAACTAACCAATCCGCAGAGGCCGTCAAACGATTTTCGCATATCGCAACAACCGTCGTACAAGTAAAATCGGTGCGAAGAACCAAGCGAAAACATCTAGTAAAGCTTGATTAATTGCGATAAAAGCGCCAAATTGTTGGCTACTTTGAGTCGCACGCCATTGGGATAAATTAACTCTATCTCATCTTGCGAAGTTTCTTCTTCGATGGCAATGAATTTCCCCGTTTTGGATTTTTTTTCATCGCTTCGTTCTAACCAATAATAAAAAACAGCTTCGTTAATTCCGTTTTCTTTACAATAAGCGCGTTTGCTTTTTCCGCTTTGTTGCCAATCGGCTATCATAGCCAATCTTTGAGTTCTGTTGTCTTGTATTGTCATGCTACAAAACTAAATCAGCTTTTTAATTAGCGCAATATGGGGTTCGTCGGGGGGATACAAAATGATGATGTCCCTGAATTAAACAACCTTATCAATGAAGAAAAAATTAATTCCATAAAAGAAACAATTGCTATGGAAAAACAAATCTTAAAACAAAAAGAAGAACATGACAAGAGAATAGTGGAGTTTAAAGAAAAATGTTTAAGTAGTTGGGATGGTTCTCACAGGGAACTTGTAAAATACGTTAAGAAAAACATGCATAACCCGAAAAGTTTTGAACACGTAGAAACACAATACGGAGTAACTGGAGATTATGCAGGTCTTGTAATGATTTATAGAGGTACTAATTCTTTTGGAGCAACTGTTTCAAACAGCATAAAAGCTAAAGTTAGTTTAGAAGATTGTTCTGTTATTTCAATTGAAGATTAATACTACTGTTTTTATATTTTTAATTTAAGGGGCTTTATGCCTCTTTTTTCTTTATAGTAAATCGTCAGCAAAAAGTATAATTCGCTTTCTTTTTACATGATAATAATAAAAGTCCATTTAAAATGAGGCTTTCAAGATTGTCCCGAACAAATCTCGAAACTTAAAACAATAAAAGAAGATTTTTGAATAAGTAAAATAGGATACTATTAGACGGTACTAATTCACGAAAATCACGTAACTGTTTTATTTATAAGGAAATTTATTTTACTTTGCAGAATATTAATCTAAATTTAGACCTATGAAGCAGATAATTACTTCTTCAATTTTTTTGATTTCTTTTGTTTCCGTTTATGGACAAAGCTTCAGTGATGAATCTATAAATTTCAATATGTTTCAATCTCCGAAAGTTGTGATTGAGGAGGCGAATAAAACTTTTGACGTACATGTATCGTCTCCGTACAACCTTACCGCCAATGAAATTTACGAGCAATCCAAAATCGACCATCAAAACGATTTAGACAACTATGATGATGTTGTAAAACAAAGCGAAACAGACTATCAGGACGTCTTAAAGAATTTTGCAGAAGAAGAGAAGAGAGCAAAAGAAAAATTCAAGACCGAAGATGAGGCTTTTAACAAAATGAGTCTATTGGAACGTCTTACACTTATTGATCAGGGAAAAAAGCCTAAACTCGTTCTTCCTACCAAGCCGATGTATTATAAACCGAATGCTCCAGTCTATAGAGAGCCTAACCTGAACAACTACATAATTATAGACAATAATGTTCTAGCATCCCAAATAAACATTCCACAGTTTAAAAAAGGTAATGGTAATGGATATGTTAATATCAATCTTTCCGTATCACAGGTAAATTTTCAGGACAACGCCGGACAGACTTACGCAAAACAACCTACAAGACTACAGATCAAGGAAAACGGTGCTGTAAAAATTGATGAAACATTTTTTAACGAATTCAAGTTCATTGCTTCATCACCTACAAATAGCATTAATGCCGTTCAAGAAGAAAAAAGACATCTGGAATCGGTCGTTAAATTTATAAATACTTATCTAAGTGAGCGCTATTCTAATCAGGAACAGGTGAGAACAATTAAATTGACTACTATTAAAAATAATAAGAACAAGTACGACGATATAGAAAAAGGACATATTTATATTACAACCAACCTTAAAAAATTAAGTACGGACGAAAAGAGAAATGCTGAAGCATTTAAAGGGATTGAAAACGGGGTCGAACTATGGACCAAAGCCTTACAAAAAATCGATTTTAAGAACTCGAAAGCAGATTATAATGCTAAGGTTGCAAAGAACCTGTACATGAACTTTATAAGATTATACCTTGCATTGGACAATAAGATAGAAGCAGAAAAATACCTGAATAACCTTCAGGAGCATCTGGTGGAAATTGATCTTTCATCAAACGAGCAAAGAGAATTAAGCGGATTGGAAAAGTCTGTCTATAAAACCAATTAGCCATGTGTAAACTACTTACAGTTATTATCCTCATTTTTACCGCTAATATCGCGCGCGCGCAGACTAATGGTAATGAAAATCAAATGTTTGATTTTGACGAGGCTTTTGAACAGGATGTTAAATTTGTCTTGTCTGACAACTATTCCCATTATCTTTTTTCGGCAAATAACACCTATGGTATAGGAGCAAATAAGGGTGTAGCAATTCTTCGTAAATTCGATCAAAAGAGCCAGCTGCTGGATCAATACATTCTTAATTTCCCACAGATTGATGACCGTACTGCCTATTCTTATCTGGGATCTTTTGAAATGGATAAAGATCGACTGATGATATTGAGCGAGAGTTTATCCGGAAAGGCAAAAAAGAAAGAAATACACTATCATATTTTCGATAAAAAGACAGGCGAATTTAAAACTACATTGTTAAACAGTTTTACGGTTGAATCTGACTATAAGTCAGGAACAATCCTTTTCTCCGTGTCTCACAACAGAAAGTATTTTGGAATAGCTTTTCGTGAGCACGCAGGCAGAAAAGATCCTAAAATAACGCATATCACCGTCATGCAAACCGACGGATTGACAAAAAGTATCGAAAAGAAAGTCACATTCGATGACAACTTCTTTGATAAATCTTTTGAACTGACCAATTCGGGTAAAGCTATTTTACTGCGCAGACTTTACGGTATGAAGATACAAAATACCTTATTGGAAGTAAACAGTACTAATGAACGAGAACTACCTTTAGATGAAAACATGCTTCTTCAACATCCCGTGGCTATTTCGATCGGGCAAAAAGAATATCTTGTGGATTTTAACTATACAACTAAAGGTATAAGATCCAATGACTTTAATAAAATCATGTTGTATGACATCGAAGCAGCGCAGGTTGTAAAAAATAATGATGTTAAGGTGTTCAATCCAATTCCTGAATTGAAAGATATTATTATTCGAAGAATCGACATTCTAAATGAACGCATCAACATTTTTGTAGAAGCCAAATATAAAGATGGTACAAAAGCAGCTAAATCGAATGCCCTTAGTGCTGTAGAAATCAGTGTGGATGCATACGGTTATGGTCATCCACATGTGATCAGTATGGATTACAATGGAGCTGTTCAAAACATTAAGCCGCTGAAGCGGGCATTCACTAACCTATCGGAGATACACAGGTCTTTTGGAGTTTCATTAGTTAACGGTAATTATTATTTGGCAGATGATTATGGCTTTTGTCAGGTCAATTTAGATGCACAGGAAGATGCTTACCTGTATTCTAGAAATCCCAACGACTCTTATGTAAATAATAAGTTATGGGTTAATCAGCTTTCAATTTATAAGCCTGATTCCAAAGAATTGATACTAACTAAATCAAATAATGGAAAGATGTGGCTTATCCATAGAAATGTGGAAAATAAATAATCAGAAAATATTTTCTAAATAAATAGTTATAATCAAAATAAAATAGACCGTCTTCATTGCACGGTCTATTAGTTTTTTATTATTAAGACCGTTCACTATACGTGGTAATATTTGTTGTTTAAATATTGATAGTTAATCCTATATTTGAAACTCTGTCGGTAGAAGTTATGAAAGATTGTATTCTTGGTGCATCTAGAAAAATTATAGGTATATTGGCTACACGAACTCAAGAGCTAATTTAATTAGCAGAAAAAATAATAAGTATATTATCAAATTAAACTATCTCAATTTTCACTTTATAATCCTTTGTTTTCCTAATATTGGTTGTGCATTTACATTTTTATTCATTATACGTAGTTTTAAATAGCAGACAATGAAGACGCAGACAACAATCCGTTTCGTTGGTATGGGAAGTATTACCGAAGTGAAGATCATTTATTTAAAGCATTAGAAATAAACCCAACGGACGACTTAGCAAGGCAGACTCTATTGAGCTGGTGGACTTACAACATTTATTATTCGGTTCATCATTTACCAGAGGGATATATTGGAGAACCACTTGAAGATATTAAATTTGGAGAAAAAATAAAAGCGGAAATACAGAAATTATCTGCTGCGCAACTAAGAGAATATTGGATGAACGAACTGGAAGAAGATTTGGAGCTTGTAAGAAACTATATTGAGTGGAAAACTTCAGAACATCCTGACTTTGAAAAATGGGGAATGGAAAACAAAAAACAAACAGGTTACGGACTTACACGAACTTATTATTATGAAGAATAGTAAAAGTAACGGCAGCGGTACTGCTGTTTTTACATTAATTGAGCTTTAACCAAATTTTTGTGTTAATGACAACGAAGCATTATTGATGTTGGTTGTTATTTCCCATAGATGCACAGATTATTAGTTGATTAATTGTTGAATCGTTTATATGTTGGGTGCTGGATGTTTGGTGTGGGGTGTGCCTTCGACACTTCGATGCTTCGATTAACTCAGCAACCGCGGGCTCAGTGACCGCAGGCTCAATAACCATGCTTCGATGAACTCAGCAACCGCCTCAGGCACCGTTGGAAGGATTTTTTTCACAGATGCACAGATTATTATAAAACTGCTTTTAATACAATTTACTTTCACAATGTGCTAAATTTTCACAGATAGCTGAATGTGGTACATTCAGTTGTTTTGATTGATTCTTTGGATATCTACTTACTTGAGGTAATTTATGCGGCATGTCTTTTTCTTGTGCGACTCCTTGTAAAGCAAGGGGGTGACTGGGTTCTCGACTGGGCTGGAACTGACGTACATTTGGAATGATAGAACTATTTAGCTTTGAGATCTCCATTTGAGTAAGAGTCCGATTTCGGTTTTTCTTTTCTTTTCGGATGAAAAGAAACAAAAATCTTTTTTGTTGCGGCGATCTTTTAAACGGTCGAATTAAACTTTTGAACCTATCTGATCGCGGTTCGGCAAGCTCACCGACCACCCGATCAGCTTGCGCTTCATACAGTTATTCGACGCTCGCTTAAAATTTCATACCGCTTTTGATTCGTGTGGATTGAATTATAGTGTTTTTTTAATGAGGAATTTTGTGACATAGTTACTAGTTCTCGACTGGGTTCGAACTGATCAAAGTTTGAAGTGATAGAATTATTTGTTACCTGTTGGAGATTCCGGGACAAGCCCGGAATGACAGTTCGTAGTTAGAAAACTAGTGATTTAGATAGGACACACTCTTAGCTTCAAGAAAACGTCACCCATACTTTAAGGTTTTGAAATGCCGATTAAATTAATTAAGACTAACAAATATTGTCTGTAGTATTAGGAAATAAGTCATTTTTGACTTATAAAGCCAGGGTTTGCAAACAGTGTAAATGCTAGCAATACATTTGAAACATTACCAAACTATACTTTCAACAACATTTATCGGCAAAAAAAGACATGAAAAAACATTAATTAAGTGTATATTTGCCGATAACGGCATTTATAATTAAAAGTCATGAATTATATTTCGGTAAGGGAATTTGCAAAAAAAAGGAATATTCCGGAAAGAACTGTTCGGAATCACTGTGCTATAGGAAGAATTAAGGGAGCTTTCTTAACTGGTAAAACATGGAATATTCCCGATGATGCAATATTGCCTGAGAAAGCAAACAAGAAGAAATTTAGTAATAATCCATTACTCAATCATCTCAAAGAGCAAAAAGAAATGAAGCTTAAAGGCGGGATTTATCACCGTACGCAAATTGATCTGACTTATAATTCAAACCGTATAGAAGGAAGCAAGTTGACCCATGATCAAACTCGATATATTTTTGAAACGAATACTATTGGGGCTTCCAAAGAAAGCGTTAATGTAGATGACATAATAGAAACGACCAATCACTTTCGATGTATTGATTTAATCATTGACAAGGCAAAATCTAAATTATCAGAATCATTTATAAAGGAATTACATTTTCTCTTGAAATCGGGAACATCTGATAGTGGAAAAGACTGGTTTAATGTTGGCGAATACAAAAAACTCCCTAACGAAGTGGGTGGCAATGAAACGTGTCCACCTAAGGAAGTTTCGGCAAGAATGAAAGAATTGCTTTTAGGTTACCACAACATTGAAAAGAAAACTTTTGAAGATATTATAAACTTTCATTACCAGTTTGAAATCATCCATCCTTTTCAGGACGGAAACGGTCGGGTTGGCAGGCTAATCATGTTTAAAGAATGTCTTGCCAATAATATTGTACCCTTTATTATTGATGAAGAAATTAAGCTTTTCTACTATAGAGGTTTACAGGAGTGGAATAATATAAGAGAATATTTATTAGATACCTGTTTTACAGCTCAGGATAATTACAAAGCTATTCTTGAATATTTTGAAATAGCGTTTGATTAGATTTGAGATACTATTTACCGTAGTAAAGGGCTAAATGGGGTGATTGAACTGTTGATTTAGCTTCGCTTCCCACATACTCTGCTCCATGTATACGCAGACTTTGGACTTCGTGCTCGGGTGTTTAACTGTTGAATCGTTGATTTGTTTATATGTTTGGTGCGGGATGTTTGGTGTTACCGGATGAATTGTTGATTCGTTTAACTGTTGATTTGTTGAGGTGTCGGTGTAAATTGAAGAACTTTTGTTTTGCTTGAAATGTACACAGGTTTTCAATGTGGTACATTTAGTGGATGCTTTTACTGACACTCTACCCACCTATATACGATGAATATGAAGCTTTTGGCAGCATAACTAGCAAAGCACTACTTAAAACAAGTCTTAGAAAACTTATGATAAAGAGCTGGGGAGGTGTAATTAATGATCTTTTAAAGCTAAAACTTGGAGTGGCTATTTCTCTAACCAGTTCTAATATTACTGCCAGTTGACTGTATAACCATATTCAGCACCGTTAACGTGACTTTCTGGAATTTGTCTTAAGAAGTATAAAACCTGCTGTACCTGCTATGACAGAGGTAAGTAAAACCGAAAGTTTGGCTTCCGATACAAATAGAGGGTTATTAAATGAAAGTATCGATATAAATATAGACATTGTAAAACCTATACCTGCAAGCAGACCTACACCAATAATATGTGTCCAGCTGCTACCTTCCGGCAGCGTTCCCATTCCCAGTCTATTGCATATCCACGAGGTTATAAAAATACCTACCGGCTTACCGACAAGCAACCCGAAAAATATTCCCAATCCCAGTGATGATGTAAGTCCGTGAAGCATTTCTGACTGCAGCGTTATATTAGTATTCGCAAATGCGAATAAAGGTATTATAAGAAAATTTACCGGCTTAACGAGTGCATGTTCCAACCGCTCCAAAGGAGATTCTACCGATGTATCGTTGGTAGGAAGTGTCATTGCGACCATTACCCCTGCTATTGTTGCATGGATGCCTGAATGATGTATAAAGTACCATACGAAAATGCCCGGTATAAGGTACAGGTACGGATTTTTAACATTAAACCTGTTCATCAAAATCAGAACCGCCATAAAAGCAGCAGCAAAGCCTATATATGCCAGTTCTATTCCGGAAGAATAAAAAAAAGCGATTACTAAAATGGCTATAAGATCGTCTACAATTGCCAAAGCGGCTAAGAATATCTTTAAGCTTACCGGCACCCTTTTGTCCAATAATGATATTACCGCAAGAGCAAATGCAATATCGGTTGCCATGGGAATTGCCCACCCATCAGCTGTTTCCGCTCCTGAATTTAATGCGAAGAATATCGCTGCAGGAACAAGCGCACCACCTATGGCACATAGTATAGGCATTATTGCTTTTTTTGGAGACGATAGTTCCCCTTCTACAATTTCCCTTTTAATTTCGAGCCCAACCAACAGAAAAAAAATAGCCATAAGACCATCATTAATCCACATAGATACCGAATAGTTAAGGTGGACCGTCTCGTTTTCAAAACCAATCACCGTATCTAAAAGATCCTGAAGTGGCTGCGACAAAGGAGAATTTGCCACCGCAAGCGAAAGTATTACACACAGAAAAAGGAGAATACCTCCAAAATTATTTGATTTGACAAAATCTTTAAATACGTTTAAATTAATGTTAGTGCCCATTTCTGTACGATTTTTTATTTTTAAGCCCTGCAAAGTTACGGCTACTTTTTAAAATTTATTGTTGATGTTTAGTGTTATTATCTAGAGAATTGTTCCAATATTCTGCATGCTGCAAATTGAGTTCTGTACCATTAAACTGAGGATCAAGACCTTGCTTCTTTTGTTTTTCGTAATCATCTGCCACCGCGACTGCCTTCTTGTAAAGCAATAGTATTGCTACAAGATTCATCCATGCCATAAGACCTACACCTATGTCACCAAGAGTCCACGCAACTTTTGCGGAGTTGATACAGCCCAGATAAACCGAAACAAGGATAAGTAAACGCAGAATCCATATCGCGTATCGAGATTTTCTTCCTTTAAAAAGAAAATCGATATTTGACTCTGCTATATAATAGTAAGCCATGACCGTTGTGAAAGCAAAAAACATGAGCGCCACCGCTACAAATTCATTTCCGAAAGCAGGAAAGTGAATGCTTACGGCATTTTGTGTAAAAGCTGCCCCTGCTTCGATCCCGGGTAAATTTTCGACCAAGAAACCGGAATCTGGATGCAATACGTTGTATTGGTTGGTAAAAAGAATCATAAGCGCAGTTGCCGTGCAAACGAAGAGCGTATCTACATACACCGAAAACCCCTGTACGAGCCCTTGTTTGTAAGGATGAGAAACTTCGGCCGCAGCCGCAGCATGCGGGGCGGTTCCCTGACCTGCTTCGTTACTGTATATACCGCGCTGGACACCCCAGCTGATAGCCGATCCAACAATGCCGCCAAAGGTAGCATCTGCACCGAAGGCAGAACTTAATATAAGGGAAAACATTTCGGGTACTTTATCAATGTTAAGACCAATGATTATAAATGCCATAACGATGTAAGAAATTGCCATGAAAGGCACCACTATTTCTGCAACACTACTTATCCTTTTTACACCCCCTATAATTATCAAGGCAAGTAGAATACATACCCCAACAGCCGTATAAACTGTATCAACATTAAAAGCTTTTTCAACTGCAAGCGCTATACTGTTACTCTGTACGCTTGGAAGTAGAAATCCGCAGCTTATAATTGTAGCCAACGCAAACAACACGGCAAAGGGTTTACTTTTGAGTCCTTTTAAAATATAGTAGGCAGGTCCGCCCCTAAACTCGCCTTTGCTTACTTCTTTGTAAGTTTGCGCAAGTGTAGCTTCAATAATTGCCGAAGCGCTACCTAGAAATGCAATAGTCCACATCCAGAATACGGCGCCAGGACCACCCATTGCAATGGCTGTGGCAACACCGGCAATGTTACCCGTACCTATCCTTCCTGATATCGCTAGCGTAAAAGCCTGAAAAGAGGAAATACCCTCTTTTGATTTTTTTGTTGCGAAAAGTAACCTGATCATTTCCTTGAAAAGCCTTACTTGAGGAAATTTTAACCTGAAACTAAAAAAAAGTCCCGTACCCAGGCAGAGTATTACGAGAGCCTTACTCCATACAATGTCATTAATCCAATAAATTACTGATTCCATCTGTTTATATTTGCTGACTTAGCCCACGGATTGGGGTAAATTATAAGTAGACCTAACATTAATTATCGTACTAATTTAGGCAGTGTTAAATAACAAATATAACCATCTTAAAGAGAAAACATGATACTTTTGGAAGCTAAAAATTTTCAGTTTGTTATCTTTGACATAAATAATGGATAGTTAGAATGGAAAAAAACGAAAAAAAACAGTCTTTCTTAAGCCACCTCGAAGCATTGAGATGGGCTTTTGTGAGATGCTCTATCGGGATAATTATTTGTTCTGCCGCTGCTTTTATTTTCAGTGACTTTATCTTTGACGAAATTATATTCGCACCGAAAAGAGGGGATTTTCCGACATACAGATTATTGAGCTATTTTAATGAGGCAGTATATACAGTTACGAATCTTGATCTTGATCTGCAAAACCGTAAAATGGAAGGACAACTTTCTATATTAATCTGGACCTGCTTGAGTTTTGGTATTATCGCAGCTTTTCCGTTAATACTGTTTGAATTCTGGAAATTTATTCGCCCAGCTCTTTACAAAAAGGAAACAAAGGCAGGTTTAATTTTTCTTACATCCTCAACGTTGCTTTTTTTTACCGGCGTTCTTTTCGGATACTATATCATTGTACCCTTTTCCTTAAAATTTTTAACTGAATTTAGCATCAGTACCACTATACAAAACAAATTTGATCTTAATTCCTACTTTTCACTGGTCCGCACAACCTTACTGGCGACAGGTATTGTATTTAACCTTCCTGTTATTATATATTTTCTATTCAGATTAAACATTGTATCAACAATTTTATTAAAGGAATACAGAAGATATGCCTATGTAATCATACTTGTTGCTTCGGCAGTAATAACTCCACCAGATATACTAAGTCAGGTAGTTTTGGTAATTCCTATGTTTGCATTGTACGAAGTAAGTATCTTTTTAACCAAGTTAGGTTCGGTAAAGCCAATAATAAACTAATATTTTATTTAACATATCTCGTTTGAGCCAGTAATAGCTCCTGAGGGATGTATATTTCTTTGTGTGCAAAATTATCATTAGCTTAGATAAAAAATCAATGATTAGTTGTCAGCAACTGTAAAATTTTAAAAAATTACTGCAATGATCAAACCAAGAGCAGTCCTGTGCAGTATTTTTGTGTTACTAACAACTATATTCTGTATATTTTCATGCGAAATAAAAAATGAAAAAGGAAGCACAAAGGTATTATAGAATTGAACAAATCAAAGCCCGGAACTTATCAAGGGACTGTAATTGAAATTTCTGCTCACCAAAGGTTGGTCTACCTGCAAACAGTAGCTGGAGAGGTTGTTAGTTTGTTACCGCAACCTCTTTTTTATTTCTATCACTTGTTAAGTTTTAGCTTACAAATTAAATTCTTATTGAAATGAGCATTTATAAATACGTAATGAACTGAAAAAAAAAATAGGAATATGAAGTAATTAACCCATGAAAAATATACACTTATGCACAAGAAAAAAACAATAATTTAAAATTTCTAAACATTATATTTGTCAAAAATTAAATATGACATCAATAAACGAAATAAACAGTTACATACAGCCAAAAAAGGATCAGCTAATTAATCATTCTTTATACAAAAAGATTACAACGATTGCAGACTTGCAACAATTCCTTCAAGTTCATGTTTATGCCGTTTGGGATTTTATGTCTCTTTTAAAAGCTTTACAATCTAAACTTACCTGTACCACAAATCCATGGTTTGCGTCTCCAAACCCCGAAGTGCGTTACCTGATCAATGAAATTGTGTTGGCAGAAGAATCAGATCTTACATTAGACGGAAAAAGGTTAAGTCATTTTGAAATGTATCTGCAAGCCATGCATAAAAGCAATACCAGTACAGAAAATATTGAGGCCTTTTTAAACTCAGTGCAGACTACAGATATATTCAGCGCTATAAAATCGAGCACACTTCATAACAACATAAAGGATTTTCTAACGTTTACTTTTGAAGTTATTGAAGCAGGCAAACCGCATGAAATAGCTTCGGCATTTACGTTCGGGCGCGAGGATCTTATACCGAATATGTTTACCGAAATGCTTAAGGAATTTAAATTACGATTTGAAGATACCGACCTAACCGATTTGGTATACTATTTTGAACGTCATATTGAATTGGATGCGGGCGAACATGGACCTATGGCTTTTGAAATGATTTCTTACCTGTGTGCAAACGACACTAAAAAATGGAAAGAAACAGCAGAAATAGCTGTTAAATCGCTTGAGAAAAGAATTAAACTATGGGATGCAATTGAAGAGTTAATTGAGGAGAACTGAATAAGTAATAACCAGTAGTGCATTATAAAAAAGGTTGGCCAAATTACTAAAAATTAGCATATTGTATTGACTGACAATGAAATACATTTTATGAGCAACCTAGAAGCAAGTTACAAATTA
>NZ_RQTJ01000027.1:0-231 GCF_003858535.1 Paenimyroides viscosum
AGTCAATACAATATACTGATTTTTAATCTTTTGAGCAACTTTTTCTATAATGCACTACGGGTTCATTTAATTATTTTTAAATGATTATCTGGAACTTTGTACCAAAATATTTATTAATGTATCATAAATTAAATATTGAAAACATTTTTTTCTATACACTGTGTGTCATTCCGTGCTTGACACGGAATCTCATCATTATTTATCTTGTGAGATGCTGAAACAAGTTCAGCA
>NZ_RQTJ01000027.1:241-37858 GCF_003858535.1 Paenimyroides viscosum
TTTAAGATTGATCTTTTTAAATAAAATTAAGTTTGTAAAGCAGTTCTTAATAGTAACAATTTATTGGCAGTCTAGTTTGTCTTTAAAGTTTAACCAAAACGCCTTTACGTTTTACGATATTTTTATAATCCCACTGAATTTCAATGGATTTTTTTAACCATCTATGTAAATCTTCTTTATTGATTTCAGCTACCAAATTATAGAAAACAGAATCATCTTTGAACTTTTTCCCGTGAACGTTTAATTTTTCTTCTTCAAAATCAATACCGCTCCAAAACATTAATCGTATACCTGTTTTTTGTTTACTGTAACCAACAATAGGATTACCGTTTAAAAACCAAACTGGATGCGTATGCCAGATTTTACTTTCGGCATTTTTAAGATTTTCTGATATTATTTGCGCCAATAAATCGCATATTTTTTGATGCTCTTCAGAAAGAGTTTCGTTATAATTTAAAATATCCTGATTCATTATTAGTTGTTTGAAGTTAATGCTAAAATATATTTATCAATATAAAGTTGTTTGTCTTTTGATTTATATTGTTGGATGTATCTAGGGTGTTCTAAAACCGTGATTTTATCAAACAATTTGGCTTCGTTGTTTAACTTTTCTATAAAAGTGGCATTTTTCTTTCCTAAAACAAAAACTTCATCGGTATACAAACCTAAAGCAATATGTTTTTTTAATGATTCAATCATAAAATCTTTCACCATTTTAAAAAGTTCTAAATCATCATAATAATTAGCATTTACCCAATTATTGTCTTTATTTTTTTTGACGATTGCTAACGGAAACGGAGAATTTATATAAAACTGATTGTAAAATTCTGTTACTCTGCCAAATTCTTCGATCATATCATACATATAAACCGATGAAATTTCATGCGTATGTGCCGATTGCATTTTTATTCCGCAAACACTTTCCAAACGTTTGGTATCTGTAAACGGAACGCCTGTAACGCCTGCGCCATGTCGACTTGGGTTTATTCCGATAATAAATTTTCGTTTATTAGTATCATTATAAAACTTTTCGTAAAACTGTTGCATAACAAGTAGCGTTTCCGGATTAGATAAATACGGATTTAAAACCTGAAAATTATTTGGTAAGTTTCCTGAATAATTCAATTGTTTGTTGAACGCAATTATTTTTTCTGCAAAAGTTTCCATGATTGATATAATTCTTAGTTTTTATACGATCCACATTTTACTAAATAATCGCCATAATAAGGTTCGGTTAAATTTGATATGATAACACCTTTTGATGTAGATGCGTGTACAAACATATTGTTTTGTAAATAAATACCTACATGATTTACAATTCCAGTATTACCAAATGAAAAAAACACCAAATCGCCTTCTTTTAGGTCCTTTGTATATTTACGTTTAACGTTTTCGGCAATATCTTTAGATATTCTTGGAATGTATAACTGATAAATTTCTTTATACAAAATATTTGTAAATGCAGAACAATCAATTCCATTTTGGTTATTTCCACCGTATTTATAGGGCGTTCCGTACCAATCTATAATAAAATTATATAGATTTTTATTTTTTAAGCTACTTTCACTAACATCTAATATTTTGCTTATTTCTGATAAATCGTAGGGTTTAGCAATAGTTTTAGAATGGTTTGTTGTTTTTTTAATTTCTTTTTTGTTCTTGTTTTTATTGTAATTATCACGCCAATCAGTTTTAGACTTACAGCCAATAACAGACAGAAGCAGCAAGCATATTATAACGCTTTTTGAAATGAAAAAAACCGGAAATTTCCGGTTTTGTATTTTATTAATCATTTTTATTGATGTTTCTTAATTGAACCAGCTTTTCTTTCCACAAGTTTAATTCATCTTTATGACGCTCAATATTTTTATTAATTTCTTTTACCAACGGATTGTCTGCCTTAGCATTAGAAATAAATTGCACATTGTTTTCTAACTGAAAAATTTCCGATTGAATTTCTTCTACTTTACGTTGCACAAACACTGTTTCGTTTTGTAAGCGTCTGCCATCGTTACTTTCAATTAAATGCTCGATTTTATTATTGAATTTAACCAATTCGGCTTCTTTTTTAGATAAACTTAATTTATCGAACAATGCATCTAAAACCTTGTTGAATTTACCTTCAATATGTCTGCGGGTTTGCGGAACAATACCTAAACCTTTCCAGTTTTCTATATGTACTTTAATAGCGTCTAAATCTGTTTTATGATCGCCCGTTAATTCAAAATCTTTCAAGCTTTCTAAGTATTCTTTCTTTCGATCAAAGTTAGCCATCTCCACTTCCATTTCTTGGTTGCGTTCGCTATGAAGTCTGTCAAAATAAGAATTACAAGTTTGCTTAAACTCTTTCCACAAGCTGTCTGAAAATTTTCTTGGCACATGACCAACGTGTTTCCATTCTTCTTGTATTTTTTTCATTGCAGGGGTAGTGGTATTGTAATCTGTACTTTCTGCTAATGATTTAGCTTTTTCTATTAAAGCCTGTTTTTTAACTAAATTGTCTTGTTGTTCCTTTTTTATGTCTTTATAGAAATTGTTCTTTAAAACATTAAAGTTTCGGGTAGCGTTTTTAAAGGTTGCCCAAGTATCTTCGCTTTGTTCTGCAGGCACACGTCCGGCACTAAAAAACTGTGTTCTTAATTGCTCTATTTCTTTTATGGCATTTTGCCAATCGTTATGTGAATTAAATTTATTTGTAGAAATACTGTTGATTGCAGCAATTAATTCATTTTTTTTGGCAAGATTAAGTTCTTCACGTTCGCGAATTTCATTTTGTAATGATTCTCTTTTGCTATGTAGTTGCTTAGTTATTTCACTAAATTTATGCCATATTTCTTCGCGGTATTCTTTAGCAACAGGTCCAATTTCTTCTTTCCAAATGCGGTGTAACGTTTGTAATTCACGGAAAGCTTTGCGAATATCGGGTTCGTTAATTAAAATACTTGCACGTTCTATGACTTTTTGTTTTTGATCTAAATTGTTTTTAAAGTCTATATCGCGTGCTTCACGGTCTAAATGCAACTGATCGTAAAAACGTTCTAAATGAAAATGAAAGTTATTCCATACGTGATTGTAATTATCTTTTGGAATTGGTCCGGCATTTTTCCAACGCTCACGAATTTGTTGAATATCTTTTAAAGCAGCATTATAATTTTCGGTATTTTCTACCAAATCTTTTAATTCGTCAATTAATTGATTGCGATTAGCTAAATTTGTTTTTAGCTGATCTTGTATCGATTTAAAATGCGTGTTTCTTTGGTCTTTATAGTTGTTATACAAAGAGTTAAAATGATTCTTTGCAGGTAAATCATATTGAAAATCTGTTGAAAAAGCTTCTGGATTTTCTTCTAAAAAAACCTTTCTTTTTTCATCAATCAGTTCATTGTATTTATTAAGAAAACTGCGTTTAATGCCTTCTACATGATCACGAATGGCTGTAACTTTCTCGTTTTTTAATAAATTTTCCAGTTCTGTATTCAATTCCTCTAACGATAATTCGTCGTAATTAGCTAAAAGAATATGGTTGTTTTCGTTTATAGAAGCTGTTTCGCTGTCTTCTGCATTTGTTGAATTTATTGCTTCAACAATTGTATTTGTTTCTGTTTCAGGGTTCACTCCGTCTGCTAATGGCAGGTTATCATTCTTTTCTTCTAACATTTTTTTAATGTTTAAGTTTAACAAATTATTTTTGAAAGATAAATAATTAATTGAAAGTCAACAAATTTTTTATAAGAAATAGTTTTAACTATTCCAAATTTCCCAAGATTCTTCTGCCTGAATTTCTAACATTTCTAATCCGTTTTTTGTATCAGCATTTTGCTCTTTACACTTTTTTAAAAACAATGTTTCGCTAGGATTGTAAATTAAATCGTAAGCTAAGTGATTCTTTGTAAGAAATTTATAAGGAATATCAGGTGCTGAATCTACATTTGGGAACGTACCAACAGGTGTACAATTTATAATGATTGTATGACTTTGAATGATTTCTTCAGATAAATCTTCGTAGGTAATTTCACCATTTCGCGATACTATTAAATAATTTATTTGTAATTGTTCTAATGCGTAAATTATTGCTTTGCTTGCACCGCCGGTTCCTAAAATTAAGGCTTTTGTGTGATGTGGTTTTAAGTGGGGCTGTATCGATTTTTTAAAACCAATCCAATCGGTATTGAAACCGATTTTTTTTTCGTTTTCGATCTTTATTGTATTAACTGCACCAATTTGTTCTGCATGAAAATCTAACAAATCTAAATACGGAATAATAGCTTCTTTGTATGGAATTGTAACATTAAATCCAAAATTATTTAAATTGAATATATTGTTTAATTCTGATAGGTTATCTATATCAAAATTAATGTATTGTGTATTTAAAATATTTTGATTCTTAAACTTATTGTTGAAATAATTCCGTGAAAAAGAATAGCTGATGTTTTTACCTATTAAGCCGTATGTTTTCATAATAAAAAATCGTTATTTAGCATAACGATTATTCTTGATTAAAATTTTGAATATAACTTTGTATTTGTTCGTTTTTCCAAACAGCCGGAAACAATGTTTGCAATAAAGTTTTGTTTTTGTAGTTTAAAGCCAAAGCATTTGTTAAATGATACAAGGCTTTTTCTGTTTCGTTTACTAACATATACACTCCGGTTAAACGGTATTCAATTTCGTATTCGTCGTTAAAAATTTCGCGCGCTTTCAATAATTTTTCAACTGCCTGTACATTGTCTTCTAACAAATGTAACGTCTCGCTCCAATACAACCAAGTGTCTAAAAAAGCATCACCGTTTTCAACCGCTTTTCTAAAACCTAATTCGGCTTCTTCTAAAAACAATAATTCTTTGTTTATAATTGCGTAACGTCGCCAATATAAATGGTTGTTTTCATCGATCCCTAATGCTTTGTTTACAAATTGCAACGCTTTTTTAAAATCGTTCTTTTTTAAATGCAAATCAGCAATGGCAATCCAAGATTTATCCATCAACGGATCTTCGTTAACAGAACGCAAATAATATTTTAAAGCTTTATCGTAATTTTTCAATGCTTCGTAGCATAAACCCATTCTGCGATAAACATAAGACGAAGGATCGTCTAACTGCAAAGTTTCTTTGTAACAGTTTATTGCCTGGGTGTACATTTTAAGCTTTTCGTACGATTTCCCTTTTTCTAAGTAGGCACCTACAAAATGTTCATCAATTATGCACGCAAAATCAAAGGCTTCAATTGCTTTACGGAAATATTTTAAAGTATAATATTGGCGTCCTAATTGATGCCATGCGACTTCGGAATACGGGTTGTGATCAATAAATTCTTCTAAAAATTCAATAGCTTCTTGGTGATTGTCTAAAAAATCATAACAATAAACAACGTTATAAAGTGCGGTTTGATCTTCAGAATCGTGTTCTAAACACTTAATAAAAGCATCTTTAGCCTCTAGAATTTCATCGATAAATAAATATTCCATTCCTAATAAAGAATAAACATCAGCAAAATCTTCGGTATATTGCAAAGCAATCTTTAAAGAATCTATTGCTTTATGATGGCTGCCTTGTTTAGAGTGAATGTTTGCCCGTTGAATATAAACTTCATCGTTTCTTGGATCGATATGTTGTAATTCGTTCAATAATTTTTCGGCTTTGTCTAACTTGTTTTCAAAAACCAAAAGCTCCACCTGAACCAATTTTAGTCCGATAGAGTTTGGATGCTGTTCTAATCCAAGTTTCAGCGCTTTTTTAGATAAGTTAATTTTACCCGAATCTAAATAGTGCAGTATAATGTTTTCAAATTCTTCTGAATCGAAAAAACAAATTTTGTTTGTTTTAAGCATATTCTCGAATTTTGAAATAGACATTCTAAAAAAATCTTCTTCGTCGTGTGTAAACATAATCGACTGTTTTTATTATTAAAGATAGCTCATAAACGTTACGTTATAGGTACGCAAAAAACTATCTTATAAACATTTTAATTAACAAAGTTCTTTCTGAACTTCGTTAAGCGCTTCTATTAAAATTGCGCAACCTTCTTTTATTTCTTCTTCAGAAATGGTTAAAGGTGGTGTAATACGAATGGCTCTTTCTTCAAACATTAGCCAAAATAATACCAAACCTTTGTCTTTACACTTTAAAATTACTTGGTTGGTTATTTCTGCCGATGGCGTCATTGGAGCAAGCATTAAACCTTTGCCGTGAATTTCGGTTATCAGCGGATGTTTCAGTAAACTGCGGAACAATTGTTCTTTTATCAGAGTTTGTTCCATTAAATCGGTTTCTAACAACTCTTGTAAAGTTGCCAAACTTGCCGCTGCAATTATAGGATGTCCACCAAAAGTTGTTATGTGTCCGCACTTAGGATCGTGCGCCAGTAAATCCATCATTTTTTCATTGGCAGTAAAAGCACCAACAGGCATGCCGCCGCCCATACCTTTACCTATTACCAAAATATCGGGAAAAACATTATAGTTTTCAAAACCAAATAATTTACCCGTTCTTCCAAAACCAGGCTGAATTTCATCTAAAATTAATAAAGCACCAACTTCGTCGCAACGCTTGCGAACCTTCAACAGATAATCGTTTTCGGGTGTTACAAATCCTGCGCTTCCTTGAATGGTTTCTAATACAATTGCTGCTGTTTTTGTTGTAATTTGCTGTAATTCTTCTTCGTTATTAAAAGTAACAAAGTCTACATTTGGCAGTAACGGACGAAATGCGCGTTTGCGTTCTTCATTACCTAAAATACTCATAGAACCTTGTGTGTTTCCGTGGTAAGCGTTTACGCATGAAATAATATGCGTTCTGCCAGTTACACGTTTTGCTAGTTTTAATGCGCCTTCAATGGCTTCGGTTCCCGAATTTACCAGATACGTTTTGTTTAAACTAGCAGGTAAATGTTGTGCCAATAATTTACAAAAATCTACCGCTGGTTTTTGAACATATTCGCCATAAACCATAACGTGTAAGTATTTATCAAGCTGATCTTTTATAGCATTTACCACACGTGGATGCTGATGCCCTAACGTACAAGCCGAAACGCCTGCAACAAAATCTAAATGTTTTTTACCGTCTGTACTGTAAATGTAACTTCCTTTTGCATGAGAAATTTCAACTTCTAACGGATACAGGCTGGTTTGAGCCTGATATTTAAAAAAATCTTCTTTCATTTTACTCGCTACGTTTTTTTATAACGTTTGGTGATTTTCCCGATCGTTTAAAATTCAAGGTTTTATCCTGAACTTCCATTGGTTTTTCGCTTACTTTCTCGTTCTTTTTAACTTCTTCTTCGGCTTTATCATCATGCTTCAGTTCCTCGTCGCTAAAAAGTTCGTCTACACTGTACATTCGTTCATCGCCCCGCCAGTTAAAACCTGCCAGTTTCCGAGCGTTTTCAGGGAATTGTTCCGGCGGATATGTTGTTCCTTCGGGATTAATCATTCGTGTTGCTGTTGTAATTTTGTTGTCTTCTAATTCTAAAACAATTTTACTGCAAATTCCTTTATCAATTCCTTGCAAAACCTCTTCATCGTACACATAATAAATCATTTCGGCGTTTTGCACCAAATCAATCTGCCTAATTTTATCATCGATAAATTTTCCGTACATATTGATTCCTTTAGCTTGATTAAAACCAGCCCCGAGTGAATCTTTCTGAATTACAAAAGCATTGGTAAGTACTTTTAGCGAATCTAGTTTTTCGGTTTCTACATTATTTATTAAATGGATAACATCGCCGGTTAACTGACTTTCATCTTTAAATAAAACGGGTTTTCGAATTAATTGCAACAAACCAATTTTTTGATCGTAATGCAAAGAATCTGCTTTTCCGCTCATGTCAGGCGTGCGATACATACGTGCATTGGGATAACCTTTTATAACGCGTTGTTTATCCGGACCAACAATTTGTATGTTTTTAGCATGAAAATAGGTAGTATCTTTTTCTGCAATAGTTTGAATTAATGGTTTTTTTGTCATGAAAACCGAATCGTTTGCACGAAAAACTTCTGCAAAATGACTGGTTGCAATGGTGTTGTTAATAGTATCTGTAACTTTTACGTTGTTGATGCCTTTTGCATAAGATCTTTTTTCATCGTAGTACATTTCATCGGCTTCAATACGTTTGTTATCATAAAGTATAAACGATTTTTCGATCATTTTTCCTTCGTTTAAACGGGTGTCGTAAAAACCGTTTTCGGTATAAATATGATTTCCTTTGTTATCGATTGTTGAAGGTCCAAATAAATAGGCGTGACCGGAATCTTCGTAAAAATCTAAATGGTTTGATTTGATAACATTTTCAGGATTTGTAATAACAACCTGCGTTCTGAA
This sequence comes from Paenimyroides viscosum, assembly GCF_003858535.1. Lineage (GTDB taxonomy): Bacteria > Bacteroidota > Bacteroidia > Flavobacteriales > Flavobacteriaceae > Flavobacterium > Flavobacterium viscosum. Next base: position 8,560 of record NZ_RQTJ01000027.1, read on the forward strand.
TTCGTACTTTAATTCACGCGTGTAATATTTACCCGATTTAGATTTTAAAGTATTCAGTTTGTTGGTAATTGTTGCATTATCGTTGTAATATGCAATGCCCGTATTTCTGTCGTAATAAACTTTTTCTGATTTTAAAGATGAATCTGGCGATGTCATTACCACATTTCCAGATGCGTAAGCAATTTTTTCTACACCGTTGTATTCGGCATATTTGCTGTTCAACTGCAAGGTATCGTCTTGAATAATTCTAACATTTCCAAACAGTTTTGCATAATTTTCCTTCTCAAAAAAATACGCTTTATTGCAGTAAATATACATACTGTCGTGCTGCATTTGAACATTTCCGGTAAGAATTTTAGCACCGGGAACCTCGTATTCATTAACATCGGTAAAATCTGATGCTAATAATTTTATGATTTTACCGTTTGGCTCAGGTGTTTGTGCAAACGAAAAGGCACAACAAAACAACAGAAAAAACAGGTTTAAAAAAAAGGTTTTCAATTGGGATAATTTTTTTCAAAATTACGTAATTTTTAACGATGTAACCATTGCGTTAAGAAGAATTTAAGCATTAAAAAAGCACCCTGTAAAGAGTGCTTAATATTATTTCATTATTGTTTGTTTACGATCCGGACCAACCGATACTACTTTAATTGGTATACCAACGTATTCTTCAATAAATTCTATGTATTCTTTTAATTCTTCAGGTAAATCGCCGTATGTTGTTAAACCTGTTAAATCTTGTTTCCAACCTTTTTTCTCTACATAAACCGGTTGTACATTTTCTTCTTCAATGTTATAAGGTAAATGATCAATTTGTTCGCCTTTATACGTGTAAGCTGTACAAACTTTTAAGGTGTCAAAGCCCGATAGAACATCGCCTTTCATCATATATAAAGCGGTAACACCGTTAACTTCTACTGCATACTTCAACGCAACCAAATCTAACCAGCCACAACGACGTGCGCGTCCTGTTACAGAACCAAATTCATTACCAACTTTTGCCATTGTTTCACCAACTTCATCAAATAATTCGGTAGGAAATGGACCCGAACCAACGCGGGTTGTATATGCTTTAAAAATTCCAAAAACATCTTTTACTTTGTTTGGCGCAATACCTAAACCAGTACAAGCACCAGCAGCTGTAGTGTTTGATGATGTTACGAACGGATAAGTTCCAAAATCAATATCTAACAAAGATCCTTGTGCACCTTCTGCTAAAATAGATTTTCCTTCTTTTAAGGCACTATTTAAATAAAACTCAGAATCAATAAAAGTTAATTTCTTTAATTCTTCAACAGCAGCAAAGAATTCCTCTTCCATTTCAGCCAAGTTGTATTGCAAATCAACATTATAGAATTTAATCATGTCTATATGTTTTTCTGCTAAGGCATTGTATCGTTCTTTAAAATCTGCCAATTCAATATCGCCTACACGTAAACCGTTTCTACCAGTTTTATCCATATAAGTTGGACCAATTCCCTTTAAAGTAGAACCAATTTTAGCTTTGCCTTTTGCTGCTTCCGAAGCGGCGTCTAACAAGCGGTGTGTTGGTAAAATTAAATGTGCTTTTCTAGAAATTAAAAGGCGTGATTGTACATCAATATCAAATTTTTGTAAACCTTCAATTTCTTTTTGAAATACTACTGGATCAATTACCACACCGTTTCCAATGATGTTTATTGATTTTTTATGGAAAATTCCTGAAGGAATTGTTCTTAAAACGTGCTTAATTCCATCGAATTCTAATGTGTGACCTGCGTTTGGTCCACCTTGAAAACGTGCAATAATATCGTATTTAGATGTAAGTACGTCTACAATTTTTCCTTTTCCTTCATCTCCCCATTGAAGACCAAGTAACAAATCTACTGTCATGTTTAGTATGTTAGTCTGTTTTTAATTATTAGTTGTATTGGTTTTATCCTCTTTAGTTCCGTAGAAATATAAAGAGTGATTATGAACTTTTATGTTAAAAATTTCTTCGATGGTTTGCTTAATGGTTTGAATTCGCGGATCACAAAATTCAATCACTTCGCCTGTATCTGTTAAAATAATATGATCATGTTGCTTATCAAAATACGATTTTTCGTAATGCGATTGGTTTTGTCCGAACTGATGACGGCGCACCAAACCACATTCCAACAACAATTCTATCGTATTGTAAAGGGTTGCTCTACTAACACGGTAGTTTTTATTTTTCATTTTAATGTATAACGATTCAATGTCAAAATGTTCTTCGTTTTCATAAATTTCTTGAAGTATAGCATAGCGTTCAGGTGTTTTCCTATGCCCTTTGTCACCTAAATATTTAGTGAAAACGCTTTTTACAATTTCTTGATTTTTATTTTCTTCCATGATCTTTTTTAACAGCACAAATATAAAAGTTTATTACCGATACTAAAAATTAAATATTTAAAATTAAGCAGTTCCTAAAATACGTGTGATTTTTTCTACTCCATCAATTGCCTGAATATTTTCTATAAGTTTGTTTAAAACATGATTGTTTGGGACAATTACAGTGATTTGACCATTAAAAATACCTGCATTAGAACTTAATGAAATACTTTGAATATTAACATTCATTTGGCTAGATATTACTCTAGTTAGTTCATTTGTGAGTCCTAAACCATCAATTCCCTTAATCATTAACGATGCGTTGAATTCTTGTACAGATGAATCGATCCATTTTGCAGGAAGAATTCGGTATGCGTAATTTGATTGTAAACTTATTGCATTTGGACAATCTATTTTATGAACTTTTATACCTTCGTTAATGGTTACAAACCCAAAAACCTGATCGCCAGGAATAGGGTTACAGCAATTTGCCAATTTATAATCTAATTTTTCATCGTTTTTACCAAATACAAGTAAATCATATTTTGTCTCAGTTAATTGTGCAGGTGCTTCTTTTTTAATAGATTTTTTAAAGAAATTCATAAAAGCATTGCTGTTTTTATGTGAAGCAAATTCTTTTAATTGTTGATTTTCTATTTTTCCTGATCCCACACGATAAAATAAATCTTGACTGGTTTTTAATTTAAAGAAATTAACCAAATCGTTCACGGTTTTTTCGTCAAGCGTAATTTTTAGATGCTTTAATTTTCTGGTTAAAATTTCTTTTCCATCTTCAGAAATTTGCTTAACATCTTCATTTAAAGCATTTTTAATTTTATTTTTTGCTCGGGCAGTAGTTACAAACTCCAGCCAATGTGAACTTGGTTTTTGATTTGCCGATGTAATAATTTCTACTTGATCGCCCGAGTTTAATTCATAATTTAACGGAACCAATTTACCGTTCACCTTTGTTCCGCGCGTTTTTATGCCGATATCGGTATGTATACTAAAAGCAAAATCTAACGCAGTTGCACCTTTTGGCAACGATTTAATTTCTCCTTTTGGCGTAAAAATGTAAATTTCTTTGGCGTAAAGATTCAATTTAAAATCTTCGACAAAATCTACTGCATTGGCTTCAGAGTTTTCTAAAGCTTCTTTTAATAAATTTAGCCATTTATCTAAACTATTCTCTTCGGTAACGCCTTGTTTGTATTTGTAATGTGCTGCGTATCCTTTTTCGGCAATCTCGTCCATGCGTTCACTGCGAATTTGCACTTCAACCCAACGACCTTTTGGTCCCATAACGGTAATGTGCAACGCTTCGTAACCGGTAGATTTTGGCGAAGAAATCCAATCTCGCAAACGACTAGGTGATGGACGGTAATGATCTGTTACAATGGAATAAATTTTCCAAGCAATAAACTTTTCGTCGGCAGGAGCAGAGTTGTAAATAATACGGATGGCAAATTTATCGTACACCTGATCAAAAGTTACGCCTTGCGCCTTCATTTTTCTACGGATAGAATAAATAGATTTCGGTCGGCCTTTTATAGTAAACGATACATCTTCTTTAGCTAGCGCTTCATTTAAGACAGAGGTAATACTTTCTATATAGGCGTTTTGTTCTTCTTTACTTTCTTTGGTTTTACTTAAAATATCGTGGTAAACATCTGGTTCGGTATATTCCAAGCCTAAATCTTCTAATTTCGATTTAATATTAAACAAGCCTAAACGGTGCGCTAGCGGTGCATAAATATATAGTGTTTCCGATGCTATTTTTGCCTGTTTGTGTGCTGCCATAGAATTCATGGTTTGCATATTGTGCAAACGGTCGGCAATTTTTATCAAAATAACACGCACATCATCATTTAACGTAAGTAACATTTTACGGTAATTTTCTGCCTGAAGCGAAATATCCGGATCTGGTTCCATACGCGAAATCTTGGTTAATCCTTCAACAATTTTTGCAATTTTAGGATTAAACATACGTTCAATATCTTCCACCGTAATATCGGTATCTTCTACCACATCGTGCATTAATGCAGCTGCTATAGATGTTGGTCCTAAACCAATTTCTGAAGCTACAATTTTTGCAACAGCAATAGGATGGAAGATATATGCTTCGCCCGATTTTCTTCTTTGGTCTTTATGTGCTTCAACAGCAACATCAAATGCTTTGCGAATTAATTTCTTATCATCGTCTGTAAGTGTTTGATAACTAATGCTTAAAAGCTCTTTGTACTCGCGTGCAATTTCTTTGTTTTCTTTTTCTATTTGTTCTTGTGTCATAAAATGCCCATTTTCTTTTTAAATATAAGAAAAAAAAAGTTTTGTTGTAATTTATTTACATCATAAAAAAAGGAGCAAAAGCTCCTTTTTATTTGTATTGATCGTTTTTATTTAATTTTTAGAAAATGTAAAATATACCTGCAGAATATTGTGCATGCGATCCGGCACCTTCGGTTGAAATATTTGATCTTCCCATAGCTTCAACATTTAAGCCAATTCTACGGTAAGCTCTATCATGGTGGTAACGTGAACTTTTAGTTGCAGGAATATCGGCAATCCAAAAATTAATACCCCCACCAGCACTAGCCATTGTTAAATCTACTTGGTTTAAACGTAAATGACCAAGACCTGCTTTAATGTAAGGGTCTGCAATAGGAATGTTGAATAAACCACCTAAGCTATAAGCAAACGAACCGTTAAAAGAAACAATTGAAATTTTCTTCCCAGTTACTACCGATCCATTCATTGAGTTTCCTGGTTCCATTTCGTTCATAGAAAAATCTGCTTCTACTGATAAGTTTGGTAAAAACTCGTATCCTATCATAACTTTTGCAGGAATACCGCCAGAAATCATACTTGCACCTTCGGGAACTTCAGAATGGTTAAAGTTAAAATCCATCATGTTGTAACTTGCACCAACTTTCCATTTGTATTCTTGAATGAAACGTTCATACTTATGAATTACTTGTGCTTGAGCTGAAAAACCTAATAGGGTTAATCCAAAAAATGCTGTAAATATGTTTTTTTTCATAAAGTCTTAAATTTTTTATAAATATAACGAATTTTTTAAATATTTATATTTTTTGAGTATTTCTTTGTCTTTTAGCTTCAAAAATTAACACGGCTGCCGCTACAGACACATTCATTGAATCAATTTGACCTTCCATTGGAATAATAATGTTTGCTTTTGATTCTTCTCGCCAAATATCACTTAAACCTGTAGCCTCGGTTCCCATTACAATGGCTGAGCCTTGTTTAAAATCGACCGAATAATACGAAACAGCTTCTTGTAAAATAGCACTGTAAATGGCAATATTACTGTTTTTAAAGTAATTTATTATTTCTGTTGATGCTGCAGTTACTATTTTATTGGTAAAAACCGCGCCAACGCTAGATCGTACAATATTAGGATTGTACAAATCTGTTTTAGGATCGGCAATAAAAACGGCATCAATATTAGCAGCATCGGCAGTCCGTAAAACTGCACCAATATTTCCTGGTTTTTCTAACGATTCTAACACCACAATTAACGGATTTTCGGGTAACTGAATTGTTGCTAACGAATGATCTTTAGTTTTAGCAACCGCAATTACGCCTTCTGTACTTTCACGATATGCTATTTTCTGATAAACTTCTTTCGAAATTTCAATAAGATCGGTTGCATTGGAAAGCTTCCTTTTTAAATTATTCAGTTTATCGGCATCAAACAAATCAAAACAAATTAAAAGCTGGTAAACTTCAAAATCGTTTTTAATTGCAATTTCAATTTCACGGATACCTTCAATCACAAAAAGTCCGTTTTTTTTACGTGCCTTGCTTTTTTCTTGCAATTGAAAAATATCTTTAATTAATTGATTTTGAATGCTTGTTATCTGTTTCATTTAAATGATTTCTTGTCGCTTAATTTCTAAATATTTGTTTAAAAGATTTACCGAAAGATCTGCCGGTTTGGTGTAAACCGTTTTTATGCCGTGCATTTGCAGTTCTTGAATGATTAACTGTTTTTCGTGCACAAATTTAGATGCTATTGTTTGAATATAAATGTCTTTTGTGGAATTTATTTTATTGTTCAAATTATTTGCTTCCGGAATAGTAAACCAAATTATTTTGAATCAGAATGAAATGATATAAAAGTAAATAAACTAAGAAAGAAACACAGAAAAGAATAGCTGTAATTATTTTTTCAATGATTGAAATTGAAGGATTTAAAATTGTAAAATTAAGATTTGTAATTCCTAAAGATGCCTTTAATAACATAAACGGAATAGCTGTAACAATTCTATACAAAGTGCTTACAATTATAAGCATACATATATTAGCACCAATAATTGTCCAGAAATTTTTTACGTACGTTTTAAACGCATTTTTTGCAGCAGTAAAAAAAGATAGATGATCGTTTCCATAATAAAAAAACGTTACTATATACCAAATTGTTAAAAACTGAATTAAAACAATAAAAATTATAATAAAAAGTAAACCCAATAAAAAAAGAGCTGGTGCAAATAAAAACGCAATGAAACCACCAATTAAATAGATGGCTACTAACAAAAAAAATAGTGTTACAATAATATTTAAAGTTACGCTAAGGAAGCCGAAACGAAGCATACGTTTTAAATCTTTTCTGAACAATGATCGAATTGTTTGTAATTGAGGTTTTTCGTTAGGGTTCTCACTGATTAATTTCATATAGTATAATGGAAAAGTAAGACTTATTGTAATAAAATATGTACCAACTATATAAAGTATCACCATACTAAGAATTAACAATAAGGTGTTTTTACTCACAAAATTCCGTTCGGTATCTATTATACTTGTAAAAGAACTAAATATTTGGGATGAAAAAATAGAGAATATTACGATTGTTACTGCGGAAACTAATATGGATATAAAAGCGAATTTTAAATAGTTTTTGAAATAATGCTTTCCATACAGCTTTAAAAACTGAAATACATCAGAAATATAATCGGAAAAAGTTCTTATTTTTAGCAATTGAAACATAATTCGAATTTGTTTAATTTTTCTTTAAAGATAATCAAACATGATTAATAATTTTTTTTATATAAAAAAAACTTAATCAACGACTTTAATCATTTAACAAGCAACTAATGATTTTTTCCATTTTAGATATTTTAGGACTTATTGCGTTTGCAATTTCGGGTGCATTGGCAGGAATCGAAAAAAAATTAGACTTTTTTGGTGTTTTCGTTATTGCTATGGTTACATCAATTGGTGGCGGTACACTGCGCGATCTGCTTATTGGCAATACTCCGGTTTTTTGGTTGTTAAACTTACAAACGTTTTATATTGTGGTTGCAGCTACGGTTATTTCTATTGTTTTCAGACAATATTTAAGCTTTTTAAGAACATCATTATTTTTGTTTGATACCATTGGTATAGGTATTTTTACCATTATTGGTATCGAAAAAGGCTTATCGATTAATTTTAGTCCAATTGTATGTATTCTTTTAGGAACAGTAACTGCGTGTTTTGGTGGAGTTGCACGAGATATTCTTTGTAACGAAATTCCGGTAATTTTTAGAAAAGAAATCTATGCAACAGCTTGTTTAATGGGCGGATTTATGTTTTTTGGTTTGAAGTTGTTACACGTTAACGACGATGTAATTTATATTGGTACTGCTGGAACCATTATTTTAATCAGAATTTTAGCAGTTCGATATCATTGGTCATTCCCTAAAATTGAGATTAAGTAGCCTTAACTTTTATTGAAATAGTTTTTAATTCGATCAACTAAACCGATTTTAGGTTTATCTGTATTCATTTGCTTTTCTTCAATATAGAATGAATCTTTTACTTCTTTGGTTATTAAATCAATTTCAAAATTAAATGAATTAGTATTAGCTTGATAGTGCCAATATTTAGCATACAGCTTATTGTCTTTAATTTTTATAAGTATAATTTTATCGAAATTATAGTCGCTTAAAAGAACATCAACACTTCCATCACTATTTACATACTTTATATCAAAACCATCAATGAAGTAAATCGTATCATTTACAGCATTTAGTAAAGCAGATTCTATGTGAGAAATTACAGATTCATTGATCTGCTCTTTTAAATTAAAATCAATTAAATAGCCATGACCATTTGCAATGATAAATGCCTTATGATTTTGAAGTTGAAAGATAAGTTTAGCATCTTTAACCCAACCAGTTTCAAAAGATCCAACCCATTCATTTTCATCATCAGTAAATTTTACCCAAAGACAATTTGGTGTAATATTTCCAAAATGTTTTTCAGGATATTTACCCGAAACAGGTTTATTGATAAATTCTACGTGCATACTTTAAATTAATACAATATAATTAAAAAATGCTCTTAATTAAGAGCATTTTTGTTTGATTTTAGTCGATTTAAAATATATTCTAATTCTACATCTTTTTCACTTAAAAAATCTTCTTCGGTCGGTTTAATATACACATCAGGTAGTACGCCATAACCTTCTTTTTGGGTTTGCTGTTCTGGTTTTATGGTCATTAATCCTACACGTAATTTAAGTTTAGAATGGGGTAGTTTAACAACAGGCATAACACCTGCAACTGTTCCGTTAAAAGTTCCACCCGTTTCATCTCCCACAAACAACGCACGGTTTCTACCTTTTAAGTGCGATGAAATAATTGCTGCCGCAGAAAATGTCATACCATCTGTAATTACATACAAATTGTTTTTATAGTTCAACGATTTTGGTTTTGTAATTCTAGACGATTTTATGGGAACTTTTAATTCGCCAAGATCGTTTCTACTTGATTTTAACCCACGAATGGTTGAATAAATTGTAACAAATGGTATCGAAAAAAAGGTAGTCACCGGACTTTTTCCCTTTAATAAATTAAAATAGGTGGTACGTTTAGTAATTGTTGCTGGTTGGGTAAACACAAACGTTGTATCGTTTAAATATTGGGCTAACTTATGAATTTCGTTTAAGCGTCCGCCTGGATTTCCACGTAAATCAATAATTAAATTCTGTACATTATGCTTTTTAATGGTAGAAAAAATACTGTCGTACACTTTTATTTTTCCATCTGAAAAATCTCTAATTTTAAGAATAGATATGGTGCTGTCACTAGCAACCGGAAAAATAATTTCTTTAGAAAAGGTTTTAGATTTATAGTTGTAACCAAACAACCTTTGTTTTTTATAAGCTTTTTTGTTTTGTTGAGCTATTGCTTTGTTTTTAATTTTTTGTTCTTTTTTTGATAGTTTTGGCAACGTATCTTTTTGAACAATTTTAGTATTTTTTAAAGTATCTTTCTCTTTTAAAGCAAGATCTTTTTTACTTTTTTTAGATTCTTTAAACGTTCTTTTTACGGTATGATAGAACGTTGTATCGGCACAAACGGCATTAATTTTAATACTATCTACAAATCCTAATTCGTTTACATAAAAAGAATTAAGCCTACGAGCAAAGAATTTTGGTATGCCAGATTCATTGTATCCGTCTGATGTAAATGTGCTTCGGTACTTTTTTAAAACATCTAGCGGTTTTATTCCATTGATGTCAACAATTTCGGTACCTACTTGTAAAATGGTATCTGTTTTTGATTTGTTTTTCTTAATGAATAATTTGTTATTTAAATACTCATATTCAAAATTTTCTAAAGGGTTTACCGAACCTTTGTATTTCTTTTTTAATGAATCTGGCGACGTTAAGGTTACCATTGAAACACCCATGTGTCCTTGATGAACCGATGCAACAATAGGACTAATCTTAAAAAAGAATTCGTTCGGCGTGAAAGGTTCGTTCAAAGTTTTAGACAAACTGTCGAATTTTTTGTTCAAATCTTCTTTTGATATATACCAATACAAATCGGGATGCATTTTCACCAATTGTTTTTGTACATACGCAACATCTTTTTTTAATTTAGAAGGTTCAATTTTAGAATAATAATGCTTGTTTTGTTTGTCATGGCTGGCACATGCAAATAAAAATAAAGTAAGTAGTGTTAGTAGTAATTTCTTCATGTTTTATAGGTATAAAAAAAAGCGACTTTCGTCGCTAATTTAATCATTAATCTGTATAAACGGATAATTTCCTAACCTTGGTGCCAATTCTTTAGTTTTATAAGCCATTTGTGAATTGTGGTTGTTAAAACAGATAATGGTAATGGTATCTTTTCGTAAGGTTACATACGATGTCCTGTTCCCACGCCACCAACCGTTGTGAAAGGTGTATAAATTACCGTTATCGTCTTTAGGTTCAACCATTCTAATTGCCAAACCGTAATTATTAGCGCCCGATTTTTCATACGAATATCCTTTGTACATTTCGGCTTTTAACGCTTTGCTAATAAAGTTATCAGAATATAAAGCTTTATCTAATTTAAGCATATCGCGTGCGGTGGTGTAAATGTTCTTATCGCCGTAGGTTCCATCTAAATAATCCCAATGCATTCTTTGGTTGTTTGCATGGTATGATTGTGTAAGATTTTCTTTATTTTCTAGATTATCTAAAACAAAAGTATTGTGCATTTTTAAAGGTTCTAAAATAAGCGTTTTCATTGCCTCTTGAAACGATTTTTTTGTAACCTGTTCCACAATCAACGCTAAAACAACATAATTGGTGTTAGAGTAGGTAAAGCGGGTATTTGGTCTAAAATCTAACTTAATACCTTTTGTTTCTAATAAATTTAAAACATCTTTATTTGTCAATGTTTTCTTTGTATCCCAAACTCCTGGTTTAGCAGTAAAGTTTCCATAATACGGCAATCCAGATCGGTGATTTAAAAGCAAACGCACGGTAATATCATCATAAGGAAATCCTGTTAAAATGGTATTTACTTTTTGATCTAATGATAATTTACCTTCATTTACCAAACGTAGAATAGTTACACCGGTAATAACTTTCCCTACCGAAGCAACGTGCATTGGTGTAGAATCGTTAATTTTTTCTTTGTTTTGATAATTTGCATAACCCTGATAATCTTCAAAGATTATTTCGCCGTTTTTAGCCACAAGAAACTGTCCCCAGAAACCACCTCTGTTAATTCGGTTGTGGTAAAAAGTTTCAACAATTTCACGGGTTTCTAATTTATATTTAGGTGTTACCGGATTAAACTTAACATCAAAAGTATCATCATTGGTAATTAGTTTGGTTTGTTTTTTATAAAGTTCGCTTCTTTTTTTGATTACTTGAGCAATGTCGAAATTTTTATCGCAAGAAACACTTAAGCCGCCAATTAATAGAAGGGGAAATATTATTTTTTTCATTATTTAAACTTAGCTATAAGTAAGCAAATATAAAAGATTTACTCAGTTATAAAAACACCACACTACGTTAATTTTATTAAAAAATTAAAAAAATGTATCTTTGAAATATATTATTAAAAAAAATTTAAAATGAACGACATTAACTGGCAAACAGCAATAGAGTTTGATGATATAACTTATAAAAAATGTAACGGCGTTGCACGCATTGCATTTAATCGCCCAGAAGTGAGAAACGCTTTTCGTCCTAAAACTACCGCTGAATTACTGCGTGCATTTAGTGATGCGCATGAAGATACATCAATAGGAGTGATACTTTTATCGTCCGAAGGACCTTCACCAAAAGACGGTGTGTATTCTTTTTGTAGTGGTGGCGACCAAAAAGCACGTGGTTACCAAGGTTATGTTGGTGAAGACGGCTACCATCGTTTAAATATTTTAGAAGTTCAACGTTTAATTCGTTTTACGCCAAAAGCGGTTATTGCGGTGGTAAATGGTTGGGCTGTTGGTGGCGGACATTCGTTGCATGTGGTTTGCGATTTAACTTTGGCAAGTAAAGAACACGCTATTTTTAAACAAACCGATGCCGATGTTACAAGTTTTGACGGTGGTTATGGATCGGCTTATTTAGCAAAAATGGTCGGACAGAAAAAAGCCCGGGAGATTTTCTTCTTAGGTAGAAATTACTCTGCACAAGACGCTTACGATATGGGAATGGTTAACGCTGTGATACCACATGCCGAATTAGAGCAAACAGCGTACGATTGGGCTCAGGAAATTTTAGAAAAATCGCCTATATCTATAAAAATGTTAAAATTTGCTATGAATTTAACCGACGATGGTATGGTTGGGCAGCAGGTTTTTGCTGGTGAAGCAACGCGTTTGGCTTACATGAGCGAAGAAGCTATTGAAGGACGTAATGCCTTTTTAGAGAAACGTAAACCTAATTTTGAAAAGAAATATATTCCTTAAAAATAAATCGACCAATTTGGTCGATTTATTTTTTTATAAACTTAAACACTTTTGAAGCATTGCTCATGCTTAAATGAAGCATATACAAACCGTTGGCATAGTTTGTAACATTTATTTTTGTTTGATTTTTATCTTGATCGATCAGTTTACCAGATAAATCATATATTTTATAAGATGTTTCGGTTAAACCATCACTTTCAATGTTTATAAAATCATTTGTAATAGTAGGATAAACCTTAACATTGCTTAATATAACATCTTCTGTACTTAAACTGTACCATTTATTTTCTGCTGCAGGTCCGTTCCAAATTTTTGTTGCTAAGTGCGGATTATCAATAAAAGGATTTCTGTTTCCTTGGGCAGCATAAATTTGTTCATTTCGGTTGATTTCATGTATAGAAACCGGATCTTCTGCATTCCATTGTAAAAAAATGTTCGGCATATCATTATTAAATGAAAAAGTAGTAGATCCAAAACCAACATTAACAGGCTGGCAACGGTTACCGTATCTTACATACATATACATAATCATTCGGGCAACGTCGCCTTTCCACTCATCACCCGGATAAAAATATTCCGATCCGTTTTGCTGAATTACGCGCGAATAAGTAATGTACGATGTTGGATTTGCTATAAATTTAAAGTTGCTTCTAAGACTGTTTCGGTCATAATCAATAGCGTGCAAGTGATGCGCATCGGAACCGGGACCTTCAAATTCTAAATTTGGTGTTCCTTTTGATCGTGGAAAAACATGTTCGCGAACCCATTTATCTTCACAATTTGATGAATGACAACTTGCCGATCTGTCGCGGGTTAAATCGTTGTTTTTGGTAACATCGGTATCATTCCAACCGTATAAAAGTAATACTTTATCTGCATTTTTAGGGTCAATATCGGCTTTTTTTAATACATTCCAAACATCGGGTGTATAAATTAGCTCGTAAGTATGTGTCGCTGTAATTAAAGTACTTAATTCGTTTTTTAACGCATCACCTTTCAAATTAAAATCAATGTTTTGATAATATGCGGGAACTTGGGCATTTACCGTAAAAAACAGTAAAAAAGCTATAATTAGTTTAAAATTTTTCATAAATAAAATAATTTACAAAAGTACTAAATTCTATCAAATCAAAATGTTTTACCTAAACAATTAAGTTCTTGCGTTAAGTTTTTATATTTTTGAAAAAAAATAAGCATGAAATACGTTTTACTTTTTCTTTTTTTAGGATTTTTTAATGTACAAGCACAAAATTATTTAGATTATTATTTTAAATCGAATAATATAAATGGTGCAATTGTAATTTATAATGAAAATAAGGACGAATGGCTTTTTAGTAGTGAAGTGGAACCTTTTGATAATTCTCCGGCAGCCGCACATTTTCACTTATGGCAGGCTTTGGTAGGTTTAGAAGAAAAAGTTTATAAAACCGATGTTAAACATTCTTTTTTATGGGATGGTGTTAAAAGATCATTTTTTAATGGTAAGCGTACAGAATGGAACAGCAATACCAATTTAATTGACGCACTTAAAAATGATACCGACTGGTATTTTGATAATTTGCAATATTTATTACCACGCGATAGCTACGAAACCAACATTAAAAAAGCATCTTTTTTTAAGGATATTAAAAATAACGAATTACCCTATTTTTGGAACTACGCAGCTTTAACGAACCCAAATTCAATGATTTTGTTTTTAAAAGATTTGAAAGAAGGTAAACTACCTTTTAGTAAGCAAAATCAACAGTTTGTATTTAATCAGCTATTATTAGATCAAAAGTTGGCAATGCACACTGCAACTACAAGCTATTTGGGTAAAGAAATTGATTGGACTGTTGGGGTGTATTTAAAACAAAGCAAACCTATTTATTTTTCGTTAAGAACTTACCGTTCTTTAGAAACAGAAAAAATTAAAGATTACGAAAAAAGAAAGAATTTAATTATATCGCAAATTTTTGAAGTCTTAAATTACTAAACAAAAAATTCCGAAGTGAGAGCTTCGGAATTTTTTATTGTTGAATTATTATTGATTTTGTTGAGCCCATTCTTGCATTCGTTCTTGTAACAATTCTTGGTTAGTTAAAACATCCCATCCAAAAATAGAACCAAATACAACCATCATTATTAAAGAAAGTACAAATAATACGATACCTACAATTGCTAAGATTCTACCTGTATTTAACGTAGAGTAGTTAGAATAAGCAGAAGGGTTAGCTTTGTATAATTTTGTGTCTTTGCTAGCTAAAACTAAAGCAATAACTCCAAAAATAATTCCAATACCCCAAAAACAACATCCAATAATTGATAATATACCTAAAATTAATACAGCAGTTGCATTAGGTAAATTTGATGGCATAAAATTACCGTTTCCATTGTTAAAATTAGTGTTCTGGTAGTTTTGTGGATCGTTTTGATTTTGATAATTTTCCATAACTTTTTTTTAAATGTTAAAAATAAATTTGCTTGTAAATATAAGAAAATACCATAATAATGGCGTTTAGTATCGCTAAAAAAATAATTATTTTATGATATTTTCTCTTCTTATCAATAAAATGTAAAAAAATAAATACAAATAAAAGAATAGTGGTGTAAATTGCCGGAAACATTTTAAATGCATCAACAAAATTCCCTTGCAATACCATATAACCCGCACGTTGTGTGCCACAACCCATACAGTCAACTCCAAAAAGTTTTTTGTGCATGCAGGGTATCATGTATTCTTCCATAGCTGTAATTTTTACCGAATGTATAAATTTATTAATTTTGAAAAAAATATAAAATGAAATTTCTTATCTACATAGCCGTATTTGGTATAATGTTTTGGGCGTTGGTTGAACAAACAAAATCGCAGCCTAATATTTATATTCAAATAGTAGCGGTGCTTGTTTTTTTCTTTTTAATGATGTATTTAATGAACAAAACGCCAAGTAATTCCGATAAAAATAACAACCAACGTGATAATGAACATGAAAATTAATGTAGGAACTTTTGTTGAAGTTTTAGATGAAGATTTTAAAGGTAAAGTTGTTAAACTTCTTAATGATGAAGCGGTTATTTTAACGAGTGATGGTTTTGAATTAACCTATCCAATAAAACAATTGATTTTAATTGGTGATGATTTGCTTATAAAACAAGGATCAACTTACGGAGCAATAGAATCGGCAAAAACACAAAAAATAACGGTTAATCATCATAAAGTTAATTCCGAAAAAAAATCGAAAAAAGATGAGGTTGTTCTTGAAGTTGATCTTCATATTGAAAAATTAGTCAAGAATTTTAAACACATGAACAATTTCGATATTTTAAATATTCAGGTTGATACAGCACGGGGTCAATTAGAATTTGCTATTAAAAACCGTATTCCAAAAGTTGTGTTTATACACGGAATGGGTGAGGGCGTTTTAAAAGCAGAATTAGATTATTTATTTGGCAGATATCCCGAAATTTCTTACCAAGATGCTAATTACCGCAAATATGGTTTAGGTGCTACAGAAGTATATATAAAACAAAATCCGAATGTTTAATTTCGGATTTTGTTGTTTTATTCTGGAACATAAGTTCCTATAATTCGATCTGTAATAGTAAACGTACTTTCATCTTTTTTAAATTGAGCTTGTAGCAACTTTAAATTATGTCTGTATCCGGTTACTGTACCTGCATTATTTGTAACTACTACACTTTCTATCTGTAAAGATCCGTTGGTTACTTGCCATTCTTCTTTTATAGGAACATCTGGAAAATCACATTCAAAACCTTGTTCTACTGTAAATGTTTTTCTAAACACAAAATAACGCAACAAATTAGTATCATTTAAGTTTATGGTCTGTGTTTGATTTGCTGTTGGAAAAACAAAGTTTTCAGGAAATTGTATTTGTATTATTTCATTTGCTGTTCTGCCTACTAAAACATTGTCACAATTTGTGTAATTATTGTTAAAATTAAAAGTAATTTTACTGGTATCGTAAACGTAAGATCCGTATGGCAGTGTAGCGTATTTTATGTCTGATGTGCCATTGGTTAATGTAATATTTTCAAAATTTATGGTGTACATATAGTTAACGCTCACGCCATTTTCTGAAACAGCTGGAGTTATTGTTCGTGTATAAAACACTTTACCACCTGGAACCGAAGTATATTCTGATGTTACTTTTGGATTTGCAGGAGCTAATACCGAACAAATAGTGGCGCTATTAATTTTAGCATCATAAGTGCGGTAATACATTTTTGTTGTGTTTGATGTTTCAAAGTTTTGTTTAATGTTTAACGGAGCCAAAGTATCTAAAATTGATCCTTTTGTACCGTTTCTGTTATCAGAAAAATCTACCAACAATAATTCATTGTCCTTTGTTTTGAAATACAATTCATTGTCTTCGCATTTTTGAATTTGTATTCCATCGAAATTCAAATTTTCAAAAAGTAAATCACCATCACTGCAAGCTGTTAAACTGGTTGTAACAAGTATCAAACCAACAATTTTTTTCATAGAAAAGAAACTTTCTTACAAAAATAACTTTTTTTATATACAAAATAGCCGTTCTTGCGTCAAATTTTTATATTTGATAATTAATTCAACCGTGTATGAATCCTACTGTAAAAACTAACTATCCGGCATTATATACTTTAATTGTGGTCTTCTTTTTTTGGGGATTTATAGCTGCCGGAAACAACATTTTTATACCATTTTGTAAAGATTATTTTCATTTAGACCAATTTCAGTCGCAATTAATAGATTTTGCGTTTTACACAGCCTATTACATTGGTGCATTGGTTTTGTTCGCCTTAAGTAACGTTAAAGGAAAAGATCTGGTCACTTTTTGGGGGTATAAACGTAGTATTGTTTACGGTTTGTTATTTTCTACCATTGGTGCAGTTGCAATGATTTTAGCGGTTGAAGCCAATGTTTATTACGGAATGTTGATTGGCTTGTTTGCCGTTGCTTTAGGATTTTCATTGCAACAAACCGCAGCAAACCCGTTTGCTATTTTGTTGGGCGATGAAAAAACAGGAGCAAGCCGCGTAAATTTAGGCGGCGGAATTAATTCATTAGGTACAACAATTGGTCCGTTAGTAGTTGCTTTTGCTTTGTTTGGAACAACTGCGGCTGTAAGTGATAATCAGATAAAATCGTTAAGTTTAGATAAAGTGGTGTTGCTATATGTTTGTGTAGGCTTGTTGTTTATTGCTGCTGCTGCTTTGTTTTACTTTTCTAAAAAATTACCCGAGGGAAAAAGCATCGAACCAATAGAAAAAGCTCCTAAAGCATTAAATATATTGGTATTAATGACGGTTTTGTTAATGCTATGTTTCAGTTTTGTTTTTTCTACTTATAGAGAAACGGAAGAATTAGTGAACAAAATTGAAATTGAAAACACTCGAGTTATGTGGCTTACAGTTGCTTTCGCAGTTATTTTAGTAGGATTGCTTTTTGCGTATAATCGTGCAAAGGCAAAACCAGAAGGTTGGGGCGCGATGAAATATCCGCAATTGGTGTTGGGAATGCTGGCAATATTTATGTACGTTGGAGTAGAAGTGGGGATTGGAAGTAACTTAGGAGAGCTTTTAAAATCTAAAGAATTTGGCGGATTATCATCGTCTGAAATTGCACCTTATATTTCCATGTATTGGGGCAGCATGATGATTGGTCGTTGGGCTGGAGCCGTTAGTGCTTTTAATCTTTCACGGAATAAACAACTGCTTTTAACGGTAATTCTACCAATAATTGCCTTTGGAATTATTATAACAGCAAATATTTTAGCAGAATACAACATGCAGTATTTCTATGCATTTATCGGGTGCGTAATTTTACAAATTGCTTTAATAATTCTAACCAAAAATACACCGGCAAAGACTTTAATGGTTTTTAGTTTATTTGGTATAATTGCTTTAATTGTTGGTTTGAATACCACAGGAAAAATTGCAATTTATGCATTTCTTTGTGGAGGATTGGCTTGCAGCATCATGTGGCCGGCAATTTATAATTTAAGTTTAATGGGATTGGGAAAATACACCGCGCAAGGATCGGCATTTTTGGTAATGATGATTCTGGGTGGAGGGATTATTCCGCCTATCCAAGGAAAAATCGCAGATATTATTGGTATTCATTCATCATATATTGTATCGTTGGTATGTTTTATTTATTTATTGATTTTTGCTTTTGTAGTGATAAGAATTTTAAAGAAACAGAATATTGTAATTGAATAATAAACTGTAGTGTATTATTAAATAATCACAGATTCACCGATTTCTTAATTAAAATATCATCAACATAAAAATTTATAGGTAATCGTTGAAAGCGACGCATTTTAATATCTGTGAATTTTAAGTTTTCACTGATTTAAAATATATCTGTGTATCTGTGGAAAAAAAATAAGATATTTATTTTTAAGTACTTGTGTGTAATTAAATTGTGCTCTATGAGGTGTTTAAAATATAATTATAAAATCGCATTGTAAATTAACAATGCGATTGTTTTTTCTACCTAAAACTAAACTACATTTGCGTTTTTATTTGTGAAATGCAAAATTTTAAATATTACTTAATTGCTTTCTTGGCTTTTATGTTGTGGGGTTTTTTCAGTTTGGCTTTAAAACCTATTTCTTATGTACCGTCATTTGATATTTTGTTTTACAGAATTACCTTTTCGGCAATTATCATTATTTGTTTTACGTTGCTTTTCAGACGAAAAATTTTTCTGAAGGATATTTATATTTTTAAAAATCTACCACAAAAAGAAAAACGAAAAGGATTGTATCTAACATTAATAGGTGGCGTTTTGTTAGGTATAAACTGGTTTTTATTCATTTATGTTGTTAATCAAATCAATGTGCAATCTGCGTCATTTGCTTATTTAGTTTGCCCTATTATTACTACATTTCTGGCAAACATCATCTTAAAAGAAAAATTAAAAAAAATACAGTGGATTGCCGTTTTAATAAGTTTCACAGGCTGTTTAATTTGTTTTATAAGTAATTCAAACAATCTGTTTTTTGCGTTAGTAGTAGCTTTTACCTATACTTTTTACTTGATTTCGCAACGATCTAATATCTATTTTGATAAATTAAACGTACTAACTGTTCAAATTATACTTATATTCTTTTTTTCATTGCCTTATTATTTTGTAAACGGTTTTAGCATTCCAGCTAATCCATCATTTTACATGTATGTTTTTGCAATAGCAACCTTGTTTACCTTGGTGCCTTTATACATGAATTTGTACGCATTAAAAGGTGCATCGGCATCAAATGTTGGGATAATGTTGTACATAAATCCGTTAATTGCGTTTATGCTTGCAATCTTTTATTATAATGAGCATATAAATGCTTTACAATTTGTATCATATTTCTTAATTTTGCTATCGGTTTTTATTTTTAACTACCAAATTCTAACACAACTTACTAAGAAACTATAAAGTAATGAACCAAATATATCTAGACAATGCCGCGACTACCTCTGTAAGACCAGAAGTTGTTGAAGAAATGGTAAAAATATTAACGAATGATTTCGGAAATCCGTCATCAACTTATTCAATTGGTCGTCATACAAAAGCATTGATCGAAGCATCGCGTAAAACAATTGCCAAGCAGTTTAATGTAACGGCAAGCGAGATTATTTTTACATCGTGTGGAACCGAAGGAAACAACTGGATTATTCGTTCATCGGTACGCGATTTAGGTATAAAAAGAATCATTACAACAAAAATGGAGCATCATTGTACCTTGTATTCTATCAAGGAAATGGAAAAAGAATACGGTACAAAAATCGATTATGTGAATGTTTTACCCAATAGCGAAATAGATTTTAGCCATTTAGAAGAGTTGTTGAAAGATTCGCAGCCAACTTTAATCAGTTTAATGCATGTTAATAATGAAGTAGGAACAGTTTTAGATTTGAAGAAAGTAGCTAATTTGGCACAGCAATACAATGCATTGTTTCATTCAGATACAGTTCAGTCTGTAGGAAAAGTTGAAATTCCTTTAGATGAAATTCCTGTCGATTTTATTGTAGCTTCGGCACACAAATTTCACGGACCAAAAGGTGCAGGATTTGTATTTATACGCAAAAAAAATGTGTTAAAACCCTTAATCGTTGGTGGCGAACAAGAAAAAGGAATGCGTGCAGGTACCGAAGCGCCTCATCAGGTTGTTGGTATGGCGAAAGCATTAGAATTATCGTATCAAGATTTAAATAAAGATCGTACAAAAATTACCGAATTACGTGATTACTGCAAAGCAAAATTACAAGAAACTTTTCCAGATGTACAATTTAACGGAAACGGATCGGCTTTCTACAATGTATTAAATATTCGCTTACCATTTTCGCCAGAGAAAGCTGCAATGATGTTGTTTCAGTTAGATATGAAAGGAATTGCGGTATCACGCGGAAGTGCCTGTCAATCGGGAAGCCAAAAACCATCGCATGTTTTAGCGGAATTTTTAGATGAGGTTGAAATTAAAAAACCAAGTTTACGTTTATCATTTGGTCACGAAAACAAAAAAGAAGAAATAGATTATTTAATTGATGTTTTAAAAAGTATATAAGATTCAATTAAATTGCAAAGTATAAAAAATGCCCCTAATTTTTTAAATTAGGGGCATTTTTATGTTGTTTACTTTATCTTAATTCAGCACCAACTTCGGTTTGTAACTGGTTTTGAATTTTACTCATAATTTTATCAATCTGTGCATCGGTTAACGTTTTGTCTTTGTCTTGCAACTTCATGCTAATTGCATAAGATTTGGTTCCTTCTGGTAACTTATCACCTTGATAAACATCGAACAAAGAAACATCAAAAATTAAATTTTTATCAACTTGTTTTACAATTTTGTAAACATCTGCAAACGATACTTCATTCTTTATCAATAAAGCCAAATCGCGTTTTACAATCGGATATTTAGAAATTTCGGCAAATTTAATTTTGCTAGAAACTACATTTAAAATGTTGTTCCAATTAAAATCTGCATAAAAAACATCTTGTTTAATATCGAAATGTTTTAAGATCGATTTTTTTACGTTACCAAATGTAACAACTTTTCTATCACCTAAATAATACGAAATTCCTTCAGAAAAAACGTCACTTTCATTAGGTTTAGTTTCAATGTTTTTAAGTCCTAAACGAACCAATAACGCATCGATATATCCTTTAAACAAAAAGAAATCAACAGAAGTTGCAGGCGTATTCCAATTAATACTGTTGCTGTTTCCTGTTGCAAACAAAGCTAAATGTTTGTATTCTTCGTAACCAGATAAGGTTTTTGCGTAAGTTTTACCAAATTCAAAATATTTTAAATCGGCTTTCTTACGATTAATGTTATAAGCGATAGATTCTAATCCGCCAAAAAGTAAGGTTTGACGCATAATTGATAAATCTTGACTTAAGGGATTTAGAATGGCAACTTGTTGGTTTTTATTGATATCGGTAATTAAATCGTTATAAGCTGTAGTTGTTAACGAATTCGACATTGTTTCGTAAAAACCTTGACTTACCAATTGATCTGCTGCAATATTCTGTACTTTATGATCGTCGGTTTTAGATCCGTAAGCAATAGTTGCGTTGATTTTAGATCCAACTTTTATGTTGTTGAACCCATAAACACGTAGAATTTCTTCGATCACATCGATCTCACGCTGCACATCAACACGGTAAGGCGGAATCGACAAGCCTAAACCTTTATCGGTAATATTGGTGACTTTGATATCTAACGAAACCAAAATTTTCTTGATTGTTTCTTGCGGAATAGACTCACCTAATATTTTATGAACATTACTGTAATTTAAGAAAACTGAGAAATCTTCTATTTTCTTTGGATACAAATCTGTAATGTCAGATGTAATTTCTCCACCGGCAATATCGGTAATTAAAATAGCGGCATGTTTTAACGCATAGGTTGTAATACTTGGATCAATTCCTCTTTCAAAACGGAACGATGCATCGGTAGAAATACCATGCGCTTTAGCCGTTTTACGAATACTTACTGGGTTAAAATAGGCACTTTCTAAAAATATAGCCGTTGTGTATTCACTAACTCCAGAATTTAATCCACCTAAAACACCAGCCAAGCAAAGTGGTTGGTTTTCGTCGCAAATTACAATGTCTTCTGCATGCAATGTACGTTCAACACCATCTAATGTTGTAAACTTTGTGCCTTCTGTAGCATTTTTTACAATAATCTTGTTTCCTTTAATGCGCGATGCATCAAAAGCATGTAATGGCTGACCCAATTCGTGTAACACATAATTAGTAGCATCAACAATATTATTTTTAGGCGTGATAGCAATTGCTTTTAACGAATTTTGCAACCAAGCTGGTGACGGCTTCACTTCGATACCCGAAATTGTTACTCCTGCATAATGTGGCGCCAATTTACTGTCTTCAACAATAATATCGTATTTCAAGGTACGTTTTTCAACCTTAAACTTGCTTATACTTGGTGTAATTAATTCTGAATAAGTGTTTTGTGGCTTGTTTTGAATTAAACCTGCACGTAAATCACGCGCAACGCCCCAATGACTCATAGCATCGGCACGGTTTGGTGTTAAACCTATTTCAAAAACGGTATCGGTATACACTTCAAAAACTTCGGCAGCAGTAGTACCTGGTTTAAATTTATCATCTAAAACTAAAATTCCGTCATGACCTTCACCTAAACCTAATTCGTCTTCGGCACAGATCATTCCAAAACTTTCTTCGCCGCGAATTTTTCCTTTTTTAATAACAAAATCATTACCTTCTTTATCTGTTAAAACAGTACCAATAGTTGCGACAGGTACTTTTTGCCCCGCAGCCACGTTTGGTGCGCCACAAACAATTTGTACAGGCGGTTCGCCATTGCCTAAATCAACTTTTGTGATACGAAGTTTGTCTGCATTTGGATGTTGTTCGCACGAAATTACATGACCAACAACAACGCCTTTTAATCCGCCTTTTAAACTTTCGTAAGCGTTGATACCTTCTACTTCTAATCCTAAATTCGTTAAAATTTCGGCTGTTTCTTCCGGAGCGATATCTAATTTGATAAACTGTTTTAACCAGTTATATGATATTTGCATTGATTTGTTTTTTAAAGTACAAATATACAGATTGCTGTACGTTTGATGAAATTATTTGGTTTATTTATGATAAAAATTTTGATCGAACTTCTGCAGACGGAATCATACATTCCTCTTTTTTACCGTACCATTTGTAACGATTTTTTGCTATGTATCGATAAATGGAATTTCGTAAACTTTTTGGTGCAATTTTACCAATTTGCAACAACGGATAGAAACCGCTTAATTGTTTGGAAATTTCTAAAGCAGCATCGCTTTCTGTAAAATAAGCTACACCCGGATTGTACAGTATAATGGAATCAATAGACGGGTTGACACCAATATATTGAATGATTTCTTTACCAAAATTTGACTGTAAAGACGCAAAAACAAACAAGTTGTTTTTATCTGCTTTTATTACTTTTTGAATGGTTTCATCGCAAAAATTACAAACGCCGTCAAAAAGAATCAACTGTTTATTTGGTGGTATTTTATCAATTATATTCATTTTTTATTGATATTTATTCAATAGATATTATATCGGGTAATTCTTTTAAACGAATAGATTTGTTTTTATTGTTGTTGATATAATTTATAATTAGATTAAAATCTTTAAACTTTCCAATTATCTTATTATTAATACTATAATAACCAAATTTATCAAAACATATAACATCATTATTAAATTCTAATCTATATCTAACATCTATATAATTTGGTTTAAAATCTACACTGTCTGGATTATTACTTATAATAGTAATATTTTCAATTAATTCTTTGTCATAAATATTTAAATATGAAATACTCGATTCTAAGTTTTCAATAAAATCCTCACAATTGATACTTGTTATTGTTGTCACGCCTTGGTCACCATAAAAGAGTTTACCATAAAAAACTTTATCAATATTTGAATTTTCATGAATATTTCGTTTACATGATGTTGCCAACAGTAAATAAAATAAGACTAAACTAATTCTAATCATTTTTGATTATTTTTTTCGTTCGACCATTTCTAATTGATCCAAAGTAACTTTCGATGTAAAGAAACCGTAGTTTACCGTTGCTTTATTTTTCTCGATTGTATCTATGGTTCCAACCGATTTTCCATCGATCATACGAACCCGATCACCAACTTTTAACTCGAAATTTGTTTTATTTGCCTGTTGTTGCTGTTGTTCTTTTACTTTTTTCTCTTTCTTTTCTTCGCGAATTTTTTCCAGTTTTTCTTCCACATCAACCTTTAACTGTAAAACTTCCTGTTCTTTTACCTTTTTCTCTTTTACAGTGATTTTCTTGCGTTTGGAATTTTCAATTTCTACTGTTTTAAGCAATTCGCCAATAAGCGTTTTCTTGTCTTTATTGTTGAAATATTTTTCGGAAAGGTCATCAAAACGTTGTCCTAAATAAATCAAACGCTGGTTAGCATCGTACAATTCCTGATAACGTTCTAACTTATCTTGAATTTTTGTGTTGATGTTCGACATTTTACTGCTTTCTTCGCGCGCACGTTTTTCTTCTTCTTTTAAATTTTCCGATGTTTTTTCTAATCGTGAACGTTCTTTTTGAAGATTCGCAATAGTTTTATCAAAACGGACTTTATCTGTTTCGATTTTCTTTTTCGCTCGATTGATCAATCCGTACGGAATTCCGTTTTTCTGAGCAACTTCAAATGTAAACGAACTTCCCGCTTGTCCTAAACTCAACTTATACATGGGTTCCAACGATTTTTCATCGAACATCATGTTGGCATTTGTAGCATTCGGCAATTCGTTTGCCAAAATTTTTAGGTTAGTGTAATGCGTGGTAATGATACCAAAAGCTTCACGATCGTAAAATTCTTCCAGAAAAACTTCGGCTAAAGCACCACCTAATTCCGGATCAGATCCTGTTCCAAATTCATCAATTAAAAACAAGGTTTTATCGTTACATTTCTTTAGAAAGTAATTCATGTTTTTTAATCGATAACTGTAGGTACTTAATTGATTTTCAATAGACTGATTGTCACCGATATCGGTTAAAATTCTATCGAACAAAAAAGTTTCACTGCGTTCATGCACCGGAATTAACATGCCGCTTTGCAACATTAACTGCAATAAACCAATTGTTTTTAAGGTAATTGATTTTCCGCCGGCGTTTGGACCCGAAATAACAATAATTCGCTCGTTATTAGTTAATTCTATGGTTTGTGGATACGTTTGCTTGCCTTTAATTCGGTTGTTTAACAATAAAATAGGGTGGAACGCATCGCGAAAAAACAGTCTTTTTTCTGTTGATATATTTGGAAGTATTCCGTTTATTTTTTCGGCATGTTTTGCTTTAGCTGCAGCAATATCAATATGCGCCAAAAGATTTTGGAAAACAATCAGTTCTTCATGAAACGGACGAATGCTATCAGTCAGAACTCGTAAAATTCGCATGATTTCCTCGCGTTCTTCGTATTCTAAATTACTTAATTCCCTAGAAAACTTAAACGTATTTTCGGGTTCCATATAAATAATACTTCCTGTTTTAGACTGACCCAAAACCGAACCTTTTATTTTTTTACGATGCATTGCTAGAACCGCCAATACTCTGCGATTTTCTACAATCGATTCTTTAATATCATCTAAATATCCTGCCGAATTATACTGTTGCAATGCAAAACCAAAACTCTGGTTTATCTTTCCGCGAACAATCTGTATATTTTGTCGAATTGCTTTTAAATCAACCGAAGCGGTATCTTTAATTTCGCCGTATTTATCAAGAACCTGCTCAATATTCTGTAAAATGATTTTATTGGGCTGGGTTATGGTTGTGGCATTGTATAAAGCGGTGTAATATTCTTGGAACTTCTTTAAAAAAGTTATTAATTCGTTGGTGGTTGATACCAATGTGGCAATTTTTTTAAAGCCAGATGCTTCTAAAAAACTGTCTTCGATACGCAACATTTTTAATTCGTAATTAATCGGATCAAAATAGTGCGACGGTATAGCATTTTGGTTGCTGAAAGAAGACACGTATTCTGACGTTTGCTTTAACTCTTGTAACAGCTGTTCTTTGTTTGCAATTGGTTCTATAAGCAACGCATGTTCTTTACCAATTTCGGTAGTGCATAAATCGCTTATTTGTTCTAATATGGTGCTGAATTCTAAATCTTGTAATGTTTTTTCTGCAATCAATTTCATTTGTAAATTCTCTATCAAGTATCAAAGTTACAAACAAATTATCATTTAAAGGAATATGTGTTAAATTTGAATTTTAAAAATGAAAAAATGAATAGCTGGAAAGAATTTATCGCTTTAGAATCATCAAAAGATTATTATCAAAAATTAAAACAAATTATTGATACTGATTATGAAAAGGAAACTATTTATCCGCCAAAAGAGTCTATTTTTAACGCTTTTAAATATTGTCCGTTAGATAAAGTTAAGGTAGTGATTTTGGGTCAGGATCCTTACCACGGACAAGGTCAGGCACATGGATTAAGTTTTTCTGTAAATAAAGGAATTGCTTTACCGCCATCGTTACGTAATATTTACGGAGAACTGCAAACCGATGTGAATTTCACTAATCCAGGTCACGGCGATTTAACAGAATGGGCTAAACAGGGCGTTTTATTGTTGAACGATGTTTTAACGGTTAAAGCTGGACAGGCGGGAAGTCATCAAAAATTAGGTTGGGAGCAGTTTACAGAAAATGTAATAAGTTTTTTATCTAACGAAAAAAGCGGTTTGGTTTTTATGTTATGGGGAAATCATGCACACAAAAAAGGAAAAAACATCGACAGATCAAAACATTTGGTTTTAACAAGCGGACATCCGTCGCCCATGAGTGCTAATCAAGGCAAATGGTTTGGTAATAAACATTTCTCACAAACAAATGCATATTTAATAAAACAAGGTAAAAGTCTTATAGATTGGCAATTAATTTAAACTATATAAGTAGTTTTAGTAAAAAAAACAATAAATAATGTTAAAAACCAATTTTAACATGGCACTTTTTTAATATAAATGTATATTTAGTGAATAAAATTAGTTTTTGTTTTAATAACAAAAATTTGTTTGTTGTTTACTTAAATTTTAAGCTATCTATCAACTTAGATAGCTTTTTTTTGTATTTAATTTTGCGATAATTAAAGTATAAAAAAATAAACACTTAAAATTTTATAAATTTTAAGTGTTTATAAATCGTATAAATTCTTTTTCAAAGCGTAAATTATAATTCAAACTATATTCCATTTTTTGACAAATGAATATTTATTTGTATTTAATTGATTATAAGCAGATTGTGTTTTATAAAAACAGAATGATTAAAGAAAAATTGTGAATAATATCTACACTATTGGTGATAAAAACTACAAAATGTAAGATAAAATAGTGGGGAAGAAGTTTAATAAAAAAAGGCAAGCGACCTACATCGCACCGCTACAACCACATACCTTTGCTGTGTTCCCACCCTGGAGGAGTCTGTAGGAGCTGGTCGTGTAGGACTTGCCAGTGCAAATATACAAACAAATTATATTATTGCAAGACTTTTGTCAAATAAAAAAAGGGTTGTATAATTGTATAAATAAAAATTTAAACCATGAAAAATTATAAATACTTAAGTTTCTTTGCTTTATCATTATTATTTGTTGCTTGCAAAGATGATAAAAAAGTTGAAAAGCTTGAATTTTCTACCCTAAAGCAAACTTATGCCTTAAATGAGGATGTTGTTTTACAGTTAAAAAGTGAATCAAATGAAATAGATTCAGTACAATATTTTATGAATGATCTAAAAATTGGATCGGTAAAAAATAACGAACAATTCACATACAATTTATCACAAGCTAAACATGGCGCACAAGATATAAAAGCAATTACTTATAGTAAAGGATCGGCAAATGAAGGATCAATAAAAATCAATATTTTATCAAACGTTCAACCAGCATTCTATTCATACACCATTGTAAATACGTATCCACATGATATAAAAGCGTACACACAAGGTTTAGAGTTTTATGGAGATTTGTTAATTGAAAGTACGGGAAATGGCGAAGGCATTGGCACAGGAACTAAAGGTAAATCTAGTATTCGTAAAGTAAACCCGAAAACCGGTGAAGTTATTAAAATTAATGAGTTAGATGATGCTATTTTTGGCGAAGGAGCAACGGTGTTAAATAACAAAATATATCAGTTAACTTACTTGAATAACGAAGCGTACGTTTATAATTTAGAAACATTGCAAAAAGAGCAAACCATTCCTTATTTCAAAAAAATGCAAGGGTGGGGCTTAACAAACGATGGTACTAATTTATACATGACCGACGGTAGTGACCGCGTTTATATAGTGAACCCAACAGATTTTAGTTTAATTGATTATTTTGTTTTAGCAACAAATCAAGGAACGGTTCCCCGTGTAAACGAATTAGAATGGGTTAATGGTGAAATTTATGCTAATTTTTATGGACAAGATGCTATTGGAATTTTTAATCCTAAAAATGGATCTGTTAACGCTGTGGTTGATTTAAGCGATTTAAAAAACAAAGTTACCAAACACCCAGATTTAGATGTTTTAAACGGAATTGCCTACAATAAAAAAACAGATACTTTTTTTGTAACTGGTAAAAATTGGGATAAAATGTTCGAAATAAGAATAAATAAATAATGAAATTTAATTATTAGAATTACTATAAAAGCCGCTAATTAGCGGCTTTTTGTTTTAACCCCTATAAACCTAGCGTAATTTATGTAATTTAGAAGTATAATGTTTTAAGCTA
>NZ_RQTJ01000028.1 GCF_003858535.1 Paenimyroides viscosum
CAATACAATATACTGATTTTTAATCTTTTGAGCAACTTTTTCTATAATGCACTACGGGTTAAAGTACTATTTGAAAATTATTATTTATATAATTCGGTAAATTCTGTTCACTGGTATGGTAACGCCTTTTTTAAGTACCAAATGTTCTGGTGTAACCGCCCAAACGGTTGTGTTTGTTACCAGCTGGTTTGTATCGTCTTCAAAGAAAATTTCAATTTTTACGTGATCGGTATTTCCCATTGCCATTGCTTTTTCCAAATCTTGCTTGCGTTGTAAAATTTCGTGTTTATCGGTTAAAACATCAGTTGCAGGGAAAACTAAATCTGCTATATCTTCTTTTTCTATAGGTTTAAATGTTGTAGTCATATTCAAATGTTTTTAATACTATTTTACGTAATTTATTTTTGTAAAGATATTTTTTTCTAAAATAAATAAGTTTTTTCTTATTACAATTGTATTTAGGTTTTTTTTTCGATAAAAATTAACTCAGAAACTATATTTAGTTAACAATTGGTTAATATAATAAAAAATTAGTAATCTAAAGAAATTAAAGTAATTTTGTAACTGTTAAAAATCACAGGCTTACAAGATGAAATACAATCCAAAAGAAATAGAAGCCAAATGGCAGAAATACTGGAGCGCTAACAATACGTTCAAAGCAAGTAATCAATCAACCAAACCAAAATATTATGTGTTAGACATGTTTCCTTATCCGTCTGGTGCGGGCTTACACGTTGGGCATCCGTTGGGTTACATTGCGTCTGATATTTATGCGCGCTACAAACGTCATCAGGGTTTTAACGTACTGCATCCGCAAGGGTACGATTCTTTTGGTTTGCCGGCAGAACAATATGCAATTCAAACAGGGCAGCATCCTGCGGTTACAACCGAAACAAACATTAAACGTTACCGCGAACAGTTAGATAAAATTGGTTTTTCGTTCGATTGGAATCGTGAAGTACGTACATCAAACCCAGAATATTATAAACATACACAGCGCATTTTTATTCAGTTGTTTAATGCGTGGTACAATAAAAATACCGATAAAGCAGAGAGCATCTGTACATTGATTGATCTTTTTTCGAAAGAAGGAAATGCGAATGTAAATGCGGTATCCGATGAAAATATCGACGTTTTTTCTGCTGATCAGTGGAATGCCTTTTCTGCTGATGATCAAGAAAGAATTTTATTAAAATACAGATTGACTTATTTGGCTGAAACCGAAGTAAACTGGTGTCCTGCATTAGGAACAGTTTTAGCGAATGATGAAATTGTAAACGGCGTTTCAGAACGTGGCGGTCATCCGGTGATTCGTAAAAAAATGACCCAATGGAGTATGCGTATTTCTGCTTATGCAGAACGTTTGTTGCAAGGTTTAGATACCATTGATTGGAGCGAATCTATCAAAGAAGCACAACGCAATTGGATCGGAAAATCAGTAGGTGCGTCTGTAACTTTTAACGTAAAAGAATCAAACGAAACAATCGAAGTATTCACAACGCGTCCTGATACTATTTTCGGTGTTAATTTCATGACATTGGCTCCAGAACACGAATTGGTTGCTGCTATTACAACTGCTGATCAAAAAGCGGCGGTTGATGCGTATGTTCAAGCAACTGCAAAACGTTCAGAACGTGAGCGTATGGCAGATGTTAAAACCATTTCGGGTGTGTTTACCGGTGCGTATGCAGAACATCCTTTTACCAAAGAACCGGTTGCAATCTGGATTGGCGATTATGTTTTGGCAGGCTACGGTACAGGTGCGGTTATGGCGGTTCCATGTGGCGACGAGCGCGATTATGCGTTTGCAAAACATTTTGCTGGACAAAACGGAATGCCTGAAATCATTAATATTTTTAATAAGGATATTTCTGAAGAAGCATACACCGAAAAAGCTGGTTTTGAATTACAGAATTCCGATTTT
The DNA here is from genome assembly GCF_003858535.1 of Paenimyroides viscosum. GTDB lineage: Bacteria > Bacteroidota > Bacteroidia > Flavobacteriales > Flavobacteriaceae > Flavobacterium > Flavobacterium viscosum. Next base: position 1,925 of record NZ_RQTJ01000028.1, read on the forward strand.
TTAAACGGAATGGATTACAAGGCAGCGACTAAAAAAGCTATCGACGAATTAGAAAAAATAGAGCAAGGTAAAGCAAAAGTAAATTACCGTTTGCGCGACGCTGTTTTTTCTCGTCAGCGTTATTGGGGTGAGCCTTTTCCGGTTTATTACGTGAACGGATTGCCTAAAATGATCGATCCGAAATATTTACCGATTGAATTACCTGAAGTTGAAAAATATTTACCAACCGAAGACGGTCAGCCACCATTAGGCAACGCAACCAATTGGGCTTGGGATACTAAAAGTAATACTGTTGTTAGTTCGAACGAAGTTGAAAACGAAACTATTTTCCCATTAGAATTAAACACCATGCCGGGTTGGGCAGGTTCATCGTGGTATTGGTTGCGATATATGGATGTTGATAATGAAAACGAAATCGCATCGAAAGAAGCTATTGATTACTGGCAGAATGTTGATTTATACATTGGCGGAAGCGAACACGCAACCGGACATTTACTGTATTCGCGTTTTTGGAACAAGTTTTTAAAAGATTTTAATATTGTTCCAACTGAAGAACCATTCAAAAAATTGATTAATCAGGGAATGATTTTGGGAATGAGTGCTTTTATATATAGATGGGAATATATAGTAGATTCTGAGGATAAAAAGAAAAAAGTTATTTTCTTCAGTAAAAACTTAATCGATAAAGCAGTTAAAGAAAAAGCATTTATAACAGATTCTAATCAACAATCAAAAGATGTTTTAGAAAGTTTAGTAAAAACACATGGTAGAATTAAACAGTCTGAAGCAAATTGGAATAACTTTACTCCAATTCACGTTGATTTAACTTGTATCAATGATATCACTAACGAATTAGACATCGAAAAATTCAAAGTGCATCCATTATATTCAGATTATAAAGATGCGGAATTCATTTTAGAAGATGGCAAATACATCGTAGGTCGCGAAGTAGAAAAAATGTCGAAATCGAAATACAATGTAGTTAATCCAGATGATATTTGTAATGAATATGGTGCGGATACGTTGCGTTTGTACGAAATGTTCTTAGGGCCATTAGAGCAAGCAAAACCATGGAATACCGCTGGGATTACAGGGGTGTTTGGTTTCTTGAAAAAACTATGGCGTTTGTATGCAGACGATAACGGATTGATTGTTACCAACGACGAACCATCTGCCGAAATGTACAAATCGTTACATAAAACCATTAAAAAAGTAACCGAAGATATCGAGAATTTCTCATTCAATACATCGGTTTCTCAATTCATGATCTGTGTAAACGAACTGCAACAGCAAAAATGCAACCACCGCGCTATTTTAGAGCCATTGGCAATTGTAATTTCGCCTTATGCACCGCATATTGCAGAAGAATTATGGAATATGCTGGGTCATACCGATTCGGTTTCACAACAACCTTTTCCTAAATTCGAAGAGAAATATCTGGTAGAAAGTTCAAAAGAATATCCGGTTTCATTCAACGGAAAAATGCGTTTTAAAATTGAACTGCCTTTAGATTTAACCGCAGAACAAATCGAAGAAATTATTATGAACGATGAACGTACACAAGCGCAATTACAAGGTAAAATACCTAAAAAAGTAATTATCGTTCCTGGTAAAATCATCAATTTGGCTGGGTTTTAGTATTATTCCCACCGATGCACAGATTATTTTTTAGATACAAAACCGCTCAATAAACCGAGCGGTTTTCTTTTTGGCTTGCTTTTTGTATTGGCAGAAGAAAAATCTAACATTATGAAACACGCACTACTTTTATCAGCATTTTTGTTTACACAAATAACATTCGCTCAATCGCAACAAAACGATTTGGCGTTTACCGCAAAAGCAACCGTTTTGCCGGTTTTTAACAGCAACCGTTTAGGAGCCGAAGTCGGTTTAAGATATTACATAACCGACGCTTTCTCTATCGGGAACAACTATATTTACACAAACGATAAGTTTACACATGGTTTTGGGTACGATACCAATAATTCTATTGTGCATTATTTGGGCATCAATGTACCTTTACAGTACGATGTGGTTAACAAAGACAAAGTACAGATTGGAATGGGAATTTCGCCTGGACTTTCTTTAAGTACGTTGCGCGATAAAAATCAGCTGAAAATAGAGGAACATTATGATGAAGAAACAGGAGTAACAACAGTAGTAAAAACACCTGTTCGTTTAAACCGTGATGCGTACTTTTCATTAACGCCTAATATTGATTTATCTGTGAAATTGGCAAACATTGATCCTAAAAGTAATACCGCAATATATGTAACCGGAAACGCGGGTTATCAGTTTACTTTCGGTAAGGGCGACTTTACAAAACCAAGCGATTTTAGAAACTATATTGTATCTTTAGGTTTTACGATAAAAGGAGCGTTAGATTAATTATGAAAATCAAACATTATGAAACAGCTACTACTATTTTTTACTTTTTTGTTTACACAACTAACGTTCGCTCAATCGCAACAAAACGATTTGGCTGTAACAATAGGAGCAACAACAATTCCGGCATTCAATAAAAATAAAATTGGTTTAGATATTACGGCAAGATACTATTTTACCGATGCTTTTTCTGGTGGATTAAGTCTTAATATCGTCAGTCCAAAATACAATCATGGGTTTGGATATGATACCGACCGTACGTTAATCAATATGTACAGTTTTAGTGTTCCGTTACAATATGATGTTGTTAATACAGAAAAACTAACGTTGAGTTTTGGTTTTTCTAATGGAATTCTTTTAAATATACTGCGTAATCAAAACGATTCTAAAGAAGTGATACAGTACGATCCCGATACAGGAATGGGCTACAGTACACATGTTCCTCGTAGATTAAAAACCGATTCTTATTACATACTAACACCTTATGCAGATGTATCTTATCGTTTGGTGGCGTTAGATGTTAAAGAAACCGCATTTATGTATCTTACTTCTAAAGTAGGTTATCGTAATGTTTTTGGAAACGGTTCGTTTTCTAAATCGAGCGATTTTTCAAATTATGTTGTATCTTTAGGACTTACATTTAAAGGAATTCTTGATTAATTATGAAAAGTACAAAACCCTTAGTTATTATTTTTGTTTCAATAGCAATCTTAATTGTTGTATTAATGGTTGGTTTGCCGGTTTATAACGTTTGGCAACAAGAAATGGCTGGTAAAGCCGAAATGGCTAAAGCAGAACAAAATCGTAAAATTTTAATTGAAGAAGCTAAAGCGCGTTTAGAAGCCGAAAAATTAAATGCCCAAGCAGAAGTAGAACGTGCAAAAGGTATGGCAGAAGCTATGCGCTTAGAAAACGGAACTTTGAATTCAACATATAACCAATATTTGTTTATTAGAACTTTAGAAAAGTTGGCTGATAAAGGCGATTTACCTCAGATTATTTACATGCCGGCAGAAGGTTTGGTACCTGTGTTAGATGTGAGCGAAAAGCACAAAAAAACCAGTAATTAGCAACAACTAATGGTTTTTAAAGACTATGTAATTTTACTGCTAATTGTTGCAGTTTTTTTCTTTTGGTATAAAATACGCCAGTACAAGAAAATGATCGAAGATTATAATAAATCTACCGGTTATATGGAACGTAAGTACGAAAATATCGAGCTTGATAATATTGATACCCGTTTAAACCAGCATTTGTTTAAAAATGTATTAAATTCGATACAATCACACGTTTATCAGTCGTATTATACCATTGAAAAGTTATCGAATGTGTTGGATTATGTTTTATATAAAACCCCCAAACAATTGGTAACACCGCGAGATGAAATCAATTTTATAAAGAATTTAATCGAGATTAATAAGATTAAATTAAGTCCGCTTTTTGATTTGCGAACCAAAATTTTGATCGATGAACGCGATCCGTTTTTAGAACGAAAAGTGATTGCACCTCTTGTAGCATCGATTTAATTGAAAATGCCTTTAAGCATGCCGATACACAAAGTGAAAATGCCTTTATTTCTATCGTTGTAGAACTTAGTAATGGCTATTTTATTCTGTCGGTATCAAACAAAATGTCTAACCAAAACCCATTAAAAAAGGATAGTAGTGGTATTGGTGTTTCTAGCCTTGAGAAACGATTGAAATATTTATACGAAGATCGATACAAACTGCAAAAAGTATTGTAGATAAGATATATTCGGTATCATTAAAAATTAAATTAGAAGAATAATGTTGCGTTGTGTTTTGTTAGATGATGAGTTGCTGGCATTGCAATATTTAAAGTTGTTGTGCGAACAAATATCGGGTGTTGAGGTTGTTAAGGTTTATGATAATCCCGAAAAATTTATTTTAGAAAAAGACGAGCTAGATTTTGATGTTTGTGTCTCCGATATAGAAATGCCTGTGATCAACGGTTTACAAATTGCCAATTTACTATCAAACAAACATCTTATTTTTACAACCGCTTATCGAGATTATGCAGTAGAATCGTACAATCTTGAGGTGATCGATTACATAACAAAACCTGTTCAAAAAGATCGATTAGAAAAAGCGTTTCGTAAAATTGAGAAGTTAACGAAAGAATCAAAACCCGTATCGGAATACATCACGTTAAATTCCGAAAAAGGTAAAAGCATCATTAATACAAACGATATTTTTTACATCACTGTTTCTGATGTTGATAGCCGCGATAAGATCATTCATTTTAAAGATGAATCTACCCTTTTAATTAAAAACAACTCTTTCGAAAAACTGAAAGAAACCTTGCCAAGCCGCAAATTTACTCGAATTAATAAAAGAGAAATTATTGCAATGAATTGTGTGAATTACTATTCGCACGATGAAATTGTATCTAAAATTTTAATCGACGGTAAACCCAAAACCTTTACAATAGGCATCAATTTCAGAAATGAATTTTTAATGTTGTTGTAAGATCCTAAAAGCTATCAGATCATCGTCAGTTCAAGCTTGTCTAGAACTTAACTTCTCGATACACTCCACTTTGTTCCGTAATCGAAGTGACGAGTTTTTAGATTATAATTAAGTAAGGTATATTTTCGTACATAACTACTTTACTTAAAATCTTTATTACAACTTTTTTGCGTTTTGTTACATTATCTGCATTTTATTTTACAACGTTAACAGCTATTTGTTTAAGGTTTACCATTTTTGTGTAAAATAAATCCCAAAATAAAATGCACAAATACAAGAATACCATTTTTTATTCGGCAATAATCATTGTTTTTTCGTGTATCATGTACGTAACCTTTATTAATGGTAAAGCGTTAGAGGTTGATGTAAAAAATATAGCTTCAGATAAAAACGATTGGCAAGAATTTATTGATTCATTTATAAGTAATCTTCACCATCCGTTGGCATTACTGTTAATGCAGATTATTGCCATTGTAATTGTCGCACGTATTTTTGGTTGGTTGTTTAATAAAATAGGGCAACCAGCAATAATTGGCGAAATCATTGCCGGTATTTTACTAGGACCTTCATTATTCGGAATGTATTTTCCGGAAACTTCAGCTGTATTGTTTCCATTAGATTCTTTAGGGAACTTGCAGCTTTTAAGTCAGGTTGGATTGATTCTTTTTATGTTCGTAATTGGAATGGAGCTCGATTTAAAAATACTTAAAAGCAAAGCGCAAGATGCTGTTGTAATTAGTCATGCCAGCATTGTAATTCCGTTTGCGTTAGGTATGGTTTTGGCATATTATACGTATGCCTACTTTGCGCCAGAAGGAATTAATTTTTTATCGTTCTCTTTGTTTATGGGTATTGCAATGAGTATTACGGCTTTTCCTGTTTTGGCTCGTATTGTTCAAGAACGCGGTATACAAAAAACAAAGTTGGGCACCGTAGTGTTAACGGCTGCTGCTGCAGATGATATTACCGCTTGGTGTATTTTAGCAGTTGTAATTGCCATTGTAAAAGCCGGGTCGTTTGTAAGTGCGCTTTACGTAATTGCCATGGCAATTTTGTACGTAATTTTAATGTTAAAGTTAGTACGCCCTTTTTTACGACACATTGGTAATTTAAACGCTAACAACAAAACATTAAGTAAACCTGTTGTTGCTTTGTTTTTATTAGTGTTGATACTATCGTCATATCTTACCGAAATTATAGGAATTCATGCATTATTTGGTGCTTTTATGGCAGGTGCAATTATGCCCGATAATAATAAATTCCGTCATATTTTTGTTGAAAAGGTAGAAGATGTTGCCGTTATACTTTTTTTACCGTTGTTTTTTGTCTACACAGGTTTAAGAACCGAGATTGGCTTACTAAACGATATCTACTTATGGAAAATGACCGGAATCATTATTCTGGTTGCCGTAATTGGAAAATTTGTAGGAAGCGCTTTTGCAGCAAAATATGTTGGACAAAGCTGGAAAGACAGTTTGTCTATTGGTGCGTTAATGAATACACGTGGTTTAATGGAACTGGTAGCGCTGAATATTGGATTTGAATTAGGCGTTTTAACGCCCGAAGTTTTCGCAATGATGGTAATTATGGCACTGGTTACTACTTTTATGACCGGACCTGTTTTAGATTTGCTAAATAAGATCTTTAAAGATAAAAGCCAAAGTACCGATGAAATTTTAAATGAAACCAAGTTTAAAATATTGTTTTATTTTGATCAGATTTCTGCTGGTAAAAATTTACTGAAACTCGCAAATACATTTACTAAAAACCAACAAGAAAATTCTGTGGTTACGGCATTGCACTTATTAAATAGTAGCGATGTTGATTTAATGGATAATAAATACGAACAAAAAATATTTTTACCTTTAGAAGAAGAAGCGCGTAAAATCAATCAGAAATTAATTAACCTTTATAAAGTATCTTACGATGTAAATTCTGAAATTGTTGATGTAGCTCACAAAGGTAATTATGATTTGGTTTTAATTGAATTGGGCTCATCTATTTACGACGGAACTATTCTTGGACGCTTGTTAGGTTTTACCACACGTATTGTTAACCCTGAAATTATTGTTGATAAAGTAATAGGTAAAGAAAAATTCTTCGATTATTCTCCGTTCGATGATCAAACGCGTTACGTTATTACCAATTCTAGAATCCCGGTTGGAATTTTTATCGATAAAAATCTGGAAGAAGTAAACAAGATCTTTGTTCCGTTTTTTCATGAAAGCGATAAAAAGTTAATTCCTTTTATATTAAAGTTTATCCAAAACAACGACTCGCAAATTGTTATAATGGATATTAAAGGGCATTTAAAAACCAATACTTTTATTAAAGAAGAAATAAGGTTAATAGAACAAGCGAAACCAAATCACATATCTGTGTTATCAGACGTAGAAATTGATTTAAACCTGATACAACAACACGATTTAATTTTAACTACCGTAAAATCGTGGCGTAACATGATCGACAAAAAATACAATTGGTTAAAAAACACCACCTCGTTGTTGTTGATAAAGTCGTAACTTATATATTATACCAAATTAATAGAAATAATAAAGGCAGCACTTTTTGTGCTGCCTTTACTTTAGTTTTTAAGTTTTACTACAAAAGCTTCAGGATATTTTCCGGAAATCTTTTTCAACAGATATTCTGCTTCAATTTTATTTTTAAAATTACCTACCACTAATTTAAATTTTGGGTTTGCATATATAATGGTTGCATCAATATCGCTATACTGGCTAGTGAATTCTTTGTATAAACTTTCTACATCTTCTTTTGAACCATTTTTTAGTTGAAGCGAAAAATTAGTATACAACGAAAATTGATTGTTTTGATTCATTTTGCGTTCTAATAAAAGATCAATTGTTTTTTGATCTTTATTTTCAATAACATTAATTTGTGCATGGGTAGATTGTGAAAAAACAAATGTTAAAATAAATATAATAAAAACTTTATAGGTTCTTAAATTCTTCATAATGAGTAAATTTTATTACAAAATTAAAAAATAATCGTCAAAATAGATTTTTAGTTTTTATTTAGAATTGTTATAAATTAAGTTTTGCCTTTTATTAGGCTTTAATTAGTGCTTGTTATGTTGTATTTTTGTCAAAGTTTATAAATAAGGTAGCGTAAATACTATAGTAAGATATAGAAAAACGGTGCTAAAATTAGTTGATAATCATTTTTTTAACTATGAAAAAAGTGGGTAACCATACTTCGTTTTCAAGGATTCTTTTCTTGTGTTTAACATTTGTGTTAACATTTTCTACAGGATCTTTTGCACAAGATGTAGCAAAAGGTAAAGAGTTATTTAATGCAAACTGTGCAGCTTGTCATAAGCTGGATGCTAATTCTACCGGACCCGCATTAAGGGGTATGATTGATCGTCATCCAACCGATTGGTTGCATAAATGGATTAAAGACAGTTCAGGTTTAATTAAATCTGGCGATGCTGCAGCTGTTAAATTGTTTAATGAGTGGAACAAAGTTCCAATGAACTCATTTCCTAATTTGTCTGATGAAGATATCGATAACATTATCGCATATACTTCAGAGCCAAAACCAGAACCTACAAAAGCTGTTGGTGCAGCAGGGGAAGCAGGACAAGGCTCGGGCGGTGTTTCCGAAATGCTTGTTTTAGGAGGTTTAGTTCTTGTTCTTGCAATGCTAGTTATAATGCTAGTATTAGTAAGACGAGTTTTAAACAAAGTTGCAAATCAAAACAACCTAACGGTTCAAGAAACTAAATCAATACCAGTTTGGAGAGCTTTCGTAAAAAATCAATTCTTGGTTCTTACGTCAGTAATCTTGCTAATGTTAACAGGTGCTTATTTTGCATTTGGATATATGATGCAGGTAGGTGTTGATCAAAACTATGAACCAATACAGCCAATTCACTTCTCGCACAAAATTCACGCAGGCGAAAATGGTATCGATTGTAAATACTGTCACTCTTCGGCACGTACATCTAAAACATCTGGAATTCCTTCTATGAATGTTTGTATGAACTGTCATAAGAATATTACAGAGTTTACAGGAAGTGCAGATTCTACTTACGTAGATTACAGCAAAGAATTCTACACTGCGGAAATTCAAAAAATTTACGATGCAGTAGGATGGGATCCAGCAAAACAAGCGTACACAGGTGTAGAGAAACCAGTTAAATGGGTTCGTATTCACAATTTACCTGATTTCGTTTACTTTAACCACTCGCAGCACGTTTCAGTTGCAGGTTTAGAGTGTCAAACTTGTCACGGTCCGGTTGAGTCTATGGAAATTATGAGACAACATTCGCCATTAACCATGGGTTGGTGTATTGAATGTCACCGTGAAACAGAAGTAAACGTTAAAGATAACGAGTACTACGCTAAAATTCACGAAGAATTATCTAAAAAGTATGGTGTTGAGAAATTAACAGCAGCACAGCTAGGTGGTTTAGAGTGTGGTAAATGTCACTATTAATAATAATTTAAGAAGCTAATATATATACAATGGCATCAAACAAAAAATACTGGAAAAGTGTTGAGGAACTTAACGAGAACAGTTCTATTGTTGAGACGCTAAGAAACAATGAGTTTGTTGAAGAGATTCCAACAGAGGATTTTCTTGGAGACAAAGACACGTTGTCTTCTTCATCAACATCTCGTAGAGACTTTTTGAAATACGTTGGGTTTTCTACAGCTGCAGCTTCTTTAGCAGCATGTGAAGGTCCGGTTAAAAAGTCTATTCCTTATGTATTTCAACCAGAGGAAATCATTCCTGGTGTTGCTGATTTTTACGCAACTACGGTTGCAGATGGTTATGACTTTGTAAACGTGTTGATTAAAACACGTGAAGGTCGTCCTATTAAAGTAGAAAATAACTTTATGGAAAACGCGTTAACAGGTGCAAATGCACGTGTACACGCTTCTGTATTGTCTTTATATGACAGTTTGCGCTTAAAACAACCAAAAATTGATAATAAAGCAGCTTCATGGTCAGATGTTGATCAGAAAATTAAAGCAAGCTTAACTAGCGCAACGGGTCAAATAGTTTTATTAACAAACACAATGGCATCGCCATCTACCGATAAGTTAATTGCAGAATTTAAAGCAGCTTATCCAACTGCTAAACACATTGTACATGATGCAGTAGGATCTGATGCAGCTTTAGATGCTTACCAACAAGCTTACGGAGAGCGTGCTTTAGCTGATTACAATTTTGGTAAAGCAGACGTAATTGTTTCTGTTGGTGCCGATTTCTTAGGCGACTGGCAAGGTGGCGGATACGATAGCGAATATGCTAAAGGACGTGTGCCTAAAAACGGAAAAATGTCTAAACACATTCAGATCGAGGCGAACATGTCTTTATCTGGTGCAAATGCAGACAAACGTATTCCATTAACTGTTGCCGATCAAAAATTAGCTTTAGTTAAAATATACAATATTGTAACAGGAAATGCTGTAGCAGTTACAAATACTGCTGCCGATGCAGAAGTTACAAAAGCAGCTCAACAATTAAAGGCTGCTGGTAGTGCAGGTGTATTAGTATCTGGAATTGATGATGTAAATGCACAGTTATTAGTGTTTGCAATTAATCAAGCTTTAGGTTCACAAGCATTTAACCCAGCACAAGCAAAATATGTACGCGGTGGTAACAACAAAGAAGTTGCTCAGTTAGTACAAGATATGAATGCTGGTTTGGTTCATACATTAATTATGAACAATGTAAACCCTGTTTACAGCTTATTTAACGGCGCTGCTTTTGCAGAAGGATTGAAAAAAGTTAAATTATCTGCTTCTTTCACATTACGTGAAGATGAAACAGCTTCTTTAACAACAATCGCTGCTGCTGCACCACATTACTTAGAATCATGGGGCGATGTGCAAATGAGAAAGGGACATTATTCTATTACTCAACCAACAATTCGTCCGTTATTCAATACAAAACAATTCCAAGAAGGTTTATTAACGTGGTTAGGTAAAACAGAATCTTACTACGATTATTTAAAAGCATCTAGCACAAGCTTAACTAACGGAAAAACTTGGAACCAAATGGTTCACGATGGTTTTTCTGCTGTAGAAGTTACAGGTTCAGCTGCTGCGTCTGCTGATTTTGGTGGAGCTGCATCTGCTTTAGCTGCAACTAAAAAAGCTGCTGGTTTAGAATTGGTATTGTACTCAAAAACCGGAATGGGAGATGGGCAACAAGCAAATAACCCTTGGTTACAAGAGTTTCCAGATCCAATCACTCGTGTTTCATGGGATAACTACTTAACAGTTTCTAAAGCCGATGCAGAAGCATTAGGTATTAAAAACTACAATGTAGCAAACGGAGGTTTAAACGGATCTTATGTTACATTAAAAGTAGGTGATGCGGTTTTAGAAAATGTTCCGGCATTTATTCAACCAGGTCAAGCAAAAGGTACTTTAGGTTTAGCGTTTGGCTACGGACGTAAATCTGCTTTAAAAGAAGAAATGCAAGTAGGTGTTAACGCCTATAAATTATACAAAGATTTTAATAATACACAAAACGTTTCTGTAGAAATAGGTTCTGGTGACCACGAGTTTGCTTGTGTACAGCTTCAAAGAACTTTAATGGGACGTGGCGATATTGTTAAAGACACTACATTAGAAATCTTTAATACAAAAGATGTTAAAGATTGGAATGTTAAACCACATGTATCTTTAGATCACCAATTAGTTGAAGCTTCAACTGTTGATATTTGGGAAGAGTTTGATCGTTCAACTGGTCATCATTTCAATTTATCAATCGATTTAAATTCTTGTACAGGTTGTGGAGCTTGTGTTATTGCATGTCATGCAGAAAACAACGTACCAGTAGTTGGTAAAGACGAAGTAAGAAGATCTCGTGATATGCACTGGTTGCGTATTGATAGATATTATTCTTCAGAAGATACTTTTGCAGATGATGTAGCCACTAAAGTTGCAGCTAAAGGTTTAATGGAAAATATTAGTACATTTAACGGTTTAGAGCATCCAGCAGATAACCCTCAGGTGGTTTTCCAGCCAGTAATGTGTCAGCACTGTAACCATGCACCATGTGAAACAGTATGTCCGGTAGCAGCAACATCGCACGGTCGTCAAGGTCAAAACCACATGGCATATAACCGTTGTGTTGGTACTCGTTACTGTGCAAACAACTGTCCGTACAAAGTTCGTCGTTTCAATTGGTTCTTATACGCACAAAATTCAGCATTCGATTATCACATGAATGATGATTTAGGACGTATGGTATTGAACCCTGATGTAAATGTACGCTCTCGCGGGGTTATGGAAAAATGTTCATTATGTATTCAAATGACTCAAGCGTCTATCTTAAAAGCTAAAAGAGAAGGAAGAGCCATTAGTGGTGATGAATTTGAAGTAGCTTGTTCTGCAGCATGTACTTCTGGATCAATGGTATTCGGTGATGTAAATGATAAAGAATCACAAGTAGCTCGTTTGTTAGAAGACGATAGAAGATACCATTTGTTAGAACATATCGGAACAAAGCCAAATGTGTTCTACCACGTGAAAGTTAGAAACGTATAAGTTAGTATTAATAAGAAACATTATAATAAAGGATTATGTCGTCACATTACGAAGCACCCATTAGAAAACCTTTAGTTATTGGTGATAAATCATATCACGATATAACGGTAGATGTTGCTAGACCTGTAGAAACACGTGCGAATAAACAATGGTGGACTGTTTTCACAATTGCTTTAATTGCATTCCTTTGGGGAGCTGGTTGTATGGTTTATACAATTGGTACAGGTATTGGTACTTGGGGATTAAATAAAACTGTAGGCTGGGCTTGGGATATTACCAACTTTGTTTGGTGGGTAGGTATTGGTCACGCAGGTACACTTATCTCGGCGGTATTATTATTATTCCGTCAAAAATGGAGAATGGCTATTAACCGTTCTGCAGAAGCAATGACCATTTTCTCGGTTGTTCAGGCAGGTTTGTTCCCAATCATTCACATGGGACGTCCATGGTTAGCATATTGGGTATTACCAATGCCAAACCAATTCGGATCATTATGGGTGAACTTTAACTCACCATTATTATGGGACGTATTTGCAATTTCTACTTATTTATCTGTATCATTAGTTTTCTGGTGGACAGGTTTATTACCAGATTTTGCTATGTTACGTGATAGAGCGGTTACACCGTTTTCAAAAAGAATCTATTCAATTTTATCATTCGGATGGTCTGGTCGTGCAAAAGACTGGCAACGTTTTGAAGAAGTTTCATTAGTATTAGCAGGTTTAGCAACACCATTAGTACTTTCGGTACACACCATTGTATCTTTTGACTTTGCTACATCGGTGATTCCAGGTTGGCATACAACCATTTTACCACCATACTTCGTTGCAGGTGCGATCTTCTCTGGGTTTGCTATGGTAAATACACTTTTGATCATCATGCGTAAAGTGGTAAGTTTAGAAGATTATATTACCATTCAACATATCGAATTAATGAACATCATTATCATGATTACAGGTTCGGTCGTTGGTATTGCATATATCACAGAGTTATGGGTAGCTTGGTATTCAGGGGTAGAGTATGAACAATATGCTTTCTTGAACCGTGCAACAGGACCTTACTGGTGGTCATATTGGTTAATGATGACGTGTAACGTAATTTCTCCGCAGGTAATGTGGTTTAAAAAGATACGTACATCAATCTTAGGGTCGTTCATTATATCAATTATCGTAAATATCGGTATGTGGTTTGAGCGTTTCGTGATCATCGTAACATCATTACACCGCGATTATTTACCATCGTCTTGGACAATGTTTCAACCAACATTTGTAGACGCAGGTATCTATATCGGTACAATAGGGTTCTTCTTTGTATTATTTTTATTATATTCTAGAACATTCCCTGTAATTGCTCAGGCAGAGGTTAAAACAATTTTGAAATCTTCTGGAGAGAATTATAAAAAAGCAAGAGAGAACGGAAACCATTCACATAATCATTAATAAATTATGAGTACAAAAGTTTTACACGTATTATACAATGATGATGATGTTTTAATGGATGCAGTTAAAACAACCAGAGCTGCACATCATCATATCGAAGAGGTTTATACACCTTTCCCTGTACACGGTTTAGATAAAGCAATGGGATTAAAACCAACGCGATTAGCAATTTGTGCATTTATCTATGGTATATGTGGTTTATCTTTCGCAACCTTTATGATGAATTATATTATGATTCAAGACTGGCCGCAAGATATTGGTGGAAAACCAAGTTTTAGTTACATACAAAACATGCCGTCATTCGTGCCAATTATGTTTGAGTTAACAGTTTTCTTTGCAGCACACTTAATGGTTATTACTTTCTTTTTAAGAAGTAAATTATGGCCATTTAAAAAAGCAGAAAACCCTGATGTAAGAACAACCGACGATCATTTTTTAATGGAAGTTGCTTTACACGGTAGTGAAGAAGAAGCATTAGAATTCTTTAGAAATACAGGTGCAGTTGAAGTTAAAGTAATCGATAAACATTAGTAGTAGAAATGAAAAGTTTATATAAAATAGTTGCGTTGGCAGCAGTTTCAACTTTAGCTACATCTTGTTTTAATAAGGAAAAACCTAATTATCAGTTATTCCCTAATATGTACGAGTCTGTAGCTTACGAAACATATTCTGAATCAAGCGCATTTAAAAACGGAAAAGAAGGTCAAGTTCCTGCACAAGGTTCTATACCTCGAGGTTTTAAACCAGAAGAGTATGCTAATACGCCAGAAGGTTTGGCATTGGCAAAGGCAAACTTAAGATCTCCTTTAGATTCAATCACAGAAGGTGATATGGCAAAAGCTAAACAATTATATACTATTTATTGTGCAGTTTGTCATGGTGATGCTGGAGACGGAAAAGGTAATTTAGTTAAAAGAGAAAAATTCTTGGGAGTACCAAGTTATGCTGAACGCGAGCTAACTGAAGGTGGTATTTACCACGTGGTAACACACGGATTAAACGCAATGGGATCACATAAAAACCAGTTAACACAAACCGAAAGATGGATGGTAACTGCGTATGTGTTAAAATTGAAATCGGAATTATAATTGTAAAACTTATTTGAAAGTTTAGATATGTACACATTTTCAGGCAAATTAAAAACCTTTTCTATTATCTTAATGGCGTTAGGTATTGTTGGGATCGCTTATGGCTTTCTTACAGCTCCTAAAACAATTGAAGAGGTAGAAGTAATTTTAAGCAAGCAACACCATGGTCATGGTTCTCATGATGCACATGCAGCACCTGCACACGGTGAAGCTACGGCTCATGAAGCAAATACAGCTAGTCACGACGCACATGCAGCAACTACTACAGCTGTTAGTAACGATAGTACTGTTCACGTTGCTGATTCAACAGACGCGCACAGTGCACACGCAGAAGTAGCCACTCCGGCACATGCAGAAGCTAATGCACATGCTGCAAAAGCAGATACGCATGATGCACACGCAGAACATACAAAACATTTAGAGCACGTATTACACCAGTTACAAAATAAACCTTGGGCTGCTGTTTACGTTGGGTGTATCTTTTTTATGCTTATTTCTTTAGGTATTTTTACCTTCAATCAAATACAGTATGCAGCATCTGCAGGTTGGTCACCGGTATTGTTTCGTGTAATGGAAGGTTTATCGGCTTATTTGTTACCGGGGTCTATATTATTCTTCTTAATGTTGTTAGCAAGTTCCGCACATTTAAATCATTTGTTTATTTGGATGGATGCTGATGTTGTTGCAGAAGATACAATTATTCAAGGTAAAACAGGTTTCTTAAACATACCGTTCTTTTTAATTCGTGCAGTAATTTTCTTAGCAGGTTGGAATATTTTTAGAATATTGTCTCGTAGAAATTCATTGGCATTAGATGAAACTGGCGATTTATCGTACTACAAAAAGAACTTTAAATTGGCAGCAGGTTACTTGGTATTCTTCATCATCACAGAATCTATCATGTCATGGGATTGGATCATGTCAATTGATACACACTGGTATTCAACATTATTCGGTTGGTATGTATTTGCATCATTCTTTGTAACTGCAGTAACTGTTATTGCATTAGTAACATTATACCTTAAAAATAAAGGCTTGTTAGAATATGTTAACACATCACACATTCACGATTTAGCTAAATTTATGTTCGGTCTATCAATTTTCTGGACGTACTTATGGTTCTCACAATTTATGTTAATGTGGTACGCAAATATTCCTGAAGAGGTAACATACTTTATCTTTAGAATAGAAGAATACAATTTACCATTCTTTGGTATGTTAGCATTAAACTTTTTACTACCAATATTATTGTTAATCAATACAGATTTTAAACGATTAAGTTGGATTATTATTATGGCAGGAATTTGTATTATTGTTGGTCATTATTTAGACTTCTTTAATATGATTATGCCAGGTACAGTGGGTGCATCTTGGTTTATTGGTGCAGCAGAAATTGGTTCTGTATTATTCTTTGGCGGTTTATTTATCTTTGTTGGTTTCTCGGCAATTGCTAAAGCTCCGTTATTGGTTAAGAACAATCCAATGGTAGAAGAAAGTAAACATTTTCATTATTAATATTTAAAGTAATAAACAAATGACGAGTTTATTAATATTAGTTATTGTAGCTTTATTAGGAATTGCAGTTTGGCAGTTAACTAAGATATTCGACTTAACTCAGAGCAAACAACACGTAGGCGAAGATTATAAGACGCAAATTGCTACAGACAAAGACAATAATATCAACGGATATTTAATGTTTGGATTTTTGGGATTCATTTACATTTTCACAATTTATAGCTGTGTAAAATGGGGATACATGCCATTATTAAGCAATTCTGCATCTGAACATGGAACAGATGTTGATACATTAATGTGGATTTCATTAGTTGTTATCTTCATTGTACAAATCGTAACACAATTCTTATTACACTATTTTGCTTTTATTTACCGTGGTAATAAAGACAGAAAAGCTACCTTTTATGCAGATAATGAGAAGTTAGAGTTTATCTGGACAATTATTCCGGTAATTGTTTTAGCAGGATTAATTTTATACGGATTATACGCATGGAATAATATTATGCATTACGACGAAGAAGAAGATGTAATGTATGTAGAAGTTTATGCAAAACAATTTAACTGGGATTTCCGTTACGCAGGTGATGACAATGTTTTAGGTAAAGCAAACGTTCGTTTTATTGAAGGTATCAACGTTGTTGGTGCAGATATGGCCGATCCTAATGCACAAGATGATATCATTACAAAAGAATTACGTTTACCAGTAGGTAAGAAAGTAGTGTTAAAAATGCGTTCGCAAGATGTATTGCACTCTGCATACTTTCCTCACTTCCGTGCACAAATGAATACAGTGCCAGGTATGGTTACACAATTTGCAATGACACCAACGGTTACAACAACTGAAATGAGAGACCGTGAAGAAATTGTTGACCGTGTAAACAAAATTAACGAAGCACGTAATAAACAAAGTAAAAAGTTAGTTGAAAAAGGTGAACCAGGTTTAGAACCATACACATTTGATTATATTTTATTATGTAACAAAATTTGTGGTCGTTCACACTATAACATGCAGGCTAAAGTTGTAGTTGAAACAGAAGCCCAGTTTAGAAAGTGGATTGCCCAACAGCCTAAATTAGGAAAACAAGTAGCTGAAGAAAAAGCTGCTGCTACAGCTCCAAAAGTTGAAGCACAGCCAGTTCAAACACCAGTACAAGAACCACAAATTGTAGTAGATACTACTGCAGTAGTTGCTCAAGTAATTAAATAATTTGTTTACCAATATAAAATTATTAGTATGTCAGCAGTAGTAGGACACGAATTAACTCACGATCACTCACACGATGATCACCACCATAAAGAAACTTTTGTAACAAAGTATATCTTTAGTCAAGATCATAAAATGATTGCCAAACAATTCCTTGTAACAGGTATTATTATGGGAATCATTGGTATTGCAATGTCTTTATTATTCCGTATTCAAATCGCTTGGCCAGAAGAATCATTCAAAGTATTCTCTTGGTTATTAGGAGACGAGTTCGCTCCAGGTGGTGTAATGCGTAACGATATTTACTTAGCATTAGTTACCATTCACGGAACTATTATGGTATTCTTTGTATTAACTGCAGGTTTATCAGGTACGTTTTCTAACTTATTAATTCCATTGCAGATTGGGGCACGTGATATGGCTTCAGGATTCATGAATATGTTGTCATATTGGATCTTCTTTATCGCTTGTATCGTAATGATAGCTTCTTTATTCGTAGAATCAGGACCAGCATCTGCAGGTTGGACAATTTACCCGCCGTTATCTGCAATTCCTGAAGCAATTCCAGGATCTGGTACAGGTATGACGTTATGGTTAGTATCTATGGCGTTGTTTATTGCACAATCGTTAATGGGATCATTAAACTATGTGGTTACGGTTTTAAATTTACGTACAAAAGGTATGTCTATGACTCGTTTACCTTTAACAATATGGGCATTATGGGTAACAGCAATCATTGGTATCGTATCGTTCCCGGTATTATTATCAGCAGCATTGTTGTTAATTATGGACAGAAGCTTTGGTACATCATTCTTCTTGTCTGATATTTATTTAGCAGGAGAAGTATTACATTATCAAGGTGGATCACCAGTATTGTTTGAACACTTATTCTGGTTCTTAGGACACCCTGAGGTATATATTGTAATTTTACCAGCAATGGGTATTACGTCAGAAGTAATTTCGGCTAACGCTCGTAAACCAATTTTCGGTTACCGCGCCATGATTACATCAATCTTAGCAATTGCATTTTTATCTACAATTGTTTGGGGTCACCACATGTTCGTTTCAGGTATGAACCCATTCTTAGGTTCGGTATTTACCTTTACAACATTGTTAATTGCAATTCCATCGGCAGTAAAAGCGTTCAACTACATTACTACATTATGGAAAGGTAATTTACAAATGAACCCTTCTATGCTGTTTTGTATTGGTTTCGTATCAACGTTCATTACAGGTGGTGTAACAGGTATTATCTTAGGAGATTCAACATTAGATATCAACGTACACGATACTTATTTCGTTATTGCTCACTTCCACTTAGTAATGGGTATATCTGCTCTTTACGGAATGTTTGCTGGTATTTACCACTGGTTCCCTAAAATGTACGGACGTATGATGAATAAAAACTTAGGTTATATTCACTTTTGGGTGACTGTAGTTTGTGCTTACGGAGTTTTCTTCCCAATGCACTTTATTGGAATGGCAGGTTTACCACGCCGTTACTATACTAACTCAGCATTCCCAATGTTCGACGATATGGTTGATGTAAATATTTTAATTACCATGTTTGCATTGGTAGGTGCAGCATTCCAGTTAGTTTTCTTGTTTAACTTCTTCTATAGTATTTTCTATGGTAAGAAAGCACCAAGAAACCCATGGAGAGCTACAACTTTAGAGTGGACTACACCAGTAGAACACATGCACGGTAACTGGCCAGGAGCAATTCCAGAAGTACACCGTTGGCCTTATGATTATTCTAAGCCTGGTTACGAAGAAGATTTTGTTCCACAGACTGTGCCGTTAAGAGATGGCGAAAAAGATGGTGGACATCTTTAAGATATATAAAACTCCCGCAATTTGTGGGAGTTTTTTTATGGATGTTATTTTGTTAAATTTATATTTCGTGAATCCTTTCAGAAATTAGTATATTTATAAGTGTAGATCCGTTAGCGGAGAGAACAATGGAACCTTATTTGTACACGGGAAACAACCCGATTATGTTTACTGATCCTACGGGGATGAGTAAGGAATGGATTCCTGGTGCGGACGGTGAAAATAGGGTAACATATACTGAAGACAAAAAAGGAAATGTAACTTTTCAAAATCTTCAAGAAGATTTAAAACCTATATTTGAAGAATTAGTAAAAACTGATACTGGTAAAGAAGAATTACTATCTTTAATTAATGATGATAGTATGAAAGTTTCTTTTCATGTGAGTGACGAAAAGAAAGTTAATTATGATAACAATTATAAAAAAGATATGCCAGTTAATGGTACTTTCCATGCAACAAAACTTAATGAAGATAGGACAGCCGTATTAGAAGCAGATATATACCTATATAAAGGTTGGATAAAAGCTGATTATGACGCAAATAAAAATTCAGATGGTGCATATTTTTCACAAATCGGGAAAAGTTATTTTTTTAAGGATTTTAATTTAAATCAATTATACGCAGGTACTGTTGGGCATGAAATTAGACATAGATTTCCAAATAACTTAAAAGCCTTGGCACCAGAAGGTACAAATACAGAATTTAATCCAAATCTGATACAATCAAAGATATATGATGAAATGTTAAAAAATAAAGAAAATGAAAAAGGAAATAGAAAGAAAAGGCGTTAAAATTTTTATATTATCATTATTATTAACTATATCTTTTAACTGTTATTCTCAAAATAAAGGCAATATTAACCAGCCAAATAAGTATATTAAAGACACGCATTTAAGATCGATGTTGAATTTTCTTGTGGAAAATAACTATTACGATGAGATAGGGATCAATTATATCTATGAACACTATCTTGATGCTAACCAAGGCTTTTTTATCGCGAAAAATATTGGCACAGAAAAGTTAGGGATATATAGTTATCATTTTTTTTCTGGTGAAGCTCATGCTGCAGAATTTATAATGTTGATAAATAAAAAGGCTGATAATATTTTAGTTTTAGGCTATGGGGATTTCAATACTAATAAGTCTAAATTAACTGTTTTTTTAAATAATAATATACTTAATGCAATAGATATGGATGAAGCCTTATCAGTTATATTAAAAAAATTAGAGCAAATTTATCCTAATCACGGGTAAGGTAATGTATCAGAAGTGTTGATACAATTAGAAAGCCCGATCGCGCGGATTTGTAATCCGTGCGTAGTGTTTAACTTCGTTCAATTCGGCAAAAACCTCGGTTGTAATTCATGCGCTAAATAAAATAACAAAAATGTAGTATGCCAACAAAATATAAAGGTATCGATATTAATAATGCATATTTTATAATCATAACAACAGTAGGTTGGGCTAATATTTTTACTAAGCTTAATCAAAAAAATGTAATTATAGGTGCTTTAAGATATTGTCAAATCCATAAAGGTTTAGAAATCTATGCTTTTAATGCACAGTCATTTGTAATGGTGTGGAAAATTTAACACTATCAGAAATAATGCGAGAATCTTAAAAAGTATATTAGTTGATACTTATTGCCCTTTTAAAGCGCCCGCAACAATATAAAGTTTGGCAAGATGGTTACATGCAGAATTTGTTTATTCTAATTTTTTTATAAAAGAGAATATCAATAACATTCATAAAAAACCGGTAAAAGAAAAAGCGGTTGTAAATGAAGAAGATTATTATTTCAGTTCGGGACGTAATCATGCAGGTTTGGAAAATGATCAGGAAGTTGTGGTACTGTTTATGGAGTAGATCTAGTCACGGATTGTGAATTCGCGTCATCGGGTTAAAAATAAGAAAGAAGCCTAATTTGGCTTCTTTTTTATTTTTGAAGAAAAGAAATATTCCTCATCAATCCGGAATATTTCGTTCGTTTTACGGGCGATTTTTTAAAAATTTCGTTGAACAATTCATTGGTTAAATCATTCCATTGCTGTTTGTTGTAATCAATTAAGGTCGGTTTTGGTTTAAAAAGTGGTTCTGTATTAGGTTCTGCAAATCGATTCCACGGACAAACATCCTGGCACACATCGCAACCATACATCCAATCATCTAACTTTCCGGAAAATTCATCGGGAATGGCATCTTTTAATTCAATAGTCAAATACGAAATACATTTGCTTCCGTTCACAATATAAGGTGATTCTATTGCCTGTGTAGGGCAAGCATCAATACAAGCGGTACACGAACCGCAGTGGTTTGTTGTTGCGGTATCGTACATCAACTCCAAATCAATGATTAATTCGGCAACGAAAAAGAACGACCCTTCGGTTTTTCTGATTAAATTGTTGTTTTTACCAACCCAGCCCAATCCGCTTTTTGCCGCCCAGGCTTTATCTAACACCGGAGCCGAATCTACAAAAACGCGACCATCAACCTCGCCTATTTCATCGTTAATATAATGCAGTAAATCTTTTAACTTGTCTTTTATAACAAAGTGATAATCTTCGCCGTAAGCATATTTTGAAATTTTATAAGAATCTTGATTTTGCTGTTGCGAAGGAAAATAATTCAACAATAAAGACACAACCGATTTTGCACCGGGAACCAGCAAACGAGGATCTAATCGTTTATCGAAATGATTTTCCATATACTTCATTTCGCCGTGCATGTTGTTTTTTAACCAACTTTCTAACCGTGGCGCTTCTTCTTCTAAAAAAGTTGCCTGCGAAATACCACAATAAGAAAACCCCAAATCGCGGGCTTTATCTTTTATAAACTGTGTGTATTTTTCTTTGTTAGTCATGATCGTTAAACAAACCTGCTTGTTTTCCTAAATTCTGTTTACCCAAATGGGTGTAAGCTTTTTCGGTAACTTCTCGTCCGCGTGGCGTTCTGTAGATAAATCCTTCCTGAATAAGAAATGGTTCGTAAACTTCTTCAATGGTTTCGGAATTTTCTGAAACGGCAGTTGCCAATGTCGATAATCCCACCGGACCGCCTTTGAATTTATCTATAATGGTTGATAAAATTTTATTATCCATTTCGTCTAACCCGTATTTATCAACATTCAATGCTTTTAAAGCAAAGCGCGAAATTTCAATATCAATGCGTCCGTTGCCTTTAATCTGTGCAAAATCGCGAACTCTACGCAACAACGCATTGGCAATACGAGGCGTTCCACGGCTTCTACCCGCAATTTCAATCGCAGCTTCCATATCAATTGGGACCTTTAAAATGGTTGCGCTACGCTCTACAATGGTCGATAATAATTCGATGTTATAATACTGTAAACGACTTTGAATACCAAAACGTGCACGCATTGGTGCTGTCAGTAAACCCGAACGTGTGGTTGCACCAACCAGCGTAAAAGGATTCAGGTTGATTTGAACCGAACGTGCATTAGGACCTGATTCGATCATGATGTCGATCTTAAAATCTTCCATTGCCGAATACAGATATTCTTCAACCACGGGACTTAATCTGTGAATTTCATCGATAAACAGAATATCACGTTCTTCCAAATTTGTCAACAAACCGGCTAAATCGCCCGGTTTATCTAACACAGGACCCGATGTGATTTTGATGCCTACATTTAATTCGTTTGCCAAAATATTAGACAAAGTTGTTTTTCCCAAACCCGGAGGTCCGTGAAACAACGTGTGATCTAAAGCTTCGCCGCGTAAATTGGCTGCTTTTACAAACACCTTTAAATTTTCTAATACCTGATCTTGACCTGCAAAATCATCAAACGAGAGCGGACGCAGTTTTCTTTCTACATCGATTTCTTCGTTCGAATAATTTTCGTTGGTTGGATTTAAATGTTCGTTCATAAAGCAAAGATACTATTTTTACATATATCTCATTTAAACTTTTCTAAACCGCATAGGTTCATAGTTAGGAATATTTTATAAGATTTCATAGATTCCCTTTGGGAATACACATCATAGTTGAGCTATGTTTTATTGAAGATAAAAACTATCTAAAACTTAAAATAAGCTATATCTTAAAATATCTGTGTGGTTTATTTATAATTTTATGAGTTTTATGATTCTGAAAAAATGCTTTACAAATTAAGTCGTTGTATCTTTAACCACTATCACAATTAAAACTACAAAAATGAACTGTACGCTGTGTACTACTTTTTTAAGCGAAAAGACTGATGACGACTATTATATCTGCCCGAATTGTCATGCGTATTTAAAACGTGATGATTTGTATTTTGATGAAACAAATGAGAAAAATCATTACGAGCAGCATAATAATGATGTAAACGATATTGGTTACCAAAATTTCACTGCGCCTGTTACTAATTCAGTTTTAGAATATTGTTCTACCGAAATGCTTGGGTTGGATTATGGTTGTGGAAAAGGTCCGGTGATTAGTAAACAACTTACAGAAAATGGTTATACCGTTGATTTGTATGATCCTTATTTTTATCCGGATACTTCGTACTTAAATAAAACTTACGATTATATTTTTAGTTGTGAAGTGTTTGAACATTTTTACAATCCGTTGGAAGAAATTATCAAACTGCACAACATTTTAAAATCAGGCGGACTTTTAATTGTAAAGACGCATTTGTACAACAACCAAACCGATTTTAAAAACTGGTATTACCGCAAAGACCAAACGCATGTTTTTATTTACACCTTTAAAACATTTGAATATATTGCCGAACATTTTGGGTTTGATATTGTAACGTTGAGTGAAAAGTTGGTGGTTTTAAGGAAGAAATAATAAAGCGTTATCATTATATAATTACTAAGAACAGTAAAAATAGAACAATTGTCTATCGAAGTTTTTTATCCGCAGAATGTTTTGGTTTTTATAACTTAATTGCATAAAAAAACATTTACAAAGAAAAAAGGCTGTTAGAATGAACTAAAAGCCTTTGTTTTTTATAAGTAGAAGTGAATTATTCTTCCATAGCCTCACCCGATTTTCTGTGGATAAAGCTTCCGTAAATATGTCTTCTTGCAAAACGACTTGGCGATTCGGCATTTACCATTTTTATGTACGTATTTTTTGGCACACCAATATACTCGTACATTTTTCCGTTTAAATGCTGAATTTTTAAAATCTGCTTTTCAAAATAAAAATCGTGAATATTAGATTTCGCAGTAGTTTCTGTATATTCTTCGCTGTATTTTTCGTGCGTTTCAGGATTAATACTCACCAAAAAGTGGTACGCTTCAATAACCGCTTTACTTTTTTCCTCAGCCTCTAATCTTCCTGCATCATCATTTACAAATTTATCAGGATGTGCGTCCTTCATTGTATTTCTGTAAATTGTTTTTAATTCCTTTAAAGTAGCAGTTTTGTCAACTCCAAGCAACCTTCTGTGCTCTACAACTATTTTCATAATATAATCCGTATTTCAGCCTGCAAAATTAGGTAATTAAATTTCAAAAGAAGGTTGATATTGTATTTTTATTATATATAAACTCAAAAAAACATAACAAAAAAAGTATTTATGTATCATAATTTCAAAAATAATGTATATTTGCCCATCTAAAAAAATAAAAAATGATCTATACCAATTTAAAAAAGGGAAAGAAGCACAGCTTGCGTAAGAATTCGTGAGTCATTTTCCTATGGTTAGAACCCAGATATATCAGGAGCTTGTCATCACGACAAGCTCTTTTTTTTTTTTTAATAATCTTAAACAATTTACCTATTTTTATGAAAGTATTGAAATTTGGAGGCACTTCGGTTGGAAGTCCAGAACGCATTGAACAGTTATTACCGATTATTAAATCGCAAACTGCAGACAAACATTTGGTAGTTTTATCGGCAGTTGCTGGAACAACTAATGATTTGGTTACACTTGCAAACTTGTACACAAAAAAGGAATTTGACAATGCGCAAAAGCACGCCAACCTTCTTCATGAGCAATACAAAAAATTTGTAAATGAATTATTTAAAACAGCTGAAGGCAAAACCAACGCTCATACTTTTATAAATGAAATTTTTGAACTACTTGTAGGTTTTGCAAACACAGAAGTTACCCCTAAAGAAGAACGAATTATACTTGCGCAAGGCGAAATTATATCAACCACTTTATTTCATTTAAGATTAAAAGAAAAAAACATCTCATCGGTTCTTCTTCCTGCCTTGACTTTTATGCGAACAGATGAAGAAAATGAACCCGATATTGATTATATACGTACACATGCACATGCGGTAATAGCTAAATTTCCATCAGAAAGTCTTTTTATTACGCAAGGTTTCATCTGTAAAAATCATTTGGGTGAAATTGACAACCTACGTAGAGGAGGATCTGATTATACTGCTTCGCTTCTTGGAGCGGCTCTTATGGCTGAAGAAGTACAGATTTGGACAGATATAGACGGTTTTCATAATAACGATCCGCGTTACGTTGCCAACACTAAAGCTATTTCGCAATTAAGTTTTGATGAAGCTGCAGAGCTTTCTTATTTTGGTGCAAAAATTTTACATCCACAAAGTGTTTTACCTGCAAAAAAATTCAATGTTCCTGTAAGATTACTAGATACCATGACACCAAAAGCATTAGGAACACTAATTTCTAGCGAAACGAACAGTAAAAACCAAATTGTAGCAGTAGCAGCAAAAGATGGTATTACGGCAATTAGAATACAATCGTCGCGAATGCTAATGGCTTACGGTTTTCTTAGAAAAGTGTTTGAAGTGTTTGAACGATACAAAACGCCGATTGATATGATAACCACCTCTGAAGTTGCTGTATCTTTAACCATTGACAACACCGATCATCTTGAAGAAATAAAAACAGAGTTAAAGTTGTTTTCGGCAGTTAGTATTGATACAGATCATTCTATAATATGTATTGTAGGCGATTGCAGTAAAGATACGCATGGGGTTGCAACAACTGTAACAGATGCGGTTAAACACATTCCGGTACGTATGATTTCTTACGGAGGTAGCGAACATAACATTTCATTATTAGTACCTACTTCTTATAAAATTGAAGCTTTAAGATCATTACATAACAGATTGTTTTAAAAATGTAAATGCCGTACTGTGAATAAGTACGGCATTTTTAATATTAACCTACCAATATTAAAATAGGGTTAATCAATTTTATAGGTGGTTTCGCCAAAATGCACTTTACCATACATATCGGTAGCTTTTACTTTTACTTTATGTACACCGATTTCTAAATTTGTTGGTATTTTTGCCGACCATAAGTGTGTAGATTTTACTGACTTTGAAGGGCGACGACCTTTTACTGCTTTTTCTGAAAGATCCCATTTATAGAAAGTGCTTTCGTAATGCGGATCTTCTTCTTCGGTAAATTTCATTTTTTTCCATTCACCATCATTAATACTAAAGAAAACTTCGTCTGTTGGTACGCCCATAAAAACATTAGCATATACAGAATGACGACTTTTTTCTGCCTTTACTACCGCTTTTGGCGCAAATACATTAATTTGATAATCTTGTGATTTGCCTGCAACTTTATAATCTACCTTATATTTATTTCCGTTAAAATGAATCATTGCATATCCTTTTGGTGTACCATCGCGCATAGTAGAACTTGGCACTCCTTGCTGATTCATTTCACCTGAATACCAATCACCAGATGTTGTACCTACATTGTACTCGTGGTGTGGCTTGTCTTGTTTCCAACCTTTATCTTTTCCGTAAAAAATTTGTTGTTGAATGTGGGTATGAGCTGATAATGAAAGAGTATTTGGAAAATCTTTTAATAAATTAAACAAACGTTCACGATCTGCTACGCGAAACCATTCGCTGTTATTATCTTCTAACGGAATATGAAAAGATAAAACTATTAAATGATCTTTAGGAACGTATTTTAAATCGTTTTCAACAAATTTTAATTGATCTTCACGTAAACCACCCCAATAACTCTTTCCATCTCTTGGATCGGGATATAAAATATTATCTAAAATAATAAAATGAACCTTACCGTAGTTAAACGAGAAGTTATTAGGTCCAAAATTAGCTTCGTATGTTTCATCAGAATGTTCATCAATCGTTGCATCGTAGTTCATGTCGTGGTTACCCATTACATTATACCAAGGCAAACCAATTTGTTTTATGGCATTTTTATAATCG
Source organism: Paenimyroides viscosum (assembly GCF_003858535.1). Lineage (GTDB taxonomy): Bacteria > Bacteroidota > Bacteroidia > Flavobacteriales > Flavobacteriaceae > Flavobacterium > Flavobacterium viscosum. Next base: position 29,546 of record NZ_RQTJ01000028.1, read on the forward strand.
GGGTGTAATACTAAATCATCTCCTACTAAATCACCTAAACTAATACCAAAAACGGCTTTGTTTTTATCAACATCTTTTATAATACCTTCTATAAAATAATTGATTTCGGTTTTATTATAAGCTTGCGGATCACCGAAGGCAAAAGCAGTAAATTGATCTGATTCTTTAGATGGCACCAGTCCAAAATTTAATGATTTAGGAAGATTTCCTGTTGGTTGTACGCCTTTATATTTTAACTGTGGCGAGCCTTGTGGTTTATGTAAATAATAAAATTTAGGCAAGTTAAACGCATCTAATGCAAATTGATAACCAGAGGGTTTAATAACAAAAATAGGCGAATCGTTAGTAATAGCTAATTCATACGCTCCTTTTTTGTCTGTGGCAACTACATCTACCCCATTACTAACTAATACATTAGAAAGTAGTTTTTCTTTTTTTTCTTTTTTACCGTTATTATTTAAATCTTCATAAATAATACCTTTTGCTTTTTCTTGGGCAATAGCAGCAGTTGTTATAGCTAATAACACAAATGCCGATTGAAATACTTTTTTCATTGTTGTTTAATAATTTGTTGCAAGCAAAAGAACTACACAATTTAAAATTGACCAATGTTTTGGTTTTAAGTAATTATTAATAAAAATTGCTACAAACTCTATTTCAATAACACTTACAAAACACTTATATAAAATTTTGTTAACCCAGTAGAAGCAAGGGGTTCAGAAAGTTCATCTTTACTTTGTGGTGCGCAAAAAACAAATTAAACAACAATTTTAAAACAAAAAATTTTAATCAATCTTTCTAAAAAAAATGAAAAGAAATCTACGCTCGGTAGCTCATTTTTTAAAAATGATGGTATTTGCCACAGCCTCGTTAAGTTCCACTTATATTTGGGCATTTTCAACAAACTCTCATTCTATTGTGTTATTAGAAAATGATAGTAGAATTATTAAAGGTAAAGTAGTTGACAGAAATAATCAGCCTTTGGTAGGTGTTACGGTGTATGTACAAGATACTGCTATTGGAACTGAAACAAATGAAGCAGGTTTATTTGAACTTGAAGCGTCTACAAACGGTATTTTAGTTTTTTCTTACTTAGGATACGCCGATATTACCCATACCATTACATCTAACGATTTCATCAATATTACTTTAACAGAAGATGAAGAAGGACAGTTAGATGAACTTGTTATAACAGCATTAGGTATTAAACGTGAAGAAAAGCAATTAGGCTACTCGCAACAAAAACTATCGGGTGAAACCTTTACCGATGCTCGTTCTAACAACTGGGTAGATAACATGAAAGGTAAAGTTCCTGGTATGACATTTACATCATCTAGTTCTGGTCCAATGAACTCTACACAAGTAGTTTTGCGTGGAAACAGATCGGTAAACACCAATGCAAATGGGGCGTTAATCGTTGTAGATGGTATCCCAATTAACTCAGGAATGTCTTCATCGGGCGAAGGTAATGGGTATTTATCATCTGATTCTCCTGTAGATTTTGGAAACGGTATGTCTGATATCAATCCAGAAGACATTGAATCGGTAACAGTACTTAAAGGTGCAGGTGCAACAGCTTTATATGGATCACGTGCAGCTAACGGAGCCATTATGATTACAACAAAATCGGGCAAAAAAAACCAAGGTTTAGGTATTACGTTTAATTCAAACTTAAGTGTAGATGTTATTCAGCGTTGGCCAGATTGGCAAACACAATACGGTTCTGGTACAGGAAAAGCCTTTGATAGAAACGGAAATTTATACTATTCGTACCAAGCAAGTGACGATGGGGCTGCAACACAAAGTAATTTAGGATTTGGGCCACGTTTTAATGGTCAAAATTATTTTCAGTACGATCCCGCAACAGGCACAATGGGTACCGAACGTACACCATGGAGAAATTATGACAATGCACGGAAAGGCTTTTGGAAAACGGGTACCACTTTAACAAACAGCTTATCTTTTGGAGCAGGAAATGATAAAGGATCAATGCGTGCTTCGGTAACCTATTCAGACAACCAATGGATTATGCCAAATACCGGTTTTGAAAGAGTAGCAATATCAACCAAAGGAGATTACCAAATTGCAAAAGGCATTAAATTAAACTCTGCATTAAATTTTTACAATCGCAGTAGCGACAATTTACCGTCTACAGGTTATAACAACCATACCATATCGTATTTCATGATTTTAACTAATGCCAATAACAATATTGATTGGTATCGAAAAATATGGTTAGACGAAGGAAAAACACAATTAAATAGTCCGTTTAGCACCTATTTAGACAATCCTTTTGCGTTAGTACACGAAGTTATTAATAGTACAAATAGTAACACGTTCACTGGAAATTTAAGTTTAGATATAGATTTTACCAAAAACTTAAAATTAATGATACGCTCTGGTATCAATTCGCAAAATGAATTTAGAGAATTAAAACGCCCGTACGATTTAGTAAAATTTGCAAAAGGGTATTACGAACGCCAAATGATTAATGCACAAGAAATCAACACCGATTTCTTATTAACTTATAAAGGCACCGAAACAGATCGTTTTAATTATAGTTTATCAGCCGGAGGTAACATCATGAGTAACAAATACCGTAGAATGGATGCTTCTGCAAATGGTTTGGCAGTACCAGATGTTTATAAATTATCAAATGCAAGTAGTAATGTGTACACAGAATCGGCAGATTTAAACAAAAAAGTAAACAGTTTATACGCCTTAGGGTCTTTCTCTTACCGTAACTTAGTTTTCTTAGATATTACTGCACGTAACGATTGGTCATCTACCTTGCCAGCTGGTAATAACAGCTATTTTTATCCGTCGGGTAACTTAAGCTTTATTTTAAGTGATGCACTTGCTTTTCCGTTATGGATCGATTTTACAAAACTTAGGGCTTCGTGGGCACAAGTAGGTAACGATTCGCAACCGTATATCATTAGTAAATATTATGATAACAGTCCTTTTGTTGGATCTGCAATCACAGACAACCAATTGTACAATCCATTGTTAAAACCAGAACAAACAACTTCTGCAGAATTTGGTATTGATGCTCGTTTCTTTGGCGATCGTTTAGGGTTTGATTTAGCTTATTACAACACCGTATCAGACAATCAAATTTTAAGTGTTCCGTTAGATTATACCACAGGATATTCTAGCCAATATATTAATGCAGGTAAAGTTCAAAACCGTGGTTTAGAAGCAATGTTATACGTTTCGCCAATTAAAACAAAAAACTTTCAGTGGAAAACAACCTTTACTTATGCTAAAAACAAAAACGAAATTTTAGAATTAGCGGCAGGTGTAGAAGGTGGTGAAGAACAAGTTTTAGCAACATCGGGTACCGTATCAATTATAGGTAAAGTAGGTGGATCTACAGGTGATATGTACGGATTTGGATTTGTAAGAAACAACGAAGGACAAATTATTTACGATGGAAAAACAGGTTTACCAGTGCGCCCAAAAGAAGAAACATATCAAGGAAATGCGTATGCCGATTGGAAAGGTGGTATTATGAATAATTTTAGTTATAAAGGCTGGAATTTAGGCGTTACAATTGACGGATCTTTTGGAGGAAAACTATATTCACAATCGTACCACAAAATGATGGAACACGGACATTTGAATGAATCGTTAATGGGTCGTGAAGAAGGATTTATTATTGGCGATGGTGTGGTGCAAAATGCAGACGGATCTTATAGCCCTAACACAACAAAAGTTGAAGTCCCTGCTTATTATTCAGAATATTACAGAAGAGCCAATGTTGAAGCGAACCTTTTTGATGCAACTTGGGTTAAATTAAGAGAAATATCTATTTCGTATAGCTTTCCAAAATCATTCTTAGACCGAAATAAATTAAAAGGTTTAACCATTTCAGCTTTCGGCAGAAACTTATACACTTGGAGCGATTTCCCAATTTACGATCCCGAAACAGCAGCCTTAAACGGTGCCAACATGGTTCCTGGGGTAGAAATGGGTCAGTTACCATCGCCAGCCACTTATGGTTTTAACTTAAAAGTAAGCTTATAATATCTACACATCATGAAAAAAATTAAATACAGCATATTAACATTAATCACAGCCACTACCATTTACAGTTGCACGGCAGATTTCGAAGAAATAAACACCGATCCTAACCGGTTAGAAACTATTAGTCCGGCATCGTTATTAAACCCAATTTTGTATGGTTTAACAAACCACAACTCTTACTCGGCTTGGCACAACCGTACCGCACATTTAATGCAAGGTATCGTTCCTTTTCCATCAAACGATGCTCTTGGTTATCACCGTTATTGGGTTACCGATGCTATTGGACAAACCATGTGGGACAACCATTATCGTTGGTTAAAAAACATCGACGAAATGGAAAATGCATCAATTGCAGCGGGCGATGTAAACTACCAAGCCATTGCATTAACATTAAAAGCATGGAGTTTTGCTAACCTTACAGATTGTTTTGGCGATATTCCTTTTAAAGAGGCATTAAAAGGCGATGAAGGTATTTTAAAACCTAAATTTCAACGCCAAGAAGTTATCTACAAAAAAGTATTAGAGTATTTAGACCAAGCCAATGCATTGTATGATACAAGTAAAGCACTAATTTACGCACCCGATTTATTGTACGGCGACAAAAATACACAAGCAGTTGCCAGTTGGCAAAAACTAAACAATTCTTTACATTTACGTATGTTGCTTAGGCTAAGCGATGTTATGCCGGCAGAAAGCAACGCAAAATTAGTTACAATTTTAAACAATCCTGCTATCTACCCAATTTTTGAATCAAGTGCAGACGATGCTATTTTAATTCATACTGGTGTTGCTCCAAACCTTACACCTTGGCCTCGTATTCAAGATTATGCTGCCGATAAAAAATTATCTACTTTTTTTGTGGATCAATTGTTACAATGGAACGATCCACGATTACCTTTCTGGGCAACAAAAGCAACAGATAAAGATAGAAAAGATATTGGCTACAAAGGAATTCCGTCGGGTTACGCAGCAAATGAAGGTGCTATAGATTATAATCCGTCGGCTCCAAATAACAACACCGCAATTGCACCAATGAAGAACATTATTATGACGTTTTCTGAAGTTCAGTTTATTAAAACAGAATTAGCTTTTAAGGGAATTATTTCAGGCGATATTGAAAGTTTATACAAAAGTGGAATTACAGCAGCCATGAAAATTTGGAACATTGACACACCTTTTGAATATTTTTCTAATGGAAATGTAGCCTATAACGGTACGTTTGAACAAATTATGTTACAAAAATACTTTGCATTATACTTTACCGATAATCAACAATGGTTAGAGTTTAGAAGAACAGGATTTCCTGTAATGCCGTTACAACCTAATTTATATAACAATGGTAAAATGCCGGTTCGTTATCCATATCCTCAGGATGTGAAGCGCCAAAACACCGAAAATTATCAAGATGCCATTAACCAAATGGGACCCGATGATATAAATACTCGTGTTTGGTGGGATATTAAGTAGAAACTATTAATTAGTTTATTTGTTTTATATTTTTTCAACGAAAACTGTCTTTTTAAAAGGCAGTTTTTACTTTTTATGACAATCCGTTATGTAAAGAAATTAAAAAGTTTTAACAATAAAGCAGCCTAACTACGTTTGTAAAAAGGCTGTTGGTTTTTAAAGAAACAAATTGTAAAACCAAATGCCGAACCGCTTTTTAAACCAAAACCTACGTTGATTGATTACGACAAACAGCAATGGAACGATTTAACCAATGAATTGTTTAACGAAATTTTTAAAAAATCACCTGTAAAGCGTACTAATTTTTCTGGTTTAACGCGGAATATAGCGTTTTTGAATAAAGACGATTTGTAATTTGCTGTATCTGTTTCCCTGTACGCTAGTGCAAGCGTCACGCTTGTGCTTACTATATTATTTATATGCACGAGCATGATGTTCGCGCCAGCGAGGTGGGATAAGTTTATAAAATTGGATATGCAGTTTTAGGTATATCATTTACAATAATGAAAATTACTTTTATACCTTTCGATGTCACACCACCAAATTGATTTTTTTTATTTATAATTGGAAATCTATAAAGATAAGCTAACTCCAATTCTGCTAACAAATTACCTTCTGTCCAATGTAAAGGGAAAAGTGTAGTTCTTTTATTAATCCATTTTTTATTCTCATTATCATACATTTGAATTTCCGCATCTAGAACACCTTTTAAATTCATATCATAGATATTTAAAATTCGAGTTTTTGTAGGTTCAAAAAAATGTATTCCAGAAATTTCTCCATTTTTAAATTTTGGTACAAAAGAATGATTTAAGAAGGTAAATAAAGAATTGTCGAATTTTTTATTTTTAGGAACAAATATTATTTTTTTTAAAGGAGGAATGTTTTGTGGTAGAATTAATTTTGATGCTGTTTTCGGTTTAGACAGTTTCAATTCATTGTAAAATTTAGAATCTGTTATTAATTCATTAATATTTGAATATGGACCTTCAAAATCGTAATATCTAATTATTTCATTTTTCTCATCACCAGCTTCAACTTTAAAAATATATCTGTCAGTTTGCAAATTATGAATTTCAGATCTACCATTTTTAATTATATAATAACCCGTAGTGCATTATAGAAAAAGTTGCTCAAAAGATTAAAAATCAGTATATTGTATTGA
>NZ_RQTJ01000029.1:0-579 GCF_003858535.1 Paenimyroides viscosum
CGATTACAAACAACCAATCACGGGTATATTTACCATCGCCGTAAATAGGCAGCGGTTTGTTATGTATGATGTTATGAATACACAACGGAATTAATTTCTCTGGAAAATGGTTGGGGCCGTAATTGTTTGAGCAGTTTGTTAAAACAATTGGTAATCCATAAGTATCGTGGTACGCACGTACAAAATGATCTGAAGCCGCTTTTGATGCTGAATAAGGCGAATGCGGATCGTACTTAGTATCTTCGGTAAAGAAACCTTCACTGCCCAAAGCACCAAAAACCTCATCGGTTGATACGTGATGGAAACGTTTGCCTTCATAAGCTTGTGCTGAGTCTGTTGAAGCATCTTTCCATATTTCACGAGCGGCGTTTAATAGATTAACCGTACCAATTACATTTGTCATTACAAATGCAGATGGGTCTGCAATAGAACGATCTACATGCGATTCGGCTGCTAAATGAATAACACCGGTGGGATTGTATTTTTGAAACACCTTTAAAACAGCAGCCGCATCACAGATGTCCACCTTTTCAAAACGGTAGTTTGGTAAATGATCTACATCTTTTAGATTTTCTAAAT
>NZ_RQTJ01000029.1:589-35117 GCF_003858535.1 Paenimyroides viscosum
CAATTCTCGAACAACATGTGATCCGATAAATCCTGCTCCCCCGGTAATAATGATGGTCTGCTTCATTTTTTAGTGTTTTGATAATTTTTCATCAAAGATAATTTATTTTTTTTAATTGGAACGCACTTACAGATTAGCCTTACGAGGTTTAAATTGATAGGTTATCGGGTATTTTATTATTAATCATTTTTTTTATAATCAATACAAAAACGTTTTTATTCACTAAAAAAAAGTCACTCCGGCGTGAATTAAATAACAATAATTTTACACGATTTTACAAAAAACAATAACTTTTTTTTATATATTTACAATAAATAATTCGCAATAAATAATTATTTAGATAAATAAACAACCTTATACACAAACATAATAACGCAATGAAATTTCCATTTTTTAAAGCAAAGAAAGTATTAAGTACTAATGCAGAAAACAACGAGACTAGGCAGTCAGAAATTTCAGCCAAATTACAAGCTCAACTACCATCATACAAAGACATTGTTAAAATTAAATACAGACTTTTATGTAAAGTTGGAAGGAAAGGTGAAAATTTTGCAGCTAAATTAGCTGAAACAGGTGATGAAGTTTTCTACAGCGCTAAAGGTACCCATCAATACTATGTAATGGGAACCACAGCAAAAATGAGTGCAAAAGAAGAGCTTATTAAAGAAAAACTATTGAGCCTTATAGAAAAAGGAGAAAAATACGACTGTACGTTGAACGAGTGGAGTATTGAGGCTGATTGTTGAGTTTAAGGTTGGGGGTTAAGGTTTAATAAGCGATTTTACATACCCCTAGCCCCCTTCAAAGCGGGAATTTATATTGATGTTGATTCCTGATTGTTATACTAAACATAAATTATATGAATGACCTTGGTTTACATTATAAAAATGTAGTGAAATACCACAAACAAAAAAAGGCCTGAACGTACTACATTCAAGCCTTTACCATTTGTATATAAAGTAAATTATTTACCTAATTTAATAGAAACCCCAATTAAACCTGTTACGTAACCACCGGTAGTACTGTCTTCTCCAGGAATACTATAACCATTGTACCCAACATTTTGACTAAAGTTCATAATATATGTACCGTCTAAGAAAATACCAACACGGTCACTAACATTGTACTGAGGTTTTAATCCAATTTGGAAATTCCCCATTGCATCGGTAGCGTCTGTAGCTTTACTTTTACCAAAGTTTAAACCAAAACCAGCATGTGCCATAACATCAAACTTTGTAATTTGTGGGTTTATAGCTTGTAATACTTGATAAGTAGCTTCTGCCGTTAACTTGTTGTAGTTTACACCGTGGTTACTAAAATCTTTATGCTTAAAGGTTGTATTTGAATAAGTTCCGCGTACACCCCATAAATTATTTAATTGGTAGTTTGCGCCTAACTGAATAGTGTTTAATCCACTTACGTCTGTACGATCTACATTGTCTGGGCTGAATGCCAAATTATATCCATAACCTGCTTCTAAAGTTACCTTATCTAAAAAAGAAGATTCTTGGGCATTCATTTCATTTAACGATACCACTGCCAATGCAGCTACTAATACTAATTTTTTCATTTTTTATGATTAATTGATTATTTACATTAAATATAGTGTACTTGAACTATGATTAGTATTTCTACACTATTGCCCTGCTTTATATAATTAATTTCTAAATTGTAGTTAAAAACACTTCTAGTTTTAACAGGCGCAAATATATTCATAAAAAATTAACCAAACTAACAATTAAAACGCTAATTGTTAATTTGGTTATTGTTTTTTAAAAAACATAAGATATAATATGCTATTTATTAATGAAAAAGCAACAATTACCTTATTCTATAAATTATCTGTTAAGCTTTGCTGAAAAGCCCACGCTGTCTGCATAGAGTTTTGCAAGGAGGTTTTTGGTTGCCAGCCTAGTTCGTTCTGTGCCAACGAATAATCGGCATAAGCTTCTACGATATCTCCTGCTCTGCGCGGCTTAATTTCATAAGGTATTTTAATATTATTGGCTTTTTCAAAAGCATCAACAATTTCTAAAACCGTTGAGCCTGTGCCCGATCCTAGATTAAAAAATTCCAGATTCGATTTATTTTTGCCCGCTAACAGCCGTTGAATTGCTTTTACGTGCGCTTCTGCTAAATCATTTACATCGATATAATCGCGTACCGCAGTTCCATCACGGGTTTCGTAATCGTTGCCAAAAACACCTAAACGCTCTCTAATTTGCATAGCTGTTTGGGTAACATAAGGAATTAAGTTATTTGGAATTCCATTAGGCACTTCACCTATTAAGGCAGAATCATGTGCTCCAACCGGATTGAAATATCTTAATGCAATTGCTTTTTTATTAGTAGCTTTTACAAAATCTTCTATAATTTCTTCGCCCATTTTTTTAGTGTTACCGTAGGGCGATTCAGGTTTTTTAAGCGGTGTACTTTCGTTAATTGGCATTTTATCTGCCTGACCATAAACCGTACATGAAGACGAGAAGATAAAATGATCTACCTTGTTTTCATCCATCACCTCTAATAAATTCAAAAGTCCCATTAAATTATTGCGGTAGTACATTAATGGTTTTTCTACTGATTCGCCTACTGCTTTGTACGCTGCAAAATGAATAACGCCATCTATTACATTTGACTGAAAAAAAATGTTTACGGCATGAAGATCTTTTAAATCTATGTTATAATATTTTGGTTGGATACCTGTAATGCTTGTTATTTTTTCCCATACCTCTAATTGTGAATTGGAAAGATCGTCGATGATTGTAACGTTAAAGCCTGCCTGCTGAAGTGCAACTACTGTATGCGAACCTATGTAGCCTAAGCCGCCTGTTACCAAAATGTTTTTCATTAATTTTTATTTTTTAATGTAGATCTACTTATATTTATTATAAAATGATCTACCAAGGGATGTACTTATTGTATTATTTATAAGGTATCTTATTCGGCTAATTTAGTAATTTCTTTTTCTACAACTGTTTGACGTAAGCCAGAACTTGAAAATCTGTGGTCGCGACGATTGTAATATAATTGAATGCCTTTTTCTTCGCAATACGTTCTGCCTGTGAAATTCACTTCTTTATATTCTTCCCCTAAAATTCTAACATCAATTTTAAATGATCTTAAAATATCTTCTAAATCTTGTTCTGTTGCATAAGGAACCACCTCATCTACAAATACACAAGCTTTTAATTGAATGTAACGCTCTACCACACTTTGTACAGGCTTGTTTTTGTTTGGCCTATCTATAGTTGGATCTGTTTGTAAACCACAAATTAAATAATCGCACTGTCTTTTAGCATCTTCTAACATTTTAATATGCCCCGCATGCAGTAAATCGAAGGCGCTAAACGTAATTCCTATCTTCATAATTGTTGTTTCTCTTTTTTGACTAAGAGCGGAAATTTACCACTTTTTTTTAAATTGTGAAAGTCATAAGCTGCTGTTTGTAACAATAAAATGCTTTAGTTTTTTTTTGAATACAACTACTTTACGGAATAACATTCACAAAAACATTTTAAGTTTAAAAGCATTAAAGTCTGCCTTCTACCGTTTCGGTCAACACCCCTTTAACATCGTAAATAACGGCATTTGGTTCTAAAAGGTCGCGTAAGTTAAGTTCTAAAAACTGCTGATGCCCAACTGCAAGTACAGCGGCATGATAATTTGCCTTACTTAAATGCTCTACCACCTTTACACTGGTATTTATTTTTCTTTTGCGCCAATCTACCCACGGATCGTAAACCGTTACCTTACAACCGTAATCATTTAAACCATCTACTACATCCCAGACTTTTGAATTTCGCATATCGGGACAATTTTCCTTAAAGGTAACTCCCAAAACCAATACATTAGCATCTTTGATCTTTATATCGTTTTTAATCATGAGCTTTACAACTTGGGAAGCTACAAAAGATCCCATGGAATCGTTAAGCCTACGTGCTGTTAGAATCAATTCGGAATGATAACCAACCTGCTGTGCTTTTTGCGCTAAGTAAAAAGGATCAACCCCTATACAATGGCCACCAACAAGCCCGGGCTGAAAAGGCATAAAATTCCATTTAGTTCTTGCAGCTTGCAAAACCGCATTCGTATCAATATCCATAAGTGCAAAAATCTTTGACAATTCATTGACAAACGCAATGTTTATATCGCGTTGCGCGTTTTCTATGACCTTAGCTGCTTCGGCAACCTTTATAGACGGTGCTTTGTGTGTACCGGCTGTTATTACTGAACGGTAAAGAGCATCAACATGTGAAGCAGTTTCGGGAGTAGATCCTGAAGTAACCTTAATGATTTTATCTATGGTTCGTTGTTTATCACCCGGATTTACACGTTCTGGTGAATATCCTGCAAAAAAATCGACATTAAATTTTAAACCGGAAACTTCTTCCAAAACCGGCACGCACTCTTCTTCGGTAACGCCCGGATAAACGGTTGATTCATATACTACCACATCACCTTTTTTAAGTACCTTACCTACTAACTGTGATGCTTTTTTAAGCGATGTTAAATCGGGACTGTTATTTTTATCTACTGGTGTTGGTACAGTTATAATATAGTAGTTTGCTTGTCGCAGTTCGTCTTGCGAAGAACTAAAGTACAGACCTGTACCTTTATTGGACAGATGATTTTCGGGTAGCAGCACCTTTTTTAGATCAACCTCTGAAACTTCATTGGTTACATCTACCGACTGCCGCAACTCTTTAATTCTTGTTTCATTGATATCATATCCTATAACAGCATACTTTTGTGCAAAAAGCACTGAAAGTGGCAAACCTACATAACCTAAACCTATAACAGCTATTTTATATTCTTTTTCCATTTTTTATTTTTTCAACAAGTGATTAGTACAGCAATCTTTACGCCAAAGGTGTTTTCACACAGCATGCGAGCTATACAGACAGGTGATTCTACAAATTAAAGTAGAAACACTCAAAAAATCCACAAAGTGTTGCATGAAGCCTCTAAATTTATAGGTTATTTAATAGTGATAAAACAAATTTGATAAAAAAAAACGGGCTAATGCCCGTTCTTGTTATTTATTTTGAAAGAATGTATTTAAAGCATTACAATTCAATATCGTAAAGTTTAAGTTTGTTGTAAAGGGTTTTTCTGTCGATGCCCAATATTTGTGCGGCTTTTGTTTTATTGTATTTGGCTTTTTCAAGAGCTACACGAATTAATTGCTCTTCGGTAGCAGATGAATACAGCTTAAGATCTTCACGTTGTAAGGTAGTACCTGTCATAGGGGTGACTCCGTTTAAACTATGATTTGCTGTATCAACAGGTTTTAAAACATTGTATTCAAACATTTCTGCGGGCAGCACACTTTTCTCGATAAAGGCTGTTTTAGTAAGCAACACCGCACGTTTTATAATGTTACGCATTTCACGCAGGTTACCCGGCCATTCGTAATCTAAAAAAACATCTATTACTTCATCGGATAATCCTTGTATATTTCGTTCTAATTCTTGGTTAGATTGTGTGATAAAGAAATTTGCAAATTCTAAAATATCCTTGCCTCTTTCATTTAATCGTGGTGCCTGAATTGAAAATTCATTTAAGCGATGGTATAAATCTTCACGAAAATCGCCTTCACGTACTGCTTTTTGTAAATCTTCGTTGGTTGCAGCAATGATTCGAATATCTACGTCTACTTCTTTACTGCTTCCTACAGGTTTTACTTTACGTTCTTGCAATGCTCGTAACAATTGTACCTGCACATCATACGAAAGGTTACCCACTTCATCTAAAAAAATGGTTCCGCCGCTGGCTGCTTCAAAATGCCCCACTTTATCGGTAGTTGCACCTGTAAAAGATCCTTTTACGTGACCAAAGAACTCACTTGCCGCCAAATCTTTAGGAATGGCTCCACAATCTACCGCTATATAAGGTTTATTTGCTCTTTTACTTAACTTATGTATAGAATATGCAATATTTTCTTTTCCCGTACCACTGTCGCCAATTATTAAAACCGAAATATTCGTTGGTGCTACTACGTTTATAAATTCATAAAGCTCTTTTGATTTTTCGCTTTTACCTTTAATAAAATGACTACCTGAATAGGAAACAGTTGGGGTATTGTGTTGGTTATTTGATACCTGAACTTCGTAATTTACAATGGTAGACGTTTTACCGGCGTCTGCTAACGCTTTATTGATTGTAAGCAATAACTCGTCTGAATTAATGGGCTTTGAAACATAATCAAACGCACCCATTTTCATAACATTAACCGCAGTTTTAATATCGGTATACCCCGTCATAAGTATAACTTGTGTAGAGGGATTTACTTCTTTTATGAATTTTAAAATCTCGATACCGTCGCTATCTGGCAAACGAACGTCGGTTAAAACAAGATCAATCTGTTGATCGTTTAAGATGACTGTTGCTTCTTTAAATGAAAATGCACTGAAAACTTGAAATCCCTTTTTTGCAAGGAACGTCTTCATCATCAGGCAAAAAGAAACGTCATCTTCTATAATTAAAATATTTTTCATTTTAGTGATATATAATCATTAGGCTTAATAAGGTTTTGGAAAGTTACAAAATATTTAGATAGGTAGTATCTATTACAGCTAAATAACTCTATTTTTATTGTTTATTTTTTAAGAAATATCTAATTAAAACAACAGCTAACAAACACCAAATAAACAACTTAGCCTTTTAACATTTTAACATAAATATGTTATTAATTACATTTGTATGACCTATGAACAATTGTAAGCCAACAGCGAAATTTATACGTACCAAAACCTTTACTTCTTTCATTTACAGCAATCTATAAAGAATCAATTAGCAAGAAATTTAAAGGTTGCGTTCGTATAAACTTTAAAAATAAATTTCAAGATTATTAACTAAAAAGTAAGAGAACCATTATATTATTTAAGGTTGATTTATGACCTTTGCAATTAAATTTACTGACTTTAACATTTTGCATTGTATGAATACAAACCTAAATTTATCAACCAAACATCTTTTGTTTGTACTTATAACCGTTATTATATGGGGTACCAACTTTATTGCAATTTATTTAGGTTTAAAAGAATTACCTCCTTTTCTTTTTTGTACGATACGTTTTGCACTTTCGGCATTACCTTTTGTGTTTTTTATACCTAGACCCAAAGCACCGTTATTATTTATTATTGGGTTTGGAATTTTTAATTTTGCGTTACAGTTTGGATTGCTTTTTAGTGGGATACAAATGGGATTATCACCCGGTTTGGCATCATTAGTTATGCAGATACAAGTGTTTTTTTCAATGGGACTTGCAATTTTACTGTTTAAAGAAACACCCAATTGGTTTAAAATTTCGGGTTCATTAATATCGTTTGTAGGAATAGGAATTGTGGCAGCACACGTAGGCGGCGATGTTACCACTATAGGTTTGCTGCTAACGTTAATGGCATCATTGGCGTGGGCATCGGGAAATATGTTTACTAAAAAGATAAATGCCGTTTCACCCCTTTCTTTAGTGGTATGGGGAAACCTTGTTGCTTTTCCGTTTATGGCGGCTACCTCTTATTACATAGACGGAACTGACTTAATTATACATTCAATCAGTACTATTTCGTGGACTGCCGTACTTGCCATAATTTACGTTGTTTACATATCTACACATATTGGTTACGGGCTTTGGGGTTTGTTGATAAAAACATATCCTACCGTTGCTGTAGTTCCTTTTACCCTGCTTATTCCTATTGTGGGGTTTTTAAGTTCGGCGATATATTTAAAGGAAGAATTAACAGATTGGAAATTGTATGCCTCTTTTTTTATTATGATAGGACTTGTTTTTAACCTTTTTGAAAGTAAAATTTTAAAATTTATTGCGCTGATTAAACGGAATAATTAAGAGATCGGCACATATATATTAACAATCGTTATATCTTTTTATTTTTTTTAAAATTTTAAAGATACTTACAACCTTTTATGATTTTTTTACGTCTATAGTTTAATTGAAAGACAATTACTATTTTTGCAATTATTTATTAACATTAAAATTTTATCATGAAAAAAGTAAGTACTTTATTATTTGCCTCAACAATTACCTTATTTTTATTATCTGCATGTTCTAGTGACGATAACGCACCTGCCCCACAACCAGAACCAGTAAACCACTTATTGGGCAAATGGAAACTAAACACTATGAGCATAAAATCTTATGAAGATGGTGAACTTGTAGGTGAAAATAATGATCTACCTGTTGCATCGCAAATTACATGGGAATATGAATTTAAAGCCGATTTATCAGTAGAATATTACATGGCTATACCGGCTGCAGAGTTTGAAGAAAAAGGTAAAGGAACCTATTCTACTTCTGGAAACTCAATAACCATAACAATTGATGGTGAGCCAGGTGTTTTTGAAATTTCTAAAAACGATGCAGACAATTTACACTTAAAAATGACGGAAGAAGAAGAAAGCGGTGGCGTTATCTATAAAGAAGAAATGGAACAAAAGTTTATTAGAAAATAATATATTGTTAAAAAACCACTCGTAGGAGTGGTTTTTTTATTTAGGCATTTTAACATACGGTAATATCCTTTTTTTGTTAAAGGCATTCACCCCGTTTAAAGGAACCATTTCTATTGGATCTACGTACCATTTGTTAACTCCTATATCAAAATACGCCAAGGCATTTGACACAAGATTGTTAACATCGCGATTTACCACGTACATACCCGACTGATCCGGCTGATTTTCCGGATAATCTAACCATTTAAAATTCTTCATAGCTTTTTTTCTTAAATTTAGTGAAAATTATTTTACCAATCCTATGCAGGCATGGTTGATTCATTTTTATTTGTATGATGATTAAAAGCAATCCGTTGGTTGTATTTATTTCCACCGCATAGGAGGAACATAGATTTTTCTTATGTTTTTAAAAGTTTATGATAGGCGTTTTACTTTTAGCATAGCAAACTATGTGAAAAAATAATATCATTTTCTATCCCTTCTATACGAAATAGTTATAATTCTATACGCCTATGTGGTTATTTTTTTATTTATTTTGAATTACACCCATCGAGTTAAAAGTAGTTTATAAAACATTCGTTCTTAAAAACAGGAGTATCATTCTGAAATCAAACCTATCAACATTCAGCTTCTACTGTTTTATTTAGTATGAGGCTTGTAAGGTATCAATACAAATTATTTTTTGTTTGAATTAGCTTTAAGCACTAAGTAGCCAATTGTTCCTGCAATGATTGAAGTGAGCAACACCGAGATTTTTGCTTCGGATACAAATAATGGTTCTTTAAACGAAAGTATCGAAATAAAAATAGACATTGTAAAACCTATTCCGGCAAGCATTCCTACACCAATTATATGCATCCAAGTGCTTCCTTCGGGTAAAGATGCAATACCCAATCTTGTACATACCCACGATGTAAGCAATATGCCTATAGGTTTACCAAAAAATAAGCCGAAAAATATTCCCAATCCTAAAGGGGCAGTTAACCCGTGTACCATTTCGGACTGCCAGGTAATATTGGTATTGGCAAATGCAAACAGCGGAATTATAAAAAAGTTTACCGGTTTTATTAAAGCATGTTCTAATCTTTCTAAAGGTGATTCTACAGCTGTATCGTTTGTAGGAAGCGTCATAGCTACCATTACACCCGCAATTGTAGCGTGTATGCCCGAATGATGAACGAAATACCAAATAAAAATACCGGGTATAAGATACAAATATGGATTTTTAACCTTAAAACGATTCATTGCAATAAGCACTAGCATTGCTACAGCAGCGTATCCTAAGTATCCAAGTTGTATGCCCGAAGAATAAAAGAACGCAATAACCAATATCGCAATAAGATCGTCTACAATTGCCAAAGCAGCGAGGAATATTTTTAAACTTATAGGAATTCTTTTATCTAACAAGGAAATAACTGCCAGCGCAAAGGCAATGTCTGTTGCCATAGGAATTGCCCAACCAGAAACTGTTTCGGTTCCATTATTAAATAGTAGAAAAATAATTGCAGGAACTATAGCGCCGCCTATGGCACATAAAATAGGTAATAAGGCTTTTTTAGGTGATGATAGTTCACCTTCTACAATTTCTCTTTTAATTTCTAGTCCCACTAAAAGAAAAAACAGAGCCATAAAACCATCGTTTATCCATAAAGAAACGGAATATTTTAGATGGATTGATTCATTTTCATAACCTAAAGTAGTATCTAAAATATTTTGTAAAGTATTACTTAAGGGTGAGTTAGCAACTATAAGTGATAGTATTACACACAAAAAAAGCAGAATACCACCAAAGTTATTTGATTTTACAAAATTTTTAAACACCGTTAAGTTAATCATACTCATGATCTATTTTTTTATTGCAATGCTGCAAAGATACCATTAACCGCAATAAATTGAAGTATTATCTTATGCATTCATTTCAAATAACCAAAATACTTTAGTTATTGGTTTATATTTACAAAGTTGCTGCAAAGTGTTGTATCTTAAAAAGGATAACCAATTGCTATGTTTAGCATTAAATTATCGCGACGCCAGTATTTATCTTTAAAATTAATTTCGTTAAAACTCCAACGATCACCTTTTGGATAATAAGGTACACGTAATGGTATCGCTAAATCGGTTCTAAGTATCAGTATATTAAAATCAAAACGTAAACCTATACCTGCGCCCACGGCAATTTCAGACAAAAAATCTTTGCTTATTTTTCCGCCTTCGCGTCCTTCTTCATCATTAAACAACCATACATTACCGGCATCAACAAACGCAGCGATATTTAGAAAACTCACTAGTTTTTTACGGTATTCCACATTGGCTTCTAACTTAATATCACCCGCCTGATCGTGAAAAAAAGAAGATTTATCGTTACGGGGATCATAGCTCCCTGGTCCAAGCGTACGTGCTCTAAAAGCGCGTATGCTGTTGCTTCCACCAACAAAAAACTGCTTTGAAAAAGGCATGTGAATAGAGTTTCCGTAAGGATACGCTACCCCACCTATAAAACGCGTGGCAATTTGCGAAGTTTCATCTAACTTTAAGTAATATCTAAAATCGTGTTCCATTTTTACATATTGGCTGTAAGGAACTCCTAATATTGTTTTAGGTTCTTCTTGATCGGCATTTGCTCCCGAAATTAACCCCGTTAAATTGGCAGATAAATCCAATAATCCCTTATAATAAAACGTATGTTTTTTAGGAAGCATGGTTGTGGTATATGTATAGGAATATACAGGACCAAAAATTAACTGACGCTCTGTTATACGTGCTAACGATGGATTGTCTGCCTTCTGCTCTTCGAACTTAGCTGTTTCATTTTCAGGAGTTACATACGTAATTTCTATCAGTTTTAAATCATGTTCACGCAAGGCGTTTTCTTTCCAAATATATCCAAATGATGCATTAAAATTATGTAAGGTGTACAACTGTGTCCGGTTTTGAAATTCGTACCCCAACTCTACCCTTGTGCGGGGCACAAAAGCACTTGACGATTCAAATTTAAAAGGTGCAATAATTCGCGGCCACGTTAAACTAAACCTACTACCTACACGGTAAATATTGTTGGCATCTTTATTACCACCCAACTGAAAATCGATGGCAGTATAAAGCGTGGCTGCAAAAAGTTCGGCTCCTCTTAAAAAATTACGGTGGCGCCAATTAAAGTTTACTTCGCCACCCACATAACTTGCCGAGTTTGATTTACCCAAGGTTTCTAAACGCAACGATTTAAAATCGTTTGGTGTAAGGTAGTAAAACACATCAAATTTATTTGAAAGTGAATCGGTTAACACAAACTGATTTTTAACAAACTTAAACGTTCCCAGATTAATCAACCTGCTTAAGGTAAGGTTGTGGTTGGATCTGTTGTACAAATCGCCCGACTTAAAATACAAGGCGCGATCGTAAATCTGTGGTCTAAATTTTTTCTTTGGATCAATAATGTAGCTGTTTTCTTTCCATAAAAGGGTATCCACATCTGCCCGAACCAAATTTCTACGGTTGCGGTTGCTGCGTAAGTTATAGTCAGAAAATATGTAGATTTTATCTATAGTAAATTGTTTACGCGCTAGTTCGGGTGTGTTGTTCTTCACCTTTAGGTTTAAATCTACCTTATGCTTCACTTCGGTACTGTCTACCTGAATGATTAAATTATCAGGATCAAAATAATAAAAACCGTTTTCTTTTAAGGATGCATCTATACGCTCGCGTTCGGTTTTAATAACTTCTAAATTAAAAGGTTCGTTTACCTTTAACAATGTTTTGTCGACTGTTTTGTTTATTTCGGTTGATAAAACGGTGCTGTCTGTAGGAAAAGTAACCTTGTTAATTAGATATTGTGTGCGTGGCGACACATTGTATTTAATTTTAACTTTTTTATTTTTTGGTAAGGTATCGTACGAAGCCGAAATATTAAAATAACCACGGTTTTCGCCGGTATTTTCTATAAGATCTAAATTAAACGGAATATCCACATCACTTAAATGTACAGGCTTCTCGCCTACCTTGTATTTTAACCAATGTTTGAAACCTTTGTCTTTTTTAGGTTCGCTTGTTATGTTGTATATGTACAATTTTGGTCGTAAGCCTAAAAACGAAGCGTTAGGTTTTGGTGTTAACGATGCTTCTAAAACATTTTTAAGTTCTGTTTTTTTTGATTTTGACAAAGAATCACTTAAAATGTTAATGGACGCACCAGTGTATAGGTAATCACCTTCGGGTACAAATCGGGTATTGCTGCAACCAACTAAAAACAGTGCTGTTGCGGCAAAAAATGCTTTATTTAGTTGTTGTGGTAGCTTGCTCATTTTGTAATGTTCTTTGGGTTCTTTTAAATTCACGGTTGCGTTTACGGCGACGTAATAAATCACTAAACTGGTTGTAATCAAGTGTTATAACAAAACCAACACCTGTTTCTATAATCTGCCCTTGTAATGCTACTTGATATTCGTTTTTACGATATGCTTTTAACATGTATCTACCATCGCGTGACAATAAATATTCTATCTGAATATCACCGGCAATATTGGTCATTTGTTCGTTTTGGCGTTCAGATCCTTCCAAACCAAAATTACTACCTACGGTAACTTTTAAACGGTCGTTAAGCAGTGATTTAGAAACACCAATGTTTAAATCGGTTCTGTTTTCACGTGTTCCGGTGGTATAATCGTCTGACGATTCTAAATCGAAGTTTAATTCTACGCCTTCTACCAAATCTGCAGCCAAATTATTTAATTGTTCAGACAACATACGGCTAACACTTTGGCGAGCCATACTTTCTGCAGACATACCTGTACTGCTTTGGAACGGATTTTCGCCAATGAACCTATTTAGCAACAACAAGGCAAAAACTTGTTTATTCATTTCGGATTGTTCGGTACGAAGCTGATCTAATTTTGAATCTACCAAACTTGTAACATCAGATGATACTCCCGGGTTGTTTCCATCAATCTCAATATCAAACGAAATAATAGGTTTTAAAAGTTCGCCCGTCATTTTAAGAAAGGTATTAAACGGAATGCGCTGTTTGAACATATTGGCTTGTTCATCATCGTCTAATTGCTGTTGAACCAAATCTAGTGGTGCCGCTTTTGTTTTGTAAATTGCCGTGATGTCTACATTGGCTTTTGTTGGTTCGCCTGTCCAAACAATAGAACTGCCTTCTTGAATAACGAAACGACGTTTTAATAAACTTACCGACATTTCATAAGCACCTTCATTTACTTCGTATCTACCAACAAGCGTTGTTTTACCCGATGGATCTATTCCGCCAGTTAATTCTGCTTCACCTTGTAATTTTATAAAATCTCCGTTAGCCTTATCAATAATGATAGAAAGTTTGGCATCTTTATTTAGTTCGATATTTATGTTTACGTCTAAACCTTTCAGGGTTTCATCCAGTTCGTCTTGCGGATCTTTTAAGGTATCTTCTAACGCCAACTGATCTTTGTCTACAAACTCAATAATACCTTCGCGTTCTTGCAACGCGGGGCTAGATTGTGGTAAAACAAATGTAAAATCGGTTTTATCGGTTACGGTAATTGTTCCATCTATTTTTGGCAGGTTCATATCGCCTTTAACACCGATGTTTGCATTGATTGCCATAACACCGTATAAAATTTGATTATCGGTTTTTGTTGAATTAACCACTTTAAAATCACGCGCTGATACATTTAATCCAAATTTAAAATCTTGATAGGTTTGTGTTAAAACAGCTCCGTCTATTGTTAGTGCGTTGCCATCGGTATCATTAATTTTAAAGGAATTAAACTCAATTCCACGGTTTGTGAAGCTAATTTCATCATTCATATTCTGAAAGGTGGTATTAAGCTGGGTTACCCCAAAACCTGCATTGTTGAATTTAAGACCACCTAGAATAGAAGGTTTGTCAGTGGTGCCCGAAACCTTTAATTTACCCGAAATGTGTCCTTTGGCATCGGTTAACTGGTTCATAGAAAAACCTTGTATACTGGTCATTTGCAGTGCCTGAATATCTACATCGGCATTAAAGCTACTGGTAGCGGTATCGTAACTTCCTTTAAGTACCATATTGTTATCAAACCCGCTTAACTTTACATCGGCATTGTATAAACTTGCGGTTTCGTTAGCGACCTCAGCGTCTATTGTTCCTATAGCATTGCCAAAAACCTTTAAATCTTTTACGTTTAAATTGGCTGTAAGGCGCAAATCGTTCATTAAATCTTTAATTTCTGCTTCCCCATTAATGGTTCCTTCTGCTAATAAAGAATCTTTGCGCACAATTTCGGTTAAGGTTTCAATCTTAAAATCCTGGAATTTTATGTTTAAAGGTGCTGTTGGTTCTGTACCGTTAGAATTTACCAAAATGGAACTGTTGTTGTTGCTTAATTGTAAATTTTGGGCAACAATACCTGTTGGGTAAATGATTAACTTATTATCGGCAGCAATTGCCCAGGTATCGTAATTAAGAACCAAACCATCTTGTTTTAACGAGACATCGATCAACTCATTAGCTGTTGCTACATTTCCGGCAATTTTATACTGTACTTCGTCTTTTTCGTTTTTAACCATTAGGTTATAATCAATCACATCGTTCTTTACAAAACCATCTAACACAATATTTGCCAGTCTAAACTGTTCACTGTCTAATTCATTTAATGTTACAGCATAATTTAAACTTTCTTCGTCGTTACCTGCCGAAAGTTTGATGTCGTTGAGTTTATAAGCACCATATTCTAATTGCGGCACACTACCATAAACGGTTATTTTACGAGTATCGGCATTGTAAGCACCATATAAATTAATGGTTTGGAAGGATTTTAATTCTGGAACAAATTTACGTATTAGGTCGTCGTTCTTAATTTTCCCACGGAAATCAAAATATTGCGATGGAGCAATGGCAAGTGGTTCTGTTGATTGTTTTTGAAACTGATAATATTGATTAACCGTATTTAGAAGCGATGTACTTATCTCGGTAAGCTTGTATTTTCCGGTGATTGATGCATCAACAATTTGCGAACGTAGATCGATGCTGTTAATGGTATCGTTACTTACCGCCTTTAAGCTGACTTCGCTAACAGGATAAATTTCTTCACCATCAGACAATACAAAATCTTGCAAAAGCAGTTCGCCGTTTAAAGCATCAGGATTTAAAGACGAAAAATCGGCATTCAATTTTCCTGCCAGTGCCATTGGTGTAGCATAAAAGCCCAATTTGTTTAAATCTACCTTGTACACCGTACCTTCTGTTTTAAGCGTAGGTGCATCGGCATTATAAACGCCACTTGCAACTATATTCAGCTTGGCATTTTCATCGTCAGAATTTAGTGTAACGTTGTAATTACCGTTGGTTAAAGCGCCTTTTACCGAAACACTACGGTAGGTATAGCCTTTAAAACCAGCTTCTGTAACAAAAGCATTAACGGTTGCATTGTTTTTTTCGAAATTAAAACCAGTACCTTTGATTTCGGCATTTGCAGTTACTGAACCTAAATCTTTATTTTTTAATAATTTACCAACGTTAAAATTTGCTAACGTGGCTTTTAAATCATAACGCTCGGCATTTTTTACCTTTTGGTTAAACGTTCCGGTAATTTTTGCATTACCAAAAGAAGTCTGCATACCTAAATCGGCATAAATATCGTTTAAACCACCTTTAAGCTTGCCTGAAACAGATAGGTTTTCGGGGATTTCAATGCTATTTGGAATACTGTTTTTGGGTACCAAAGCGGTAATCAACTGTTTATTTGCCGTAAGATCGTTTACTTTAAGATTTACCCATAAATTATCGGTATCCAACGCATTTTTAATGGTACCAGCAGCATTTACGTTTAAGTTACCCAAGCCGCTTAACTTAAATTCCTGCACCAAAAGATCGTTCACAATACCTTTTACATTAGCCGTAAGGTTAAGCACCGCATTTGGATATTTGTTAAACGGAACGGTATTTTTTAAGTTTGGAGCCAACCACAAAATATCTTTAAAACCAATTTTGTTTTGCGGCAAGTTTGCTTCTATAGCAACATTTCCTAAATTGTTAGATAAATCGTCTATAGATGCATACTGCAATTTTAAACTGCGCTGTAAAAAGGTATTTGGCGTTTTAAGTGTAAGATTTTCTAATAAAGTTTCGGTTTCGGCATATTTGAATTTAGTTGATAATTCTTCTAACACAAAGCCGCTTTTTTCTATAAAAGTCAAATCCTTAACTTCGCCCGCTACATTTGTGTCAACCAATTCCAAACTGCGCACTTTACCTTTTAGTTGTGCTATATTTAAATGATTAGCATTAAAGCTTTTGGTGGTATTTTCGCCTTTGCCGTTATTATAAACTACGTTTACATTATCTAAATCGGCTTTTTGCAACACCACTTTTAATGGATTTGCTGTTGAAGCTACGCTGTCATTTTCTGTGGTTGATGCCACTGCCTGTGCCGCTTTAGAATCTGGAGTTAGTAGAATATCAACAAAAGCATCTTTAAAATTCAAATTCTTTAGGTTGAAATTAGAATTTGGCAGATCTAATTGATCAATTTTAGAAGACAGTTCCTTAAATACGATTTTTGCTCGGGTTGCCGAATTTTCATCGTCATAAAGCACATCGAAATTGGTAAGGTTTAAACTTTTAACATCAACTTTTAACGGATTTTTCTGTGAAAGTGAATCTACCGTTTCTTCAACATTTTCTGCCACTTCTTGTAACAACCCTTGATTAAATGTCAGTTTTAAACCATCGGCATTTATGTAATTAACCGCATAATCATTGGTTTCTAAATTAAAAGTGGTAACAATTGTTTTTAAATTGGTAAGTTTTAGGGCAATGTCGTTTTTACTGTTTACATCTTTATAAGCCACATTCACATTTTGTAACTGAATTTTATCTAAATCAATTACAAACGGTTTGCTATCGTCGGTATCTTCTTCTTTTGTTGCAAAAGCATCAATAATATAATCGAAATTAAAAGTATCATCGGCACGTTTTATAACGTTTGCGTTTAATCCATCTAGATCTATCGAAGTAAATTGCGCGGTATTGTTTAATAATTTTGGAAGATTAAGACCTACATTTAATTGGTTTACATATAAAAGTGTATCAACATCTTGCCCTTGCAGAAAAAGGTTTTCTATTTCTATTTTATTGGGAAAATGGACATAAACACGATCTAAGGAAACCTTTGTTTTAATTTTATCTTCTAAATAAGTAACCAGTTTGTCTTTTACAAAATTTTGAACAGCAGGAAACTGTAGCGAATATATCGCCACCAAAATAATCACCAATAAGCAGGCGAAGGTAATTAAAAGGTATTTAACTACTTTCCAAATCTTCTTTTTCAAACTCAATTTTTTTTTCTTTTCCTAACAAAAATATTCATAATTAATTGTAAAAGAAAGTTATTTATGAGTTTATTATTACAAATTGTGTGGTATTTGGTAGTTTGGAAGGTAAAACTGTTTATTTGTTGAATCGATGAATTGTTGATCCCGATGGCTCGGGACAAGTTTTGTTGATTTGTTGAATCGTTGAATTGATGAATTGATGAATTGATGAATCGTTGAGTTGTTGGTTTGTTGGTTTGTTGATTTGTAAAAAAAATCGAAAAGGTACACCTTTCCGATTTTTAATATCATTTGTTAAAAAAATTAATTACCTCACAAATTAAATAACATTCAAGTCTTTTAAACAGCTTTTCATTTGTTCAAATGTTCTTTGAATATCGTTATCTAAACCAATAGAAAAACGAATCAACCCGTCTGAAAGTCCCATTTCTTTTTGTTCATCGGCAGGAATTTCAGATGATGTTGAAGTTCCTGGTGCACTGAATAACGTTTTATAGAAACCTAAACTTACAGCTAAATAACCAATATTACGTTCTTGCATTAATTCCATAACGGCGTTGGCTTTTTCTAACGAACCAACATCAATCGTCAACATTCCGCCAAAACCAAATTCACTGTTGTACATAGATTTGAAAGTTTCGTGCGATGGATGTGAACTTAACCCCGGATAAACGGTTTTAATACCAATTTCGTTAAACGCATTTGCCAAATACAAGCCGTTAGCACTATGCTGTTTCATACGTAAATGTAGCGTACGCATGTTTTTAAGGATACTTGCAGATCTAAAACTATCCATTGTAGAACCAAATAACATACAAGCACCATCGTTTACGCTTTTTAACGCATTGATAAAATCTGCGGTACCACAAACCACACCACCAACTGTATCACTACTTCCGTTAATGTATTTGGTTAAACTGTGAATAACAACATCGGCACCTAAATTTGCTGGTGTAACGCTTAAAGGTGAAAACGTATTATCTACCACCATTTTAATATCTTTTGCTTTCCCTATTTTTACAATAGCAGGAATATCGGCAACTTCTAACAAAGGATTACTTACCGTTTCTAAATAAATAACTTTTGTGTTTGGTTTTACTAACGATTGAATTTTATCAAGATCTGTAATATCAACAAAGTCGATCTCTACACCAAATTTCGGTAAAAAATTCTTTAAAAACGCATACGTACCACCGTAAATAGTACGGCTTGCAATAATGTGATCGTTTTGCTTACACAACTGCATAAGTACTGCCGTAATAGCGCCCATACCCGAAGCGGTTACATTGGCAGCCTCGGTATTTTCCATTTGAGCCAATGCCTCACTTAAATATAAATTTGAAGGCGAACTGTGGCGGCTGTATAAATAACACCCATCGGTGTTTCCTTCAAAAGTATCGAACATACTTTTTGCAGAAAGAAAGGTATAGGTTGAAGAATCTGAAATAGAAGGATTTACTCCCCCGAATTCTCCGAAAAACTGTAAGTCTTGAATTTTATCGGCTGGTTTAAACATAGGTTTATTATAAATTGATTAATAATTAAAAGTAAACACACGGTTTTATATAATCAAAAAAAATAGTGATAAACAGAAAATAAA
The DNA here is from genome assembly GCF_003858535.1 of Paenimyroides viscosum. Taxonomy (GTDB): domain Bacteria; phylum Bacteroidota; class Bacteroidia; order Flavobacteriales; family Flavobacteriaceae; genus Flavobacterium; species Flavobacterium viscosum. Next base: position 19,971 of record NZ_RQTJ01000029.1, read on the forward strand.
TCTAATATTTAATTATATTTGATTATTATTTGACTACTTTTTATCAATATCGATTAAAAAACAAAACATGAAATTAGACACTACAGATTACAAACTTATTGAACTTTTACAACAGAATTGTAAGCAAACTACTAAAGAAATGGCAGATCAGCTAGATCTTTCGACCACCGCCGTTTACGAACGCATTAAGAAATTAGAGAAACAAAACATTATTACCGATTATATCGCCATTGTTAATAAAGATAAAATTAACCGAAGCTTTATGGCGATATCACATATTAAAATAAAATCGCATTCTAAAGATGCTATTCTGCGTTTTGAAAAAAAGGTAAACCAAATTCCCGAAGTGTTAGAATGTTTTCATGTTAGTGGTGAATACGATTATATTTTAAAAATTGGTGTGCAGGATATGGAAGCTTATCGCGAGTTTATGCTGTCTAAACTTACTACCATGGAAGAAGTACAAAGCACACACAGTATGTTTGTAATTAAAGAGGTTAAAAACTTACGCACGTATCAGGTTTTATAGGCCATTTAGCTGAAATTGGTAAAGAAAATCAATTGTATCGAAAACAAGAAACTTAATATTGTTAGAAGTTCTCGATACAAAATTTTTCGAATTTTTACTGGAACTGACGATCTTGTGTGAAAGAAAATATCCACAAAAATTCAACTATTTATTATTCCAAGGGTGGAATTTTTCTACTTCTTGTTTTAATTTTTGGCGATCTAAATGCAGGTACACTTCGGTTGTAGTAATAGATTCATGCCCCAACATTAGTTGTATGGAACGCAAATCGGCTCCGTTTTCTAATAAATGAGTGGCAAAAGAATGACGTAACGTGTGCGGACTAATGTTTTTGTTGATGCCCGATAGTTTTGCCAAATCTTTAAGAATAGTAAAAATCATTGCACGGGTAAGTTGTGCCCCTCTCCTATTTAAAAAAAGAACATCTTCGGCTTCCTGCTTGATTTTGATTTGGGTTCGTATATTTTTTACATAGTGATTTATTTTTTTTATTGCAGATGATGCTATGGGTACAAAGCGTTGTTTAGATCCTTTACCGTTGACTTTAATAAAACCTTCATCAAAAAACAAATCAGATAATTTTAAACTAATTACTTCTGATACCCGTAAACCGCAAGAATACATGGTTTCTATAATGGCATCGTTCCTTACGCCTTCTAACGTATTAAAATTGATACAACTTAGCAACAAATCAATTTCATGAACACTTAACACAATGGGTAATTTTTGTGCTTGTTTGGGTAATTCTATAAACGTAACCGGATTATTTTCTATTAAAGTTTGTAGAATTAAAAAACTATAAAAATGATTTAGGCTCGATAAAATGCGTGCTTGTGTAGCTGGAGCTAAAAAATCGGCTAAAAAATAAATGAAATTGCGAATATCGGTTTCTTGTACTTTTAAAAAATCATTTTCATCACCTAAAAACTGTTGTAACTTCTCTAAATCGTACAAATAATTTACCAAGGTGTTTTCTGCCACACCTCGTTCTAATTTTAAATAAATTGTGAATTGTTCTATATAATTGTCCATAAAAAAACCACCTATAAAAGGTGGTTAAAAATACTATATTAAATTTTATTAGTCAAATTTATAACCGATACCAACTTGTATCACGTTATTTTTAACAGCATCGCCAGCACTTGTGTTTTCTCTGATATCAGATAAACCTAAGTTGTAACGTGCGTTTACAAATAAACCAACAGGTAAATCATAAGCCAAACCTAAACCAAGACCAAAATCGGTTGATTTAAAACTGTCTTTGTTGTCACCTTTAACATTTGAATTGACACCTGCTATTGTAGTATCTAACTCACTTTCTGCTTTCATTAGAAAACCTATTTGAGGACCTGCTTCAACCGAAAAACCATCAATTATATAATATTTTGCCATAATAGGCACGTTAATATAATCTAACTTTTGTTTACCCTCAAAACTACTCGTAATTCCTAAAAGAGTTGTAGATCCCGATCTACTTGAACCTTGAGCTGAATAAACCACCTCTGGTTGGATTGAAAATTTTTCGTTAAACTTAATTTCGGCTACTGCCCCAACATGGAAACCAGTTAACATATCTGAATTATCATCTCCTGATAAATTTGCAAAATTTAAACCTGCTTTAGGACCAAATTTCACTTGTTGTTGCGCAACTGCAGTTGTAATTGTACCCAATACAAATGCTGCTAAAATTACTTTTTTCATAATACTACTATTTTATTTTAAAAAGTGTATTACCAAAAGTGTGCCAAACTAAAATTTATAACCTACAGAAATTTGTACCGATGTATTTGTTAATGGTGCAAATTTAAAGTTATCGTTCATATAATTCACTTCTCTCAACAAATCGTCGGTAGCATCAGGAATGGTAAATTTTTGATAATCGTTATCAATTTTATAGACATCTTGTAAGCCCATGTAATAACGGAAATTTAGAAAAAAACCACTTTCCATATAATAAGAAAAACCAGCGGTAATTCCGTAATCTAATTTTTCATAAAAATCGTCTGGATCTTTACTGCGGTACCCTGCTTCAAATAGCGCTTTATCTAATTGTGAATAAGATGCTACATAACGTGGATCTGTAAGGTATAAATACTCACGTGCGGTGTTGTATTTATTTGCATCGAACTGACCTTTCGCGTCAAGCATATAACCAATTTGTCCACCTAATTCTATAGAGAATTTTTTACCGGCATAATATTTAAAGGTTACAGGTAAATACATGTAATGCATGGTAACGTCTTCTAATTTCATTGTTTCGGTTACCTTATCGGTAGCAATATCAATTTGATCGTATTCTGCCCCTTTATAACCTTGTACAGCATACTGTAATTCTGCCTGAACGGCAAATTTTTTATAAAAAGACAAAGGTACTTCTATTGTTCCACCAATCTGTAAGCCCGGCTTAAATTCTTGTGTGTTACCACCTGTTAATCTAGACATGTTTCCACCGACTTTTATACCGGTTTCAATTAAATTTCTATGATTACGTTGTGCGAAACTATTTGTTGTTAACAAACCTAAAAAAGCGATTGACAGTAATATTTTCTTCATTAGTTCAGCTTTAAAAATATTTTAAGCCTTAAAGATATAAAAAAAGCCTTTCAAAAATGAAAGGCTCTTAAATTTTTATTAAAATTCTTTTAAATTTCTTACAATTTAAATGTTAAACCGAATGTTGCAGTATCAAAAAAGTTATTAAAGTTGTTGATGTTTGCATGGAAATCGGTTGTTGCTTTAGAATTTGGAGCATCAGATTTTCCTGAATTAAACCCAATTAAGTTGCTTAAAGCAAAGTTTACAGCAATTTTAGGCGTTACAAAGTAATTGAAACCTAAAGTTGCATTTACACCAAAATCGTTATACTTAGGTAATTCTGTATTAACTGTTACATCATCTGTTACCGTGATTGTTTCTCTTTTAGTAGAGTCGTAGCCAATACCTAATTCTGCATAAGGTTGAAATCTTTTCATGTCTGCAATGTAATAACGACCAAATACTTCAAAACCAACCGTACTAAGTCTTGCTTCATTATAATTGGTATTTACATCATTGTAGTCTTCTATGTTTGACGCACCAATGTTTAACCCTAAACCTACAGCAAATTTATCAGAAACAAAATAACCTGCTTTTGGTGTAAAGTTAAAGTTAGATCTTTTTATAGTTTCAGCTCTGTCATCTTGTGTGTTCGCTTGTAAACTACCTTCTAATAAAATGTCACCTTGTTTAAAGGCAAATGGTTGCTCTTGCGCTTGTACAGCAGCTCCCGTTGCTAATACAGCTAATGATAATAAAATCTTTTTCATTTTCTTTTATTTTTTTATAATAGAACAAATTTACGAAATCGATAATTTAGACACCTACACTTTTAACAATTATTTAAAACAACGTTGTTAATTTCTTAAAGAATTCAATTATTGACAATTATAATTAATTACATGTCAAACATTTACATTCCAACAGCTTAAAAAATAAAAACATTTATAGCGATTGATTATTTTTTGATACTTTTACGTTAAAATTTAATATCAACTGCTAATGAAAATAGCAATTATAAACGGCCCTAACCTTAATTTATTAGGAATAAGAGAACCCGAAATTTATGGTAATAAAACATTTGAAGCTTTTTTTGAAGCTTTAAAAACAGAATTCAAAACGGTTGAATTAATTTATTTTCAAAGCAATCATGAAGGTGCTTTAATTGATAAAATTCAGGAATTAGGTTTTAGTTTTGATGGAATTATATTAAACGCAGGTGCTTACACACATACTTCTATTGCTATTGCAGATGCTATTAGTGCAATAACCACACCTGTTGTAGAAGTACATTTAAGCAATGTGTTTAAAAGAGAAGAATTTAGGCATCATTCTTATATTTCGCCCGTTGCAATAGGAACCATCGGTGGTTTTGGGTTGCAGTCTTACACCCTAGCTATTCAGTCATTTATATAAAAAATGCCGTTCAAAAGAACGGCATTTTGTTTTAATATGCTTTTGCAAACATCACTCTTTTTGTTGAAGGTTTGCCTGTAAGAATACAAACTCCGTCTTCATCTGGCTGATCCATAGGAATACAGCGAATGGTTGCTTTTGTTAAGTCTTTAATTTTTTCTTCGGTTTCTGGCGTTCCGTCCCAATGCGCCAATAAAAATCCGCCTTTGGTTTCTAAAACTTCTTTAAATTCTTCGAACGAGTTTACTTCGGTAGTATGTTCTGCTCTGTGATTTATTGCTTTTGTGAATAAATTTTCCTGAATATCGTTCAGTAAATTTTCAATATGATCGATGATTGAATTTTCTGCTACAATTTCTTTTGATAATAAATCGCGACGAGCTACTTCAAACGTTCCGTTTTCTAAATCTTTAGGTCCAATGGCAATACGCACCGGCACCCCTTTTAATTCCCATTCGGCAAATTTAAAACCAGGTTTTTGTGTATCTCTGTCATCAAATTTCACAGAAATTCCTTTCTTTTTAAACTCCGCCATCAATTCATCAACTTTGTTACCAATCTGTTGCAACTGCTCTTCATTCTTATAAATAGGAACAATTACCACTTGTATCGGAGCTAATTTTGGAGGAAGCACCAGTCCGTTATCATCAGAATGCGTCATGATCAACGCACCCATTAATCGAGTTGAAACGCCCCATGAAGTCGCCCAAACATATTCTTGTTTACCTTCTTTATTGGTGAATTTCACATCGAATGCTTTTGCAAAATTCTGACCTAAAAAGTGCGATGTTCCTGCCTGTAACGCTTTACCATCTTGCATTAACGCTTCAATAGTATACGTATCATCGGCACCGGCAAAACGCTCACTTTCCGTTTTATATCCTTTAACAACAGGTATTCCCATGATGTTTTCAACCACATCAACATACACATCCTGCATTTGTTTAGCCTCTGTAATAGCTTCGGCTTTAGTTGCGTGCGCTGTATGACCTTCCTGCCATAAAAATTCAGCAGTACGCAAAAACAAACGCGTACGCATTTCCCAACGCACCACATTTGCCCATTGGTTAATTAAGATCGGCAGGTCACGGTACGATTGTATCCAACCTTTATAAGTACTCCAGATAATTGCTTCAGATGTTGGGCGAACAATTAATTCTTCTTCCAATTTCGCATCAGGATCAACCATTAATTTTCCCGGATTATCTGGATCGTTTTTTAAGCGGTAATGTGTTACAATAGCACATTCTTTCGCAAAACCTTCGGCATTTTTCTCTTCAGCTTCAAACAAACTTTTTGGTACAAACAAGGGGAAATAGGCATTGCTATGACCTGTTTCTTTAAAACGACGGTCTAATTCTCCTTGTAATTTTTCCCAAATAGCGTATCCGTAAGGTTTGATAACCATACAGCCTCGAACTCCTGAATTTTCAGCCAAATCGGCTTTTACAACCAGTTCGTTATACCATTTTGAATAATCTTCTGATCTTGTAGTTAAATTCTTACTCATTTTTAGTATATTGGTATATATTTTGATTAGATAATATTAACAAATTATTTTGTACAAATCTACTTAAATTTGTAACGTTCAACAATAAAAACTTTAAATATGCTACCTAATATCTTTAAGAGATCGAATTTAATACGTTTTTGCCTTGTAACCTCTTCGGGACTGCTTCTTACGGCTTGTTCTGGCTTGAACCAAAAGCCTTACGATGTTGACGGAATTTACAACAACAGCAAGATTGTTGTAGAAGATACGCATGAAAAAGGAGCTTACTATTCTGAATACTTCAAGGAAAAATCGGAAGAAACTGATGCTTATTTTACCGATGTTGATAATTATACATCTAACTACAATGAACCTAACGGCGGTTGGGGCGATACCACTTCTGAAACGCAATTAGTTTACCATTATAACAACTGGGGCTGGGGTAACCCGTACTGGGGCTGGGGCATGGGATTTGGTTACGGTTTTGGCTGGGGTGGCTGGGGCTATCCTTATTATGGCTGGGGCGGCTGGGGTTATCCTTACTACGGCGGTGGCTGGGGTTGGGGTTACAACAATTACAGAAACATTTCTAGAAGCAACAGTTACCGCACATTAACTACACGCCAAATGGCAGGCGCAAACGGAAACCGTATGGTTGCCAACAATACCCGCAGTTTAAGAGGATCAACCTTAAACAGCAGTAGAAATTTGAATGCAACCAACAGAACTTTTGCCAGAGCCAATTCGTCTTTAAATAGAATATCGACAAGTCAGGGAATGATGCGAAACACCAGAACGACCTCTTTTGACGATAACAGAACCATTAGAAACAACAGATTCAACACCAACACGCGTACCAACAACAATACTCGTATGGAACGAAGCACAAGCAGACCAACTTACACTCCATCGTCTAACACCAGAATGAATACCGGTGGCAGCATGGGAGGATCACGTAGTAGCGGAAGTATGGGCGGTGGAATGCGTTCTGGCGGCGGAAGAAGATAATTTATAACGACAATTATAAGATATATAGATACAAGATGAAAAAAATATATTTGCCATTGCTTGCTGTTTGCGCATTTTTACAAACACAAGCACAGGAATTTAACCCAGCAGATGCTATTAGAATTGGTACACAACAAGTAAACGGATCGGCACGTTTTAATGCAATGGGCGGAGCTTTTGGCGCTTTAGGTGGTGATGTTTCGGCTTTACAGATAAACCCGGCGGGTTCGGCATTGTTCAACTATAACAATTTCAGTTTTACGGGAAATGTTCAAATTCAGAAAAACAATGCAGTTTTTAACGGAACCTCATCAACAGCAAAAGAAAGTGATTTGAACCTATCTAATTTTGGAGCGGTGTTTGTGATCGATTCTAAAAATCAAGATCAGGCATTAAAAAAAGTAACCATTGGTTTAAGTTATAATTCTAATGTCCGTTTTAACGATCGTTATTTCAGCAGCGGCATGAGTAATCAATCGGTTACAAACTACTTTTTAGATCACGCTAATTTTGGAAACAACGGCGGAAGTATTCCACTTGATTATGTTCAAACAAGAGAAGGGGAATCTATTACCGATTTATATGATTATCTAAATACCATTCAAAACGGATTTTCTGCTCAGCAAGCCATGTTAGCTTATCAAGGATATCTAATTAATGATACCAATAACGGCTATGTTTTAAACGGAAGTGGATCTTCTTTTTATCAAGAAAACGAAACTTATGTAACTGGTTTCAATAATCAACTGACAGGAAATGTAGGTTTTGATATCAATAAAAAACTGTATTTGGGAGCGAATTTAAATGTACATTTTGTTGATTATCTAACATCATCAGCAATTTATGAAGAGAATCGATCAGCAGTTACAGACGGATATCAAAAATTATTGTTCAACAATCAGACCTATACTTACGGATCTGGATTTTCGTTTAACATAGGTGGAATTTTTAAAGCGACCGAAGAATTAAGAATCGGTGCGTCGTATCAATCACCAACATGGATGAGTCTGCAAGATGAATTTTCGCAAAGTCTTCAAACCAACATTTTACAAGACGGAGCTGTTGAAAACTACAACATCAATCCAAACCTTGTAACCTTGTACAATAAATATTCGGTTAAAAATCCGGGATCAATTTCTGGAAGTTTAGCTTATGTTTTTGGAACCAAAGGCTTATTAAGTGTTGATTATATACGTAAAGATTACAGTACTACCGAATACAGTGCAAGCGGTGCTAATTACAGCAGTACTAATAATTACTACCAAGACATGATGAAAGCAACCAACGAATTTAGAATTGGTGGTGAGTACCGTATAGACAGAGTTAGTTTGCGTGCAGGTTACCGTTTTGCCGACAGTCCGTACAAAAATAAAGAAACCATTGGCGACTTAACAAGCTATAGCGGTGGTTTGGGATATAGTTTTGGCGCATCGCGTATTGATTTAGGTTATCAGTTCTGGCAACAAGATTCGCAACAAAACATCATCAGTTCAGGTACAAACGGTGTTGCAGACATTCAGTCTAAAAACCACAACATCAGTTTAACATATACAGCAAGCTTTTAAAAAGCAGATGTCCATAAAATAAAGTCCTTACTTCCACACAGTAAGGACTTTTTTTATAATATCTTTGCACCAAAATTTAGTACTAATGAAAACGTTACACAAACTGCTTCTTTTAAGTAGTTTAACTTTTATAAACGTGCGTTCTTTCGGGCAGGAAGTTACCACAAACCCTTATACTGCAAACAACAAAGGAAAAATCTTTATTTACTGGGGCGGAAACCGTGGTTATTATTCAAATTCTGATATTCATTTTAAGGGGAATGATTTTGATTTTACCGTACACAATGCTACCGCGCACGACAAACCTAAAGGCTGGCACGTAGATTACATTAACCCCGCAAAAATGACCATTCCGCAAACTAATTTTCGTTTAGGATATTATGTCACAGATCATTACAGTGTTTCGGTTGGTGTAGACCACATGAAATACGTTATGACGCAAAATCAGGAAGCATATGTAAGCGGGAAATATCCAAACGAAGGTATTTATGGCGAATTATTACCTAATGGCAATAAAAAACTAACCGAAGAGTTTTTACAGTTTGAACATACCGATGGTTTAAATTATGTGAATGTTGAATTGGCTCGTACAGAAGATATTTCTAAATATTTAGGAATAACAAATACCGACAAAATTCAGTTTAACGCCATTGCAGGTGTAGGTTCGGGAGTTTTATTTCCCAAAACAAATGCAAAATTATTTGGCAGAGAACGCTACGATGAATTTAAAGTGGCAGGTTTTGGCGTATCGGGAAAAGGTGCAGTAAATGTTACCTTTTTTAAGCATTTATTTATACAATACGAATCGAAGATTGGATACATAAACATGACAAAAGCACCAATATCTAACACACCCGGCGAATATGCCAAACATGATTTCACATTTTTTGAAAGCATAATTGTTGTTGGTGGCATTTTTAAACTGTAAATTAACGTTTTAATAGAAATTAAAAACGTAATTTTGCATCCTCAATTTTAAATCTATGAGAACTAAATCTTTAAAGAAAAATAAAATCAACGTTGTTACCCTTGGGTGTTCTAAAAACGTTTACGACAGTGAAGTTTTAATGGGACAGTTAAAAGCAAGCGGTAAAGATGTTACGCACGAAGCTGCCAATAATGAGGCGAATATCGTGGTAATTAACACCTGTGGTTTTATAAATAATGCAAAAGAAGAATCTGTAAACACCATTTTAGATTATGTAGACAGAAAAGAACAAGGTTTAGTAGATAAAATTTTTGTAACCGGATGTTTATCTGAACGTTACAAACCAGATTTGGAAGCTGAAATTCCAGATGTGGATCAATATTTTGGAACAACCGATTTACCTTTGCTTTTAAAAGCTTTAGGTGCAGATTATAAGCATGAATTATTAGGCGAACGTTTAACCACAACGCCTAAAAACTACGCTTATTTAAAGATTTCAGAAGGATGTGATCGTCCGTGTTCGTTTTGTGCCATTCCTTTAATGCGTGGAAAACATGCATCGCAACCAATTGAAAAACTGGTTAAAGAAGCAGAAAATTTAGCAAAAGACGGCGTTAAAGAGTTGATCTTAATTGCACAAGATTTAACGTATTACGGGTTGGATCTATACAAAAAACGTAACCTTGCAGAATTGCTTGAAAACCTTGTAAAGGTTGAAGGAATTGAATGGATTCGTTTGCACTACGCCTTCCCTACCGGATTTCCGATGGATGTATTGGAATTGATGAAGCGCGAACCGAAAATCTGTAATTACATTGATATTCCGTTACAGCACATTGCAGACAACGTTTTAAAATCAATGCGTCGCGGAACAACGTATGCAAAAACAACGCAACTTTTAAAAGATTTTAGAGCAGCAGTTCCAGGAATTACCATTCGTACAACTTTAATCGTAGGATATCCGGGTGAAACCGAAGAAGATTTCGAAATTCTAAAAAACTGGGTTAAAGAAATGCGTTTTGAGCGTTTGGGTTGTTTTACTTATTCGCACGAAGAAAACACGCATGCTTATTTGTTGGAAGACGATGTTCCTGCAGATGTAAAACAAAATCGTGCAAACGAAATTATGGATATTCAGGCACAGATTTCTTGGGATTCAAATCAGGAGAAAATTGGAAAAACATTCCGTTGTATTATCGACAGAAAAGAAGGAAATAATTTTGTTGCAAGAACCGAATTTGATTCACCTGATGTTGACAACGAGGTTTTGATCGATGCAAGCAAGCACTATTTAAAAGTAGGCGAATTTGCAATGATTGAAATTTACGACGCTACCGAATTTGATTTATACGGAACACCTGTATCAAAATAAAAACCAAACCGAAAGACATCTTTCGGTTTTTTATTGTTTAAAAAACTATGTCCAGCATCATACTACTTTTTCTGTGTCTGTTTATAGGCATCGGAATACAAAAGATCAATAATTTCCCTAAAAATACGGCGGTTGTACTTAACCAATACATTTTATATGTGGCACTGCCCGCAATGGCACTGCATTATCTGCCCAAAATTGAATTAGGATGGAATTTATTGTTACCGGCATCGGTAGCATGGATTGCGTTTGGATTATCATTTTTGCTTTTTAATTTTCTGGGTAAAATCTATAACTGGTCTAAAAAACTTACAGGCTGTTTAATTATTACATCGGGATTGGGAAATACATCGTTTGTAGGAATTCCGATAATTCAGGCTTTGTATGGCGATGAAGGTTTAAACACTTTAATTATTGTCGATTTACCAGGAACATTCGTAGTACTATCAACCGTTGGCGTTTTAGTAGCAACCATGTATTCCAACCAAAAAGGAACAGGTGAATCGATCCTAAAAAAAATGTTCCGCTTCCCTCCTTTACTAGCTTTTTTAGTGGGATTAACAATGGTTTTATTCCAAATCGATTTTCCAGATGCTTTAAGCACTACTTTTAAACAATTATCTGCAACTATATCTCCAATCGCTTTAATATCTGTGGGGTATCAATTGAAATTTAAATCATACAGCAAGCACTTTAAATTTTTAATCTTGGGATTATCTTTTCAACTACTGATACTTCCGTTTGTAATTTTAGCTCTTTTCTATTTTTTATTAGGAAAAACCGACTTGGCTACCAAAGTCTGTATTATTGAAGCGGCGATGGCACCCATGATTACTGGAGCGATATTAGCATCAACCTACGGACTAAAACCCGAATTAAGCAATATGATGGTTGGTTACGGTATACCACTATCGTTTATAACTATTGCCGGTTGGTATTTTATTGTGGAATATTTGTTGGTGTAAATTCTATTTAAAATACAACTATCATTCTATTTAATTCATAAAAAAACATAATTATTTGACACCTATTACCAGTTTTTATATATTTAAAACTTAGAAACTGTAGAAATGAATTGGAAAGCCGAATTAATTATTCACCGAAATGAACCGCGTATTGCCCTTTATTTTGTTAAAGAAACAACACTATTTACTTGGGTTAAAAGTTTTAATGATGTACGATGGAGTGCTACAAAATCATGCTGGCATGTACCTGACACAAAAGAAAACAGGTTCACTTTTAAATTAGCAGAACCTTCTACCCCTTATGCAATTCAAGAGTTGGAGATCTTTAAAAGATATTTGTTATCTAAAAGATACAGTACAAATACTATAAGTACTTATTGTGATGCCTTAAAATCTTTTTTATTTTTTTATAAAGACAAACCGATTAAAAACATTACCAATGAAGATATTATTGTGTATAATAATGAATATATCCTGAAAAATAAGTTATCGGCATCCTATCAAAACCAAATAGTTAATGCAATTAAGTTGTATTTTAAAATTGTTGAAAATAAAAAAATACAGATAGAAGATATACACAGACCCAAAAGAGAAAAGAAATTACCCATTGTATTAAGTAAACCCGAAATAATGAAAGTTATTAATAGTTTAGATAATATGAAACATAAAACACTACTTGCTTTAATTTATTCTGCCGGATTACGAATTAGCGAAGCCTTAAATTTACAACCAAAAGACATAGACAGCGTACGTATGCTAATACACATTAAAGACGCGAAAGGCAAAAAAGACCGATATACTTTATTGTCTGAAAAGGTTTTACTATTACTACGAGAATATTACACCTTATATACACCAAAAAAATATTTATTTGAAGGACAATTAGGTGGAAAATATAGTAACCGAAGCGCTCAAATAGTATTAAAACAAACAGCACAAAAAGCGGGTATATTAAAACCTATAACCTTACATACCTTACGCCACAGCTTTGCTACTCATTTATTGGAAAGTGGCACCGATTTACGATATATTCAAGCTTTACTAGGACACAGTAGCCCAAAAACCACAATGATTTATACGCATGTAAGTAATAGTAGTTTAAAAAAGATAATAAATCCTTTCGATATTTAAAAGATTTTTTATATTTGATAAAATAAAAATGCGAAACAAAACAGTAAAAACATGCGCCTATCTTGTCTTATTTACAAGAAAGTAGTATTAAACCTTCGCATATAAATAAGTTATGCGGCAGCTTAAAAGACGACACCAAACCAGAAAAATCATCTTGACAACCACCCGACTTTGAACTACGAAGGATGAAATTTTTCAGGGACAACTTCCAGCATTTCCAAAAAACAGTTTACCCATTGACTTGGAGACAAACAAACAATTTGAGCATTAAGGTTTAAACCGAATTTTTCCGAAATTGACCTGACCTGACTTTTCCTGAAAATCGACTTTAAAGCTGTTTTTACAGATAAATCAGGTTTCTCTAACAGACAGGAAATAAATGCTAAGTATTTGGCTTTAAACTTAAAATCAAAAAATAACTGTTTTCTTTTAATGTTTAACAGGGCTGATTTGACAGTTGGCGGTGGAAAGAAACTTTCAGGACCTACCTCATAGACAAGTTTCAAATCAAAAAAAGTATGATAGAAAACGGTATATGGATTGTAAAGCTTCCTCGAAAATAACTTTTGTGTAGGTTCTAACTGAAGGACAATGGAACCTCCCAGAAAATTTCCAAGACTCTCAAACATCAGGATTTTGAAAATATCGGAAGTAATGCCATAAGGAATATTTGACACCACTTTGAAAGGAAATTTCGGAACTGCAAAATTCCTAAAATCACAACCGACAACTTGAACATTTCGGGCATCAGAAAATAATTTTCGTAAATGTTCAACCAAAGCTGTGTCGTTTTCAATAGCAACAACATTGTTGGCGATTTTTAATAAATGAACAGTAAGAAACCCCTTGCCTGCCCCAATATCTAAAACCGTATCCTGATTACTTATATTTGCTTGTCTTATTGCATCTTTTATTAGCACTTTATCAATAGTAAAGTGCTGACCCGTAAAACGAACGGGCAATTTCTTTTTTGTCATTAGTAACTTCTTACATTGCTTGACTGCAAATTTAGTAACTTTGCTTGACAAATTAACGAGAAAGAAGAGAAAATGAAAACCGACCGCATAACATCACCTATACGCAAGCAGGGGTTTCGTGCTTCGTAGGACAGTTAAGTGGTAAATTTAAAGTTCAGTTCTTCGTAGGAAGTTCAGTGGTTAAAATCCCTGCCTGCGTATAGCTGAGAACCGTTGGTGGCAAGGCTAAAAGACACAGCAAATGGACATCAGTAAAGACGTAAAAAATCAACTTGACAAATATTTTGGAAATTATACTACCACACAAATTTCAGGTGGTTCAACAAATGCTGAATTGTTCAGGGTTACGACAGATGAATCAAAGAGTTTTATTCTCAAAAAACAAATTTATAGTAACCATAATGTAAACCTCAAATACGATTATCAAAATTATTTATGGCTTGACGGAAAAGTTCCAGTTCCTAAGATTATTTTTTATGAACAATTAAGCGACTTTGAATTGTTATGTATGACGGAACTGCAAGGAAAAACTCTTGAATATTATTTTGATAAAATAGAAACTGAAGAAATTATTAAGCAATATGCAATATCATTGAAAAAACTTCATTCTTTGAAAATCGACAATACTGCGTTGGTTCAACACCTTGACTTGAAAATTTCAAAAGCAAGATTTAATTTAGATAGTGGGTTAATTGATTTTACAGACTTACAACCCGAAAATCAAACTTACAGCCCCGAAGAACTATTTGTGAAATTATTAAGCATAAAGCCATCAGACTATGAATTAGTGTTTACACACGGAGATTACTGTTTTGACAACTTAATTTTTGACAATCATAACTTAAGTGGTTTTATAGACATTGGCAATGGAGGTATAACAGATAAATATCAAGATATTGCACTTGCTGTTAGAAACATACGAGATAATTTTAGACCAGAAATGGTTGACATATTTTACAAGGTATATGGACTTGATAAGCCAAACAAAAATAAAATAGAGTTTTATATATTATTAGACGAGTTCTTTTGAAAGAAGCCCAGCCACCAACATCGTATTGGCAATAGTGGGGCTGATAGTTATAAATTCAACATTTGTGCTTCTATCGGGCATTAGTGCAAATGTTGGGCTGACGTTTTTCAAATGCCCCACCATCGCCAATACGTAACCGTTGTACGACATAGTAAAACCGAACCAAACAAAATGAAAGTCAGAGAAGAAAAGTTAAGAA
>NZ_RQTJ01000030.1:0-209 GCF_003858535.1 Paenimyroides viscosum
TTCATCTCCTTTATACGCACCTGACTACTCATGTAGCCTTTTCTTCCTACCGTTTAACACCAGCTTATTACTAAGCCAGCATCGGGAAGCGGTTTAGCACCTACTCTTGAAAGTCGATACTGATGGACCTACCATCATCTTCTATACAGCACGGATAAAGCAAGCTTTATCCTTCACAGCACACTTTGGCGAAATGCGGGATTAAGTGC
>NZ_RQTJ01000030.1:219-34567 GCF_003858535.1 Paenimyroides viscosum
TAGTTATATTAGCAAATAGAAATTGGCTTTGGCTACGTTTCGGTCTGAATTGAACTTTCGCTCAATTCAATCCCGCACTTCGCCAAGCCTCGAAACGTTATATACCATTTTATGATCACTATTTCAGAATAGACATTAACTAAAAAAAAGGCTTAAGTTTCAATACCTAAGCCTTTTTTAGTAATTTATTATGGTGAATGACACCAATAATTATTTCAATCCTTTTAAAGAATGTTCAATCGTTGCTATTTTAGATAACGCATCGGCTTCTTTTTTGCGTTCGTTTGCAATTACCTGCTCTGGTGCACCGCTTACAAATTTGTCGTTTGATAATTTTCCTTGTACCGAACGTAAAAATCCTTGTAAATACTTTAATTCTTCTTCTAATTTTTTAACTTCTTCTTCGATATTTACCGAACCAGAAATTGGGATAAAATATTCGTTAAAATTTACACGATATGATAATGCCCCCGAAACCTGCTCGTTTACATACTCTAAACTGGCAACATTCCCCAATTTTTCAATAACAGCATCAAAAGTTTTAGAAGCGTTTTCGTTGTTCAACACTTTTAAATCTATTGTTTCTTTAAACGAAATATTTTTATCTTTCCGAATGGTTCTAATTCCTGCGATTACTTCACTTGCAAAATCAAAATCGGCAATCAACTGCTGATCGAACGATTTAATTTCTGGCCAAGTTGATACAATCAACGCATCTTCTGTAGAACGTTCTGCAATATGCTGCCAAATTTCTTCGGTTAAGAACGGCATATACGGATGTAGTAATTTTAAATTAGCTTCTAACATTTCTGTAGCCGCTTTAAACGTAACCGCATCAATTGGTTGTTGATATGCCGGTTTAATCATTTCCAAAAACCATGAACAGAAATCGTCCCAAACCAATTTATAAATCGCCATTAAAGCATCAGAAATTCTGTATTTTTCAAAATGATCTTCTATTTCAGTCAACGTTTTCTGTAATTTGGCTTCGTACCAAGCTACTGCAACTTTGGATGCTTCGGGCTGTGGGATCGTTTCCGATACTTCCCAGCCTTGAATCAGTCTAAAGGCATTCCAAATTTTGTTTGTAAACGCTTTTCCTTGATTGCACAATTCTTCATCGAACAAAATATCATTTCCTGCAGATGACGACAACAACAATCCGCAACGAACTCCATCGGCTCCAAATTTCTCTATTAAATCTAACGGATCAGGAGAATTTCCTAACGATTTCGACATTTTTCTGCGTTGATTATCGCGTACAATTCCTGTTAAATATACATTTGAAAATGGTTTTTCGCCTGTAAATTCGTATCCGGCAATAATCATTCGGGCAATCCAGAAAAATAAAATATCCGGACCAGTAACCAAATCATTTGTTGGATAATAATATTTGAATTCTTCGTTATCCGGATTCACCACACCGTCAAAAACTGACATTGGCCATAACCAAGATGAAAACCAAGTATCTAAAGCGTC
This sequence comes from Paenimyroides viscosum, assembly GCF_003858535.1. GTDB lineage: Bacteria > Bacteroidota > Bacteroidia > Flavobacteriales > Flavobacteriaceae > Flavobacterium > Flavobacterium viscosum. The sequence goes on from NZ_RQTJ01000030.1 coordinate 1,699, forward strand.
GGCATCTTGTGTAAGATCTACTGCTTGCAATTGGTTGTTTGATGTTTTAGTTCTTGCTAATTCAACCGCTTTTTCAATGGTTTCGGCAACCACAAAATCTTCTTTTCCGCTACCATAATAATAAGCCGGAATTTGATGTCCCCACCATAACTGACGTGAAATATTCCAATCGCGAATATTTTCCATCCAATGACGATACGTATTGTTGAAACGGCTTGGATATAGTTTAACTTCATCGGTTTCTAAAACGGCTTTGATTGCAGGTTTCACCAAATCGTCCATTTTAAGGAACCATTGATCTGATAATCTTGGTTCGATAACTGCTTTTGTTCGTTCTGAAGTTCCAACATTGTTCAAGTGATTTTCCACTTTTTCCAATGCACCGATTGTTTCTAATTCTTTAGAAATTTCTTCGCGAACCACAAAACGATCTTTACCTTTATAATGTAAGCCTAAATCGTTCATTGTAGCATCATCATTAAAAATATCGATGATTTCTAAATTATGACGCTCACCTAAATCTTTATCATTCATATCGTGCGCAGGCGTAACTTTTAAACAACCTGTACCAAATTCCATATCAACATACTCGTCGAAAATAATAGGAATTACTCGGTTTGCAATAGGAACGATCGCGTTCTTTCCACGTAAATGTGTGTAACGTCCATCGTTCGGATTAATACAAATTGCAGAATCGCCCAAAATAGTTTCGGGACGTGTGGTTGCAATGGTAATAAAATCGTTTGTACCTTCAATCTGATATTTTAAATGATATAATTTTCCTTGTCGTTCTTCGTAAATTACTTCTTCATCAGACAAGGTTGTTTTAGCTTCCGGATCCCAGTTAACCATACGGTAACCACGATAGATCATTCCTTTATTGTATAAATCAACAAACGATTTTATAACGGCAGCAGACAACTCATCGTCCATTGTGAACTTTGTACGTTCCCAATCACAAGAAGCGCCCAGTTTTTTTAACTGCTCTAAAATAGTTCCACCGTATTTATCGGTCCATTCCCAAGCGTGTTTTAAAAATTCTTCACGCGATAAATCGTTTTTATTAATTCCTTCTGCCTTTAATTTGGCAACAACTTTAGCTTCGGTAGCAATAGACGCGTGATCTGTTCCCGGAACCCAGCAAGCGTTGAAACCTTTTAAGCGTGCACGACGAATCAATACATCCTGAATTGTGTTGTTCAGCATGTGCCCCATGTGTAAAACTCCCGTGACGTTTGGCGGCGGAATTACAATAGTATAAGGAGTTCTATGATCTGGTGTTGAACGAAAATAGTTGTTTTTCATCCAATAGTCGTACCATTTGGCTTCAACTTGTTTTGCATCAAACTGTGCAGGAATTGTCATATATTTACTGTTTAAATCGTGTGATAAAAAAACAAAAATACAATAATCTTTAAAATTTAGTTCACTAATTTTAAAATTGTTAAGTTTGGCACAGGTTTTGAAAATATCATAACGAAATGCAAAAAAAATCAATATTGTTTGGATTTCATTTGAAACTAATTAAATTTACATAATTAAATAATTTTAAAACAATGAAAAAATTTTTAGGAATAGTAGCTATGACATTGGTTGGAGCTGCTTCATACGCACAAACTGGTCCGAAAATTGAGTTTAAAGCTGAAAACAATACAATTGATTACGGTACAGTAGTTAAAGGTGTTGATACAGGCGTAAGAACTTTTGAATTTACTAATACTGGTGATGCACCTTTATTGATTACTAATGCACGTTCTTCTTGTGGTTGTACAGTACCTCAACCCCCAAAAGAACCAATTATGCCTGGAGGATCGGACAAAATTGAAGTGAGATACAATATGAATCCTGGAACTATTTCAAGAACAATTACGGTTGAAACTAACGCTACAAACGTAGAAAATGGAACTGTTCAACTTTACATTAAAGGTAAAGTAGTAGAAAGTTAAAAAATTACTTAAAAGTAAAAAAGGTTGTTCAAAAGCGAACAACCTTTTTTTATACGATGATAAATGTAAAATATGTTTTTTTATAAGATAATATTAATAGTTTTATAATTGTGTGGCTGTCAAAATGTCAAATTATTAAATCTTACATCATTATCGGTTAACAAGCCCAAAAATAGAACTCTATTTATTATCTTTGTAAGCAAAATTAATTTCGCTTATAATAAATCTTATCATAATGTCAAAATCTAAGATTATCTACACATTAACAGATGAGGCGCCTATGTTGGCTACTTATTCTTTTTTACCTATTGTTAAAGCTTTTACTGCACCAGCTGGTATCGAAATGGAAACTCGTGATATTTCACTTGCAGGAAGAATTTTAGCAAATTTTCCTGAATTTTTGAAAGAAGATCAAAAAATAGGTGATGCTTTGGCAGAATTGGGTGAATTAGCAACAACTCCCGAAGCTAACATTATTAAATTACCAAATATTTCGGCTTCTATTCCTCAGTTAGCTGCTGCTATTGCAGAATTACAAGCACAAGGTTATGCAGTACCAAATTATCCTGCAGATCCAACAACAGAAGAAGAAAAAACAATTAAAACAAAATACGCAAAAATTTTAGGTTCTGCGGTTAATCCTGTTTTACGCGAAGGAAACTCTGACCGTCGTGCACCTAAAGCAGTTAAGAATTATGCTAAAAAACACCCACACTCTATGGGAGCTTGGTCTGCAGATTCTAAAACGAAAGTGGCACACATGAAATCGGGAGATTTCTACGGAACTGAAAAATCTGTTACTGTTGAAAACGATTCTCAATTCAAAATTGAATTCGTTGGTACAAACGGATCAGTTAAAGAATTAAAAGGATTAGCAGCGTTAAAAGCAGGTGAAATCATTGATTCATCTGTTATGAATTTAGCAGCTTTAAAATCGTTTGTATCGCAGGCTATAGAAGAAGCTAAAGCGGCAAATGTATTATTATCTGCGCATTTAAAAGCAACAATGATGAAGGTTTCGGATCCTATTATTTTCGGAGCTATTGTTGAAGTATATTTTAAAGATGTATTCTCTAAATTCGCAACTTTATTTGGGGAATTAAACATAAACCCAAACAATGGTTTAGGCGAATTATACGCTAAAATTGCTGGTCACGCTCAAGAATCACAAGTAAAAGCTGCTATCGAAGCTGCTATTGCGAACGGACCTGCTTTGGCGATGGTAAATTCTGATAAAGGAATTACCAACTTACATGTTCCGTCTGACGTTATTGTTGATGCTTCTATGCCAGCAATGATTCGTACTTCTGGACAAATGTGGGATAAAGATGGTAAACAACAAGATACTTTTGCTTTAATTCCAGATCGTTGTTATGCCGGTGTTTATCAAGCAACAATTGACGATTGTAAAGCAAACGGTGCATTAGATCCAACAACAATGGGATCTGTTCCAAACGTAGGATTAATGGCTCAAAAAGCTGAAGAATACGGTTCACATGACAAAACATTTCAAGCTGATGCTGAAGGAACAATTCGTGTGGTTGATGCTGAAGGAACTATTTACATGGAACAAGCTGTTGAGACTGGAGATATCTTCCGTATGTGTCAAACCAAAGATGCACCTATTAAAGACTGGGTTAAATTAGCTGTTAACCGCGCGCGTTTATCTGCAACACCAGCCGTTTTTTGGTTAGATGAAAATCGTGCACATGATAGAGAAATCATTGCTAAAGTAAATAAATATTTACCGGAATTTGATACAACCGGTTTAGATATTCGTATTTTAAACCCTGTGGATGCCACTAAATTATCTTTAGAAAGAATCCGTCAAGGTTTAGATACTATTTCGGTTACAGGTAACGTATTACGTGATTATTTAACCGATTTATTCCCAATTTTAGAAGTAGGAACTTCTGCGAAAATGTTATCTATTGTTCCATTAATGAACGGAGGTGGATTATTCGAAACAGGTGCGGGTGGCTCTGCTCCAAAACACATCGAGCAATTCAAAGAAGAAGGTTACTTACGTTGGGATTCATTAGGTGAATTCTTAGCTTTACAAGCGTCTTTAGAACACGTAGCACAAACTCAAGATAATGCAAAAGCACAAGTTTTAGCTGATGCTTTAGATGAAGCGAATGATAAATTTTTAGATACCGATAAATCTCCAGGTCGTAAATTAGGTACTATAGACAACCGCGGATCACACTTTTACTTAGCTATGTACTGGGCACAAGCATTAGCTGCACAAACTAAAGATGCTGAGTTAGCTGCTACCTTTGCTCCTATCGCTCAAGAAATGACAGCTAATGAGGCTAAAATTAACGAAGAGTTAATTGCATCGCAAGGTAAAGCACAAGAAATTAAAGGTTATTATCACCCAAATTTCGATTTAACTTCTAAAGCAATGCGTCCTTCTGAAACGTTGAATGCTATTGTTTCTAAATTGGGATAATCAATATTTTGAATATATTTTAAGAACCTCGTTAAACGAGGTTCTTTTTTTATATGTATTTTTATCGCATGAAACACATCTACATTGCATCGGCAGCAATTTTAAATGATAAAAACGAATTGCTATTGGTTCGGAAAAATGGCTCCCCTTTTTTTCAACTAACTGGAGGAAAAATCGATCCGAATGAAACAGAAATAGAAACAGTTATTCGTGAAATTAAAGAAGAGATAGGTTTAAGCGTTTCATTAGATCAACTAACTTATTTGGGCGAACATCAAACCCAAGCTGTAAATGAAGTTGACACTGTGGTGCATGGATCTATTTTTATTGTACAATTAAACACACCATTTACACCTAAAATAGCCAACGAAATAGAAGAGTTTGCTTGGTTAAACACAACAAATTTCCAAAAATACCAATGGGCACATTTAGCCAAAGAATTTGTACAACCTTGGTGGTTACAATTACATTCTTAATATTGATTTTATAACGTTATGAAAAAAACACTGTTACTTGTTAGCTTTTTTAGCTGGTCGTTGCAAATGTGGGCACAAGATCCTGATTTGTTTGCTGGCTATGTGTATGATGCTACTACAGAGGCTCCGATATCAAATGCTTTAATAAAAAAAAGTGATTCTACTATTGCCAAAAAAACAAATGAAGAAGGCTATTTTTATTCTTCAAAAACGTATGGTTCATTTACACTAACCATTGAAAAAGAAGGCTATCAAACCTATTCAGAAGAAATCAATCATACTGGAGCAACAACTAAAACTTTTTATTTAACTCCCATTAATATAGCAAATAGTGTTGAAGAATTAGACGAAATAATCATAGACACCACCGTTAATAAAATAGACATTAGAAAACCCGAAATGTCTGTTAACAAACTTACTGCAGAAGAAATTAAAAAACTACCTGTTGTTTTAGGCGAAACCGATATCTTAAAATCTTTGTTGCTGCTACCTGGTGTGGTTAATTCAGGCGAAGGAACATCGGGCTTTAATGTGCGTGGTGGTGGCAATGATCAAAATCTGTTGTTGTTAGATCAATCTAACGTTTACAGTTCCTCACACTTATATGGTTTCTTTTCTGTATTTAATAACGATGCTGTTAAAAACATCAAACTATACAAAGGTGGAATTCCGGCAAGATACGGCGGTAGAGCGTCTTCTGTTTTAGAAATCAATCAAAAAGTAGGCGACTATGAAAATTTAAAAGTCAATGGCGGTATTGGTTTATTATCAAGCAGATTAACGGTTGAGGGTCCAATTGTTAAAGACAAACTTTCGTATTTAGTTTCGGGTAGAGGATCGTATGCACATTTGTTTTTAAAACTTACAGATATTAACAGCACCGCCTATTTCTATGATGTAAATGCAAAATTAAGCTACAATATTAAGCCTTTTAACGAGTTACATATAACAAGTTATTTTGGTAGAGATATCTTTAAATTCAATGATACTTTTGATAATAATTTTGGCAACACCATTGTATCTGCCAACTACAACCACCGTTTTAACGACAATTTAAAAGGACAATTATACACCAATTATACTGATTATTACTACAATTTAACTTTAGGCTTTGTTGGATTTAATTGGACATCGGGTATTTTAAATTACGATGTAAAATATCAGTTAGATCACCGAGTTTCTGATAAATTGAACTTGAAATATGGTTTTCAGGCTCAATACTATAATTTTAATCCTGGATTAATTGAGCCAGATTCACCAGAATCGCAAATCAATCGTTATGAAATCCCTCGTAAATATGCTTTTGAACCCGCAGCTTTTATAGAAGCAGAACAAGAAATTAGCGATATTTTACGTGTAAATTATGGTGTTAGATATTCGCAATTTTATCGCATGGGCGAAGAAAGCATTAATCAATATGCTAATAATAATGCGGTTATTTTTAACCCAACAACCGATGCGTATGAAAAAGCAACCCCGATAAGCGAACAATATTACGGCAAAAACAAAAAAATTAGTTTTTATGATAATTTTGAACCTCGCCTAGCGGTTTCTGTACAAATGCAGGAAGATCAATCATTAAAAATAAGCTATAGCAAAATGGCGCAATATATTCATGTGATTTCTAACACCAATGCCGCTACACCGTTAGATATTTGGGAACCAAGTGGTCCGTATATAAAGCCACAAATTGTGCATCAGTATGCGGTTGGTTATTTTCAAAATTTTGGTTTCGATAAATACAGTTTAGAAATAGAATCGTACTTTAAAGCTGGAAAAAATCGTTTGGATTATATAGATGGAGCCGATTTAATTGGAAACAGAGCTATTGAACAAGTTTTATTAAACGGTAAAACAGAAGCTTATGGTTTAGAATTTTTGTTTAGAAAAAACACGGGGAAATTAAACGGATGGATTGCTTACACCATAGCAAAATCTATGCAACAAACCGAAGGAAGAACTCCCGATGAAAAAGGAATTAATAATGGCGAATGGTACAGAACACCCTACGATCGTTTACACGATTTAACGATTGTTGCCAATTATCAATTAACGCCAAAATGGAATATTAGCGGTAATTTCACGCTACAATCTGGTAGACCTGTTACCTATCCTGTAGGGAAATATCAATTTTTAGATCAAACAATTAACGATTTTAATTCAAGAAACAATTACAGTTTGCCTGCATTTCATCATTTAGATCTTTCTGCAACCTACATTCCAAAACCCGACAAGAAAAAAGGATGGCAAAGCGAATGGGTTTTTAGTATATATAATGTATACAATCGAAAAAATGCAGCATCTATAAGCTTTAGAGAAAGTGAAGATTATATCGGAAAAACAGAAGCTGTTAAATTATCAATTTTCGGTATTGTACCAAGTGTAACCTACAACTTTAAATTATAATGTGATGAAAAAATCTATATATCTTGTTTTAAGTTCGTTTTTGTTGCTAGTAAGTTGCGAAGAGGTAGTTGAATTAGATTTAAATCAACATGAAAAAAAATTGGTTATTGATGCTAACTTATTTGTTGATGAAATGCAATATAGCAAAATTAGAGTATTTTATTCAGCTCCTTTTTATGTCGATACTTATCAATATGTTAGCACCGCCACAGTAACAATTACCGATTTGGCATCTAATGAAACCTACCCTTTTGTATATTCAGATAATGGGTTTTACGAAAACACAAATTTTACTGCACAGCTTTCGCATGAGTACGAATTAAATATAAGTTATGACGGTGCAGTATACAAAGCTTATTCACAAGTTTGGGAAGCTCCTGAAATTTTGAACGTAGAACAAATAAATGATGGAGGTTTTTCCGGTGACAGCTATGAAATTAGATTTTATTATCAAGATCCTGCAGATACAGATGATTATTATTTAATGCAAACAACCGATAGTGAAGAAAATGAATTCTCAATTACTAATGATCAGTTTACCAACGGAAATTTAGTCAATGACATTTATTTTGCAGACAAAGAACAAGTAGGTGAAACCATTTTTTATGCTTTGGCCAAGATTGACAAAAACTATTACAATTACCTAAATAAAATGTTTAGCAATGCTGCCGAGGCAGGCAATCCCTTTGCTACACCTACTGGTACAGTGAAAGGAAACATTGAAAACAGTACCATGCCCAATAACTTTCCTTTAGGGTATTTTCATATATCAAAACGGAGTCAAACAACTTATACCATTCAATAAACAACTCAGCGCCTTTACTAAAAAGGCGTTTTTTAATTTATAAGAATATTTACCGCAGCACATAAAAACATTTTATTCATATTTTTTAAGACAAAATAATACAATTTATAATTTTTTGCTTAATTTGTGTGAAACTATTTTTTTTATGCAAATTTCTGTAAAAGATACCCATTCAGCAACACTATATAAATTACTCACAGGCTTAGTCATTCCTCGTCCAATCGGTTGGATTTCTACTGTTGATGAAAACGGAGTAAACAATCTGGCTCCTTTTTCTTTTTTTAATGTGGTGGGTGAAGATCCACCACACGTAATGTTTTCTACCGTTCGCACCGGAAACAAAAATAAAGACACGTTGAATAACGTTTTAAACAACAAGCAATTTGTTGTGAATTTAGTTACCGAAGATTTAGTAGAACAAGTCAATAAAACTTCTGAAATGGTTGATAGCCAAATTGATGAATTTCAATTAGCACACCTCACTCCTATTTCTTCTGAAATGATTAAACCAATGCGAGTTCAAGAAGCCAAAGCTCATTTTGAATGTGAAATGGTGCATCATTATTTTTTAGAAGATCATACAAACGGAGGTGCCTGCATAGTAATCGGAAAAGTGTTAATGATGCACGTTGCTGATGAAATCCTTATGGAAAATTACCGAATCAATTTAGATACATACAAACCTGTTGCTCGTTTAGCAGGATCTAATTACAGTAAAATGGGAGAAATATTCTCTATTAAACGCAAAGTATAACTAATGAAAATAACTGTTATTGGTGGCGGTCCGGGCGGACTCTACTTTTCGATATTAACAAAAAAAGCCAGACCCGATTGGGAAATTAACGTTTACGAACGAAACAAACCAAATGACAGCTTTGGTTTTGGAGTGGTTTTTTCGGATGAAACCCTGGGCGAGTTTTTAAAACGAGATATGCAATCGTATGAACTTATTCGGAGCAAATTTGCCTATTGGGACGATATTATTGTGGCTCGTGACGGTGAACAAGTGAGTATTGCGGGAAACGGATTTTGTGGTTGCTCTCGAAAAACGTTGTTACAATTGCTTCACCAACGTTGCCAAGAAGAAGGTGTCAATTTACATTTTGAACAAAATATTGATGATCTTTCTAAGTTCAAAGATTCAGACATTATTGTAGCTGCAGATGGAATTGGAAGTACAATTAGGACACAATATCAAAACGAATTTGGAACACATATCCAATTAAAATCCAATCGATTTGTATGGATGGGATCTACCAAACCGTTAGATGCCTTCACGTATTTTTTCAGAACCACTCCTTATGGATTGATAGTTGCACATACTTATCAGTACGAAGAAGGAATGAGCACCTGGATTTTTGAATGTACCGATGAAACTTGGAAAAACAGTGGTTTTGAAGTCGAAAACGAAACTGATACCGTATCTAAATTAGCTGAAATTTTCAAAGAAGAATTAAACGGTCATTCGCTTATTACCAATAAATCGCATTGGCGACAGTTTCCGCATGTAACCAACAAAAATTGGTTTCACAATAACATCGTTTTATTGGGCGACGCCAAAGCAACAGCTCATTTTTCAATTGGTTCGGGAACAAAATTAGCAATGGATTGCGCAATTGGTTTGTTTGATGCTTTGATGGCAAATCCAGATAATGTACAGAATGCTTTTGCTGAATATGAAAAAAACCGAAGAAATCCTGTAGAAATGATTCAATATGCTGCATCGGTTTCATTGGAATGGTTTGAAAATATGAATCGATATAAAAAATATCCGTTCTATCAATTTTCATTCGGCTGTATGACGCGATCTAAAAAAGTAACTTATGAAAACCTACGCTTAAGAGATCAATCGTACACCGATATTGTATTGAATGAATTTTTAAACAATCTTCCAACACCCAACACCCAACACCCAACATTCTCCCCTTTCAAATTACGTGAATTAGAACTTCCTAACAGAATTGTTATGAGCTCTATGGGGCAATACTCTGCTGAAAATGGTTTGATTAACGATTGGCATTTTCAAAATTACACCTCAAGAGCAATTGGTGGTGTTGGATTGATTATCACCGAAATGACGGCTGTTTCCGAAACAGGAAGAATTACTTTAGGTTGTAGCGGTATTTATACTGAAAATCAAGTAAACGGATGGAAAAAAATCACTGATTTTGTTCACAAAAACACTTCATCAAAAATCGGAATTCAATTAGGACATTCTGGTCGAAAAGGTGCAATTAAAAAACCGTGGGAAGGAACAAGCGTGTCTATCGATAATGCTTGGGAATTACTTTCGGCATCGGCAATTGCATTTAACGATAAAATAGCAGTTCCAAAAGAAATGACCATTGATGATATGAACGAAATCGTAAATCAATTCGTGACTGCGACTCAAAATGCAGAAAAAGCAGGGTTTGATCTGATTGAATTACAAGCACATCACGGCTTTTTATTAGCTTCATTCTTATCGCCATTAACCAATACCAGATTCGATGAATTTGGTGGATCTGTAGAAAACCGTTTACGTTTTCCTCTCCGTGTATTTACCGAAATACGAAAAGTTTTTCCACAACACAAACCCATTTCAGTCCGTATTTCGGCAACTGATTGGGCAGAAAATGGAATTTCACAAGAAGATGTCCTTTTTATAGTTTCGGAATTTAAAAAGGCAGGAGCCGATATCATCAATGTTTCAACCGGAAATACCGTTGAAAATCAAAAACCGCAAATGGGAAGAATGTGGCAGGTTCCGTTTTCTGATATGGTTAGAAATTCAGCAGACATTCCAACGATTACAACAGGAACTATTACAGATATCGACCAAATCAATACCATTATTCTAAGTGGAAAAGCCGATTTGGTTGCTCTTGGCAAACCGTTGTTGTTAGATCCTTATTTTGTTAGAAAAGCACAGGCTTATGAGCAAATCAATGTTACAGATATTCCGAATCAATATCAAAAAGGAATTGAAAATTTATACAGTTCAACGATTTCCGAGAGAAAACAAACCGAACGTATGAAGCGGGCTTTAAAACCAAAGAGTAACAAAAAATAAAAAAAATATTAAAGATAATTTTGTTCATAAAAAACAAACACTGATTATCCTTAAATATATTGCCCTTTCAGGGCGATTTATCGGATTAGGTATATTATAAAATTTCCAAGGCGTTGCCTCAGGCTAATATATAAAAGGCTTACAGCCTTTTGTGGAAAACAAAAACAGTTTTCCGTGCAAGCGTAATACGTAACCTAATGCAACACATTCGGAGAAAACGCCCTGAAAGGGCAACCTATAACAAACCCAACGGCAACGTCTTGGGAAAATTGAAAAACAGTACGGTTTTTCCCTGAAAGGGAAATGTACATATAACCCAATACAACGCCTTGGGAAAACGCCCTGAAAAGGCAACCTATAACAAACCCAATGACAACGCCTTGGGAAATTAAAAAACAAAATGGTTTTTCCCTGAAAGGGAAATATACATATAACCCAATGCAACGCATTGGGGGATTAGGAACAAAAAACGCCCTGAAAGGGCTGGATATAACAAACCCAACGGCAACGCCTTGGGAAAAACAAAATAAATATGTCACAATCGTTATCACAATTATATGTACACATTATATTTCATACGAAATACAATCAGCCATTAATCCGTCCTGAGGTTGAAAAAGAATTGTATGCTTATAACGGAGGTATCATCAAAGAAAACGCTTCTGTTCCTATAAAAATCAACGGAACGGAAGACCATATTCATATTTTGGCAACAATGTCAAAAAATATTGCTTTAGCAAAATTTGTAGAAGAAATCAAACGCAACAGCAGTCGTTGGATAAAAACCAAAGGTGAAGAATATCAGCATTTTGCGTGGCAAGGAGGGTATGCAGGATATTCAGTTAGTCAATCGGTAATTGAACGAGTGAAAAAATACATAGAAAACCAAAAGGAACATCACAAAAAGGTTTCATTTCAGGAAGAATATGTACAATTTTTGGCTGAATATAAAATTGATTTTGATAAAAATTATCTGTGGACATAAAATATATTGCCCTTTCAGGGCGATTTATCTGATTTTATTATTAAAAACCCCGAGGCGTTGTCTTGGACTAATATATATAAGGCTTTCAGCCTTTTATGGAAAAAAAAACGATTTTAATTTCTTGAAAGGAAAATATATACGTAACCCAATGCATCGCATTGGGAGCATTGGGATAAGATAAAAGAAAAAATATGAAAGACCATTTCGCACAAAACAGCTTACCAAATTTGGAGTTACAACCCGAATATGCTTTCTTGGATTTACCACAATTTCAACGACCTGAAAATCTGAATTGTGTTCAAAGGCTTTTGGACGATCATATCGAAAATGGCAAAGGCGACAACGTTTGTATTCGAACTTTTGATGAAGTTTGGACCTATCGAGATTTATACGAAAAAGCCAATCAGATTGCGCATGTTTTAGTTGATGATTTAGATTTGCAATCGGGAAATCGAGTGTTGCTGCGTTCATGCAATAATCCAATGATGGTTGCGTGTTGGTTTGCGGTGTTAAAAGCAGGCGGAATTGTCGTAGCTACCATGCCTCTACTTCGGTCAAAAGAACTTACAACCTTAATTGATTGTGCCGAAATTTCGCACGTTTTGTGCGATGCCAATTTGGCTGAAGAGGTGAATTTGGTACAATCTGATTTTCTGAAAACAAGTTGCTTTTACGGAGATGGTACATTAGAAAATTTAATGGCATCCAAACCGAAAACATTCAAAAATTATTCTACCAAATCAGAAGATATTGCCATAATCGGTTTTACATCAGGTACTACGGGAAATCCTAAAATGACGGCTCATTATCACAAAGATATTCTGAATATTTGTGAAGCTTTCCCAAAATATTCTTTGCAACCAACCGAACAAGATGTTTTTACCGGAAGTCCGCCGATTGGGTTTACTTTTGGTTTAGGCGGGTTGGTTTTGTTTCCGATGTATTTTGGAGCAAGTACCTTTTTGATTGAAAATCCTTCGCCTGATTTGCTTTTAGAAGCCATCGAAAAGCACAGGATTACCATTTGTTTTACAGCTCCGACCGCTTGGAGAATCCTAACCGAAAAATCAAAAGACTACAACATATCAAGCTTACGAAAATGCATTTCTGCAGGAGAAACGCTTCCGCTAAAAATCTGGGAAGATTGGTATAAAACAACCGGACTAAAAATCATTGACGGAATTGGAGCGACTGAAATGCTACATATTTTCATTTCATCTAACGAAGAAAATATGAAACCGGGAGCTACTGGAATTGCAATCACAGGTTACGAAGCGAAAATTATAGATGAAAACGGAATGAATGTTCCAAATGATACACCTGGAAGATTGGCTGTCCGCGGAATTACTGGTTGCAAGTATTTAAACCGATCGGAAAAACAAAAAGAATATGTTGAAAACGGTTGGAATATCACTGGCGATATTTTTAAGCAAGATAAAGATGGTTATTTTTGGTTTGTGGCTCGTGGCGACGATATGATTATTTCATCTGGCTATAATATTGCAGCGATTGAGGTAGAAAGCGTACTTTTAACCCACGAAGAGATTTTGGAATGTGCTGTTGTAGGGCTTCCCGATGAAGAACGAGGAATGTTGGTTTGTGCCAATATCGTGTTGAAAAACCAAGAAAAGGCTTGTGATGAGTTAATAAAATCCATTCAAAATTGGTTTAAAAAAAATGCGGCTCCGTATAAATATCCTCGGGTAATTAATTTCCTTGACAAATTACCAAAAACCGAAACAGGTAAAATTCAACGATTTAAGTTGAAGTAAATAAGATTTAGATTTAAGTAGTAAGACATATACAATGAGTTATTTTATAAAAGAAGAACAAATACGTTTTAGACATACCGATTTTGCAGGAATTGTTTTTTATCCTCGCTTTTTAGAAATGTTAAACGATTTGGTGGAAGACTGGTTTGAAGAAGCTTTAAACCGACCTTTCTCTAAAATTCACGAAACAAACGGAATTCCAACAGTTGATTTAAAGGTTCAGTTTAAAAATGCAGCTCGAATTGGAGAAATTCTAACCAAAAAATTATGGGTAAAAGAATTAAAAAGTTCATCGGTAGTTTGCGGATTTCATTTTATTAATCAGCAAGAAAAAACAGTATTAGAAGGCGAAGTTACTTTAGTGAACGTTGCCATTGCCGAAGATAGAAAAACCATTAAAGCCGAAGCTTTTAATCAAGAAGTGAAAGCGAAAATTGAGAAATATTTATTGTAACTTATGAATCAGTCAACACAAATAGCTAATCGGTTTCGTGAAGTAATTCTAAATGGAACCTGGATTGCCAACACTAATTTTAAAGATCAATTAGTAAATTCAGATTGGCAAATTGCGATCAAAAAAGTAGATTCGTTAAACACCATTGCAAAATTAGCGCAGCATATACACTATTATATTTCAGGCATTTTGAATGTTTTTAATGGTGGATCATTAGATATAAAAGATCAATTCAGTTTCGATTTTCCTCCCATCGAATCTCAAGAACAATGGAATTTGTTTTTAAATAGATTTTGGACTGATTCTGAAGATTTTGCCCGAAGAGTAGAAACTATGAGCGATGAAAAATTAGATTCGGTTTTTGTCGATGAAAAATATGGAACTTTCAGAAGAAACATCGAAGCAATGATCGAACACAGTTATTATCATTTAGGACAAATTGTTCTTATAAAGAAAATGTTACTAAAAGATCAATAAGGTTAAGCACATTTACAGACGTCTTAATACTTAATACTCCAACCTTAATACAATATTATTATGGAATTCAAACAATTTAAAGCAGCAACGGTTCAAACTTCACCTGTTTTTCTCAACGTAGAAAAAACAATAGATAAAGCCGTTTCGTTCATAAAAGAAGCACACCAAAACGGAACAAAATTAATTGCTTTCCCCGAGGTTTTTATTGCTGGTTATCCGTATTGGAATTGGATCATGACACCTGTTCAAGGCAGTAAGTGGTACGAAGAACTGTATAAAAATTCGGTTGCCGTTACAGATGCCTCAATGCAGAAATTGTATAAAGCAGCAAAAGATTTTGATATTCATATTGTTATCGGAATCAACGAGCGCGGCGAAAGTTATGGCGAAATTTACAACACAAATTTAATCATTGATAATAACGGAAATGTAATCGGAAAACATAGAAAGTTAGTTCCTACTTGGGCTGAAAAACTCACGTGGACTTCCGGCGACGGATCTTCGTTAAAAGTTTACGATACCGAAGTTGGGCCAATTGGAACATTAGCTTGTGGCGAGAATACTAATACATTGGCTCGATTTACTTTGCTTTCTCAAGGCGAATTAATCCACATTGCCAACTATATTTCGCTTCCTGTTGCCCCGCCCGATTATGATATGGCGGAAGCGATTAAAATCCGTGCGGCTGCGCATTCGTTTGAAGGCAAGTTATTTACCATTGTTTCGTGTTCAACAATTTCACAGGAAATTAAAGATGCTTTGCGTGCCGATGTCCCGAATGTTGATGAATTGTTAGACAGAAAAAGTAGTGCTTTTTCAGGATTTATTGGTCCAAACGGAGCGGTAATTGGCAAACCTTTAATTGATGAGGAAGGAATTATTTATGCCGATATTGATTTGGCAAAATGTATTCAACCAAAACAAATGCACGATATTTTAGGGCATTACAACCGTTTTGATATTTTTGATTTAAGAGTGAATATCGCTCCGACTAAGAAAATTACATTTATTGATGATTCTGAAAAATAGATTTTGGCTAAAGCCAATCTCTTGAAAAAACATTCTGCCTCCAGATAAATCTGAAGGCAATTAATACAAGTCTCTGGTAAATTAACATAATGAATTGTTAAAAAAAAAAAAATTTGTTATAGATTGAATTTGAATTGCCACAGGCTTTAGTTTAATTGCCACAGGCTAAAGCCTGTGGAATAAATTAATTATTAAAAGCATGCCATTTATAAAAGTTTATATTCATTTTGTTTGGAGTACAAAAAACAGGATTCCTTATTTAAAAACACCTGAGATTAGGAAAGCAATGTGGCAGCATATAAAAGAGAATGCAAATAAAAAGGATATTTTCATTGATTTTGTAAATGGATATAATGACCATTGCCATTGTTTGATTTCGTTGGGTTCAGAGCAAACCATCAGTAAAATAATGCAATTGATAAAGGGAGAATCAGCTTTTTGGTTTAACAAACAGAATTTTATTACTGAAAAATTAGAATGGCAGGATGAATATTTTGCAGTATCTGTATCAGAGTCTGTAGTTGATAAAGTTCGAAATTACATAAAAAATCAGGAAATTCATCATACTAAAAAATCTTTTCAGGAAGAATATACAGAATTAATTGAAAAATTTGGTTTTAAAAAATTTAAAGATACAACCAACTAAAAAATAATAAAATGAACGAACAACAATCAGACGACATTTACGGCAGAGCACGAGTTCAAGATACGCCCGAGCTCGAAGCCTACTATAAAGAATTAGAAGGATTAGGCGCCGGAGCTTTATGGACGGTTGCCAACGACATTGAACCTTGGGAACCTCGGAGCTCTTCGATTCCAATGCTTTGGAAATATGAAGACTTAAGACATTTGGTTTTAAAATCTTCCGAATTGGTAACACCTGAACAGGCCGGACGACGAGTGGTGTATTTGGTAAACGACAAACGCAGAGATGTAAGTGCGGCTGTGGGTTGGTTGTATACCGGAATTCAGGTTACGCGTCCCGGCGAATTCACTTCAGCGCATCGTCACAAAGCCTCTGCCTTGCGTTTTATTATGGAAGGCAAAGGTGGATACACCGTTGTTGATGGTAACAAAATTATGCTAGAAGTCAACGATTTTGTGATTACACCAAACTCAACATGGCACGAACATGGCGTAGAAGCAGGCGGAAAAACCTGTATTTGGCAAGATGGATTGGATATTCCGTTGGTAAATGCTTTGGAAGCTAATGATTATGCGGTTTTAGATGGTACGCAAGAACTAAATGCTCCACTCAATTATTCTCCGATGACGTATGGAGGTACCGGATTGATTCCACCTGATAAGGAGTGGGACAAACCGTATTCGCCTTTGTTTAAATATTCATGGAAAACGGTTTATCCCGCACTTTTAGAAGCCGAAAAGGTAAATGTACCCAACCCTTTTGACGGAATTATTATGCAATACAGCAATCCGTTGACAGGTGGTCACGTAATGCAAACGATGGGAGCTTCTATTCAATTGTTGCCAAAAGGATTTAAAGGAAAAGCACATAAACACACCGGTTCTTTTGTTTATCAATGCGCCAAAGGAAAAGGATACACGATCATCAATGGAAAACGTTTCGATTGGAAAGAGCGCGATATTTTCTGTGTTCCAAGTTGGGCTTGGCATGAACATCATAATTTATCTGATACCGAAGATGCCTGTCTGTTTTCATTTAACGATTTACCTGTTATTGAGAGTTTAGGTTTGTATCAGGAAAAAGTTTTTGAAGATAATGAGGGAAATCAGGTTAATCAGTAAAAAAAGCATTTTATTTTCAAGTTTAATATTATCAAGCATAATACTTATGGCGTTTTTTAGTTTCAAAAAAGAAAATAAAGAAGACAAATTTTGGAATTGGTTCATTAAAAACGAAGAATACATTTATAAAAATGTAGATAACCTCGAATTAAGAGATGCTATTTTCGATGATATTACTGAACATTTTCAAGAAATTGATGAAAACCTAACATTTGAATTTAGTCCAATCCATGAAAATGGCATTAGGGAATTTTCTATTTCTGCCGATGGTATAGAAGAAAGTTTTTCTGCTGTTAATAAAATGATTAGTAAAAGTCCAAAACTAAAAAATTGGCAATTTAATTCTTTCAGACAAAGAATACCTGGAGACGAACTGACAATTAATTATGGGGATTATAAAATAGGATATGATGATATTTATTTTACATATTCAACTGAGAATGATGAATTAGGCATAGAATTATTCACTAGAAATTTTGATGATTCAGGAGAAATGAAAAATGTTATATACATTTTGTTAGATGGGCTTATTGGTGAATATGATGTAACCGTTAATATAAATTGGATTGAGTGGAAAAAGTTAGAAGAAAAAAATATACAAAATCTTCAACCTTTAACTGATTTAAGAAAAGTAATAGATCATAGAAAAAAACTTAATTAATGATTTTCAAGATCAATTCTAGTTTAGCAAATACAGAATTAATGAGTAAAAATTAGTAAATGATTTATATCTTTAAATTATGAAACTATCGTCGAAAGCAAAAAATATTTTTGATCAATTGAATACCGAAAACACCAAGTTGGGTGATTTACGCACTATTGCAAAAGATATAAAAAAAGACCATGAATTGGCTATCGAATTATGGTCAACCGAAAATTATTTTGCACGTCAATTGGCAATTTTGATTATGGATAAAAAGCTGCTTACGCAAGAAGTAATTAATCAGTTAGATCACGATATAAACAAACATCCCGAAGACGAAAAACTGCAGCTTATTGATTGGTTAATGGCAAACCAACTGGCTAAAGATAAGAAAACAGTAAAGTTGATGGAATCTTGGCAAAACAGTCCGTCAAGTTTACAAAGACGTACATTTTGGTATTATCAAGGTCGGTTAAGATGGGTAGGGCAAACACCGCCGCCTAACAGTGAAGCCTTACTTACTTTTGTTGAAAAAGAAATTGAAAACGAAGTTTCCGAAGTTCAATGGGCTATGAATTTTACAACAGCGCAAATTGGAATTTTTCAACCTGAATATCGCGAGCGTTGTATTGCCGTGGGCGAAAATACCGGATTATTTAAAAATGAAATAGTAGCAAAAAACTGTACCCCTAACTATTTACCAAATTATATTGCTATACAAGTGGCTAAACTTAATAAATAAAATAATGAAAAATTTTAAACCCTTATTCGGAATAGGAATAGCCATAATCTTTATCGTAATTGGATTCAAACTTATAGCAAAAGGAGATCAATTATCTGTAATAATCGGATATGCAAATATTATTTTTTGGTCAGGCATCATTCTATTTGCAACTTACAAAATATTAATTAAAAGAAAGAATTATTAAATTATAGTCAAAAATAAAAAAATGAAACTACTTACATACAAAACACAAGACAGCGATTCTCGTTTAGGATTTATTCACAACAATATGGTTGTTGACATGGAAGATTTTGGTGGAATTTCGAATTTTCCATTACCAAATGATATGTTAGAATTAATTGATATGGGATTTGAAGTAATTGATGAGATTATTAATTTGATTGATGATACTCGTGAAGTCGATTTTGAAAATATTTCTTATTCATTGAACGAAGTTGAAATTTTAGCTCCGATTGAAAAACCAAGAAAAAACATCATCGGTATTGGATTGAATTACACCGAACATGTAGCTGAAAGCGCACGTACATTAGATACTACAGGGAAATTGCCTCAAAAACCAATAATTTTCTCTAAGCCGCCCACAACAGTTACTGGTCCAAATACCAACATTTTATTAAACAGCAAATTGACGCAACAGTTAGATTGGGAAGTAGAATTGGCAGTTGTTATGGGTAAAAAAGGAAAATACGTTGCTAAAGAAAATGCGTTAGATTACGTTTTTGGTTACACCATTATCAATGATATTTCGGCACGTGATTGCCGTCGTGAAGGACAATGGATCGTTTCAAAAGGACAAGACACTTTTGCACCAATGGGACCATTTTTAGTTACCAAAGATGAAATTGAAAATCCGCACAACTTAAACCTTTCGTTAAAATTAAACGGAATCGAAAAACAGAATTCTAACACGCAATTTTTGTTATTCAATATCAACGATTTAATTGAAGATTTAAGTACAGTTTTCACGCTTGAAGCAGGAGATATTATTGCAACAGGAACGCCTGCCGGTGTTGGAGCAGGTAGAAATCCTCAAGAATGGATGAAAGATGGTGATGTAATGGAATGTTATGTGGAAAACATTGGAACATTGACAAATACTGTTAAAGAGATTTAATTTACAACTAAAAAGCGTTAGGGATTGAAGTGAAAATCCTTTAAAATGTTTTTTATCAAAACATTTTAAAGATTGAAACGAAAAGCCCGACCCAAAGGGGAACGCCCAAAATATAGAAAATATAAATGAAAAAATATAGAATCGGACAAATAGTTCCATCGAGCAATGTAACAATGGAAACCGAAATTCCGGCAATATTCAAAGCGCGCGAAACTATTTTATCGGAACGTTTCACATTTCATTCTAGCAGAATGCGAATGAAAAAAGTGACCAAAGAAGAGTTAGAAGCAATGGATGCCATGAGTTTAAAATGTGCGTTGGAATTGTCTGATGCTCAAGTTGATGTCATGGGTTATGCGTGTTTGGTAGCAATTATGAGTATGGGTCGCGGGTATCATTGCGTTTCTGAAGTGAATCTACATCAGGAAACAATAGCTAACGGTTTTCCTACGCCAATTGTAACATCTGCCGGCGCATTAATTAACGGACTGAATGTTTTGGGAGCCAAAACGGTTTCGATAATTACGCCATACATGCGTCCGTTAACCGATATGGTGGTTGATTATATTGAACATCAAGGTTTTAAAGTTAAAGAAAGTATTGCTTTAGAAATTCCTGATAATTTAGAAGTTGCTGCTCAAAATCCGATGAATTTACTGGATATTTACAAGCAGTTAGATTTAACAGGAGTTGATGTTTTGGTAGTTTCGGCTTGTGTACAAATGCCTTCGTTGGAAGCCATTGATTTGATTGAACAGGAAATTGGTATTCCGGTGACATCGGCTGCCGTTTGTACAACTTACGAAATGATGAAAAAATTAGGAATTGAAGCCAAATCTACTATTGGCGGAAGTTTGTTAAAAAAGAATTATTAAGATTTATCCTGCAAGGTCTTAACTGACCTTGTAGGTTTTAATTGAAGTTTATTTTTCCTGCGCAATCATCACATAACTTCAATTTGGCATTATCAATAGTTTTTACACTTTCTACAGCATCTGTCATAATGCACTTTTTGTTAGGACAATGTGGTAAACCAAGATTATGACCAAATTCGTGAACTGCAACTTTTTTTAATCTCTCAAAATAAACAGCTTTGTTTTTATTCTTTATTCGAAAAGTAGAAACAACACAACTTTCACCTGGACAATATGCTAATCCCATTATTCCCCAATCTTGATACTTATATTCAGGTTTTTTAATATTTCCAGAATCATCTTTTTTGGTAACAGAAATATCTTTTGATGTCAGTCCTAAAATGTAATCAATTTTACTATTAATATCTTTCTGTTGAAATTTAATAATACTGTCGGCTCTGTATCGAGGTGATTTAACACTGATATAAGCATTTGGATACAATTCCTGATGTTTAGATATTACAGTTTTAACACCGTAAATTTTCTGTAGAATTGATGTTACTGTATCAACTTCATTATCTGGAAAGCCTTTATACTGTTTAACTAAAACGGTTGTTTCTGGTGTAACTGATGGTGTTTTTTTACAACTTATTAAAAACAAAAATCCTACAAAGAATAAGCAAAGCTTCATAAGTATAATTAATTAAGCAACTGTTTTGCGTGTTGCAAAGCCGCATCTGTAATAGTGTTACCTGAAAGCATTTGTGCAATTTCGTAAATACGTTCTTCGGTATTTAATAATTTTATCGTTGAAGTTGTTACCTTGTCATCATCGAACTTGGTTACTTTAAAATGCTGGTTTCCTTTTGATGCAACCTGCGGTAAATGAGTTATGGAAAAAATTTGCATGTAATTGCCCATTTCCTGCATAATTGTTCCCATTTTATCAGCGACATCGCCCGAAACTCCGGTATCGATTTCATCAAAAATAATGGTCGGTAATTTGCTTTTTTGTGCTAGAATTGATTTTACGGCAAGCATAATTCTAGAAAGTTCTCCGCCCGATGCCGTTTTTTTCAACAAACCAAACTGCATTCCTTTATTTCCAGAAAACAACCAGTTTACTTCGTCTTTTCCATTGCTTAAAAAAGTATCGCTATACGCTAATTGAATATCAAACTGCGCATTCGGCATTCCTAAAGGCTTTATCAGATTTTCAATTTCTGAACTCAATGCTTTTAAAACCGATGTTCTTTTAGCATGTAAGTCTTGAGCCAAAGCATTTAAATCTGCTTCGGTTTTTTGCAGTAATTTTTCAACCGCATTTATTTCTTCTTCAATAGATTCTACTCCGGCAACTTTTTGCGATAATTCGTTTTGAATTTCAAGCAATTCGTCAATAGATGAAACATTGTGTTTTTTTTGCAACTGATAAATTGATTGTAGTTTTTGATTGATCAATTCCAATTGCTGTGGATCGGCAACCAGTTGTTGTAATTCAGCCTGCAATTCATCGGAAATATCTTCCAATTCAATAAAACTGCTTTCTAAACGCTGATACAGATTTTCGTATTTTGTGCTGATCTGCGCCAGTTTTTGTATTTGCGATTTTACTTCGTACAACTGCTTGGTAATTCCAAATTCTTCGTTCGATAAAACAGCATAACCCTGTTCTAAAAATCCACTGACTTTTTCAACATTCGCCAATACTTCAAACTGACCTTCTAATTCTTCCTGTTCGCCGTTTTTTAAATTAGCCTGCGTTAATTCATCTAACAAAAAAGCATTATAATCTTGTTCTTTAGCTGCTTGTGATTGTTGCTCTTTTAAAAGATTTAATTGCTGCTGATACTTTTTAAAACTTTGTAATTGTTGCTGATAATCTTTCACTAAATTTCCGTTATCGGCATAAACATCCAATAAATTCAACTGATATTTCTCACTGAAAAGATCTTGCGTTTGGTGTTGTGTATGAATATCAATCAGGAAATTACCCAACTGCTGTAGGTTTTGTAATGTAGTAGGAGCATCGTTCACAAAGGCACGCGATTTGCCTGACGGAAGAATTTCGCGTCTTACAATGGTGTCGTTTTCATAGTCTAAATCTAATTCGGAAAACAACGAGTGCAACTTATACGATGTAATATTAAAATGTGCTTCGATCACACATTTTTCTTCGGGATTTCTTAACGTGTTCAAATCGACACGTTTGCCCAAAACCAAGCCAAGCGCATCTAACAAAATAGATTTCCCTGCACCGGTTTCTCCCGTAATAATTGTTAGGTTATTTGTAAAATCAATAGCGGTATGCGCAATTAAGGCATAATTGGTAATTGATAAGTGTGTTAGCATTGTAGTTGAATTACATTCGGTTCCACTTGGTTCCGTTAATAGAATTAATACGTGTTAGGGTTTCTATTAATTTTGTGGTGTCGTAAGTTGGACCTGCTCCAAAAACTTTTACAATCTCATCGGCTTTCGCATCAAAGAAAATACGTGTAGGTAAAGCATTGGGTCTTACACTATGAATATTTGCTAACTTGTTAAGGGCATTTGCAACACCTATTTTACCTTGTTCGGCATTGGTTGACATTATATCCAAACCTTTAATATGATATTCGTATAAAGCCTCACGATAAGGCGAATAATTGTTTGATAAAATATCGTTAGATAAAGCGTATCTGTTGTTTTGATCGCCCATTACCCAACCTTTATCACCTGTTTGCTGCATCATATTTACAACATTTGATGCTTTTTGAAAATTAGCCGATCCACCGTATAAAGAAAAAGAATCAGCATCTAAACCAATAATAATGTTTGCGTAAAAGCTTAATAATCCAACTAAATTAGATCCTATTGAATTTTCTGAATAAACCAACGGTTCAAATTCAATATAATTAAAAGCGATGTTTTTATCGCTAAAATTAAAAAGCGAAGTGCCGTAACTTGAATTGTAAATTGGTCGTGAAGATTGTATTTGCAGCGTACCGCTAATGGAATTAGAATTAGGATCGTAATCATTTACAACCAACATAATATTACAATCTATTAATTCGTTACGTTTTATATTAAAATTGGTGAATTTTGTGTTGTTTAAAAAATCGCGTATGCTGTTTTGCAAAGTAGTAAACACTTGTTTGTTAGTTTGCTGAATTCGTTCTGCGTTTACCATTACGTTTGCGTTCAATTCTTGTGCAACGCCCGAATAGCCTATTAAAAAAACAAAAAACAATAAAATTTTATTTCGCATAACTTTTTACAATTTGGTCAATGATATCTTTTGCAACAGCTTCTTTTGATTTTAATTCTTGTGGAAAAACATTAAAATCATTATCAATAAAGGTAACTTTATTTGTTGGTTTACCAAAACCTGCACCTGTATCGTTTAGTGAATTTAAAACGATTAAGTCTAAATTTTTCTTTTTAAGCTTATTTTTAGCATACTCAATTTCGTTTTCGGTTTCTAATGCAAAACCAACTAAAAACTGATGCGCTTTAATTTCACCTAAAGATGCCAGTATATCCGGATTTTTCTCCAAAACAATGGTAAATTCTTCATCGTTCTTTTTTATTTTTTGATCGGCAACCACTTTTGGTCGGTAATCAGCAACCGCAGCTGCACCAATTACAATATGCGCCGAAGAAAATAATTCGTGACATTGTTTATACATTTGGTTAGCAGTTGAAACACTTACAACTTTAACTGATGAATTTATTGACTTTAAATATGTTGGTCCGGTAATCAACACAACTTCGGCACCGCGTTTTGCAGCTTCATTGGCAATATCGAACCCCATTTTTCCTGTTGAATGATTTCCTATAAAACGTACGGGATCTATTGGTTCGTATGTGGGTCCAGCAGTAATTACAACTTTTTTTCCTTTAAGATCTAAAGTAGATTGATTATTAAAAAAATCGGTAATGGTTTGAAGTATGTCTTCCGGCTCTGCCATTCTTCCCTGACCAATTAATCCTGAAGCCAGTTCGCCGTAAGCAGATTCAATTTCTATGTTTCCGTAGCTTTTTAACTTGCGAGTATTTTCTGTGGTAGATGGATGTGCAAACATATCTAAATCCATAGCCGGAGCAAAAAACACGGGACATTTGGCAGACAAATAAGTTGCTAGCAATAGATTATCGCACAAACCGTTTGCCATTTTAGCAAGTGTGTTTGCCGTTGCGGGCGCCATAATCATTAAATCGGCCCAGAGACCTAATTCTACGTGATTGGTCCATTCGCCGAAATCTTTTTCAAACTGCGTATAAACCGGGCGCTTTGATAAGGTTGCCAAGGTTAACGGCGTTATAAAATCACAAGAAGCAGGTGACATGATTACTTGAACCTGCGCACCTGCTTTTATTAATAATCGTACAAAACTTGCCGTTTTATAAGCGGCAATACCACCGGAAATTCCCAGAATAATTTTTTTACCGCTTAAGACAGACATTTGTATCTATTCTTTAAATGTTATATCACCTTTTAACCACTCTTCTACTGCTAACGCATGTGGTTTTGGTAATTTTTCGTAGTATTTTGAAACTTCAATTTGTTCTTTGTTTTCAAAAACCTCGTCTAAACTATCATTGTAAGTTGCAAACTCATCTAACTTATCAATCAGTTCTTTTTTAATTTCGCTGTTAATTTGGTTAGCTCTTTTTGCAATAATTGTAATAGCTTCGTAAATATTACCTGTTGGTTTTTCAATTTCGGCTTTGTTGTAGGTAATGGTGTTTACCGCAGCTTGGGTTTTCTTTAAATCCATTTTCTTATTTTGTTGAAAATTGTTGTAATTCTTTTTTTAATCTGTCAAGCATTCTGTCTGCTTCGTCTTTATATTTTGTATCAGCATCGTAAGCAATTAAATCTTCGTGTAAACTTACGGCGTTTTTTAAACGTTCTTCCATTTTAGAATACACACTGTTTAATGCTAATTTGTAAGCCGAATCGAATTTATAAAATAACGCATCGGTTTTATAAACTGTTCCCGGGTAATCTAACAAAAAGTTATCTAATGCTACAATTGCCGCATTGTAATCTCTTGTGTATTCACCAATTTTGTTGAATAATTTAGCCGATTCGTATGCTTTGCGTTCAATTTTTTCAGAAAGCTCGCGTTTTTTAGCATTTGCATCATCTTTATATTGCGATTCCGGATAAGCCGCTAAAAAAGCATCGAACTTTTGAATTCCTTCATACGTTACATGTTGATCTAGTGTAAAAACTTCGGACATATTGTAGGCAGACATTGCTTCTAAATACATTGTTTCTTCACGGTTTACACTTGTTAAATACAACAGATTAAACTTTTGAAACATTGGTTTTGCAGCTTCCCATTTTCGTGCATTGTAATACGATTTGCTGTATTTGTAATACATTGATTGGTAATTGGCTGCCCAACCTTCTTTCTTTTCTACCTGCTCGTATAAACGAATGGCTTGTTTGTATTTTCCTTTTTCGTATAATTGGTCGGCTACTTCGTTTTTATAGGCACTATCGTCTACCTTTAAGGCTTTTTGTAGTGGCGAGCAGCTTGCAAACACCAATGCGGTTAAAAAAATATACGAAATTTGTTTCATAAATTGTTGTTGTTTATACAAAAGCTATGTACTTTATAGCAAACGCAAAGTTAATATTTATCTTGTTACAGAACAATATCTTTTTAATAAAAAAGATGCCCTAAAATAAGACATCTTTCGTGACAATTAAACTTAACGAATCGTTAAATTATTATATGTTTTGATTAGCTTGTTGTTGTGGGTAGTTTTTAATGTCATTATCAAACAAATACAATCCACCTTTATCGTCGCCAATTAAGTTTATTTTATCTAAAATAGTACGTGCGGTAGATTCTTCTTCGATCTGTTCTGCAACATACCATTGTAAGAAATTGTGTGTTGCATAATCGCGTTCTTGTAACGATATATGAACTAATTCGTTAATACTTTGCGATACAAACACCTCATGTTCAAACAATTGATTAAACAATGTTTTAAATGATGAATGATCTAACTGCGGTTGTTCTACATTAGGAATTAATGCTTCGCCTCCACGTTGATTGATGTATTTTATTAATTTTAGCATGTGCATACGTTCTTCGTCAGACTGTGCGTACATAAAGGTTGCAATACCTTCAAACCCTTGGTTTTCTGCCCAAGATGCCATTGCTAAATATATTTGTGAAGAGTCGCCTTCTATTTTTACCTGCTTGTTTAAAGCTGTTTGTAAATCTTGTGATAACATATTTTATTTTCTTTTATGGTTAGAAATTTTTTACAAAATTAGCCAATCGGTTTGACAAATCCTCATTAACATTCACCAAAGGTAATCTTAAATAATTTTCGCACAAACCTAAATGTTTAAATACTTCTTTTACACCACCGGGATTTCCTTGTTCAAAAATCATATTGATCGCATCAGTTAATTTGTAATGAATTTTGTAAGCTGCATCAACCTCTCTTTTTAATCCTAAACGGACCATTTCTGAAAATTCTTTTGGAAAGGCTTCTCCAATTACCGATATCACTCCTGCTCCACCGGCTAAAACCATTGGTAAAGTAATAATATCATCGCCCGAAATCACTAAAAAGTCGTTTGGTGTACTGCGAATTAATTCCATTGCCTGAACCATATCACCTGCTGCTTCTTTAATACCAATAATGTTTTTAAAATCATTCGCTAAACGAACCACAGTGCTTGGTAGCATATTACTAGCTGTACGTCCTGGAACATTGTATATTATTATAGGTAAAGGCGAATTTTCGGCAATCATTTTAAAATGCTGGTAAATACCTTCTTGTGTAGGTTTGTTGTAATAAGGCGAAACCGACAAAATAGCGTCAAACCCCTTTAAATTATCGGCATTCAACTGACTAACAACTTCTAACGTATTGTTTCCCCCAACCCCTAAAACCAAAGGTAATTTTCCGTTGTTTGCATCAATAATTGTTTGCTTAACCAACGTTTGTTCCTCTTTAGACAAAGTTGCTGTTTCTGCAGTAGTTCCTAAAACAACCAAGTATTCTACACCGCCATCAATATTAAACTTTACAATATTTTTTAAAGCTTCAACATCAACCGATAAATCTTTTTTAAAAGGTGTTATTAAAGCCACACCGGTACCTATAAATGATTTCATTCTAATAAATTAGTAAGTTAAAAATAATCTTCTCTTAATAAGATCCAAATTATTCGTTGTAATTTTGTTTGTAACAAAGTTAACCATTTTCATTAAAAAAAATATGAAATATAAAAACTTAAGAAAACAATATTTTTGTTTGATTATTGTTAGTATTGCATCCCTTTTAGTCACCAATTGTGCACCTAAAAAATATACCAATACAAAAATTAACACATCATATATTGAAGTTGCAAATACTGTTGAAACCAATAACGATATTGATGCTTTTTTAAAGCCGTACCGCGATCATATCACAAACGATTTATCGAAAGTTTTAGCATATAATCCGCAAGATTTGGATAAGGCTGCTGAACGATGGCAAAACCCAATGACCAATTTTTATGCCGATGCTATTTTTGAAATCGCAAATCCTGTTTTTGAACAACGAACCGGTAAAAAAATTGATTTCTGCCTGTTGAATTATGGAGGAATTAGAGCAACTATTGCCAAAGGAAACATTACAACCCGAACTGCTTACGACATTATGCCGTTTGAAAACAACGCGATTGTTTTAGGATTAAAAGGAGAAACTATTTACCAACTGGCAAATTTTGTTATTACAAATAAAGTGGCGCATCCGTTAAGCGGAATTGAAATTTTTGTTGATAAAAACCAGATGATTACAGATATAAAGATCAACAATAAATCAGTTGATAAAAATAAGTTATATTACGTGGTAACAAACGATTATTTGGCAAAAGGCGGCGATAAAATGGATTTTCTTTTAAAAGCAACCGAAAACTATTCGTTAGATTATAAGCTACGTAATATGTTTATTGCCTATTTCACTAAAATTGACACATTGAATCCTTCTGTAAAACCAAGAATAATTTTCGAATAATGAAACGTCGCGATTTTATCCTACAAACATCAGCTGCAACAGCAATAACATTGACCGGATTTGGTTTAAGCAGTTTTTCATCGACAAAAACCAAGCGCATTACCATTTTGCACACTAACGACACCCATAGTCATTTGGATACTTTTCAGCAAACCGATGCTAAATTTCCAAATCAGGGCGGTGCTGCAAAACGTGCGAGTATCTTTAATAAAATAAAAAACGAAAACACAAATACCTTAATTTTAGATGCAGGCGATATGTTTCAAGGTACGCCTTACTTTAATTATTACGGTGGCGAATTAGAAATTAAAGTCATGAATATGTTGCAATATGATGCCGCAACGTTAGGAAATCATGAGTTTGATAACGGTATTAACAGTTTGGCAGAACAAATACATAAAGCCAATTTTGATATTATTAATGCCAATTACGATTTTAAAAACACCTTAATGCACGGTTTAAGCAAGCCTTATAAGGTTTTTATTAAAGACGGAATTAAAATTGGTGTGTTTGGCTTAGGAATAAAGTTAGAAGGTTTGGTTAATAAAAGTGAATATGGCGAAACGGTTTGGAACAATCCTATTGAGATTGCGCAAGATGTTACCCGAATTCTAAAAGATGATCTAAAGTGCGATTTAATCATTTGTTTATCACATTTAGGATATAAATTCGGAGGGAATTCTCAAATGATTTCAGATTTGGATTTAGCTGCCAAAACAAAAAACATCGATTTAATTATTGGCGGACACACACATACTTTTCTTGAAAAACCAACGATTATACTTAATACCGAACAAAAAGAAGTAATTGTAAATCAGGTTGGTTGTTACGGCGTTCGCGTTGGACAAATTGATTTTTATTTTGATGAATTTAAAAATAAATCAACAACCGCAAGGGTTATAAATGTGTAATTCAATTTAACAAAAAAACGTTCGATTAAATCGAACGTTTCATCTTTTAACTAACTAATTCAAATAAGGACTGCTTGCGCAAATCACTCAATCTTCTTTACATTTTTGTACTATTTATAAGTTCGAAAACACTAATAGCATTAAAGCCATATAGACAAACAAACTCAAAACTCCTTTTAAAACGGATTTCATTTCAATAGATTTCATATTGTATTTTTTTATTACAATACAAAAGTACCACAGATTCATTATTTGAATATTTCCTAATGTTTAAGGAATTATTACTTCTGTTTTTAAAGAATATTTAATTATTTAGCTCATTTATAAAATCATCCTCAGTCCAAACAGGAATTCCAAGTTTTGTAGCTTTTTCAAGTTTTGCAGGTCCCATATCTGCACCTGCTACCACAACCGAGGTTTTTCCGGTAATTGAACTGCCGTTTTTGCCACCGTAATCTTCGATTTTTTGTTTGATTTCGTCTCTAGAAAAAGTTTCAAACTTGCCCGAAACAACCATTGTCATTCCTTCAAATTTATTAGAAACTTGTGTGCTTTCTTTCTCTTCAACAGCAAATTGTAAACCGTAATTCTTTAATCGATTAATCAATTCCAAATTTCCTTCATTCTTAAAAAATGATCGAATACTTAAAGCAATTTTATCACCAATTTCATCAACATTAACTAATTCATCATACTTGGCTTGCATTAAAGCATCGATATTTTTGTAGTGCTTTGCTAATTTCTTAGCAACTGTTTCACCAACAAACCTAATTCCTAAAGCAAATAAAACCCGTTCAAACGCAATATTTTTTGATTGTTTAATACTATTTATAAGATTATCTGCAGATTTTTCTGCCATTCGTTCCAAAGGCAAAACTTGTTCCTTTGATAATTGATATAAATCGGCATAATTAGTAACCAATCCGTTTTTAAATAACAAAGCAACCGTTTCACCACCTAAACCGTCAATATTCATGGCTTTTCTGCTTATAAAATGTTCAATTCTGCCAATAATTTGTGGAGCACACTCGTAGAAATTAGGACAATAATGCTGTGCTTCGCCAGGTTTTCTCACTAATGGCGTTCCACATTCAGGACAATCGGTTATATATTCTGTTCGAACACTATCTAAAGATCTTCCAGTAAAATCAACACCTATAATTTTTGGAATAATCTCGCCACCTTTTTCAACAAAAACACGATCGCCCACTCTAACATCCAACTTTTCAATTTGATCGGCATTATGTAACGACGCTCTTTTAACCACAGTTCCTGCCAACTGCACCGGCAGTAAATTTGCAACGGGCGTAATAGCACCTGTACGTCCAACTTGGTACGAAATACTTTCTAACTTAGTAGTAACCTGCTCTGCCTTGAACTTGTAGGCAATTGCCCAACGCGGATTTTTTGCAGTAGTGCCTAATTCTTCCTGCTGAAATAAATCGTTAACTTTAATTACAACTCCGTCTGTTTCATAAGGCAAATCGTGACGGTGTGTATCCCAATAATTTATAAATTCAAAAACTTCGTCTAAATTTTTAACCAGTTTAGAATGATTTGGAACTTTAAAGCCATAAGACCTTGCGGCTTCTAAAGATTGATTATGCGTGTTAAAATAACTATTAGCGCCTACAATATTATACAACAAACATTCTAACGGCCGCTTTGCAACTTCGCTGCTATCTTGCAACTTTAAACTGCCCGATGCTGTATTTCTTGGGTTTGAATAAGGTGTTTCGCCAATATCAATTAATTCCATGTTCATTTTCTCAAATCCGGCCAACGGCAGAATAATCTCGCCACGAATATCAAATTTTGGTGGATAATTTCCCTTTAACTGCAACGGAACAGATTTAATAGTTTTAATATTATTAGTCACATCATCGCCCTGAAAACCGTCGCCTCTAGTTACAGCTCTAATCAGTTTTCCGTTTTCGTAAGTAATAGAAATTGATGCACCATCATACTTCAATTCACAAACATATTCAACAGCCACACTTCCTAAAACCTTTTGAATACGCTTTTCCCAATCGATCAAATCTTCTTGCGAATACGAGTTTTCTAAAGAAAACATACGATTTTCATGAACAACCGTATTAAAATTTTTAGTAATACTGCCACCTACTCGCTGTGTTGGTGAATTTTCATCATAAAATTCCGGATGCTTGGCTTCCAATTCTTGTAATTGCTTTAACTTCAAATCAAACGCTAAGTCCGAAATCGTTGCATTATCCAAAACATAATAATTATAATTATGTTCGTTCAACTCATTACGTAACAAAGTTAATTGTGCCAACACATCCATAAAATTAATTTTAAAATTATTTTTTTAATAACGATTTAATTTGCGTGTAAAGTTCACCCTGACTTAAAATACCGCCTTGCTGAATAATATCAAAGATTTCTCCGTTTCTATCACCACCAAAAGACTTAGCGCCAAAACGTATTTCCACCTCATTTGCATACAAATTATCACTCAACCATTGCAGCCCCTCTTTAGTTAAAAAGTCAACCTGATCATTTGTAGTTTTGATAACAATGGTATCAATTTCTAAATCATTAAACTGAAACAGAAAAATATAGTTTTTAGAAAAATGCTCTATATATTGTGCCGCTTTTAAAACACCTTCCCACACCAAATCAGAAAAAATGTCAATTTCTTGTTCTGCGATTTCAGGCTTATCAATCTTTAACTGTTGCCATTCACCTTTATCAATTTGTTGCGATGCCAAAAAATTAGCAAATTCTACATGTAATTCCTCCAATTGTTCTTTCGTTAAACGCGCGTATTTCATTTCAAAATTTTTTACAAAAATACAATGTTATAATGACAAACTAAAAAGTATTTAAAATATTCCCTTCCCATTATTTTAAGCAATCCCTTACGCTAGCGCTACAGGTCGGGCTTTCGCGAGTCGCTTTTTGTTGCCCTTCGTAAGGCTCAGGGGACCAACAAAAG
>NZ_RQTJ01000003.1:0-9183 GCF_003858535.1 Paenimyroides viscosum
ATTCGACAGAAATATTAACAACCTAAAAATTAATCTCGTTTAATAATGCACTATGGGTTAAAATAAATGTATTTATAAAAGAAAAAGCAGTTGTAGTTTTTTACCGTTTCCTAAATTATAAGTACATTTAGCATTAAATTTATGTACTATGAAAAATTTCAAAAACTATGTGCCTCATATTTTAGCAATATTGGGTTTTGTAGTTGTTGCTTTAGCTTATTTTTATCCAGTATTATCGGGTAAACAGATCTTTCAGTCGGATATTGTTCAATACACCGGAATGGCTAAAGAATTAAATGATTTTCGCCAAACAAATAACGAAGAAACCTATTGGGTTAACAATGCTTTCGGCGGAATGCCAACATATCAGTTAGGTGCAAAATATCCACATAATTACATAAAAGAATTAGATTATGTTATCCGTTTTCTTCCACGTCCGGCAGATTATGTTTTCTTATATTTCATAGGTTTTTACCTGTTGCTTTTAACGTATAAAGTAAAACCTTTAAAAGCTTTTATAGGCGCTTTATTATTCGGTTTTTCTACCTATTTAATTGTTATTTTAGGAGCCGGACACAATGCAAAAGGGCATGCAATTGCTTATATGCCATTGGTTTTAGCCGGAGTTCATTTAGTTTTTAGAAAGAAATATCTTTTAGGAGGAATCGTGACAATGATTGCAGCTGCCTTGGAAATTTCCGCAAACCACTTTCAAATGACGTATTATTTACTGATCTTTTTAGTAATTGTAACCATTTATTATTCGGTTCATTATATCAAACAGAAAGACCTTTCATCATTATTAAAAATGTTCGGAATATTTGCTGTTGCTGGTATTTTAGCTATTGGTTTAAATGCAACCAACTTAATGGCAACATCAGAATATGCGAAATTTAGTACACGAAGCGATAGTGAATTAACCATTGCTCCAGACGGTTCTCCAAAAGAATCTACAAACGCCATGACCCACGAATATATTACCGAATACAGCTACGGTATTTTTGAAACCTTTAATTTATTAGTGCCAAGAATTACAGGTGGCGGAAACGGTGAAAACATCGGAACAAATTCAAACACATACAAATACGTTTCAAGCTTTTTACAATCACAAGGTTACGATCCTGCTCCGGCACAACAATTTGCAGACCACGCGCCTACTTATTGGGGTAAACAGCCAATTGTAGCTGCACCGGCATATATTGGCGCTGTTGTGTTATTTTTGGCGCTGTTGTGTTTCTTTGTTGATAACAGAAAAGCAAAATATTATCTAGGTACAGGTGCGGCAGTTTCTATTGCATTATCTTGGGGACACAACTTCTTTTTAACCGATTTTTTAATTGAAAATTTACCTCTTTACAATAAGTTTCGTGCCATAACATCAATTCAAGTAATTGCCGAATTATGTTTCCCGATATTGGCAGTTTTAGGTTTACAAGCGTTTTTTAAAGTATCAAAAGAAGAACAATTCAAGGCAATAAAAATGTCGGGAATTGTTTTTGCAGGAATACTTGTTTTATTGTTTGTTTTAAAAGGAATGATGGATTTTGAAGGATCTAACGATTCTTACTATGCTCAGGTTTTTCAAGACGGCGGATCAGGTTTTATCAGTGCTTTAGTTGATGACCGTAAAGCAATGTACACCAAAGATTTGTTAAGAACTTTACTGTTTGTTGCCTTGACAGCAGCTGTTTTATGGGCTTATAATAAAGAAAAACTGAATGCAAAAACGGCAGTAATCATCGTTGGTTTATTAGGTGTTGTTGATTTGGTAGCAATTGATACCAATTACGTTAATAAAGATAATTTTGTTTCAAAACATCAGGTCGAAACTCCTTTTCAGCCAACACCAGCAGATCAACAGATATTGTCAGATAAATCGCAGTTCCGCGTTTTTGAACAACAAGGTGGTTTCAGCAGTGCGCGCAGTTCGTTCTTTCATCATTCGTTAGGCGGGTATCACGCGGCTAAACCTAAAAAAGTTCAGGATTTGTTTGATTATCAGATTGCTCAACAAAATCTCGAAGTTTTAAATATGCTGAATGTGAAGTACATCATCGGCAAAAACGAAGAAGGAGCCGATATTCCGTTGCAAAACCCAGAAGCTAATGGAAATGCTTGGTTTGTTAATAACATTCAGAAGGTTGCGCATGCCGATGAAATGATGGCAGCAATGAAATCATTCAAATCAAAAGAAACGGCGTTGGTTTATAATTCGGTTAATGTGCCAAAAACGACTTTTGTTGCTGATAGTTTGGCGCAAATTCAACTGACAAATTATCAACCTAATAAATTAGAATATCAAACCAATAATAAAGAAGATGGCTTTGCTGTTTTTTCTGAAATTTATTATCCAAAAGGATGGAATATTTCAATTGATGGAAAACCAGCTGAAATGGTTGAAGTAAATTATATCTTGCGCGGGTTGAATATCCCTGCAGGAAATCATAAAATTGTGTTTTCGTTTGAACCGGAAGTCGTTAAAACCGGAAGCACCATTTCATTAATAACATCACTAATTGCTTTGTTTATTGTAGTTGCAGGAATATTTTTTGCCACAAGAAACAAGAACGAAGAAAAAGTACTGAATATATAATGAATATTTTAGGATTGGCAATAGCCGGAGCCATAGGAACTGTTTGCAGATATGAAATCGGAAAGATCATAACGTATCAGCAATTTCCTATTGCTACCTTATTCATAAACACATTAGGAAGCCTTTTATTGGGCTTTCTTTTTGTTAAATACGCAGCAAACCAACAACAGTTATTCGTTGTTTTAGGAATTGGTTTTTGTGGAGGATTCACCACTTTTTCTGCCTTTTCGTTAGATTTGTTTAAAATGCTGCAAGCCCAGCAATATACAAGTTTTGCAACCTATTTAAGCCTATCTATTCTTTTAGGATTAATCGGTGTTTTTGTTGGAACCTATCTTGCCAAATTAGTTTAATTAGTATGAAAAAAGTACTCATCATAGCGTATTATTGGCCGCCAGCAGGTGGTCCAGGTGTACAGCGTTGGTTAAAATTTGTAAAGTATCTCCCCGATTTTGAAATTGAGCCAATTGTATATGTGCCCGAAAATGCCACCTACCCTATTCTTGATCAGGAGTTAGAAAGTGAAATAAACAAGAATATAACTATTCTAAAACAACCAATTAAAGAGCCTTACAAACTAGCTTCGATATTTTCTAAAAAAAGTACCACCACCATTAGTTCGGGTATTATAAAAGCTGAGAAAAAACAATCGTTTATAGAAAAATTGCTACTTTATATTCGCGGCAATTTCTTTATTCCCGATGCGCGTGTTGGTTGGGTAAAACCATCGGTTGACTATTTATCAAATTACATAAAAAGCAATGCGGTAGATGTGATTATTACAACGGGTCCGCCACACAGCATGCACCTAATTGGTTTAGAATTGCAGAAAAGATTCGCTGTTAAATGGATTGCAGATTTTCGTGATCCGTGGACATCAATCGGGTATCACAAGGAACTAAAACTGACCGATAAATCGGCTCAAAAACATAAAGATTTAGAAAAAGAAGTTTTAACAAAAGCCGACACCATTCTTACCACAAGCAGTACAACAAAAAATGAATTTTCAGAAATTACAACCAAACCAATTCATGTAATTACCAACGGCTACGATATTGAAACGATTGAAAAACCAGCAATGGATCAAAAATTTACAATAAGCCATATTGGATCCTTACTTTCTAAACGAAATCCGAGAATTTTATGGAAGGCTTTAAAAGAAATTTTAAAAGAAAATGAACAATTTCGTGCCGATTTTCAATTGCAACTTATAGGTAAAGTAAGTTCAGAAATTATTGATACTATTACAGAATTTAGGTTAGATGGTTATATAAACGTATTAGGATATGTATCGCATACCGAAGCGTTGAAATACCAACGCAGTTCGCAAATGTTATTGCTGATTGAAATTGATTCGTATGAAACTATTGGAATAATTCCCGGTAAACTTTTTGAATATATGGCTGCCGAACGACCTATTTTAGCAATTGGACCCAAAGAAAGCGATGTGGAGCAGATTATAAAAGATACCAACGCCGGCAAGTATTTTAATTATGATAATTTAGATGAAGTAAAACAATATATTTTAGATTGTTACGAAAAGTATCAGCAGAAAAACCTAAAAGTTCACGGTATAGGTTTACAATATTTCAGTCGAAGAAAACTAACCGAGAAATTAGCCAGCGTAATAAAGAACGTTTAAAATAATTGATTACGGGAAATTTTTATCCCATAGAATTTATAAAACTTTCGTCAGTTCGAGCCTGTCGAGAACTTTCAAGACCAAACTTCTCGATACGATTTTCCTCCATTTCATTACGAAAATCTACTCGAAGTGACGGCTATCTGTATATAATTAATCAAGTATATTTTGGTAAAGTGTTCCAAATAGTCAATTTAAAATAAAAGGAGTTTACTAAAAAAAGTAAACTCCCTCATAAACACATTTTTATGCGAAAAAATGAATTTATAGATAATTAACCAAAATAACCACTAATATAATTTGCTGTCATTTCGTTTTTAGGATTGTTAAAAATGTCATCGGTTGTACCTTCTTCTTTTACTTCACCCAAATACATAAAAACCGTTTTATCGGCTATACGCTGTGCCTGTTGCATATTGTGTGTAACAATAACAATAGTATATTTCTTTTTTAAATGTTTAATTAAATCTTCAATTTTTAACGTACTTACCGGATCTAATGCAGAACAAGGCTCATCCATTAAAATAACTTCTGGTCGCAAAGCTACTGCGCGTGCAATACATAAACGCTGCTGCTGACCACCTGATAAACGAGTTGCAGGCATTTTTAAATCGTTCTTAACTTCATCCCATAAATAGGCTTCTTCTAAGGCTTTTTGAACAACCTCTTTATTACAAGGTAAATTATTGATTTTTAAACCGTACGCAATATTTTCGTAAATACTTTTAGGAAAAGGATTTGCTTTTTGAAAAACCATACCAATACGTTTACGAATTTCGGTTACAGGTACATTTTTAGCATATAAATCTAAATCTTCTAAGAATAATTCACCATTAATTTTAGCGTATGGAAACAAATCGTGCATACGGTTAAAACTACGTAATAAAGTACTTTTACCACAGCCCGATGGACCTATTAGTGCAGTGATTTCGTTTTCTGCAAAAGAAACACTGATGTTTTTTAAAACTTGTTTGTCTGCGAAACTAAGGTTTAAATTTTTTGCTGATAATTTAGTTTTCATTTTTTCTGTATTTATATCGAATATAAAATGCGGTAAGGTTTAATAAAAAGACAACAATTACAAGTACTAGAGCCGTACCATACGCAATTGGTCTTACTTGATCTATTGATTGATGCTGGGTTGACAGCATGTATAAATGGTAAGGCAACGCCATAAATTCTTGATTTAAATAACCCGAACTACCGTTTATGAAAAATGCTGCCCCAGTAAATAAGATTGGTGCTGTTTCACCTGCTGCTCTGGAAAGTGTTAATACAACACCGGTTAAGATTCCAGACATTGCAGAAGGTATTACTACATCTTTTATTGTTTCAAATTTTGTAGCACCCACAGCCAAAGCTGCTTCGCGCATGCTGTTTGGTATCCTTTTTAACGCTTCTTCTGTTGTGGTTATAATATATGGTAACGATAATAAACCCAAGGTTAAACCTGCAGCTATTAACGATGTACCAAATTGTAACGCTTGTACAAATAAAGCCAAACCAAATAATCCATAAATGATAGATGGTACACCAGATAAGTTTCTGATTGCTGCTCTAATAGTTCTTGTAAGCCAATTGTTTTCTGCATATTCATTTAGGTAAATGGCACAACAAATTCCAAAGGGTATCGCAAAAATTGCAGTTATCAATGTTAAAAGTACCGTACCTATAATCGGAGTTAAAATTCCACCTGCGGTCATTCCATCTTTAGGAATGGCTGATACAAATTCCCATGATAATGATGACGCTCCTTTTGATACGATTTCCCAAATAATAACAAATAAGAAAAAGCATACAATTATGGTTGAAAGTAATAAAGTACCCCACTCTATTACCGTTGATAATCTATTGGTTTTATACTGCATGATATTTTCTTATACGGTTAATAAAAAACTCTCCTACTATATTAGCAAACAGTGTCATAAAAAACAAAACTGTTGCAATAGCGTATAATGCGTAATAATGCGTTGTTTGGTAAGGCACTTCGCCCATTTCTATAGCAATTGTTGCTGTCATTGTTTTAACAGAATCAAACATTCCTGTTGGTATTAATCCGGCGTTACCTGTAGCCATTAAAACCGTCATAGTTTCACCAATTGCTCTACCAACGCCTAACATTACCGCTGTAATAATACCAGGTGCAGCAGCAGGAATAATCACTTTTCGTAATGTTTGCCATTTGGTTGCACCTACACCATAACTTGCTTCTTTGTAAGCGTTTGGAACTGCATGTATAGCATCTTCGGCAACCGTAATAATTGTAGGTAGCGCCATAATTGCTAATAAGATGGCTCCGTTTAAAGCGTTTAATCCGTTTGGTAAATCTGCCATATTAGCAATTCCCGGACTTAAAACAACGATACCTAAAAAACCGATAACTACCGATGGTATTGCAGCCAGCATTTCAATTGCCGGTTTTAAGATGTTTTTTAGTCTACTCCCTGCATATTCCGAAATAAAAGCGGCAGTACCAATTCCTAATGGTATTGCTATAATCATAGCACCAAAGGTTACAACAGTTGTACTAATAATTAAAGGTAGCATACCGTATTTTGGAGTTTTAGCTGTTGGTGCCCATTCCATTCCTGTAATAAAATCTAAAGGTTTTATATCTAAAAAAAACGATATAGAGTTATAAACCAACATGGCAAATATTCCGCCCAATAATGCTAACACAAGCATACCAGTAGCTTTAAAAACCACTTTAAAGAGTTTATCAATTGATATTCTAGTTCTGTATTTCATTGTTTTATTCTTCTATGATATAATATCCGTGTTCTTCAATCATTTTTTTGCCTTTTGCACTCTTTTCAAAATGTATAAAAGGTTTTACCTTATCCCATGATTGTTCTATTACAAATTGATAAAGCGGACGCTGAAAAAAATACAAACTGTTATTAATTGTATGGGCATCTATGGGAGAATATGCCGTTGAAGTAGGACTTTCTTTAATTTTTAAAATTTTAATTGCTGTATTTGCATTTGGATCGTGTGCTACATAACCTGCACCTACATAACCAATCCCGGTTTTATCTGCCTTTACACCTTCTAAAATTTGTGCATTACCAGTCATTTCTTTTGCAGCATTGGTAA
This sequence comes from Paenimyroides viscosum, assembly GCF_003858535.1. GTDB lineage: Bacteria > Bacteroidota > Bacteroidia > Flavobacteriales > Flavobacteriaceae > Flavobacterium > Flavobacterium viscosum. The sequence goes on from NZ_RQTJ01000003.1 coordinate 7,332, forward strand.
ATTCTATTTTCAACTTCTTTTTAACAAAAGAATGTGTACCAGAACTACTTTGTCTACCGTAAATATTTATGGGTAAATCCGAAGAAGTAAGTTCAGACCAGTTTGTAATATCCCCCCTTAAAATTTTGCCTAAAGTTTCGGTATCAATTTCTTCTAGCGGTAAATCTTTATGAACAATAAAAGCGGTTGCGTCTTCTGCAAAAACCACCGTTCTAACCTCAATACCAGCATTTTTAAATTGTTGAATTTCCTCATCGGATAACGGACGTGAAGAGTTTGCAATATCTGCCTGACCGTTTAATAGAGAAGTGATGCCCAAGCCAGAGCCACCGCCCGAAATTGCAATACTAAAATCGGGATTTAATTCGGTATACTTTTCGGCTAAATTAACAGCTAAATTTACTTCGGTATCCGATCCTTTCATTTTAACCGAATTGTTATTACTGCACGAAATGAGTGAAAAAACACCAATTGCAACTAGAATTTTATTCATAATTAGCTTAAAATTTCATTGGTACAAAATTCATTTTTTTAAATAACCCCAATGTTATACCTGTATTAAGCTAATGTTAACAAACAACATTTAGGTTAATTTATTGTAAATAGATCTTGAAACTGTTGTTAATATGCTATTTGATTGCTATTTGATTAATGTTTTGGTAAAGTGGTTTTTGGAAAGAAATATATGCTGGATATATGATTTTTGTATTTAATAAAAGTTTTAACTAATAATAAAAATGGTTCAGATAATATAGATAATCAAATTGATGAACTTAAATATAGAAAGGTTCAAAATTATAACATCAGTGCTACTATCTCAAAGCCACTATACATTATGAAAAACAATTATTTCTGATGCAATTCAATTAAACCTTCTAACGGTTTTTGGTAGAACACACCGGCAATCAAATTATTTTTTTCAAGGATTGTTTTAAATTCGTCTTGTAATAAAAACGCGGTAGATCCTATAAAATGAACCGGAACATTTGCATGATTTGGATATTGCTTGATGTAATGATCTACAAAAAACTGAAAACTATCGGCAATCATCTCCCGTAAAAAAGCATGGTTTTTATTGGTAATTAAAAACGGAAGAAACGATGCCAGATACGCATTGGGGTTTGGTTCTTTATAAAAATTCTTTTTAATGAAATCGGCATTTAAGTTGTATGCTGCTTCAAATTTTTGTTTTAAATCTAAAGGCATCGTACTAAAATAGTGTGCACGAATTAAACGTCGACCAAAATCAACACCCGAACAATCGTCCATTGCCAAATATCCCAATGAATTCACTGCCTGCTCTACCTCTTTTCCATTAAAAAAACTACAGTTAGATCCGGTTCCGTTAATACAAACAATTCCAGGTTGTAAATCGTGACAGGTCGCATAAACAGCTGCATAGGTATCTTCCAGAATCTCTAAAAAATCGGCATTTTCAAATACTTTTTCCAAAGCATCACACATTACTTTTTTAGAATGAGTAGTACTGCAGCCCGATCCGTAAAAGTAAATTTCTTTAATTGAAGTCCGTAAATTGGCAAGTTCTTCGTTGCACAACATGCGTTCCACCAACACATCGGTATTTAGTACCTCTGGATTTAAACCTAATGTATTGTAAACTCCTAAATATTGTTTGTTGTTAAATAACAACCAGTCTGCTTTGGTAGAACCGCTGTCAACTACAAATTTCATAAAAATGTCCGAATTTAATTCGGACACAAAATACGCTATTTTATTGTATAATACCTAAAGAGAGGAAAGAAAATAGATGTTAGATGTTGGATGATGGATGTTGGATGTTGGATGTTGGATGTTGGATGTTGGATGTTGGATGTTGGATGTTGGATGTTGG
>NZ_RQTJ01000003.1:9236-174691 GCF_003858535.1 Paenimyroides viscosum
TGGATGTTGGATGTTGGATGTTGGATGTTGGATGATGGGTGTTGAACTGTTGATTTGTTGAACTGTTAAATCGTTGAATCGTTGAATCGTTGAACTGTTGAACATAAAAAAACAGTGTCAAAGTTTTAAGCTTTGACACTGTTAAGAGAATCTACACTATATTTTGTAGCATTTATGCTTTCAAACTATTTACATAAACGATTAAGTCTAAAAGTTTGGCAGAATAACCATATTCGTTATCATACCACGATACAATTTTAAAAAATGTATCGTTTAACGCTATTCCAGCATCGGCATCGATGATTGATGTACGAGTATCCGATAGAAAATCTTGCGAAACAACCGGTTCGTTTGTAAAACCTAAAATTCCTTTATAATTAGTTTCTGATGCTTTTTTAAAAACATTCATCAGGTTATCGTACGTTGTAGGTTTTGCCAATTTCACAGTTAAATCTACTACAGAAACGTTTGGTGTTGGAATACGAAATGCCATTCCTGTCAATTTTTCTTCTAATTCAGGAATTACTTTGGTAACCGCTTTTGCTGCACCTGTACTTGCTGGTATGATATTATTTAAAGCAGATCGACCACCACGGAAATCTTTTTTTGAAGCGCCATCTACAACCAATTGCGATGCTGTTGCCGCGTGAACGGTGGTCATTAATCCTTCTACAATACCGAATTCATCGTTTAATATTTTAGCAATCGGAGCCAGACAGTTTGTGGTACATGATGCGTTTGATAAAACGGTATCGTTTGCCGTGATTTTTTCATCGTTAACGCCCATTACGAACATTGGAATATCGTCTGACGGCGATGAAATTACTACTTTCTTCGCGCCTGCCTGCAAATGCAAACCTGCTTTGTCCATTGTTTTAAAAATACCCGAACAATCAGCCACTACTTCTACACCAACTTCGTCCCATTTTAATAAGGACGGATCTTTTTCTCCTGTAACTCTTATTTTTTTTCCATCGATGATCAAATTCGATCCATCGACAGAAATTTCTTTTTTAAACGTTCCGTGAACCGAATCGTATTTTAAAAGATAAGCCAATTGATCAATTTCCATTAAATCGTTTATTGCTACAATTTCCACATCGTTACGTTTAAATGATTCGCGTAAAACCAATCTTCCTATTCTTCCAAAACCGTTTATTCCAATTTTTACTTTTTCCATAACTTAAATAGATAATATATCTGATATTCTTATTAATTCATTGTCGATTTTTGCTTCGCCTTTCACTGCTTTTTCTAACGGAGTATAAGCTATTAAATCGTTTTGAAGACCAATCATTACGTTTTCTTTTCCTTTCAGCAACGCTTCTACGGCTGCAACACCGGATCTGCTTGCTAAAACGCGATCGAAACAACTTGGCGAACCACCGCGCTGAATATGACCGATTACGGACACACGTACATCATAATCTGGCAAATGTTTTTCTACATAATCACTTAATTCGTATACATTTCTACCCGATTTTTCGCCTTCGGCAACAATGACAATACAGCTCGATTTCCCTGAAGCTTTGCTTCGTTTCAGTTTCTCTAACAACTTTGGTAAACCAATATTTTCTTCTGGAATTAAAATTTCTTCTGCTCCTGCGCCAATACCTGAATTCAACGCAATAAAACCGGCATCGCGCCCCATAACTTCTACAAAGAAAATACGTTTGTGCGATGTTGCTGTATCTCGAATTTTATCAACAGCATCAATCACCGTATTTAAAGCTGTATCGTAGCCAACGGTGTGCGATGTTCCGTAAATATCATTGTCAATTGTGCCGGGAATACCTATGACAGGAATGTTGAACTCTTTAGAAAAGACCATTCCGCCGGTAAAACTACCGTCGCCCCCAATGATTATCAAGGCATCAATCTGATTTGATTTTATGGTTTCAAAGGCTTTTTTTCGACCTTCGGCAGTTGTGAAATCTTTAGATCGGGCTGATTTTAAAATGGTTCCGCCTTTAGAAATAATGTATTTTACATCGCGTGGTCCCATTTCTTTTAAATCATTCTCTATCAATCCTTGAAAACCACGAAAAACGCCGTAACAGGCAATTTCATAATAGGTACAAGCACGTACAACTGCCCTGATTGCAGCGTTCATTCCCGGAGCATCGCCACCTGAAGTTAAGACGGCTATTTTTTTTATTTTATTTGGTTTCATATCTAATCCTAATATTTTAAAGATACAAAATAAATTGAAAAAGCCAGAATCTATTTAGGTTCTGGCTTATCTTTTTGATTTTCTGAATTATCTTCTCTACGTTTTTCTTGAAACTTTAAATAATCTACACCGTAATCGTCATCAGAAGAATTGTTGTTGCTATTATTTTTATTTTCTTTTTTAGCTTTTGAACGTTTGTCTGCATTTACCAAAACTTTCTTTAGCAATTCTTTAAACGTATTAAAATCAACTTCATAAGTTAAACCAATTCCTTGTGTGTAACCAATGCCTTCACCAATATAGTTTATATCATTTTCACGATTAAAAACACGCGCACGTAAACTACCATCGTCATTTAAAAGCAACTGAACTTCCACATCACCCACAATAACGTTCTCTTCACGACCGCCAATTGGCACCCCCAATTTACTGTTTACTAGAATACGATCGCTAATTTGTGTAGAAAAAGTTACACCAACACGAGCGGCATCGGTATCATCTCTAAACGGATTTCGTTCACTTTGTGAATAATTCAACCCAACACGGAATTTACCTTCATCATCAGAAAATAAATCATCGAACAAACTACTGGCACGTTCAAACAAACTTCCATAAACTGCATTTCCACCAGTTGTTGCTGTGATAAAACCGCCTGTTGCCAGCAATGCCATCGCTTGTGTTTCGCGTGTATCTTTATCGGCAAGTTTGTATTCAATTTCTGATTTTATACTTGAACTTACATTAGGAAAATCAATTAAGAAATCAATTTCGGGATTACTTAAATTTCCTTGCAGTACTATAGATACATCGGTATCAACTTTGCGATCAATTTGTGAACTTTCTATAATTAACCCTGGATTAGATTGTGTTTTATAAAGCGCCTTTAAATCTAATATGGCATTTAATGGTTCCCCATCCCAGCGAATGGTTCCATACTTAACAACATCGAGTTTTTTATCAATGATTCCGCCGTATTTAAAGTTGTATTCGCCACTGTAAACCATAAAATCGCCCCACATATTGAATCGTCCAAGCGTATTAATTTCCATAGTAATAAAACCAGCACCACTACCTTTCATTCCGTGACCAGATTCGCGATCTAACAGAATTTCAATTTCGGCATCGGGCGTTATGTAAAATTCAAAATTTAACTGAACACCACCAAAACGAGTGTTTGTTACGGGAGTTTCAATGCCTTTTAAACGATTGGCTTTTTCTTGTGGTGATAAAAAGTGAACGAAATTATTGTCGCCCAAACCACCGGCATCGTCTAAAGGAATTTTAATGTTTGTTCCTTTTCTTGATTCCGCTTCAATACTTACCACCAAATTCTCTACAGGTCCTTTAATGGTTGCAGATCCATCTATAAAAGCAGTGCCGTAATAAGGTGTTCCTTCTTTATAATCTATATCTAATGCCAATAAATTATTTGATGATAACTTGGCATCGATATTCCAGTTTTTTAGTTTATTGTGCGATATTGTTCCGTTTAACAAGCCTTTTGTTTTGTGTTTAGAATCGGTAATGTTTACGTTTCTAAGAATGAACTGACTTTCGGTAACATCTAACGGCGCATTTTCATCAAAAAGATAATCAACACCTGTAAAAACAGGACGCATTCCGGCATTTGTTAGATACAATTTTCCTTCGATATCAGGATTTTTATGTGTTCCTTGAATGGTAGCACGACCAGAAGCATCGCCACGAACATCTGACATTATTGATGATAAAAACGGTGCAATGGCTTTTAGGTTGAATTTGTTAAAACCGGCATCTAAATTTAAACGGCTTTGACCTTTGCTTACAGAAATTAATCCGTTCATGTAAAAGTTTTCTGTAAAATCATTCACAATATTAGATCGAACATTGAAATTTTGCAACGATTCATCTCCTTCAACTTCAAAATTAAACAGACCAAGCAATACATCGTTAATCTCTAAATTTTCGACATTCAACTTTGATTTCGGTTTAAAAACATTGTTCTCTTGTACAAACGAAACATTTCCGTTGATTAATCCGGCAAAGGTTAAATTGGTTAAATCGGGCGTTATTTTATCTAATTCCACATTTTCGAATTCCAAATTCAGATCCTTGTAATTATTTCCGTGCATGCTTCCGTTCAGCAAAACCATTTGTTCGTTATGCGAAAGCTGAATGTCTTCAATAACAAAATCGTTAATTTCCTTATTAAAAATAATTCGGTTTTTATCGTTGTTGAATTCATTTAAAAACCAAAGCGATTCTTTAAACTGAATCTCTGATTTTTCGATTCCGACTACCGATTTATTTTCTTCATCAATCGTGTGATAGAAATTCAGGTAATACTTATCGGCAGCTTCAGTTCCACCTTTAAACTGCGTGTCAACATACAACGTATCGTTTTTCTTGGCATTGTTCAATACAAAATCGTACGCTTTGTAAGCCTTTAAATCTATGGTATCAATGGCGATAAATGCATTCTGATTTTCGCGCAGACTGTTGACATCAATCTGAATATTGGTCAGTTTATTGTCGCCATACTTCACAAAAGGCGTGTTCATTATTAAAACAAATTCGCCGTTATCTGCCGTGATTTTTCCTGAAATAGATGTTTCGTCGGCAATCTCCAATTTTGGAACAAACAGATCGACGATCTTATTCTGAATGTCCAGATTGTATTCGATAAACTGATTGGTGGCAATTTTATTAGGCGAATAGTTTTTATACAGACTTCCCAACGAGTTTTCTACAATTCCCTTTAACTGGTCGTATTTAAAATTTCCGCGAATGTATCCGTTTACAATATCATTTGATTTAATATCGATTCTGCGGATGTTGTTCTCTTGAAATTCCGATTTAATAGAAAGGCTGTCAAATGCATACGTTTCTTTAGAATTGGTATAGGTTGCATTTTGCGCCAGAACAGTACCTTCAAACGTATCCAAGTTCTTTCCTGTCCCCGCCAATTCAAAATGACCTTTAAAAACACCCAGCGAATCTTTTACAATATTCAAAGCATTCATATTCAAATACTCGATATCTGCTTTAAAATCAACTGCGGTTTTGTCTGTTGAAAGATCTAAAGTTCCGTTGAAATCAAGCAGCGCATTTGGATCTTTACTTACCAAAGTTCCAGTGTATGCAGGCAGCTTCAGATTACCGTCGATTGTAATATCTTTATACGAATAATTGTTAAACGTAAACTGCTGCACCTGACTTTTTATGATGGTGTTGAAAGATTCCGGATCAAAACTTTTACCATCTACACTTGCTGTTAACGTTGCTGTTCCGATTTTTTCGTTTTCGATCAATCCGCCAATATCAAAATTATCAAGTGCAATATCGCCTTTATAAGTGGCATTTTGTTTTTGATTTACGTTCCATAATTCCACATCGGCTTTAGCAAAACCAAGATTTGTAGTGGCTTCCACATTGGCATCCACATAAAAATCTTCGTACGCTACAAAACCCTGCAAATTAAGCAAACCCAATTTTTCCAATTGAACCGGCAGCGATTTTCCAAAAACATTAGGAAGCAGCGCAACGGCATTAGAACGCGTGATATTCAAGCGATTCAAATTTGCTTCAACACGAAAAGGATTTTTCTTTACAAACAGATTTTTTAGAGTGAAGTTTCCAATGATTTCAGATCCAAATTTATCAGAAAGCTGCGTGTTTTCCAGCTTAAAATTATTCAGCGTACCTGTTGCTTTTGTGGTTAGGTACAGAACGTTATCGGCACCAAATTCTTTATAAAAATACTTTAAATCGTTTGTTGCAACCTTTGATTTATTCAAATCAACCGCCAAATTTACCTTTTCGGTAAAATACTTCAAATCGCCTTCGGCATAGCGCATGGCAATATTTCCTTTGATGTACGATTCTTCGGTTTCAACAGCAAACGGTTTCAAATCCATGCCGGTTTTCGTCATAGAAAAACTTGTAACCAGATCTTTTATGTAAATGCCGCGCTTGTCTTTTAACGATAACTTGTTAATATCGGCATTAATATTCGCGCCTTGTACCAACAATTTATCTAAAGAACCGTTCATTTCTTTAAAATCAATCGGGGTATTTCCGGTATTATCGTCGGTGATTTTGAACCTTCCATTTGTTAAATCAAGATGATCAATCTTCATTAAAAACTTACCGCTTCCGGGTTTTCCATCGTCAAAGACAGCAATAAACTTGTCTAAATTGGTTAAAGTATCGCCTTTGTATTTGTGGATAAAAAAATTGACATCCTGAATTTCGGTACTACCAAACAACAATTTACCTTCGGTCAGCTGTTTAAAATCGGTAATATCGGTATATAATCGGTCAATATAGGCTAAATCGTTATTTCGGTCGTCTAAAACATGAACTTTTTTCAACAGAACGCTTCCGTCCAACTGCACGGCAACCTGCCCGATCGATGTTCGGATATTGAATTGTTCGTTAATTCTGGTAGTCGCGTAATGCGCCAATTCTGTCTGAACTATGGGTGTTGTAATAATTACTGCTGCCAGTATAAAAACCAGCGCCAAGCCCAACAGCAATCCAAACAGTATTTTAAAAAGTTTTTTGATAGCCTTATTTGTTTTAAATTTGCTTTTTAATTTAAAGAAACAAAAATACTAATTTATGTAAGTTAATACGGTATTTAGTAGACTTTATACACATAAATTATACCGATTTTTTACAATGGAACAATTAAAGTACATTTTGGCTATTGAAAGTTCGTGCGACGATACCGGTGCAGCCGTATTATGCAACGATAAAGTATTGAGCAATGTGGTGGCAAAGCAGGAAATTCACGAGCTGTACGGCGGAGTTATTCCCGAGTTGGCTTCGCGCGCGCATCAACAAAATATAGTGCCTGTTGTAGATGTAGCGTTGCAAAAAGCCGGCATACAAAAAACCGATTTAAGTGCTATTGCTTTTACACAAGGCCCGGGTTTAATGGGCTCTTTGCTGGTGGGCGGTTCTTTTGCAAAATCGTTAAGTATGGCGTTGGATATTCCGTTGATTGCCGTAAACCACATGCACGCTCATATTTTGGCTCATTTTATTGATGAAGAAGGATTTGATAAACCTACATTCCCGTTTTTGGCGATGACAATTAGTGGCGGACATACACAGATTGTGAAAGTGAATTCTTTTGTTGATATGGAAATTTTAGGCGAAACGACGGATGATGCTGTTGGGGAAGCTTACGATAAAACTGCAAAAATATTAAGTTTTCCATATCCTGGCGGTCCTTTGATCGACAAACATGCGCAAAACGGAAACCCAAAAGCTTACACCTTTACCAAACCAAAAGTAGATGGATTGAATTTTAGTTTTTCGGGATTAAAAACGCAGATTTTATATTTTATTCAGAAAGAAGTTCATAAAAATCCGAATTTTATTAAAGAGAATATCGATGATATTTGTGCTTCTGTGCAAAACATCATCATTAAAATATTAATGGATAAAATTAAGCTTGCCGTTGAACAAACCGGAATTACCCAGATTGCAATTGGCGGCGGTGTTTCGGCAAATTCGGGCATTCGCAAAGCATTAAAAGAAACCGAAACCAAATACGGCTGGAAAACCTTTATACCAAAATTTGAATACACAACCGATAATGCTGCAATGATTGGTATTGTTGGTTATCATAAATTCCGCTTAGGAATTTTCAGTGATGATGAAGTAGTTTCTAAAGCTAGATTAGAGTTTTAAAAGTTAATCTTATTTAAATCTTCCCTATAGTTATGAAGAACATTTTAGTAATTCTTTTTTTGTTTTTGAAGTTAAATTGTTTTTCACAAACTAATATTGAAGTATATTCATTACTGAAAGAAATATCTTTAACTAAAGACTCTCGAGAAATCGTAAACACAAACGCTGGTAAAGTTATATTAGCTTATGATTGGAAAGCTGCAACTCTATTATCAGAATTTTTCTTAGACTCAAACAAAACTAAAGTATATTCTGACTGTTTGGAAAGATATTTGACCATTGGTGAACTTGCAATCATTATTGCAGATAGAATTGATGGAATGAATTATTACAGATTAACTTTACTTCAGAATTGTCTAGCTGAATTTTGTAATGGGAATGCTAACCTAATTGAATATTATTTACCTTACATACATTAAAGTGGTTTATCTGATTTTAAAGAAAGATACTTATTATGGATAAAAAATGAACAATATGTGACGTCACGACATCTTTTTACAGATAAATCTAAAAGACAACTTAAAAGAATTCAACGAGAAAAGTTAAAAGCTTTTAAAAATAATATTTGATAATTAATATGCAGTTATTTTACGCTCCGGATATTGACAATGAAACAAATGAGTTTGTTTTTGACAAAGAAGAAAGCAAACACATTATTAAAGTTTTACGCAAATTAGAAGGCTCTATTTTACACATTACCAACGGAAAAGGTTTTTTATTTATTTGTGAAGTTATTTTAGCATCAGAAAAAAAATGTGTGGTTAAAATAAATGAATCACAATTTACCGAGCCAAGAAATTTCAGAATTCACATGGTTGTTGCACCAACAAAAATGAACGACCGTTACGAGTGGTTTTTGGAGAAAGCTGCCGAAATTGGTGTTGATGAAATTACACCTATTATCTGTGATCATTCCGAACGAAAGATTATCAAGACCGAACGTTTCGATAAGATTTTGATCAGTGCCATGAAACAATCTAATCAAATGTATCTGCCCGTTTTAAACGAACCTATAAAACTGACTGATTTTTTATCGAAGGAAATCAGTGGACAAAAGTTTATTGCACATTGTGAAGAAAGCGATAAAGTTGAATTAAAAGACCGAATTGAAACACAACAGAATTATACTTTATTGATTGGTCCTGAAGGCGATTTTTCTACAAACGAAATAAACAAAGCACTTGCAAATGGTTACCTGCCCGTTGCTTTAGGAAACACACGTTTGCGTACCGAAACTGCTGCCCTTGTTGGTTGCCATACGTTTGTTTTAGCGAATAATTAGTTTAAATTCCTATGCTATTAACATCTGATTTAAAAGAGTTTATCAACAAAAACTTAAAGCAAAACATTAATATTTTGGCTTTAAAGAAAAATCCGTTTCCTGATTACGAATGGTCGTGGATTTTAAATCAGATTCAATCAAAACAAAAAGCTGAAAAGAAATTACCGACTTGGTTTTCAAATGAAGATGTTATTTTTCCGAGTACATTATCTATCGAACAAACTTCATCGGAAACCTTGGCAAAATTTAAAAGCGAATTAATTTCTGGTGAAAAACTTATTGACTTGACAGGCGGATTTGGCGTAGATGATTATTACTTTGCAAAGCGTTTTAAAAAAGTTGTTCATTGCGAATTTCAAGAAGATTTATCGGCAATTGTTCAACATAATTTTAAGGTGATGAATGTTGATAATATTGAAACCATATCTGGCGACAGTATTTCTCATCTTGAGCAATCAACTGAAAAATTTGATTGGATTTACATTGATCCTGCTCGAAGAGATGATAAAAAAACGAAAGTTTTTCTTTTGAAAGATTGTACGCCAAACGTAGTTGAATTACAAGAATTTTTATTTGAAAAATCGGATAACATTCTAATTAAAGTAGCTCCGTTACTTGATATTTCGTCAATTTTAAACGAATTAGTCAACGTTAAAACAATTTACGCTATTGGTTTGCATAACGAGGTGAAAGAGCTTTTAATTGTTCTGCAAAAAGGTTTTATTGATCAGCCAGAATTGATCGCTGTCAATATTTCCAACAATGGAACTATTCATCATGATACTTTTTCTTTAAATGATACTATTGATTCACAGATGTCTAATCCACTAAACTATTTATACGAACCATTCAGTAGTTATTTAAAAACAGGTGCTTATAATCAAGTGGCTCAAGTATTTAACGTTAGTAAACTGCACAAGCATTCGCATTTATATACCTCGGATGAATTAGTTGATTTTCCGGGACGATGTTTTAAAATAGAACAAGTTATTTCGTACAATAAAAAAGACATTAAGTATTTAGAAAATACCAAAGCCAATGTTACCACGCGTAATTTTCCTTTAAAAGTAGAAGAAATCCGTAAAAAACATAAAATAAAAGACGGTGGCGATTCGTATGTCTTTTTTACGACTGATTTGAATAATGATAAAATTGTGGTGATTTGTAAAAAAATAACGACCGATAATTAATCGGTCGTTATTTTTTTATGATTTATATATAGTTTAATGATTATCTGAAACCTTGTACCAAAATATTGAGAATGTGTCATAAATTAAATATAGAAAGCACTTTTTGTCTATATACTGCGTGTCATTCCGTGCTTGACACGGAATCTCATCTTTATTTGATCTTGTGAGATGCTGAAACAAGTTCAGCATGACATTGCCGATAAAATTAAAACTTGGTGTAATCTTCCCGATAATCATTTATAGTTTTTATACTGAATGCATATTTTTAGATTTCTACGGAATGACAAACGAGCAGTGAATTTTAAACTCAATAGAAATTTACTAAACCTCCGTCAGTTCGAGCGAAGTCGAGAACTTTCAATACTAAACTTCTCGATACAATTTTCCTTCATCCTGATAGCTATCGGGACATTGCGAAAAACCTACTCGAAGTGACACCAATCTGTAAATTACAGAGACATTTATCTTTTAATATTTCAATTCTAACGTTTTAGAAGTTTCCGCTCTTAATTCATTTAATAATTCCGGGTGATCGTTTAACTTCAATCCAAATGAAGGAATCATTTCTTTAAATTTTTCCTGCCATTCAGCTGATTTATACTCGTTAGGGAAACATTTTGCAATTAATTTCAACATAATGTTTACGGTAGTTGATGCACCTGGCGAAGCACCCAACAATACCGCCAAACTACCATCGGCAGCGTTTACCACTTCCGTTCCAAAAGCTAATTCGGCTTTACCCTCTTTATTGCGTTTCATGGTTTGTACACGTTGACCTGCAATTTCTAAACGCCAATCTTGCTTTTTAGCATTAGGGAAGTATTTTTTTAAGGCTTCAACTTTTTTATCTTCTGAAGCCATTACTTCGGAAATCAAGTATTTGGTTAAATCCATATTATCTAAACCAGCGCCTACCATAGTACCTATATTACCTGTAGAAATAGATTTAAAAAGATCCCAATAAGATCCTGTTTTCAAGAATTTAGTCGAAAATCCGGCATACGGACCAAACAACAATGATTTTTTACCGTTTACATATCGTGTATCCAAATGCGGAACTGACATAGGTGGTGCTCCGACCGAAGCCAAGCCGTACACTTTAGCAAAATGTTGTTCTGCCAACTTTTCGTCTTCACAAACTAACCATTGCCCAGAAACAGGGAAACCACCGTAGGCTTTTCCTTCAGGAATGCCCGATTTTTCTAACAATAAAATAGACGCGCCACCAGCACCAATAAAAACAAATTTAGTAGTAATGGTTCGTTTTTGTCCTGTTTTTAAATCCTTTATAAAAACATTCCATTTATTGTCTTTTGTGCGCTTTAAATCGTACACTTCAGTCTGAAACGAAACATTCACCCCATCTTGATTTACCTGATGCTTGATCATTTGACGGGTTAATTCCCCAAAATTCACATCGGTACCTAAATTCATGTGCGTAGCAGCTACTTTATCTTTAGAGTCGCGACCTTCCATGATTAAAGGCGCCCAATTTTTAATGGTTACAGCTTCTTCACTATATTCCATAGCAGCAAACAAAGGCTGTTTTTTCAACGCTTGGAATCTGTTCCTTAAAAACGTTACATTTTCTTCGCCCCACACAAAACTCATGTGAGGAACTGTATTTACAAACGATTTAGGCGCTTGAATAATGTTCTTTTTAACCAAATACGACCAAAATTGGCGCGATTCTTCGAATTGCTCACAAATATTCAGTGCTTTGGTTGTATCAACCACTCCGTTTTTCTCTGGAGTATAATTTAGTTCACAGAAAGCCGCATGCCCCGTACCAGCATTGTTCATGGCATCTGAACTTTCTTGGGCAGCACTATCTAAACGCTCTAAAATTTCAATGGTTGCCTTAGGATTTAATTCCTTTAGCAACAATCCAAGTGTAGCGCTCATGATACCTGCACCAATTAATACTGCATCGCTTTCTGTATTTTTGTTTGTTGACATTTTAAAATGACCTGTTATTTTAAACTTCCGTTATCTTTTAAAATCTATTGCTGCTCATATAATCTTGCAGTAAAATGGTTGCTGCAATTTCATCTACAAGCGCTTTATTTTGACGTTGTTTTTTCTTTAAACCGCTATCGATCATTGTTTGAAAAGCGATTTTAGAGGTAAAACGTTCATCTAGCCTGATAATTTCTATCTGCGGATACAGTTTTGCTAATTTTTCTACGAACTTATTAATTTCAGCTCCAATACTAGATGCTTCATTATTCATACGCTTTGGTTCGCCAACGATGATTTTTGAAACTTTTTCTGTTTTAAAATAATTTTCTAAAAACGGAAAAATGTTCTTTGTTTCAACAGTTGTCAATCCCGATGCAATGATCTGCATTTCGTCTGTCACGGCAATTCCAGTGCGTTTTCCCCCGTAATCAATTGCCATAAGCTTGAAATTATTAGTATTCAAACGTTCCGTAATTAGATTGTATGGTTAATTTTTTAGAAGTAGAAGCTTCTACCCTTCCAACAATTTGTGCGTTTACATTAAACGATTTTGAAATAGCTATAATTTCTTCTGCAATTTCAGGTTTAACGTACAATTCCATTCTGTGTCCGCAGTTAAAAACCTGATACATTTCTTTCCAACCGGTTTGCGATTGCTCTTGTATCAACTTAAATAATGGTGGAACATCGAACAAATTATCTTTAATTACGTGAACATTATCTACAAAATGCAAAATTTTTGTTTGCGCGCCACCAGAACAGTGAACCATTCCGTGAACATCATTTGCATTGTATTTTGCTAAAATTTCTTTTATAATTGGTGCGTACGTTCTAGTTGCAGAAAGTACTAATTTACCAGCGTTTATTCGAGATCCTTCAACTTCATCTGTCAATTTTTTAGCACCCGAATAAATCAAATCTTTTGGTACTGAAGGATCAAAACTTTCCGGATAATTTTCAGCCAAATAGTGTGCAAAAACATCATGTCGTGCAGATGTTAAACCATTGCTTCCCATTCCGCCATTGTACTCACTTTCGTAAGTTGCCTGACCAAAAGATTCTAATCCAACAATAACATCACCTGGTTTAATATTGGCATTGTCAATTACATCACTGCGTTTCATTCGAGCCATAACGGTAGAATCTACAATAATTGTTCGAACAACATCACCTACATCAGCTGTTTCGCCACCCGTAGAATGAATGGTCACCCCGAATTTTTTTAATTCATTGATTAATTCTTCCGTTCCATTAATAATAGCCGAAATAACTTCGCCTGGAACCAGATTTTTATTTCTACCAATTGTAGATGATAACATAATATTGTCAGTAGCACCAACACACAACAAATCGTCGATATTCATAATAAGGGCATCTTGTGCGATACCTTTCCAAACAGATAAGTCGCCGGTTTCTTTCCAATAAAGATACGCCAAAGACGATTTTGTACCAGCGCCATCGGCATGCATAATCAAGCAATAATCTTCATCATTTGTTAAATAATCGGGAACTATTTTACAGAAAGCTTTAGGAAATAATCCTTTATCTATATTTTTAATAGCATTGTGCACATCTTCTTTTTGGGCAGATACCCCGCGTTGCGCATAACGATTTGTAGAATTGTCTGAACTCATATTTTTTGTGTGTTGCTGTGCAAATTTACATCTAAAAACAATGTTTTGCAATGGAATGTAAATTTTATTGTGATAGTTTTATAACTAAGTGTTTAAGATTAATGAATGTAGTGTAGAAAATAAGGATTTGGGATAAAAGGAATATTGTTTTAATAGAAACTAATTTACAATAAAAAACTACCTATTCTTATCCTCTAACATAGGTACAAACTTAAAATCGCCAAATTCATGTTGTTCAAAATGCGTTTCCGATGTTCTTATTAACAACGTCATTACCTGAACATCATCTCCCACAGGAATAACCAGCCTGCCTCCTATTTTTAACTGCGCCAATAATGGTTGTGGAACAAAGGGTGCACCAGCAGTAACAATAATACTATCAAAAGGTGCGTCTTTAGGTAAACCTTTGTATCCGTCACCAAACGAAACAACTCGCGGTCGATAGCCTAATTTTGGTAATAAAACCGATGTTTTTCGATATAATTCATTCTGACGTTCAATAGTAAAAACCTTCGCACCCATTTTGCACAAAACTGCTGTTTGATAACCCGATCCCGTGCCAATCTCCAACACTTTATCATCGGTTTTAACTTGTAGTAGTTGCGATTGAAAAGCCACGGTGTAAGGTTGTGAAATGGTTTGTCCGGCACCAATTGGGAAAGCAGTGTCTTGATACGCAAAATCTTGAAATCCCGATTCTAAAAACAAATGGCGTGGCACCGCATTCATAGCATTTAAAACATTGGTGTCGTAAATGCCTTTTTGTGCTAGTAATTTTACCAATTGGTTTCGTAAGCCTTGATGTTTTGCAGTATCTTTCACGTTTTAATATCCTTTCATTACAGTCCAAAATTACACATAATTTCAATGTTAATACAAGCTTTTCAATAGAATCTTTTTTAGCTGTTGTGTAACTTTCAGCTAATAAAACACTTCGGTTTTCAAATATATTCTAACTTTGCAAAAAACATTCATTATGTTAAAAATTGGCGTACTAGGCGCAGGTCATTTAGGAAAAATCCATTTACGATTGTTAAATGAATCATTAAAATACAAATTGGTCGGTTTTTACGATCCCTCTAAAGAAAATGCCGGAAAAGTTTCTGCAGAATTTGGGTATAAATCATTCGATTCTATAAGCGATTTAATTTCAGCGGTTGATGTGGTTGATATTGTAACACCTACCCTTTCGCATTATCATTGTGCAGTTGAGGCGGTTAAAGCAGGTAAACACATCTTTCTGGAAAAACCAATTTCGAACACTGTTGAAGAAGCCGAACATATTATTGAACTTGCAAAAGAATATAATGTAAAAGGGCAAGTTGGTCATGTGGAACGATTTAATCCTGCATTTAAAGCGGTGAAAGATAAAATTCACAACCCAATGTTTATAGAAACGCACCGTTTGGCAGAATTTAATCCGCGCGGTACCGATGTTCCTGTGGTTTTAGATTTAATGATTCATGATATCGATGCCATTTTAAGCGTTGTAAAATCGCCGGTTAAAAATATTCATGCAACGGGAACTGCCGTAATTAGCGATTCACCCGATATTGCCAATGCACGTATTGAGTTTGAAAACGGTTGTGTTGCCAATGTAACATCAAGCAGAATTTCAATGAAAAATATGCGTAAAGCTCGATTTTTCCAAAAAGACGCCTATATTTCTGTCGATTATCTTGATAAAATCTGTGAAGTTGTAAAAATGAAAGATGCACCAGAAGTTCCGGGCGATTTCGATTTGATTCTTCAAAATGCAGAAGGCGTTAAAAAACAGATTTATTTCGATAATCCTTCGGTAGAAAGCAACAATGCCATTTTAGATGAATTGGAAACTTTTGCCGATGCCATTAACAACAATACCACGCCAATTGTAACATTAGAAGACGGTACAGAAGCATTAAGAATTGCGCACAGAATCATTAATTGTTTCGGTAAATAAATTAAAAAAAGTATATTCGCATAAATTCGTATTAAAACATAAAAATGAAAAATATAGCTGTAATTGGTGCAGGAACAATGGGTAACGGAATTGCCCATACATTTGCACAAAAAGGATTTAAAGTTTGTTTAATTGATATTTCAGACAAAGCAATAGAACGCGGAATGAACACAATTGTGTCTAATTTAGACCGTATGATTGCGAAAGGATCAATTACCGAAGCTGATAAAAAAGCTACTATTGAAAATATTATTACGTATACCGATGTTAAAGACGGTGTTGTAAATGTAGATTTAGTTGTTGAAGCTGCTACAGAAAACATCAACCTAAAATTAAACATCTTTAAAGAATTAAGTGAAGTTTGTAGAGAAGATGTTATTTTGGCATCAAACACTTCTTCTATTTCTATCACGCAGATTGCAGCGGTTGTTAAAAACCCGGAACGCGTAATTGGTATGCACTTTATGAATCCGGTGCCTATTATGAAATTGGTAGAAATTATTCGTGGATACAACACGAGTGATGAAGTTACCAAAAAAATCATGGATTTATCTGTTGCTTTAGGAAAAACTCCAACCGAAGTAAACGATTATCCAGGCTTCGTAGCAAACCGTATTTTAATGCCAATGATTAACGAATCTATCGAAACATTGTACAACGGTGTTGCCGGTGTTAGCGAAATTGATACGGTGATGAAATTAGGAATGGCACACCCAATGGGACCATTACAATTAGCCGATTTTATTGGTTTAGATGTTTGTTTATCGATCTTAAACGTAATGTACGACGGATTTAAAAATCCTAAATACGCTCCTTGCCCATTATTGGTAAACATGGTTATGGCAGGAAAATTAGGCGTAAAATCTGGTGAAGGTTTTTATGATTATTCTGAAAGCAAAAAAGCAGAAAAAGTTGCAAAAATGTTTTCGTAAATTGATATAAAATAAAGTTTTAAAGACGATTGAACGCTGTTCAATTGTCTTTATGCATTTTTAATAGATACATTTAGTACCTTTATACATACTAATTTCAAACCTTTTGTCATTCCGAACTGGTCACTGAGCGTAGCCGAAGTGCGGCTTCTCATTATTTATATTTGATATGAGATTCCTAAACAAACTCAGAATGACAAAAAACGTTACCTAGTTTATATTAAGTTTTTATTTAATGGCAGATATAATTCCTTTTAAAGCAGTTCGCCCAGCGGCAGATAAAGTTTCGTTGGTAACTACGCGTCCGTACGATGATTATTCGGCAGCCGAACTGGCTTCGTGGCTCGATTTTAATCCATTTTCGTTTCTTCATATTGTTAATTTAGCATTTATCAATCAGGAAAAGATCGATCCATTGCGTCGTTATAAAATGGTGGCAACAAAGTATCAGGATTTTAAGCGCGATGGAATTTTAATTAAGGACGAAAATCCGGCAATGTATCTGTATCAGATTAAATCGAAAAAAAATAATTTCGTTGGAATTTTAGCAGGAACTTCGTTGAAAGATTACGAAACCAATGTGATTAAAAAACACGAAAACACCTTAAAATATCGCGTTGAAAATTTAAAGGATTATTTTAAAGAAACCAAGTTTAATACCGAACCGGTTTTAATGATGTATCCAAATTGTGACGAATTGGAACAATGGATTGCCAAAAAAATGAATCAAACGCCTTTGTATGATTTTTCAACAACCAATCGTGAACGACATGTACTTTGGAAAATTGATTCTGAAGAAGAATTAAATTTTATTCAAAAAACTTTTAAGGAAATTCCAAATTTATATATTGCCGACGGACATCATCGTTCTGCTACTTCAGATTTACTTTTAAAAGAAAACAGCAAGAATGCCAGCAATAATATGAATTATTTTATGAGCTTTTTAATTTGCGAAAAGCTGATACAGATTAACGAATACAACCGATTAATTCATGATTTAAACGGTATGGAAACCGATGAATTTCTGAATATTCTAAATGAAAAATTCTCGGTTGAAAAGGTTCACGAATATTGGAAACCGACAGAAAAATATACGTTTGGTATGTATTTGGAAGGATCGTTTTATTCGTTAACTTTAAAGAATATTCCTGATAAAGAACAGATAAGCGATAATTTAGACGCTCAAATTCTGTACGATTTAATATTAAATCCTTTATTAAACATTAAAGATTTAAGAACCGATAACAGAATTAGTTACATACCGGGAAATAAAAATATTATGGAACTGGTTAACAAAGTAGATAATGGTGAATTTAAAATTGGTTTTATATTGTATCCATCATCGGTAAACGAAATTAAAACCCTTGCCGATAACGATTTAACCATGCCTCCAAAAAGTACTTACATAGAACCTAAACTGCGTAATGGTTTAATTATTTACGAATTTTAAGTTAAACCTATTTAAAATAATTATAAACGATTCTTTAAAACTTTGTGTAAAAACTTAAAAACTTTGTGGTTAAAAAAATGAGCATAGCTGAAAACTTACAAAATATAAAAAATACTTTACCTGAACATGTTCATTTGGTTGCTGTTTCTAAAACAAAACCTGTTGCCGATTTGTTGGAAGCTTATAATGCTGGACAACGAATTTTTGGTGAAAACAAAATTCAGGAAATGACCGAAAAATGGGAACAAATGCCCAAAGATATTCAATGGCACATGATTGGTCACGTACAAACCAACAAGGTAAAATACATGGCACCTTATGTAAGTTTAATTCATGGTGTTGACAGTTTAAAATTATTGGTTGAAATTAATCGAAACGCAAAAAAATGGCGTCGCGTGATTCCTTGTTTGTTACAAGTTTATATCGCAACCGAAGAATCGAAATTTGGTTTAGCTCATGATGAATTATTGCAATTGATACATTCAGACGAATTTAAATCGTTAGAAAACATAAAAATAATCGGCTTAATGGGAATGGCATCTTTTACAGAAGATAACGCAGTAATTCGTAAAGAATTTCAATCATTAAAAGATATTTTCGATTATTTACAACCTTATCAGTTACCAAACTGTCATTTTCAGCAACTTTCTATGGGCATGAGTGGCGATTACAAAATTGCCATTGAATGCGGAAGTACCATTGTTAGAATTGGAAGTTCGATTTTCGGAGGAAGGTAACATAAATTGAAATTATTTTTTCGTAACTTTACTACTATCAATAAATTACAAGTATTATGAATTCAGCCGAATTAAAACTCAATCTAATTAATAAAATCACTCAAATTACCGATGTGGTTCAATTAAAAGAGTTATTGCAGTTACTCCAATTTCAGAGTGATGATACTGTGTATTACACAAACGAAGATGAAAAAAAAGCTGTTTTAGAGGGTAGAAATCAAGTAAAAAATGGCGAAATTCTATCACATACCGAAGTTGAAAATGAGATGAATAAATGGTTGAGCAAATAGTTTGGACAATTAAAGCCAAAAATGATTTAACAGAAATACTTCAATATTGGAATAATCGCAATAAATCAAAATCTTTCGGTATAAAGCTAAACTCTTTAATATTTGAACAATTAAATCTTTTTAAAACAATTTCCGCTAACTGGCAGAAAAACCGACATTAAAAATGTTTTTGTAAAAGTAATTCATAATTATTTATTGTATTATGAACTTATTGAAAGCACGCTTTATACTTACAATTCAACATCAAAAGCAATATCAAAAAAAGCTGAAATAATTTGAAACAGATTAAACATAATTATCTACTTCATTAACATTTTTCGTATTTTAGCTTTTTAAACGAAGTTGAAGAATTAATAGCAATTTCTTCGAAAATGATAATTAATAAAAAATAGTTTTTCAATAGCAATTACAATATCAATTGCAAATTTCAATTTTAAAAAATTGTATTTAATATTGTCATTGATTTTTGAAATTGAAATTGACATTGAAGAATGTACGCAATAATAGATATAGAAACCACCGGCGGGCAATTTAATAAAGAAGGAATTACCGAAATTGCTATTTATAAGTTTGACGGTGTTGAAATTGTAGATCAGTTTATAAGTCTGGTTAATCCCGAAATACCAATTCAGCCGTTTGTTGTTAAACTTACCGGAATAAATAATGCGATGTTACGTCAGGCGCCAAAGTTTTTTGAGGTTGCCAAGCGCATCATTGAAATTACCGAAGGCTGCATTATTGTTGCCCACAACGCTCCGTTTGATTACCGTATTTTGAAGTTAGAATTTGACCGATTAGGTTACAAATTTCAAAAATCAACATTGTGTACGGTAGAAATGTCAAAAAATTTGTTGCCCGATGCGCAAGCATATAGTTTAGGTAAACTGGTTCGATCTTTAGGAATTCCAATCGCTGATAGACACAGAGCAAGCGGTGATGCCATGGCTACGCTTAAACTTTTTAAGTTGTTGTTAGATAAAGATATCGACAAACAAATTGTAAAACAGCAAATCAAGAACGAAGTTCATCAGGGAATTTCTCCGAAGTTGTTCGATATTTTAGAAAATATACCTTCATCAATTGGAATTTTCTACATTCATAACGATAAAGGAAACATTATTTTTATAGGAAAAAGCAATAATATCCGCAAAAAATTAAATCAGATTTTTACTGCCGATACCAAAATTGCCAAACGTATTCAAAAAGAGGTTTATACCGTAACTTTTGAAGAAACAGGAAACGAATTAATCGCATTGTTGAAAGAACGCGAAGAATTACTGCACAACAAACCGGTTTTAAATCCAACGCAACGTAAATCGCCTTTTTTATGGTCGGTTTATCAAGAAAAACTGGAGAACGGTTACCAAACCTTGAAAATTCATAAAAGCGATGGCCGTAAAAATGCGGTTCAATCTTTTAAAAATCAAAAAAACGCCTTGCAGTTTATTAATGATTTGTACAAAGAAAACGAAATTGTAGAAGAAGTTCAAAACGCACTATCATCTGCAGAAAACATTAACTATCCAACTGCTTTGCACAATGAACTTTTTAGTTCGTTAATAATTGGAAATCAACTTAAATTCAACAATTTAATTATTGTTTTAAAGGGGAGAAACTTAAACGAAAAAAGCGCGGTTGTTATTGAGAACGGAATTTTTAAAGGATTTTGTTTTTTCGATCTGAATTATCAGATCCTAAATGCACAGGTTTTAAATAAAATTTTAATTCCGCTTATTTACACAAAAGATGTGCTGAATACTGTGAAGCATTATCTTTCCACAAAGAAAGACTATAAAATTATATCGTTTTAGGAATGAAACATATAAAATCTAAATACGAATTACTTCGTCAGAAAATTTACATAGTAATTTACGGATCGGGCACCATTGCTGGAAAAACCTTCGATTTACTATTGCTTGCCGTAATTTTGCTGAGTGTACTTTTAATTATGATGCAAAGTGTGGTGCGGTATGACAAAATTCATCACGATTTTTTTGTTATCAGCGAATGGATTATTACCGTATTTTTTACGCTGGAATATATTTTACGAATTATAAGTAACAAAAAACCGCTGAATTATATTTTTAGTTTTTATGGTTTTGTAGATTTACTGTCGCTTTTACCAATGTATTTAAGCTTTTTCTTTCCAGGATCCGAAGCTTTAGTAGTAATTAGATCGTTACGATTACTGCGTTTATTCGCTATTTTAGATTTAATTCCAGTTTTAAATCAATCATCACACATAAAAGAATCATTAAAGGCAAGTGCCAACAAAATTGTGGTTTTTGTCTATTTTATCTTGGTAATGTCGGTTATTTTAGGCACAATTATGTTTGTAATAGAAGGTCGTCACAACGGTTTTACCAATATTCCAAACAGTATTTACTGGTGTATTGTAACCATGACAACGGTTGGTTATGGCGATATTGCCCCCATTACACCAATTGGTAAAACAATAGCATCGTTTATCATGATTATGGGTTACGGAATTATCGCCGTGCCTACCGGAATTGTTACTGCCGAATTATCTAAAAACAGAAAAAATAAAAACGTAAAAAACAACTGCCCGCGCTGTAAAACCTTTATTTACAACGAGTATGCAAATTACTGCTACAATTGTGGCGAAAAATTTATTGATGGAGAAGTTAAAATCGACGAATAATTACCTAATCATAATTGTAGGACCAACCGCTATTGGCAAAACTGCGTTATCTATTGAACTAGCAAAACATTTTAATTGTGATATTGTTTCGTGTGATAGTCGACAGTTTTATAAAGAAATGACTATTGGTACAGCAGTTCCGTCTGCCGATGAGCTAAAACAAGCAACGCATCATTTTATTCAAAATAAATCAATCACCGAAAATTACAGTGTTGGCGATTACGAAAAAGAAGTTTTGCCTTTGTTAGATGAATTATTTCTAAAAAGTAATATTCAGATTGTTGTTGGTGGATCAGGTTTATATGTTGATGCCATTTTAAAAGGATTTGATGAATTTCCGGATGTTTCACATGAAATTAAAGTCGAAATTGATAAAAATTACGAAGAAAACGGATTTGAATATCTTCAGGAAAAATTACAGCAGTTAGATCCTTTCTATTTCGATTTTTTGAAGACAACCAATCCTCAAACGTTGGTAAATCAACAGCGAATGAAACGTTTTATTGGAGTTTCAATGGCGGCAAATGCACCTTATTCATCGTTTTTAAATCAAGAAAAAAACAAGCGCAACTTCACTCCTATTGTTATTGGTTTAGAAGCTCCGCGCGAAGTTATGTACGATAGAATTAACAAACGTGTAGATATAATGTTAAACAACGGATTGTTGCTTGAAGTTGCCAATTTAAAGGAATACCAACAATTAAATGCCTTGCAAACGGTTGGTTATCGAGAATTATTTGATTATTTTGATGAGAAAATTTCGTTAACCAATGCTGTTGAAGAAATCAAGAAAAATACCCGCCGATTTGCCAAACGACAAATTACCTGGTTTAAACGCAATGAGGATACCAAATGGTTTTCGTATCAAACACCTTTAAAAAATATTTTAAGCTATATAAATGAATTTACCCGATAAGTTTTCATCAAGATACAAAGGTTCGTGCCACGTAACAATAGATAAATGTGCTGTAAATTCTAAAATTCGCATTACCGATTTAATGAATTTATTGCAGGCAGTTGCCGGAAAACATTCAGATTTAGGCGGAATGAGTTATTTTGATATGCAACAAAATAATCAGGCTTGGGTTTTGAGCAGCATGCGTATCGAAATTGAAAATTTACCACAATGGCACGAAACTATTGAGATTGAAACGTGGATTGAAACACTTGCGGGCATAAAAACCATTCGCGATTTTGATGTTTTCTTGAACGGCGAAAAAATAATCGGTGGAAATAGTCTTTGGGTGGTTTTAAATACCGAAAAACGCAGACCCGAAGCTATAGCAATCGCTCACGATCATTTAGAGAAATATCCTGAAAAAAAAGCAACTCTAAAGAAGTTTGGTAAGATTGATCTTTTACAAAACGCAGAATTAGTCAGTCATCATCAAGTCGTATTTTCAGATTTAGATGCACTAAATCATGTAAACAACGTTAAATATATTGAATGGTGTTTAGATTGTTTACCATTAACTATTCTTGAAAAGAATCTCATAAAAGCAATAGATATTAATTACTTAAAAGAAGTAACCTTTAACCAAAAAGCTGCAATTTATTCTTTAATAAATGAAAAAGAAATCTATTTTTATATTAAATTAGACGAAATTGTTTGTTTCGCAATGAAACTTGAACTAACAAATAACTTATGAAAAAATTACTTTTATTAGCTTTAACACCATTATTGTTTTCAAATTGTACTAGAGATTACTACGAAAATGACGAGCGAATTATTATTGAAGGCAAAGTAATGCGTAATAACGTACCATTGCAAAATACCGAAGTACGTATATATCCTGTTTACAATGCTTCACCTAGCTCGGGCACTATTGGCGAAATAACCTTTAATAATTCTAATGACTATGCAGATGATGGTCATACCATTATAAAAACAAAGACCGATGCTTCAGGCAAAATTAATACAAGTTTACCACGAAACATCAATACAAACATTTATGCCATAAAGATTAGTAATGGTTATAATAGTAAGTATTACGGATACATATCTCAATACAACACTAGTAATTATTACGTTAATTTAGGTACTTTAAATTATTAATTATGAAAAAGATATTTGTATTAATGTGCGTATTGGTATCGTTATCAAGTTATTCACAAGAAGAAAAAAAATCGAATATTGATTTTGTTAATACGTTTCAATTTACTTTGGGGTTTTCAAATTTAGCACCTAATGAGAGTATGATGGGTGATGCACATTCCGAAGCATTTCCGGCAATTGGTGCGCGTTTAGGAATTTTTAGTTATAACCGATTTACAATTGGTTTGCATTTAAATTTGCATAGAATGGACGTGAAAAGTAACGATTTTTTTGGTCATTTTGAAAAAACAACTGTTTTTACACCAGGTTTCTATTTAAGCTATTATCAGCCAATAACTGAAGAAAGTTTAATTGAACCTTACCTTTCTTATGATAATTCACAATACACCACAAAAGGCTATGGTAAAGAATTGAATGCAGAAAGTGACGGATTGGGATTAGGGCTTGATTATCAACATAAAATTGGCAACAGAGCGTATGTAACTTTTGGTTTAAAATACACATTTAATAAAATGCGTACAGAAACGCATCCAAATTGGGAAAAGTATATAAACAATTATAATTATATGACTGCTAAAATTGGTTTTACTTTTTCTAAAAACAGATTGTAAAAAAATTAAAACTTCATTTTTTAAGATTGAATTTTTATTAACGCATAACTTTTGATATTTTTACAAAAAAAATCCATGTCAGCATCTATATTAAAACTACATAACGCAACCATTTTTCAAGATACCGAGCCTATTTTAGCCGATGTTAATATTGATATTCACAAAGGTGAATTCATTTATTTAATTGGCAAAACCGGTTCTGGTAAAAGTAGTTTAATGAAAACGCTTTATGCCGATTTAGATTTGAAACAAGGCGAAGGCGTTATTGTTGATTATGATTTACGAACATTAAAACAAAACGATATTCCTTTTTTAAGACGTAAATTAGGTGTTGTTTTTCAGGATTTTAAATTACTTCCAGATAGAAATATTTTCGAAAATTTATTGTTCGTTTTAAAAGCAACCGGTTGGACAAACGAAGTGGATATGAATGCACGTATTGAAGACGTTTTAGACCGTGTAGGTATGTTGCAACATATTCGTAAAATGCCACATCAAATTTCGGGTGGCGAGCAGCAACGTGTGGCAATTGCACGTGCTTTGTTAAATGATCCCGAGTTGATTTTAGCCGATGAACCAACTGGAAATCTTGATCCGCAAACAAGTGTTGAAGTAATGGAAGTTCTACAGCAAATCAACCAAAACGGACGTACTATTTTAATGGCTACGCATGATTATGCTTTATTGTTGAAATATCCTGCTAAAACATTGAAATGTGATGAAGGTAAAGTTTTTGAAGTAGTTCAGAAAACAGTTTAAAAAATGATTCGATTACTTACAAAAGAAGATTTTATTGATGTTTACACCAAGCTTAACCAAAGAGGTTTTGGCTTTATTGCATCGAAGTTTTCTTTTAAAAAAGAATCAAGAATCAGTAGCGCTTTTAATACTTTTCGATTAGAAAACACCAATTGGTGGGATGTTCCTGCAGTACAAACACGTTGGAATAAAATGATTTCGGGCAATGAAAATACCGATTTTCGAGATTATTTAATCAACCACCATTTAAAAGATAAAAAAGATTTAAAAGTTCTTTCGCTAGGTTCAGGCACTTGTCAGCATGAAATTTATTATGCAGGCTTCACTAATATTTTCAGTGAGATTTTATGTGTCGATCTAGGCTTAAACAACATAGAAAAAGCTCAAAAAATCGCACAAGAAAAACAATTAAACAACATTCATTTTAAGTGCGAAGATATTTACAAAACCACATTTAAAGATAATTATTACGATTTGGTTGTTTTTCACGCATCGCTTCATCATTTTTCGCCATTAGACGAATTGTTTAAAAACAAAATAATTCCAACTTTAAAAGATAACGGATGCTTGTTTATTAACGAATATGTTGGTGCAAACAGATTTCAATTTCCCCAGAAGCAAATCCAAGCTATTAACAATGCACTAAGTATCATTCCAAAAAAATATAAGGTACGAGGTGCAACTAATTTAACAAAAAACAAGTTTTACGGTAACGGTTTGCTGCGTGTTTATTTGGCAGATCCATCAGAGAGTGTTTCGTCAGCAAATATTTTAGACACCGTTTACAATTATTTTAACGTAATTGAAGAACGATCTTTTGGCGGGAATATTTTAATGAGTGTTTTTAAAGATATCGCTTATCATTTTGTTGATTTGAACGACGAAAAACAGCAAATTTTAGATAAATTATTTAAAATGGAAGATGATTATTTAAAGGAAAATAACCCCGATTTTTTAGTCGGATTTTATCAAAAAAAATAAAATGCTTTCTATATTAATTCCTACATATAATTACAATATATTTCCGTTGGTACAAGAGCTACACGAGCAATGTATTCAACAAAAAATAATATTTGAAATTATAGTTTTAGATGATTGTTCGATAAAATTTCATACAGAAAATAATAAAACAAACACTTTAAGTAATTGTATATATCAGATTCTAAATCAAAATATTGGAAGAAGTGCAATTAGAAATTTGCTTGCAACAAAAGCAACGTTTACTAATTTATTGTTTTTAGATGCAGATGTTCGATTAATTAATAAACAATTCATTAAAAATTATTTGAGTTTTATACAATACAATTCTAATTATGAGGTGGTTTATGGTGGAATTGTTTATCAAGAAAATCAACCTGAAACCAATCAGTTGCTACGATGGATTTATGGAAATGAACGCGAAGCTTTATCTGCAGAAAAACGTAATGAAAATGTATATGTTTCTTTTTTAACGCTGAATTTTTTAATTAAAAAAGATGTTTTTGCTAAAGTTAAATTTAACGAAGAAATTCCAAATTTGCGATACGAAGATTTATTGTTTTCATACGATTTAATGAAAAATAAAGTATTGTTACAACATATAAATAATCAAGTGGTTCATAACGGAATTGAAACCAGCGAATTTTTTCTGCAAAAAACCAATGACTCTTTAAAAGGATTGCAATTTTTACTTGAAAACAACTATTTACCAGCCGATTATTCAAAATTAACTGCTATTTATAAACTTTTAAAGCAAACGCATCTGCTTTGGATTGTTAATTTGCTTTATAAATCGTTCAAAACTAAATTCAAAAAAAACCTATTAGGTAGTAAACCTTCGTTATTTATTTATGATATTTACCGTTTAGGATATTTTAGTAAACTTTAAATGAAACCTTTTTTTTCAGTAATAATTCCGCTTTATAACAAAGAAAACTACCTTAAAAATACATTAAATTGTGTTTTTAATCAAACTTTTGTCGATTTTGAAGTTATTGTTGTTAATGATGGATCTACCGATAATAGCATAAAAGTTGTTGAAGAATATAAAGATGAACGTTTAATAGTTATTCATCAAAAAAATCAAGGTGTTTCTGTTGCCCGAAATACCGGAATGGCTCATGCTAAGGCGAATTATTTGTGCTTTTTAGACGCAGACGATTTGTGGAAAACAAACCACTTACAAGTTTTTTACGATACAATAGCTAAATTTCCAGAAGCAAAAATGTATTGTGGCAGATATGTTACTCAAATTTCAAAAAACACCTTTATAAATAATAATTTTATTGATATTGACGAAAACTATGAAGGTTATGTAACCGATTTTTTTAAAAGCAGTTTAATAAACCGAGTTGCATTAACGTCTGCAGTTTGCATTCATAAAGATATTTTTACTGAAATTGGTGGGTTTGATCCTGCATTAAAAAGTGATCAAGATTTAGATTATTGGATTAAAATTGCCTTAAAATATAAAATTGCAATTACAGCAAGTACTACATTAACGTATAACTTTATAAATGCCAATAAAAGTTTATCAAAAGACAATTCTAAATACCATAAACTAACCGATTTAAACCAATATAGATCGTTTGAAAAAGACAATAAAAGCCTACAAGCTTTTTTAGATATTTACAGAATTGAATATGGTTTGCATTATTATATGTTGGGTTTAAAAGAGAAATCTACCGAATATTTAATGTATGTAGATGCTGAAAATATGAACTATAAAACGCGATTTTTATTAAAATTACCTCCGTTTTTACTAAATGGATTACTTACGGTTAAACGAAAACTACGCAATTACGGAATAGATTTTACAGTTTATCATTAAGATATTGTTCCCACTGATTGCAAATAGCTTTAAGCTGAAATTGTTCGACAGAATTTTGAGCGTTTTGTTTTAATGATTGATACAATTCTTCGTTACCAACTAACTCATTCATACCATTAATCATTTTAGTTTGATTTTGATTTTCAATCAATAAACCATTGAATCTATCTATAATAATTTCATTAGGACCAGTTTCACAATCAAAAGAAATTACTGGTGTGTTCATGGTTAAAGATTCAACCAAAACTGTTGGTAAACCTTCATATTTACTGGTTAGTATCGTAAAAAATGCGTTTTTGTAATAGTTTTCAGTATTTGGTTGAAATCCTTTGAAATCTACAAAATCTGCAATATTTAATTTGTTAGCTAAAATTTTCATTTCTTCTAATCGAAT
Organism: Paenimyroides viscosum; assembly: GCF_003858535.1. Classification (GTDB taxonomy): domain Bacteria; phylum Bacteroidota; class Bacteroidia; order Flavobacteriales; family Flavobacteriaceae; genus Flavobacterium; species Flavobacterium viscosum. The sequence goes on from NZ_RQTJ01000003.1 coordinate 37,802, forward strand.
ACCGTCTCCTAAAATAATCAAGCGTATATCATTTTTCGGCAAAATACTTTTAGCATAACATTCTAGCAAAACATCAATTTGCTTAACATTTTCAAAATCCATTCGTGCAATAGCTAAAATATATTTTTCAGATACGTTTAAAGGGGTTTTAGGCAGTTTAACATCAACAAAATTATAAATCGTGGTAGTTTTTAATAAAGGAAAATCCTTAACTACAAGTTGCTCAATCCCTTTTGAAACACAAATAAAAGGTCGGTTTTTAAATAAAAATTCATTGAATTTTATCGATTTAAATAAATAATTGTAAATGTTTGAACTATGCACGTAATTTAGTACCGTTTCCTTATTATAAATAAACTTTTGCCACATAAATTCTGTCCAACCATTTAATCGGTAACGATGATCGATAATTAACTGAAACTGATTGTTTTTTAATGAGTTACGAATAGAACGGTACGCTTTAATTTTAGAAAATACACTTAAATTATCAATGTTAAATGTGTGTAGTTTTCCGGTAAACGGATAATCGATTTTAGATTCTAGCACATATAAATGCACTTCGTAGCCCATTTTTTCGAACAAAAAAGTACTATTTGCCACTACCCGCTCTAATCCACCAGCCGATAAAGAATAAGTAACCAATGCTATTTTATTTTTTTCCAATATATTTGTTGTAAATAAAAAAATGAATGTTTGTACCTGTTGTTTCTGTTATCTGTATTTGTTTTAATCACGAGGCTTTTGTTGAATACGCAATAAATTCGGTATTAAATCAAACCTATAAAAATATAGAATTAATTGTTGTTGACAATGGAAGTTCAGACAATTCTTACACGATAATTCAGGAAATTATTCAAAAGAACCCTGCGATAAAATTTTTAAGATTTAGCGAAACAGTCAGCAATACCAAGGCATTTAACACAGCATTTAAACAAAGTTTGGGTACATATCTTATAGATTTATCGGCAGATGATGTTTTACTTGAAGATTGTATTGAAAATCAGGTGGATTTCTTAGCACAGCAGCCTGATAATGTAGGTTTAATCTTTGGCAATGCTTACCATATTAACAAGAATGGAACTCGTGTAAAACCTTATTTTGAAGTTGATGAACGAGATAAAGTAACAGATTTTTTATTACACAAAACCAACTATTTAAGATTACTTTCAACAGGAGTTATCATGTGTTCGGTTGCATCTATGTTTACACGAAAGCATTTTGAAATTTTAAAAGGATACAACGAAGAATTATTTTTTGAAGATTTAGATTATTGGTTAAGACTTTCTAAAGTATTTGAAATAAAATTTTTGGACGTTTTTCTAGTCGAAAAAAGATTTTTACAGAATTCCTTAGGAAATCAATTTCATAAAAACGATGAATTTTCTAGAAAAATAAATAAATCACTCCGACAGATTTATAAAGAATCAATGGTACGAAATACATCTAAAGTTGAACACAAAGCCTTATTAAATAGAATTCATTACAGCATGGATCAATCGCTTAAAAACAAGCAATTAGTAGATTTTGTAAAGCTTTCCTTAATCGAAATTAGATGTAGATATTATTTGCTTAAGTAATTTTTAAAATCATTAAACTCGCGAATGTAATCACTTTCATCAAACTCATCAGAAGAAACCACCAAACAAACCGATCCTGATGAAAAATTACGCAACTCGCGCCATGTATTAACTGGCACATACAAACCCTCGTTAGGCTTAAATAAATGATATACTTTTTCTTGGGTTCCAGTATTTAAAACCACTTCAAAACTACCAGAAACAGCAATAATAAACTCCTGCTGGTTTTTATGTGCATGTCCACCACGTTCTGCTCCACTTGGAACATCGTACAAAAAATAAACTCTATTTATGGCAAACGGAATGGTATTTCCTTGAATAACAGATAAATTCCCTCGAGGATCTTCAATTTTTGGTAGTGTAATTATTTTGCTCATTTACAATTTAATTGTTAAATAGTTTTCTAAACTTTTTTTTTCTGATTCCCAGTCGCGAACTATATTTTCTTTAATAAATTTAGCAGGAATTCCGCCTAAAATTATATTTTCACCTAAAGAACAATAATCTTTGTTTAATAGAGAATTTGTTCCTACCAAGCAGTTATTTGGTGTTACAGTATTCCCTTTTATTGTAGAACGCGCACCAATAAAATTATACGAACCTATGATAATCTCTTTATTCATGGGAAGTTTGGTATTTGTTACCAAATCTTTCAACTCGTGAAAATTGGTATCTGTAATCAAGCATTCATTTCCAAATTGAACCCAATTACCGATTGATATACTTTTAAAACAAATTAATTCGGTACGGCTTGCAAAAGAGTTTATGTGTCCTAATTTTAACACAGCATCTTTTTTTACATATAATTTAGTATCTAAACCAAACTGAACCTTTCCATTAATTTCAATAACACCGTTAATAATCGCTTCACCACAAGAATTTTTTCTTTTAAATATTTCGTACGACTGACCAAATCCAACCAAACCAAAATGCGGCTTAGTATTTAAAACAATTTTTCCTCTAAATTGCATTATTTTAAATCCACGGTAAACAATAATAGGCAACAACAATGCTTCTTTAAAAGCAAAGGCTTTAAAGTTAATTTGTAAGGTTGCGAACCAATTTATACTTAAAAAATGTTTTAACCTATTGATCAAAATAATGATTTAAACTTATTGCGAATTTTAAAATCTAAAATATATTCATCTATTTTAATTAAGCTATATCCGGCAGATATTAAAAATACAATGCTGGCTATAATTTTAAAATACATTTTATCAAAAACTAAACTTAAAACTATTATTGCAAAAACTATAAATAATGATGCAACAAACTGTTTTTTAACAAAACTACTAATTTTAAAAGCGTATTTTTTATTTGTGTAATAATAAATATAAACTGCCGATAAAAGATAATTAATAAAAATGGATAAACCAATACCTATTAACCCCCATTTTTCGTAAAATAAAATAGTAAGCAACGCATTTAGCAAATCACTAACCGCATTTATATAAAAATATTGTTTAAAGTTTTGATGCGATAACAACAAGTAACCTACCGCATAATTAAAACTACGAAAAACAATAGAAGCTAATCCAAAAATAAGTATTTGATTAACCGGTAAAAAAGCTGACGAAAATAGTGTTTTTATAATAAAATCAGAAAAAGCATAAATTAATACAATTGCCGGTACTATTATAAGCAAACTTAGTTCTAACTGGTTGTTTATTAACTGTACAGATTGTTCACGATTGTCAATTGACTGTGATAATTTTGGAAAGAAAAATTTACCCATGGCAATAAATACAATTCCCAAGTAAGCAATTATAATTAAGTTGCTGGCATTATAGAAACTTAAGGTTTCTGCGCTAACATTATTAAAGTATGTACGAATTATAAAAAAACATAGAAAACCAATAAACGTGTTTAAAGCTAATAAACTCCCAGATTTTATGAATTTTTTAAAATAGATTTTTCGATCTTCTGCAGAAAACTTAACTTTTGTTTTGGGAACGGTACTTAATGTTGAATAAAATAGTAATGCCACTAAGGAATTAACAATCATTGCCATTATAATTCCTTGGGTACTAAAAAAGTAATACGCAGCTATTACAACAATAGTATTCAGTAGGTTAACAAGAACATTAATGCGAAGTAACTTTTGAAAATTTTGCGATCCTTCTAAATAAATTATTCTACTTTGGGTATAACTTGTGGCAACAAAATAAACCGATAAAGCAATAAACCAATAAAAATATTCGACCGTTTTAAAAGTTATAAAGCTTAAATTATACGCAAAAATAATGGAGATAATAGCAGATATAATACCGGTTAGTAATGAAAACTGCGTAACTGCTTTTATTGTTTTTGCATATTCTTCGTCGTTAGCTTTAATCGAAGAAATTTCTCTTACTCCTGTAAAATTGATTCCAAAGTTAGCAAACGAACCAATTAACTGAACCGCATTTTCTAATAAACCTAATAAACCAAACCCTTTTGTTCCTAAAAAATGAGTAGCAGCAACATTTGTTATTATTCTTAAAAATAAGCGCAAAATCTCAACCAATCCAAAAAGTGAAGTAGCTTTAAATAGTGTTTTATAGTGTTTTTCTTCTTTCATTTAATCTAAATTACAACCCATAAGTTCATAATTTTTCTTAATATCATTGTACCAATTCTGCCAAACATCGAACTTTATGTCAGAATTAGCACAACAGTTTTTAATCCATTCATCACTTATATCATTAGTGAAATTTAAACCGTGAGTACTTTGGTTATTATACCAAGCTTCGTTTAAGATGTAATTAAATTTAAAGACATCTAATGAATTTCCAAATTTTTCTTTTTGAATATCAGATGCTGTAAACTTAACGGTGGTTTTTAAAATTTCTTGCTTGGTGTTTCCTAATTTAAAATCATTTATTTTATATAAAACTTTTGAGATATTAGCCAACTCATCAACTTTATTTTGCGAATTTTTCCAAGTATTTTCGTAATATCGTTTAGAAAAAACACCACCAGCAACCATATATAAATGGTAATATTTTAAAAGTTCTAATTTATGATCGAACATTTTAACAACCAAACTTCCTAACTTAAATTTGTTTGTTCTAAAAATGGCATCAAACAAAAAAGGATTTTTAGTTAATACTTTTGGTTGAACAATATTAAAATGACTTGTTTTTTTTGTGATATTATCAGAAATCAGTTTACTGTTTTTTAACCATAAAAATTTTATCATATCCAATTTTAAATCATAAACATCTTTAGTAAAATCTTTATAATTTATTGGTTGATTAAACCACATATCGTCTTCTAAAAGAATAAAATATTCAGATCCTTTTAAAACTTCATCGCACCAAAAATTAGCAGGAATAACTTTTTCAGGGACTTTATTTAAAGAAATATCTTGACTTTTCTGCTGGTAATAAGGCGATTTTATAATTTGGACATCAGTAAATAATTCAATAATTTTATTTAAATATTTTTGCGGTGTTCCATCGTCTAAAACAACAACTCTTCCATCAAAATCATTCAAATAATGATAAATACTGGCAATTGTTCTATGCAACAAATAAGCACGATTAAACGATTTTATATAGATATCCATTAATAATTATTTATTTTTTCAATGATAAAATCTTGCTCATTTACAGTTAACGCCGGATTTAGCGGAATACTTACAATTTGCTGATGGATTAATTCTGATATTGGAAACTGTGAGCCGTGAAACTCTTGCATTGCCTCTTGTTTATGTGGCGGAATTGGGTAATGTATCAGTGTTTGTATTTCGTGTTCCAGCAAATAGTTTTGGAAATCTGCTCTATTTTCAACTCTTACAGGAAAAATATGAAATACATGTGCTTCAAAATCATCAATATATGGTAAAACAATCAACGGATTTGTAATTTCAGAAATATATCTTTTTGCAATTCCTTGTCTGGTTTTATTGTCAAAATCTAAATCGGGCAATTTCAAACGTAAAAAAGCCGCTTGTAATTCATCTAGCCTAGAATTTATACCTTTATATATATTGTGGTATTTTAGCTCAGATCCGTAATTGCGTAGACTTCTAATGCAATTTGCTAATTTAGAATTATTGGTTGTAACCGCACCACCATCGCCCAAACAACCTAAATTTTTACCGGGATAAAAACTAAATCCGGCAGCATCGCCAATAGCCCCAGCTTTTATATTTTCTGCTGTTGCACCGTGCGCTTGTGCGGCATCTTCTATTAATAGCAAACCAAAATCTTTGCAAAATGTTTTAATTTTCAGCGCATCGTTCACTTGTCCGTACAAATGCACCATTAAAACCGCTTTTGTATGCTGTGTAACCTGTTGTTGTAAAACATCTAAGGTTAAATTGTAGTTCAGCAAATTCGTGTCGACTAACTTTGGAGTTAAACCTGCATTAATAATTGCCAAAATACTTGCTATGTAGGTATTTGCAGGCACAATAACTTCATCTCCTTCCTTTAAAATACCTAATTCTACATAGCCTTTAAAAATTAAAAACAAAGCATCTAAGCCGTTACCAACGCCAATACAATGCGATACCTTGCAATATTGTGCAAATTCTTCTTCGAATTTTAATAATTCATCGCCCAATATGTAATGTCCTTTGTTAAAAAACAATTTAGTTTTTTCAAGAAAAGCTTCCTGATAAGGTTCATTCAGTTTTTTTAAATTTAAGTACGGAATCATGTTTTTTGGCTAATTAATATTAAAAGTATAAGTAGGAAATACAATGGTTCGCGCACCAAACTGCTCTTTCCAAGCAAGCAATGAACTGTTTTCTATTGTGGAATGATCTTGTGACGATGTGCCAAAATCAAAATAATCTGTTTTAAGATTTTGAATGATTTCACAATGAAGCAAATCTAAGCCGCCCAATTTATTATAGCTTGATTTACTTGCGATGTATTGGGATTTTACAAAGTTTTTATTGTTGAATAGAATAGTTCCAGCGATCATTTCGTTATTTAAAAAAGCTGCATACAATTCAATTTCATCAGGAAAACGCTCTTTAAGATACATTATCTCATCTAACGAATGAATTGGTTTTTTATTAAAACGCTCTTCTAATCTGGGTAGTAACAAATCGTTCCAAAAAGTTTTAAAATCGTTCGATTTTTTTATTTCGATTCCTTTTTTTACGGCATTTTTTGCATTTCGAACAACCGATTTTGAAAAAGCAACATCTTTTGTCTTGTAAATAACTGATCCTATATTCATTTCTACAGAACCTTCGTAAAACTGATGCAAAAACGTCAATTCATCATTTCCTGCTTCACAATAGATTAATGGTATTGTTTTTATAATTAATTCCGTAAAATTTTGATCTTTTAAAAAATCAAGCAATGCTGTAAAAATATCCTTGTATAAAGCAAATTTACATTCTTTTTTTACGATCAAACTTCCATACGTCAATCCTTTATGACTGTAACAAACCGTATCAATCTTACAAGCTGGTAATAATGCAACCAATTCATCATCTAAAAAAAACATGAGCGAAAAATCAGAAAACCGGTCGCTATGATATTCCATAAAATCACGTTGAAACAAAAAACACCCATTTTTTGCTTCGTTTACAAAACAATTCCAGTTATTTTTTAACTGATTTTCGTATCTTATAATTTTAATAGAATGTTTCTTGATCATTATAACAACGAAATAAAACAAAAACAACAACATTTCATAATGAAAGTGAACTATTTTTTGTTAACATAAAATAATTCTTTAGTATATTTGCGTGATAAAAAACTTCAATAGTAAAAATGATTAAAATAACATTACCAGATGGTTCGGTTCGCGAATACGCTTCAGGCGTAACTCCGCACGAAGTCGCTTTAAGTATAAGCGAAGGTTTAGCACGCAACGTAATTTCAGCAAACTTTAACGGCACCACCGTTGAAACGACTACGCCTTTAACCACCAATGGTAGTTTAACGTTATATACTTGGAACGATGCCGACGGTAAAAAAGCTTTCTGGCACTCTACTTCGCACGTTATGGCGCAGGTCTTACAAGAAATGTATCCGGGTATTAAATTAACTATTGGACCAGCAATTGAAAATGGTTTTTATTACGATGTTGATTTTGGTGAAAACAAAATATCTGAAAACGATTTCAAAGCAATTGAAGATAGAATTTTAGCAATTTCTAAAGAAAAGCACGAATTTAAAATGCGATCTGCATCAAAAGCAGAAGCATTGGAATTATATAAGGATAACGAATACAAAACCGAATTAATTCAGAATTTAGAAGACGGAACAATTAGTTTCTGCGATCACGCTACATTTACAGATTTATGTCGTGGTGGTCACATTCCAAATACAGGAATTATCAAGGCTGCAAAAATTCTTTCTGTTGCTGGTGCTTATTGGCGTGGTGACGAAAAAAACAAGCAGTTAACACGTGTTTACGGTATATCGTTCCCTAAACAAAAAGAACTTACCGAATATTTAGAAATGATCGAAGAGGCAAAACGCCGCGATCACCGTAAATTAGGTAAAGAATTAGAATTGTTTACTTTCTCTCAAAAAGTAGGTCAAGGTTTGCCATTATGGTTGCCAAAAGGTGCCGCTTTACGCGATCGTTTAGAACAATTTTTAAAGAAAGCACAGAAAAAAGCAGGTTATGAACAAGTTGTAACGCCGCACATAGGTCATAAAGAATTGTATATAACGTCGGGGCACTATGCAAAGTATGGTGCAGATAGTTTTCAACCAATTCACACACCTGTTGATGGAGAAGAATATTTGTTAAAACCAATGAACTGTCCGCACCACTGCGAAATTTACAACGCAAAACCTTGGTCGTACAAAGATTTACCAAAACGATATGCAGAATTTGGAACGGTTTATCGTTACGAACAATCGGGCGAATTACACGGATTAACTCGTGTTCGTTGTTTTACACAAGACGATGCACATATTTTCTGTACACCAGATCAGTTAGATGAAGAATTTAAAAAAGTAATTGATTTAGTACTTTACGTATTTGGATCTTTAGGTTTTGATAATTTTACAGCACAGGTTTCTGTTCGCGATTTAGACAAACCAGAAAAATATATCGGATCAGTTGAAAACTGGGAAAAAGCAGAAAATGCCATCATTAGCGCAGCCAAAGACAAAGGTTTAAATTATGTAATTGAAACTGGCGAAGCAGCATTTTACGGTCCAAAATTAGATTTCATGGTGAAAGATGCTTTAGGACGCCGTTGGCAATTAGGAACAATCCAAGTAGATTACAATTTACCAGAACGTTTTGAATTAACTTATAAAGGATCAGACGATAAAATGCACCGCCCGGTTATGATTCACCGTGCTCCTTTTGGTTCAATGGAACGTTTTATTGCAATTTTGTTAGAAAACACAGGTGGTCATTTCCCTTTATGGTTAATGCCAGAACAAGTTATTATCCTGTCTTTGAGCGAGAAATACGAAAAATATGCTAAAAAAGTTTTAGATTTGTTAGAAAATCACGAAATTCGCGCCAAACTTGATGATCGAAACGAAACAATAGGCAAGAAAATTCGTGAAGCAGAATTGCAAAAGTATCCGTTTATGCTGATTATTGGCGAGGATGAAGAAAACAATGCAACCGTTTCTGTAAGAAAACAAGGAGAATCAGGAAAATCGAACACTTCTATGAAAGTTGAAGAATTTATATCTTTAATAAACGAAGAAGTTAGTAAAACAATAAAACAATTTTAAGTTAAACCGCTTTTAATAAGCATTAAATCATATTACCATAGCAGTACATAACAGAAGAGGCTTTAGACCTCTGGAGAAAAAAGAAGATGCACACAGAATAAACGATAAAATCCGTGTGCCGGAAGTTCGTTTAGTAGGCGATAATGTTGAACCAGGTGTTTTTAAAACAACCGAAGCAATGGCTATGGCCGATGCGCAAGGATTAGATTTGGTAGAAATTTCTCCAAACGCTACGCCACCGGTTTGTAAAATCATCGATTACAAGAAATTTATCTACGAGCAAAAAAAGCGCGACAAAATGTTGAAAGCTAAAACTGCTCAGGTTTCTGTTAAGGAAATTCGTTTTGGTCCACAGACAGACGAACATGATTACGAGTTTAAAAAGAAAAATGCTATGAAATTTCTAAAAGAAGGTTCAAAATTAAAAGCATTCGTATTCTTTAAAGGTCGTTCGATCATTTATAAAGAACAAGGTCAGATTTTATTGTTGCGTTTAGCACAAGATCTTGAAGAATTTGGTAAAGTTGAAGCTATGCCAGTTCTTGAAGGTAAAAGAATGACCATGTATATTGCACCTAAGAAGAAAAATTAGTATTTTTGCAAAATATTGTTAAGTAAGATAACATAAATACCTAGGAACAAATGCCTAAAATGAAAACTAAATCTAGTGCCAAAAAACGTTTTACCGTTACAGGTTCTGGAAAAATTAAAAGAAAACACGCTTTTAAAAGCCACATCTTAACAAAGAAGTCTAAAAAGCGTAAATTAGCTTTAACTCACTCTGGTTTAGTACATAAAGCAGATGAAAGAAGCATCAAAGAACAATTAAGAATAATGTAATCGTTCTTTCGGTTAAAACAATTTAATAACCCTGGAGTGGGCTGATCATTAAAAATTCCGATCAAAAGTGATGTTTTTTACATCCGCCCTACTACAAAAAAAATTTAAAATTATGCCAAAAGCAAATAATGCAGTAGCATCAAGAGCAAGAAGAAAAAGAATTTTGAAGCAAGCCAAAGGTTTCTTCGGAAGACGTAAAAACGTTTGGACAGTAGCTAAAAACGCGGTAGAGAAAGCAATGACTTACGCTTACCGTGACAGAAAACAAAAGAAAAGAAATTTCCGTGCGTTATGGATTATGCGTATCAACGCTGGTGCACGTTTACATGGAATGTCTTATTCTCAATTCATGGGGAAAATCAAAGCTAACAACATCGAATTAAACCGTAAGGTTTTAGCAGATTTAGCAATGAACCACCAAGATGCTTTCACAGCTATCGTTAATAAAATTAAATAAACGTTTGTAAAACCCGTTTATCTTACTTACATATATAAAAAACCTGCTTTACGGCAGGTTTTTTTGTTTATATCTCAACATTGAATTTATTCAAATAGAAAGATTTAATATATTTGTAAAAAATAAAAAACAGCATGCAAGAATTAAAAAACATTATAGAGCAAGCTTGGGAAAACAGAGAATTGTTGCAACAAGAAGCTACACAAAATACTATTAGAAAAGTTATTGATTTAATTGATGACGGACAATTACGAACTGCAGAACCTGTAGATGGCGGTTGGCAAATTAACGAATGGGTTAAAAAAGCAGTGGTAATGTACTTCCCTATTCAAAAAATGGAAACATTAGAAGCAGGAATTTTTGAATACCACGATAAAATGCCTTTAAAACGCAATTATGCCGAAAAAGGTATTCGTGTAGTTCCTAACGCCGTTGCGCGTCACGGTGCGTATATTTCTGCAGGAGTAATTTTAATGCCGTCTTACGTTAATATTGGCGCGTATGTTGATGAAGGAACCATGGTTGATACTTGGGCTACCGTTGGATCTTGCGCACAAATTGGTAAAAATGTGCATTTATCTGGTGGTGTTGGTATTGGTGGTGTTTTAGAACCTTTACAAGCAGCTCCAGTAATTATTGAAGACAACGCTTTTATAGGATCTCGTTGTATTGTTGTAGAAGGTATTCGCGTGGGGAAAGAAGCTGTTTTAGGCGCAAATGTTTGCTTAACTGCTTCAACTAAAATTATTGATGTAACAGGAGAAACTCCTATTGAAATTAAAGGATACGTTCCAGAACGTTCTGTTGTAATTCCAGGATCTTACACTAAAAAATTTCCAGCCGGTGATTTTCAGGTTCCTTGCGCATTAATCATTGGAAAACGTAAGGAAAGTACCGATAAAAAAACATCTTTAAACGACGCATTACGCGAGCATAATGTAGCGGTTTAATTAAGATTTCAATTTATATCAAAAGTAGTAATAATTTAGTTACTGCTTTTTTTATGATCTACTAAAGTCTAATTTACAGTTTCACTCTTCTTCTATAAATATTTCATACATTTGCAAATAATTCAACTTAGACAAAGAACTACAGAAAGAACTTTCGTTATAAGTCAATTTAAAACATGAAAAATTAATATATGTCATTTCAAATTTGTTCTTGTAAAGGTTTAGATTCTAATTGTAAAATGTGCCATGGAAGCGGTTATGTAAATTCTCTAACCAGCGATAAGTCTTCGAATCAAAGAGATAAAAAATCGGTCGAAAAAAATAAATTATCAAGCGTTACCGAAATTCCAGATAATATTGATTCTTTAGCAAAAACAGATCTTGTAAATATTACCATGAAAGTAATTGCTTTGTTAGATCAAAAATCTAAAAAACAAATGCAAATTCTAAATTCAATTCCGTTTAGTTCAAATACATTCAGAAGAGATTTTAAAGAAAAATTTGCCAGCTTAAAAGCTTTTGAAGATGAAAAAATTGCTTTAAGAGAAAAACTTTATACCATTGAAAAAGAGCTTGTTAAACAAAAAATATCTGGCAATTTTAGGTTTAAGCATTTCTTATCGGATCAAGATATCGATGTAGATTCTAACAGACACCTTAAAGATTTGATCAGAGAATATAAAAGACTGAAAAATTAAAAATCAGTTTTATATTCTATTTAGTGATAAAAAATCCCTTTAAAATATTTTAAAGGGATTTTGTATTTTAAATTACAATCTATTTTCTATAATTGTTGCAACAACTTCTGGGTTAATCATTGTGGATGTATCGCCAAAATTATCTAGTTGATTTAATGAAATAGATCTTAAAACACGGCGTAGTATTTTTCCTGAGCGTGTTTTAGGTAAATCGTCTACAAACTGTATTTTATCTAGTTTACCAATTGGTCCGTAATGATCTGCAATTAACTGATTAATTTCTTTCTTTAAATTATCACGATCACGCGTGCTTCCTTCTACCTTTAACGAAATAAAAGCATATAAAGCGTTTCCTTTAATATCATGTGGAAAACCAACAACTGCCGATTCTGCTACCGCCGGATGTTGATTAATAGCATCCTCTATTGGTGCTGTTCCCAAATTATGTCCCGAAACAATCACCACATCATCTGCCCGACCCGTAATTCTGTAATATCCTACTTCATCACGCAGTGCATTATCGCCTGTGAAATAGGTACCTGGAAAATCAGAAAAATAGGTTTTTACAAATCGATCGTGATCTCCCCAAATTGTTCTAGCAATTGAAGGCCACGGGAATTTAACACATAAGCTTCCTGTTACCTGATTTCCTTGAATTTCGTTGTTTTTATCATCCATTAAAACAGTTTGTATTCCAGGAATTGGTAAAGTTGCATACGTAGGTTTTGTAGGTGTAATACATGCTAGTGGCGAAATCATGATTGAACCTGTTTCGGTTTGCCACCACGTATCAACTATAGGGCAACGTTTTTTTCCTACAAAATCGTTAAACCAATGCCAAGCTTCTTCATTTATTGGCTCTCCTACCGACCCTAAAACTCGTAACGATGATAAATCATGCGATGTAACATACGAATAATCATTGGTCATTAAAGAACGTATGGCAGTTGGTGCGGTGTAAAAATGTGTAACTTGATATTTATCAATAATATCCCAATAACGTGAAGGATTCGGATAGGTTGGAATTCCTTCAAAAATTACAGTTGTTGCACCGTTTAATAATGCGCCATATAAAATATACGAATGTCCGGTAACCCAACCTAAATCTGCAGTACACCAAAAAATATCACCTTCTTTATAATTGAATACATTTTGGAAGGTGTAAGCGGTTTGTATCATGTAACCAGCTGTTGTATGAACCATTCCTTTTGGTTTTCCGGTTGAACCTGATGTGTACAATATAAAAAGTGGGTCTTCGGAATCCATGATTTCTGCAATGTTTGATGCTTCGGCAGCTTCATATAATTCATCAAACCAAACATCAATTTTATCATTAAAAGCAACCGGTTCGTTGGTACGTTTTACAACCAAAACTTTTTCTACAACCGATAAACCTTCAATAGCTTTATCTACAACTTCTTTGGTTTTAATTGTTTTTTCGCCACGGAAACCTCCGTCTGAAGTTACTATAACTTTAGCACCACAATCTTCTACACGAGAACGAATAGCAGCATCGGAGAAACCTGCAAATATTACAGAATGAATGGCGCCAATTCTTGCACAAGCTAGCATTGTCACAGCTAATTCAGGAATCATAGGCAAGTAAATACATACTCTATCGCCTTTTTTTACACCTAACGATTTTAATACATTTGCTGTTTTTGAAACTCTGGTGTATAATTCGTTATAGCTGATATGCTGTGGTTCTTCGGAAGGATTATTTGGTTCAAATATAATAGCTGTTTTATCACCACGTTTAGATAAATGTCTATCGATACAATTTTTTGTGATGTTTAGTTTTCCGTTTAAAAACCATTTTATATCGCCTTTACCCATATCAAACTCGAAAACCTTATCCCACGCCTGATACCAAATAAAATTTTCTTCGGCAATTTTACTCCAGAATTTTCGAGGTTCACGAACAGATTTTTTATAATGTTTAAAGTACTGTTCTAAATCGGCAATTTTATAGTAGCTCATAATATTTATATTGAATAGGTACTAAATTTAATTAAAAAAGGAATATCTTAAATAAATATTCCTTTCTTTTTATTTTTTATGATGATTTTAGAAAGAAATATTTGTGTTTACCGATTTATTAAAATCTGCAATTACCTCTTTCATAACGTCACTTACTGGTTTAATTTCGTTTATCAAACCTACAATCTGACCAATTTCTAATTCACCATCGTCTAAATCTCCTTGAAACATACCGCGTTTTGCTCTTGCCCTACCCAACAATGTTTTTAGATCATCGGTAGTTGCACATTTGCTGTATGCATCTTGTACTTCGTTAAAAAATTTATTGCGAATTAAACGTACTGGTGCTAGTTCTTTTAAGGTAAGATAGGTGTCGCCTTCTTGAGCTTTCACACAAGTATCTTTAAAATTTTGGTGAGATGAACTTTCAATCGTCATTGCAAAGCGAGTTCCCATTTGCACTCCGTCTGCACCTAGAATCATGGCAGCATGCATTGCTTTACCTGTTGCAATACCACCGGCAGCAATCAAGGGAATTTGTAAATGCTGTTTAACCATTGGAATTAACGTTAACGTTGTAGTTTCTTCCCTACCGTTATGTCCGCCCGCTTCAAAACCTTCGGCAACCACAGCATCAACTCCCGCTTCTTGTGCTTTTAACGCAAATTTTGACGAACTAACAACGTGAACCACCGTAATACCCTTTTCTTTTAGCCAAGAAGTCCAAGTTTTTGGATTTCCAGCTGATGTAAAAACGATTTTCACTCCTTCATCAACAATAATATTCATTATTTCTTCAACATTAGGATACAGCATTGGAACGTTTACTCCAAAAGGTTTGCCGGTTGCTTTTTGACACTTCTGAATATGTTCACGTAAAACTTCCGGATACATAGATCCTGCACCAATTATGCCCAAACCGCCTGAATTGCTAACCGCTGCTGCCAATTTGTAACCGCTGTTCCAGATCATTCCGCCTTGAATAATTGGATATTTTATATTGAATAATTGTGTGATTCTGTTCATTTTATTGAGAATTTAATTTTTAAAATCTTTATGACCGTCTTGTACAAAAACTTTGGATATGGTGTTAAAAGGAACTTGATGCTTAAAATTAGGCATAAATCTTGATCTGCTTCCTGTTAATGTATCATTTTTAATAACAACAGTATCAAAATACATAGTGAATTTTTCGCCTTCAAAATTTATAAGACGCATTTCTATGGAAGGTGAGTTTTGCAGATAAAACATTTTTCCTTTTTTATCATAAACCTCCAAAGAATCAAGGCTAACCGCTATATAATTTGAATTTAAAAAAATAGATGCGTTATTTAAACGAATGTCTTTTTTTTCTAACGAACTATTTTCTAACTGATTTTTTAAACTTAACGGTGTAAGTTCGTACGTTTTGCAAGAAACGAAAAGCAATAGAAAGTAAAAAATAATAATTTTTTTCAAGCTGTAAAAATTAAAAACCAAACTAAAAAAATTAGTTTGGTTTTGCAATTATAATTTCAATTTTATTAAATTTTCGAAATAACTCCGGACCCAATCAGTTCTTCGTCTATATGCCAAGATACAAACTGACCTTCAGTTATTCCCGATTGTGGTTCGTTGAATCTTACAAACATTCCTTTTTCAGTTTGATGTAAGGTTGCTTTTTGTAATGGTTGGCGGTAACGGATACGTGCCATAACTTCCATTGTTTCACCGTTGTTCAAACGCATATCTTCACGTATCCAATGAATTTCATGAGGTTGCACCAATAAGGTTTTACGATACAAACCTGGGTGCATTGCACCTTGACCAGTATAAATGGCATTTTCGATTACGTTTGTATCAATAATAAACAACGCTTCTTTTGTGCCACCAACGTTCAACCCTTTTCGCTGACCAATTGTAAAGTAATGTGCACCATTGTGCTCACCAACATTCTTAGCCATTTCGGGTGTGTATTTTATAGAAGTTGCTTCCCACGTTAATTCGTCAATTAAAGAATCAAAAGTCGGTTTTTGATCAATGTAAATGGGATGATCCTTTGAAACTTCGTAAATAATTCCTTTTTTAGGCTTTAACTGTTGTTGTAAAAACTCAGGTAAACGTACTTTACCAATGAAACACAAACCTTGCGAATCTTTTTTATCAGCAGTAATTAAATCGTTTTTTGCAGCAATTTCACGTACTTCGGGTTTTAAATATTCGCCAATTGGAAACAAAGCTTTGGCTAATTGTTCTTGTGATAACTGACATAAAAAGTACGATTGATCTTTGTTGGGATCTTTACCTGCAAGTAACTTATAAACTGGTTTTCCGTTTACAATTTCCTCTTCTTTACGACAATAATGACCAGTTGCAACAAAATCGGCACCTAATTCTAAAGCTATTTTCATGAAAACATCGAATTTAATTTCGCGGTTGCACAAAACATCCGGATTTGGTGTACGTCCGTTTTCATATTCATAAAACATATAATCTACAATACGTTCTTTATATTCTTCGCTTAAATCTACTGTTTGAAAAGGAATTCCTAATTTATCGGCAACAAGCAATGCGTCATTACTGTCTTCTAACCACGGGCATTCGTCGGAAATAGTCACCGTGTCGTCGTGCCAATTCTTCATGAACAAGCCAATAACTTCATAACCTTGATCTAGAAGTAATTGTGCTGCAACACTTGAATCTACTCCACCAGAAAGACCTACTACTACTCTTTTTTTCATTGTTTAAAAATCGAACTGCAAAGTTACGATAATTGGTTGAGTTGCATTTTATTTAGAATCTTTTTTAGGCACAATTAGCTTTCCGTTAACATATTTTGCTTCGTCTGTAACTTTTCCTGTTTCATCGCGAATGATAATTTTACCGTCTAAACTACCATTTACATATTGTGTTTCTTTAATTTTCACACCATTTTCGGCATACTGATTAGAAATTCCATTTTCCACTCCATTTTTATATTCTAATTCTTCAGACAGATTTCCGGAAATATAATACACTTTTTTTAAGCCGTGAATTTTATCATTTTTATAGGGTTCTTCTGATAGAACATTCTGACCATCAACATGGTAAACCTTCCAGATTCCTTCTTTTAGCTTGTTTATATATAAACCTTCAGACATTTTCTTTTTTCCGTTGAAGAAAACTGTATAAACAGAACCATCGGCTTTAAATTCTTTGGTTGCAATTAGCTTTTTTTCGGGTTCATCAGCATAAAATTTAAAAGTTCCGGTTTCTTTTCCGTCTTTAAAAGTGCCCTCGTATTTTACAAAATTGGTTTTAGGGTAATAACCAACCCAAACACCTTCACGATTACCTTGCGCATTGGTTTTGTTGACATCTTGCGCATAAACAACTGTTGATGTAGCTAAAATTGCCAATGATGTTATAATATATTGTTTCATTTTTGCTTGCTTGATTAAATTGTTTCAAAAATACATTTTCTAGTTATGTATTTGCAATTATTTTGCCAGAAATTATAGTTTCATTTTTTCAAATTTAATTTTGTAGTTCATTTATAAACTAAAAATCAAAAATTTATAGTTTGAAGTTGAAAATTATTCAAAACAGCTTATTTTTGAAACAAATAACTTCAAAATGAATTTAAGTTTTTGGGAACTCGAAACCTATTTTAAAAATGTTGACTTTACCATCATCGGAAGTGGAATTGTCGGCTTGAGTACGGCATATCACTTACGAAAAAAACATGCTGAAGCAAAAATCGTAATCATTGAAAAAGGAATGTTGCCCGAAGGCGCAAGTGTCAAAAATGCGGGTTTTGCTTGTTTCGGAACTTTGTCAGAAATCCTTTGGTATCTGGAATCGAATTCTGAAGAAGAAGTTTACAAATTGGTCGAAAGAAGATTCAAAGGTTTGCAAAAGTTACGATCATTAATTCCTGATAAAAAAATGGATTATCATCAATTCGGCGGTTATGAAATTTTTCGGGAAAATGACAAAGAGTTGATGGAGCAAAGTTTATCCAATTTAGATAAAATTAATTCTTGGCTAAAACCGATTTTTAATGAAAATGTTTACAGAAAATCTGATAAAGATTTTGGTTTTAAAAACACAATTGGAATGATTGAAACTGATTTTGAAGGTCATATTCACACCGGTAAAATGATGAAATCTTTTGTGGAATTAGTGATTTCAAATAAAATATCCATTTTAAATAATGTAGAAGTTAAATCAATCAACGATTTGAATTCTGAAGTAGAAATTGAACTTGAAAATAGATTTCATTTCAATTCTAAAAAAGTTTTTTTGTGTACCAACGCATTTACCAAAAAATTATACGATTTGGACGTCGTTCCTGCTCGCGCACAAGTTTTGGTGACGAAACCAATTGAAAATTTACCTTTTAAAGGATGTTTTCACATGGACGAAGGTTTTTATTATTTTAGAAATATTGGCAACCGCGTTTTGTTTGGCGGCGGGCGAAATCTGGATTTGGAAGGCGAAACCACAACTGAATTCGGCACGACAGATTTAATTCAAAATCAATTGGAAACTTATTTAAAAGAAGTTATTCTACCGAATCATGCATTTGAAATCGATCATCGTTGGAGCGGCATTATGGGTATGGGCGAACAGCGAAGTCCGATTGTGAAACAGCTTTCTGACAATGTTTTTTGTGGCGTTCGTTTAACAGGAACAGGCATTGCGATTGGTTCGATTGTGGGTGAAGAGTTGGCGGATTTGATAGATTAGTTATATTCTTTTGGCTACAAACCTGATTTATGCTAACATTATTACGCAAAGTCAGAGACTTTGTGTAGCCGGAGACTTTGCATATCGGTAAAAACAATAATAACGGACTTCGATATTATTAACTATACGATTAGAATTTTGTAAGTTTACACTTAATTTAATTTTCAAAAATGAATACAAAAAAAATACTATTATTATTTGTTATTTCAATAGCATTGATGAATTGCTCACCTAAAAATAATAATTCTATTATTGGAGAATGGGAAATGATTGAATATGATCAATTTGTTAGTGCTAATTTTCAAAAAGATGGAATTGTGAAATTCACTTCTAAAGATGGTGATAGTCTAGGTGGGGAAAATTATTTTTTTGCAGGCATTCAAGGAGCTGCTATGAAATATGAAATTGACAATTCTATTCAACCAAATAATATGAATATTATTGTTATTGATAACAAAACAGGTTTTGAAATTAGAACAATGAAATGTATATATAAAATAGAGTATGGAATTTTAAGTATAAACTTTTCTTTTGATGATATTAGACCTGATGATTTTACTGATACTGAAAATCACACTAATATTAATTTTAAAAGGAAATAAAATACTTATGTAAATTGAAAACTTAAAAATTTACAAAAAATTTTCATATCTACCTTCTATTTTATATTCAAAATTTCGTAACTTAAATAGATTTATTTCATACTAAAAAAAAGCACCCTTTTTCAAGGATGCTTTAAATGTAATTTATTTTATTGAATTACTTTTTATTTTGATTCGCTTTTTGTTGTTGCGCTTGTTCCATCAATTCATCCATTTTACGTTGGAATTTAGATTTAGGCTTGTCTTTTGATTTGTTTGTTTCGATAATCACTTTTACTTTATCTTCTGTAACAATCTTGTTTTTAATTACATACATAATACCGATGGTAATTAAATTCGATATAAAATAGTACAACGATAAACCAGATGCGTAATTGTTAAAGAAGAACAACATCATGATTGGCGAAATGTAAATCATTACTTTCATGATTTTACCCATATCTGGCATACCTTCTTGTTGCGGAGTCATTGCAGCCTGATCGCCTGTTGTCATTTTCATGTAAAAGAACGTTGCTAAAGCAGCTAAAATTGGGAATAAAGCTACATGGCTTCCGTAAAAAGGAATACTAAATGGCAATGTATAGATGCTATCATAAGAGGATAAATCGTCTGCCCAAAGGAATGCTTTTTGTCTTAAATCGAACGCTGATGGAAAGAAACTGAACAATGCATAGAAAATTGGCAACTGAATCAACATTGGAATACAACCTGCCATTGGATTAACCCCTGCTTTGTTGTAAAGCTTCATTGTTTCTTGTTGCTTTTTCATTGGATCTTTAGCATACTTTTCATTTAATTCGTTCACTTCCGGACGAATTAATTTCATTTTTGCTTGCGATACATACGATTTATACTGAACCGGCGACATTATTAAACGAATTACAACCGTGAATAATATAATAGCAATTCCGTGTGGAATTAAATTCGTTAATAAAGTAAACAACGGTATAATGATTAATTTGTTTAACCAACCAAAAATTCCCCAACCTAACGGAACAATTTCATCTAAGTTTCTGTCGTAATCATTTAAAATGTTATAATCTGCAGGTCCCATATACAAATTCATGCTATAGGTAAGTTCGCCACCTTTAAATTCTAATGGCATAACAGCAGTAAAATCTTTTAAAAATTTAGCATTATCATCTTCATCTTCAACTAAATTTTCTTGATTTATTTTGGCAGTTTTAAATGCAGTATCCGTTAATAAAACCGAAGTAAATAAATGTTGTTTAAATGCTACGTAAGATAAATCTACTACATCCTCTGAAGTAGTTTTTGCAGGATTCAAATAATCATCTTTACCATCTTCGTACTCATAAACTATTTCTGCATAACGGTTTTCATAAGTTATTGATTTTTCGTTCCGTGTAGCTTTTAACTGCCAAGTTAATTCTGCTGGGTTTGCTGTATTTAAAACCGAACTTAAACCAACAGATTTAATGCTTAAATCTAACATATATTTGTTAGGTATTAATACATAACGATACTCTAAATAAGCAGTTTCAGATGTTTTAAGCTTCATTGAAACCACTGTGTTTTCACCTTCTTTTGATAAAGTAGGCTCAAACAACATATCTTTTGTACTTAAAAGGCGATTGTCTTTTGTAGCTAATTTTAAATCTAATTTAGAGTTATTGTTCGTGATGATTTTAACCAAATCATCATTTTTGCTCGAAATTCGTTTTTGATCGTTAACAATTACCTCTTTGATGTATCCGCCTTTTTTAGAAAAAACAACAGTTAATACACCATTATTTACTTCGATATCTTTAGCATTAACAACAGTTGGTAAAGTTGCTCCATAAGCAAAAGAACCCAATTGGTTTTGAAGTTGCGCAGATGCCAATGTATCATTTTGTGCATTTGCAGCCAATTGATCTATTGGAGTTGATACAGCCTTTTCGGTTGTAGCTGTTTCGGTTGTTTTGTCGTCTTTTTTATCAGAAAACATGGTTCCAGAAACCATCCAAAACAATAAAACGGTAATTATAGCCATACCTATAAGGCTACTTTTGTCTAATTTTTTTTCTTCCATTCTTGAAATTTATTACTTCTTGAAAACGAGTAATTTTATTACGAATTAAGTTTTTTATCAACAGCGGCTTTAATAAACGCAGAAAATAAAGGATGTGGATTTGCTACAGTACTTTTGTATTCTGGGTGATATTGTGCTGCAACAAAAAACGGATGATTTGGCAATTCTATAATCTCAACCAATTTTGTTTCAGGGTTAACACCCGAAAGTACCATACCTGCTTTTTCAAATGCTTCGGTATAATAGTTATTAAACTCGTAACGGTGACGGTGACGTTCATTAATTAAGTTACTTTGGTAAATATCAAAAGCCTTTGTGCCTTCCTTGATTTCACAGTCCCAACCACCTAAACGCATGGTTCCGCCTTTATCGGTAATTGTTTTTTGCTCTTCCATAAACGTAATTACCGGATACGGCGTATTATCGTTCATTTCTGTTGAATTGGCATTTTCGTAACCTAATACATTTCTCGCAAATTCAATAACAGCCATTTGCATTCCCAAACAAATTCCCATAAATGGAATGTTGTTTTCACGTGCATAACGAACCGTTTCGATCTTGCCTTCGATACCGCGAGATCCAAAACCAGGAGCTACCAAAATACCGTCTAAATTTTTCATTTTTTCGGCAACATTCTTAGTAGTTAAATACTCTGAATGAATACTTACTACATTGACTTTAGCATAGTTAGATGCACCAGCATGAACAAACGCTTCAAGTATCGATTTGTATGAATCCTGTAATTCTACATATTTTCCTACCAAACCAATATTAATGGTATGTTTCGGATTTTTTAATCGGTGTAAGAAATCGTTCCATTTGGTTAAATCAGGTAATCCTTTTTCAGGAAGATCCAATTTTTTTAATGCAACAATATCCAAACCTTCTTCTAACATATTGTTTGGAACTTCGTATATTGTTGAAGCATCGATTGACTGAATAACCGATTCTTGTGAAACATTACAAAAAGCTGCCAGTTTACGTTTAATATCTAAAGATAATTCATGCTCTGTTCTGCAAACCAAAATATCTGCCTTAATACCACTTTCCATTAATGTTTTTACAGAATGTTGCGTAGGCTTGGTTTTTAATTCACCTGCTGCTGCCAAGTAAGGCACTAATGTTAAGTGAACCACAATGGCGTTTTTATCGCCTAAATCCCATACTAATTGTCTTACAGATTCAATATAAGGTAACGATTCAATATCGCCAACAGTTCCGCCAATTTCGGTAATTACAATATCGTAATCGCCCGATTTGCCCAACAACTGCATACGTTCTTTAATTTCGTTGGTAATGTGCGGAACTACTTGTACCGTTTTTCCTAAAAATTCGCCACGACGTTCTTTTTCGATTACCGATAAATAAACGCGACCTGTTGTTACGTTGTTTGCCTGTGAAGTAGGAACGTTCAGAAAACGCTCGTAATGACCTAAATCTAAATCGGTTTCGGCACCATCGTTTGTTACGAAACATTCACCATGTTCATAAGGATTTAAAGTTCCAGGATCCACATTAATATACGGATCGAACTTTTGAATGGTTGTTCTATAACCTCTTGCTTGTAATAATTTTGCCAGAGATGCTGCAATAATTCCTTTTCCAAGTGATGATGTTACACCGCCTGTTACGAAAATATATTTACATTGTTTCATTTGTAAAATATGTTGTATGTTGTTGTGCTATTCTAAACTTGGCAAAATTACAACTATAATTCGGGTTTTGAAAGTTTTACTATTAACAATTATACTTGCTTATGGCTTTGGATATTTGTTCTTGATATTACGTATTAAAACCTCTAATCCGTTGAGTTTAATTTCGTACATCATTGCCAATTGTTTACCTAATTTACCAGCCGGAAAACCTTTGTTTTTGTACCAAACATAATACGGCTCTGGTATATCAACTAAAAAACGCCCATTGTACTTTCCAAAGGGCATTTTTGTATGTGCTAATTCTAATAATTCTTTGTTTTGATCTTCCATATTTTATATGATACAGATATAAATTTTGGTGATTCAATATAAAAATTGAGAATATTTTATAACTATTCTTTCTTTAAAATAAAAGTATCTTCATCTACTTCATCTACAAATCGATCGTAGCTTTCACCTAAATTAGGATTAATTCTAAACTTTATACTATTATCATTGATATATTGGTAAACACCCCCCATAGTAGTTGTTGGATATTCACCTGATAAATCTTTTAATAAGTAATTTACTTTATGGGGATTTACAGACTGATCTGTTTTATACTTCATTGAAGCTGAAATTCCATTAACATCAAATTTCTTTCCTCCAAATTCAACACCATCTGATACCATAGTAACATATCCTTCATCATCAAAAATAAATTTAATTAAAATTCCTTCCTTATCATTACCAACCCATGTGCCAACTAATTTTTCATCTTGAGCTAATGATAAATTACTCATTATAATCAAAGTAAATAGGACATATATTTTATTCATAACTTTATTCTTTTATTAACTTAAAATTTTTTTCAATATTTTTACCCCCAATTAAAACGAATTGTTTTTTTAATATCAGGATGCAAGCTTAAAAACACCGGACAAGTCATTGCAGATCGTTCTAAAATAATTCTTGATTTTTCATCATTAACTCCCTGCATATTTAAAACCACAACAATTTCACTAATCATTCTGGGTTCAGCTTGCATTATTTTAGTAACATCGGCGGTAGATCCTTCTATATCTAAGTTCATTGCGTTTGCTTTTATACCCATAATACTAAACATACAGGTAGCCAGCGAATTTGCAACCATATCGGTTGGTGAAAAAGCTTCGCCTTTGCCGTGATTATCAGTTGGTCCGTCGGTTAAAATTATGGTTTCCGATTGTAAATGGGTCGATTCTGTTCTAATATCGCCTTTGTAAACTACTTTGCTTGTGCTCATTATTTCGCTTCTTTCAAGGTTAAATCTCTATCGTAATATAAAATATAAACCGCGTTGTTATACACACCGCCGTTTTCATTTATGTAGGCAAATTTATTTTCGATATGCTGTGAACCGTAATCGAAAATATTAGAATCTTCGTCCGATTCAAACATACGGCTAATTACATCATAAGTAACATCGTATCCACGGGTTGCAAACCTACTTGGGTTTTTTCCGTAAATGGTTCTATATTCTTTTACAAATTTGTCTTTTTTAGCGCTTGAAGCATCATTTGTTACAGATGGAAAAGTGTATTTTAAAGCAATTAAATCATTTATATTAATATCAGACGATTCTAAAACATCTAATTTTTCTAACGATATTAACTCAATTTTAAAATCTTTCTGTAAACTTTTTAATGTAGTAATCAATTCTACTGTTGTAGTTAATGATGTTGCATCTAAAACAATATAATTGTTTTTTGTTGCAGAAAGTAGGTTTTTTAAAATGGTTGCGCTAACCTTTTCATCGGTTGTTACACTTAAGGTGGTTATATCGGGATAATTTTTATTGTAAAATGCTTTAGATGTTTTTTTACCATCTGTAATTGCAATCACTTGTTCTTCTTTAGAAAGTACATACTCTAACATTTCTTTTTTTACGATTTCATTGTTGGGCATGGTATGTATTTGGCGTGGAAATGGTTTTCCTTTTTCGGTTGATAACGGTGAAACAACAATAGTTTGCTGATTTTTAAAAACTTCAGAAACTGCATCTACGTTTTTTTGAAAAAATGGACCAATAATTACATCGGTTGTAGAAAAATCAAAGTCACCTTTCAACATATTTACATCTAATGCGCGGTTTGTTTCTTTAGAATCGACAAATTTTATGTTTAAATTGTAGTTTTTATCTTTTAAAACATCAATTGCCATTTTAGCTCCCGAATAAAAATCTAAAGTCATATTTAAGAAAACATCCTCTTTTATACTTTGATTGATCGATGGATTATTAAAGTTGTTATTAGCTATATTAAACGGCAATAATAGTACTAAATCTCTGGTAGAACCATCGTTTGGTAAGGACAGTTCAATTCCTTTTTTTACTGTATTTGGTTTGTTTTCGATTGGTTTTGGAGCAGCATGATCATTAAAAGCTACTTTTTCATAAGAATATCCTACAATTAAAGTCGATCCATCTTTTAGACCGTTCTTTAGATCAGGATTCCATTCCATTAACTGTTCTTGCGAAACATTATTTGTTTTTGCAATATTATAAATAGTCTGTTTTGGCTGAACAACTATGGTTTTTGGTTTTGTCTTTTTAGAAGCATCTGCAATTTCCCTTTTAACTTCACCTGAAACAGGAATGTTGATCGGCTGTCCTACTTTTAAACCGTTTTCCAACAAACCCTGATTCAATTCATACAAAACAGAAACCGTAGTATTATTTTTAACGGCAATACCATAAATAGTTTCGCCTTTTTCAACAATAACAGTACTTGTTCCAATAGTACTTTGTTGCTTACTGTTACTTAGGTTCGTTTGTGACAAATTTAAAAACTGACCAATTTTTAAGCCGTTTTCTTTTAATCCTGGGTTTAAATCATATAACTTTTTCGTAGCAATATTGTATTGCTTAGAAATTCCGTAAACCGTTTCTTTGGGTTGCACTTGATGTTGAACAGCTGCGGTAGTTGGTATCTTAATAACCTGATTTTCACTAACTCCGTCAACAGCCTCTGGGTTCAGTAAAAACAATACATTATTGGTAGTATTATATTTTTTTGCAATTTGTGTAATGGTTTCCCCTTTAGCTACAGTATGTGTTTTTGTAGCAGTTTGCGCAAACGAAACGGTTGTGCAAATAAAAGTTGATAATGTAAATAATATTCTTTTCATAGTAACAAATATAAAAACAAAATCGTTCATTATATGCCGTTTTCATAATATTATGATATCTTTTTAAATTAAAATACGCTTGTACTTTGTGGTTTTATTTCGGATATTTAAAGATTGAAATTTCACGAATTGTAAACAAAACAAACAATGGACAATAAAACAATCTATCACGAAAATAAAGAGTTTAAAAGTATTGATTATTCTGATAAATCTTTGCGCGATAGAGAGTTTGCTAAATGTACCTTTATAAGTTGCAATTTTACAAATAGCGATTTACGAGACAATAATTTTGAAGATTGTGTGTTTGAAAACTGTAACTTTTCTATGACTTTGATTGGAAATGTTGGTTTAAGCAATGTGGTTTTCACGAACTGTAAAATTTTGGGTGTAGATTTTTCTAAATGCAGCAAATTTATGTTTTCGTTTAATTTTGAAAGCTGCATGCTTGATTACAGTATTTTTTATGGATCGAAATTAAAAGGCACCTCTTTTGTAAAATGTTCATTGAGAGAAGTTGATTTTTCTGAAAGCAATTTAACTTCGGCTAATTTTCAGGATGCTGATTTAACAGGCGCTCGATTTTCAAACTCTGTTTTAGAAAAAGCCGATTTTAGAAATGCTCGCAATTTTTCGATTGATCCAGAATTCAACAAAATGAAGAACTCCAAATTTTCAGCCCATCAGTTAGAAGGTCTATTGCATAAATATAAGTTGGATCTTAGTTAATTGAAAACTTATAAAAACAAATAGTTATTTTTTTACCACATAGATTCTGTATTTACTGTTGACCAAATTTTAGGTTACATAGTTTTTGTATCTTACAAAATAAATATAGCGTAAGTATGTTTTCTATTGTGGTTTAATAATCTGTGCATCTGTGGGTATTTTATTTTAAGTGTAGGTAAATACTTGACAAGATTACTTCGTCAGTTCACAAGCTCGTGCCTGAATCAATTTCGGAATGCCCTACGTTTTTTTGTCATATTGAGTGAAACGTAGTGAAATCGAAATATCTTAAAAATTTATACCAAAATTAAAACCTCCAAGCTAAAATTCGACTCTTTTTATTGCCTTGCGACATATCAATAACTTTGATTTCTTTGGCTGATTTTTTTAATTCGATCTGTAATGGTTTCAGATTGTCTTCGTTCGATATTAAACTCGTAAACCAACCAAATTGCGTTTTAAACAGAAAACTTTCTTTAATGTAATTCAATACAAAAGCTAATTCGCCGCCATTGCACCACAATTCATTGCTTTCGCCTGAAAAATTGTTAATCAGTTTTGGATTTTTACCTTTATCCAATCCTTTTAACTTTCGAGTTGTCTGTGCTTCGGCTTCTTTTTTCGACTTAAAAAAAGGCGGATTGCACATTACTGCATCAAAATAATCCTCTTTATTAATGATTCCTATAAGTATCTTTTTATGATCAGATTGAACTCGTAATGTGATTTTAGAAGTTAAATGCGGATTTTTATCGATGATTTCTTGTGCTACTTCTATTGATTTTGGTTCGATATCGGTTGCCACAAAATTCCAATTATAAACAGAACTTCCAATAAGCGGATACACCAAACTTGCGCCCGTACCAATATCCAAAACAGTAGGTTTCTGTGAATCATCAACCTTTAATAAATCTGCTAAATAATGCATATAATCAGCCCGACCCGGAATAGGTGGCACCAAGTTTTGATTAGGAATATCCCAAAAATCCAAATTATAAAAATGCAGCAACAACGCTTTGTTCAACAAATAAACTGCCTTAGGATTGGCAAACTGCAACGTATCCATTCCTTCTCTATTTTTTACAATAAACTGTTTTAATTCGGGAACTTTTAGTATCAATTCCTGAAAATTATAAGGTTGATTATGAAAACTACGCGGGTGCAATTTATTTTTTGTATTATTCATTTAGAAACGATTTTATATAAAAACAGCCTTAAAATTTATATTTAAGGCTGTTGTAATTATTTATTCCCACTCAATGGTTGCTGGTGGTTTAGAGCTGATATCGTAAGCAACACGGTTAATTCCTTTAACTTCGTTTATGATTCGGTTTGAAACCAATTCTAAAAACTCGTAAGGTAATTTGCTCCAAGTTGCGGTCATAAAATCAATAGTGTTTGCAGAACGAACAACCGCAGTATATTCATACGTACGTTCATCGCCCATTACTCCTACCGATTTTACCGGTAACAATACTACGAAAGCCTGTGAAACTTCGTCGTACAAATTATGACTGTAAAGCTCATCGATAAAAATCTGATCAGCTTCTTGTAAAATTCGAACTTTTTCTTCGTCAACTTCACCTAAAACGCGGATTCCTAATCCTGGTCCAGGGAACGGATGACGATACACTAATTCACGCGGAATACCTAACTCAACCCCTACTTTACGAACTTCGTCTTTAAACAATTCACGTAACGGTTCTAACAACTGCAACTTCATGTGTTCTGGTAAACCACCAACATTATGATGTGATTTTATGGTTGCCGATGGTCCTTTTACAGACTGTGATTCAATAACATCAGGATAGATCGTACCTTGCGCCAAGAATGACGCATCACCAAATTTTTGAGATTCTTCATCAAAAACAGCCACGAAATCACGACCAATTGCCTTACGTTTAGCTTCAGGCTCATCGATTCCTTTCAAACTGTTCAAGAAACGTTCAGAAGCATCAACCATTTTAATATTCATGTGGAAGTGCTTGCCGTAATTTTCCATTACTTTTTTGCCTTCGTCTTTACGCAATAAACCTGTATCAACAAAAATACAAGTCAATTGATCGCCAATAGCACGGTGAATTAATACCGCTGCAACCGAAGAATCAACACCTCCAGAAAGTCCTAAAATAACTTTTTTATCACCAACAACATCTTTAATACGTTGAATTTCGGTTTCGATAAAATCTTTTAAAACCCAGTTTTTCTCTGCTTTACAGATATTGAAAACAAAGTTTTCTAACATTTTAGATCCAAATTCAGAATGAGTAACTTCCGGGTGAAACTGAACCGCAAAAATATTTCTGCTTTCGTTTGCAATAGCAGCAATATCAATGTTCGATTTTCCTGAAACAACAAAACCTTCCGGAGCTTTTATTACTTCATCAAAATGGCTCATCCATACAATAGATTTTTCTGGAACGCCATTAAACAAACTGTTTTGTGCTAAAACCGTTAATTCTGATTTTCCGTATTCACCTTTTTCGCCTTTTTTAACTTCACCACCCAAAAGATGCGAAATTAACTGCATACCGTAACAAATTCCTAAAACAGGCACGCCCATTTCAAACAGTTCTTTATCAATTAAAGCAGCGTCGGCTCCAAAAACAGAAGAAGGTCCGCCCGACAAAATAATTCCTGTAGGATTGTGTTTCTTAATTTCGGCAATTGGAGTGTTGTAAGGAATAATTTCAGTGTAAACTCCAAATTCTCGAATTCGGCGTGCAATTAACTGATTGTATTGCGAACCAAAATCTAAAATAATAATACCTTGTGTCATTGTGTTGTGTATCTTTGTGCAAAAATAAGCTAATTCTTGCATTTTTAAAATATATCGGCTTTTTTTTAAACTTATTTTTTTTGATTTGCTGAAAATTGGAACTATTTTTGTTAAGTACTTGTAAATTTAAATGTATTAGTTATGAAATGGTTTAACAAAGCTTTTATTGTAATACTGCTTATGTATTTCTTTAGCGCTTGTAAAAAAGATGATAAGGTTGCCGTAATTATTGAACCCGCAATGTTAGATACTATTTTTAGCAATACGTTTGAAGGGATTATTCCTTGCCCTGATTGTCCCGGTGTTGAAACTTCTATTAGAATATATAAAGACAGTACTATTTCCCGAACTATTTATTACGAAGCTAAGAACGAGTTACCTTTAACTAAAGTAGGTACTTGGAAACTTAAAGACAGTGTGTTTATAGCTACATTTGATCGCGAAAAGTTGTTCTTTAAAATTAAAGATCATAATAGTATTTTACGAGTTGGTAGCGATTTAAAAGAAGTTAAGGGCGAACTTGCTCCCGATTACGTTTTACATAAAAAAGATAAATTTAAATTTAGTTCTATTGAAGGTGATTATACTGTTGGAGATACCTTAAATTTATTTAATAAATTAAATATAGAACACTTAAAAAACGATAAGTATAATTTACATTTTACTTTTTATAATAAATTAGACTCGTTAACAAATTGTACTACGAAATTAAACGCCATTTTAGATAATAGTTACCAATTAAATGCTGCTTTAAAACCTGATGGGAATTTAAGAATTGTGTTTACTAAAAAAGAAGCGCATGTTTTGTTTGAAAACATTCATAAAGATTCTGTGAAATTTAATTGTAATGATAGTTTGCGTTTTGTTCCTTTTCAAGCATCATATACAAAAAGACAATAATTTGTAGTTTTTATAAAGAATTAAAACCGCGGTGAGAATCTAATTTTATCTATTTTTATTAGAATTTATTTTAAACTTAATTTTTTTTTAATTTTATTTTTTCAGCAACTATCTGATTACTAAATACAAGAAAAAAAAAGCAATTTTTTTTCATAAAAAACCCAATAAAAGCTTTGGTAATTAAAAAAACCACTCTATATTTGCACCGTTGAAAACAACAAAAGAAACAAACAAATAGCTGTTACAAAATAACAAATTAAGTATGTTTTTAGAGTTGCAAGCCAATGGGGAGATACTCAAGCGGCCAACGAGGACGGACTGTAAATCCGTTGGGAAACCTTCGCAGGTTCGAATCCTGCTCTCCCCACAAAAAAGCTACCAGAAATGGTAGCTTTTTTTAATTTAAACAAAGTTTATACCAAAAAAAA
This sequence comes from Paenimyroides viscosum, assembly GCF_003858535.1. GTDB lineage: Bacteria > Bacteroidota > Bacteroidia > Flavobacteriales > Flavobacteriaceae > Flavobacterium > Flavobacterium viscosum. Next base: position 68,947 of record NZ_RQTJ01000003.1, read on the forward strand.
AATCCTAAATAGAACTATTCAGGATTTTAGATATTTTTTATTTATTCCCTTTAGCGTAATCTGCTAAAAATTGTTCTAACCCTGAATCGGTTAACGGGTGTTTCAGTAATCCTAAAATAGAACTTAACGGACCTGTCATTACATCGGCACCAATTTTAGCGCAATTAATAATATGCATTGTGTGACGGACTGATGCTGCCAAAATCTGAGTTTCGAAAGCGTAGTTGTCATAAATCAATCTAATTTCATCGATCAGGTTTAAACCATCGGTAGAGATATCATCTAAACGACCAATAAAAGGCGATACATAAGTTGCACCTGCTTTTGCAGCCAATAACGCCTGCCCTGCCGAAAACACTAATGTAACATTGGTTCTAATGCCTTTATCAGAAAAATATTTGCAGGCTTTAATACCATCTTGTGTCATTGGAATTTTCACTACAATCTGCTCGTTTAATTCCGCCAATTCCTCACCTTCTTTAATTATTCCTTCGTAATCGGTCGCAATAACTTCGGCACTAACATCGCCATCAACAATAGTGCATATATCAACATAATGCTTTAAAATATTGTTCTTTCCGGTGATGCCTTCTTTCGCCATTAACGACGGATTTGTTGTAACGCCGTCTAAAACTCCTAAAGCTTGTGCTTCTTTAATTTGTTCAAGGTTTGCTGTATCTATAAAAAATTTCATTGTGTTGTAGTTTTAATTATTTATAAAATTAATTGGTCTTTAACTTCAGATTATTTAAATTTTAATGATTTTTATGTAAGATTTTATACCAACTAAAAGTTAGTGAAAATTTGCGAAACTGTAGCAAATAAATTATTTAATTTTATAATGATTCATCAGCATTTTTTCATAAACAGTATCTGGCAGAATCTTTTTTAGAAAGATAGAAAATTTCTGCATAAAAGCACCTACTTTATAATGAACTTTTGGATTTTTTGCCTGAATGATTTCATCAATTGCTTTTGCCATTTCAATTGGATCTCCGCCATCATTTACATGCTCATTAATTGTTGCAAGCTGCTGACCGTAAATTTCTTTGTATGGCGATTGATCTAAAACTGGAGCATGAAAACGTCGAGCAGCAATATCGGTTGCAAAATCTCCCGGAGCCACATTTGTAACTCTAATATTAAAAGGTTTTAATTCCATTCGTATTGATTCGGTAATCAGTTCCAAAGCTCCTTTCGATGCCGAATAAATTCCGCGGTAAGGCAAGCCCATATAACCCGCGATCGATGTTACATTAATGATTAAACCCGATTTTTGTTCGCGCATTTGTGGTAAAACCGCTTTCATAACTTCAATTGGTCCAAAAACATTGGTATGAAAATTATTCTGAATTTCATCTAACGGAATTTCCTCAATTGGTCCCGTAATTCCTACTCCTGCATTGTTAATCAGTACATCAATTCTACCTTCTTTCGCAATCACTTCGGCAACTGCACTTTGTATCGATTCATTGTTTCTAACATCAATTGCAACCAACGGAAAACTGCTGTTCGCAACACTTGCTGGATTTCTACTACTGCCATAAACCGTGTAACCTTTGGTTATTAAAAAGTTTCCAACGGTTTTGCCAATGCCTGATGATCCGCCAGTTATCAATACAACTTTGTTCATTTTTAATATTTTCAACAAATATACAATAGCAAATCGTAAAAAGTAGTATTTTTAGTATCTGTAAAGTAAAATTGTACACATGAAATTTAAAAATAAAATGTTTCTTTTTATCGCGGTGGCGTCTTTAAATTCGGGCTTTATTCATGCCCAAAAACAAAAAGACCGTGTAAAGGAAATGATGGAAAATCTATCGAAAGAAGAATTAATAAAACATCTTTCTATAATTGCAGGTGATGAAATGGAAGGCAGAAAAACAGGTGAAGCCGGACAAAAAATGGCTGCTAATTACCTGCGAAATGTCTATAAAAATTTAGGAATTGCAGCTTTGCCAGGAACAGATGATTATTATCAGCCGGTTCCATCTGAAGCTATGAAACGTATGTTCAGCCCTAAATTAAACGACAGCGAAAATGTTGTTGCCTATATAAAAGGTAGCGAAAAACCCGATGAATACTTGGTGATTTCTGCACATTACGATCATGTTGGAATTGCAAATGGTGAAATTTATAATGGTGCCGATGATAATGGAACCGGAACTACAGCGCTGTTAGAAATGGCGCGTATGTTAAAAATTGCCGAGAAAAACGGTAACGGACCAAAACGATCAATTATTTTTCTTCATTGTACCGGTGAAGAATATGGTTTGCACGGATCACGTTTTTTTGTAAATTCTAAAATTATTCCTTTAGAAAATATTGTTGCTAATTTAAATGTTGATATGATTGGTAGAAGGGATTTTACCTACGAAAAATCAAAAAAAGAATATATTTATTTAGTAGGGAGTGATAAATTAAGCACAGAATTACACGATATTTCTGAAGCCATGAACAAAAAGTACACTAAATTGGTTTTAGATTATACGTATAACAATGACAAACATCCCGAAATGATTTATTACAGATCAGATCATTACAACTTTGCTAAATACAATATTCCGGTAATTTTTTATTACAGCGGCGAACACACAGATTACCATAAACCAACAGATACGGTTGATAAAATTAATTTTGACGACATGCTTAAACGTACGCAATTAATTTTTGTAACTGCTTGGGAAATAGCAAATAGAGCTGAACGAATTAAACTAAAATAATAATGAAAAATATCATTCTAACACTTGTATGTGTGTTTTTGGGAACATCGGTTTTTGCACAGAATAACGATGCCGAAATTAAAACAATACAAACCTATATACAGTCAACATCGCAAAATGAATGGTTCGATCCTATAAACAAGCCAGGTACAAACGCCAAAGGTTTAGCTTATGACTTATCGTACTACGTTTTAGCAGATGATTCTGTCTTTTCAATTATTTATACTGTTTTTGATAAATACACCCTGCAAAAAGTTTTTTATTACAAGCAGAATGAACTTATTGCGTGCATTGTTGAAGAAACCGATGCTAACAACGCAAACAAATTATTGCGTTACGCAGATTACTTCTTTAAAAATGGACAACTAATTAATACAGCTGACGAAAATAAAGAGCTTCCATCTAATTTATTATATGCAGAAGGGGTCCAAAAATTAAAAGAAGTAGATTTTACTCAAAAGTAATTACAAAAAGAATGTATTTGTGCCAAAAAAATATTATTTTGCAAATGCAGTAACATAAACAATGAAAAAATATGTCGCAAATAGGTAGATTATTTGATATTCCTTATTATCAGTTACAAAATCATCCGTTAGAGAAAGCTTTTTCTACGAAATACAATGGTGTTTGGAAATCAACAAGCATTCAGGAATATATACAGCAAGCAAATTATGTTTCTAAGGCTTTGCTTTCAATGGGCGTTAAAAAGGGCGATAAAATTGCCTTAATTACTTCTACCAACAGAACCGAATGGAATATCATGGATATTGGTATTTTGCAGACCGGTGCTGTTACCGTTCCTATTTATCCAACTATTTCGGAGCAAGATTATGAATACATTATAAAGCATTCCGAAAGCATTTATGTGTTTGTTTCAGATAAAGAAATATTAGAGAAATTAGATCGTGTAAAATTTAATATTCCTAAACTTCGAGGCATTTATTCGTTCGATGAAATTCCTGGTTGCGCCAATTGGAAAGATATTTTAACTGCCGGTAAAGATGCTATGAACGATGCCGATTTGGAAGTTTCGAAAGCTAATGTAGAACCAAATGATTTAGCTTCTATTATATATACTTCAGGAACTACGGGCACACCAAAAGGTGTTTTATTAACGCACAATAACATTATTAGTAATGTGTTAGGCTCGTCAGAGCGCGTGCCGTTTGAACGTGGAAAGTACACTGGTTTGAGCTTTTTACCTTGTTGCCATATTTTTGAACGCATGATTTTGTATCTGTTTCAATATATGGGTGTATCGATTTATTTTGCTGAATCTATTGAGAAAATTTCCGATAACCTGCAAGAAGTAAAACCACAAGTAATGACGGTTGTACCTAGGGTTTTAGAAAAAGTATTTGATAAAATTTATGCCAAAGGATCAGAACTTTCGGGTATTAAAAAAGCATTATTCTTTTGGGCATTGCGTTTGGCTGAAGATTTTAAACCTTACGACGCAAATGGTGGTTTTTATGAATTTAAACTGAAAATTGCACGCAAACTGATCTTTTCTAAATGGCAAGCTGCCTTGGGTGGAAATTTAGAATTGTTGGTATCGGGTTCTGCTCCATTATCGCCACGTTTGGCTCGCATTTTTGGAGGAGCCGATATTCCGGTGATGGAAGGATACGGTTTAACCGAAACTTCACCGGTAATTTCTGTAAACGACCAAAGAAACAAGGGTTGGAAAATTGGATCGGTAGGTAGAATTTTAAGCAATGTAACGGTTAAAATTGGCGAAGACGGTGAAATTCTTTGTCAGGGACCATCAGTTGCAGAAGGATATTATAAAGACGAAGAAAAAACCAAAGAAGCATTTATTGACGGTTGGTTCCACACAGGAGATATCGGTGTAGTTGATGCCGACGGCTTTTTATTTATTACCGATCGTAAAAAGGAAATGTTTAAAACAAGTGGTGGTAAATACGTTGCGCCGCAAATGATTGAAAATGCCATGAAACAATCTCGTTTTATAGAGCAGATTATGGTGGTGGGCGAAGGACAAAAAATGCCTGCCGCGTTAATACAACCTAATTTCGATTTTATTAAAGAATGGGCAAACCGCAACAAAGTAAATGTTGGTTTTACGTTAGACGAAGTAGTGAAAAACGAATTGGTGATAGAACGCATTCAAAAAGAAATAGATTTAATTAATCCACAATTTGGTAAATGGGAACAAATTAAAAAGTTTGCACTTACACCAAATGTCTGGGCAATTGATACAGGCGAATTAACCCCTACCTTAAAACTAAAACGTAAAGTTATTTTAGAAAAGTATAAAGATTTGTATGAGAAAATGTATTCTTAATTATCTAAATTTTTAGAAAATATTTTGTTAATTAATATAATGATATATATTTTAGTGGAATAAACAATCAAAAATATTTTTATTATGAAAAAAAATTAGCTACGTTATTATTTTTAGGAATAGCAACAACAGGATTTTCGCAAATTAGATCAGCTGCTGGTAGTGCTTTTTTATCGGGTCAAACTGAAGATTCCGTTACTGTAAAATGTAACACCATATCCTGGTGATGGTGGTTTTGTAAGATTTACAGCTCCGGCATTAGAATTAGATATTGTTATGCCAGAAAGTGGTATAACAATAAATGGTCAAGATCTTGAAAGTTTACCTCTTAATTTACCCGGAAACACTGATTATTTCATACAATTTCAAATGGTAGAAGATTAGTAAAATATAATTAATATAAATAAAAGGGGTGTGGTGTTTTAATTACAACCCTTTTTATTTTCAATATAACCAACTTAAATATGAAAAAAATATTTACTTTTTTAGTATTATTATCAAGCTTTATAAGTACTCCAAATAACAAAAAAATTATTGTAGCCTTAAGTCTCAATGATTGTATTAGTTGCACAGCATCTTTATACCAAATAAATAGCTCATTAAACAATCCAGAAATGCTTTTTATTTTTAAAAGTGAATTAGAACCAGATTCTTTATTAGTTAACAAAAGAACAGGTGTAGATAATTATAAATCAAGTACTGTAAAATATTCAGATGATCTTTTTGAAAAATATTCTAATGGTATTAAATCAACTATCAATATAATAGAGAATGAAGAAAAAATATATTCAGCTGATTTGTACAAATTAAATATTAATGATTTTATTAATGTATATTCAGATAAAAAGAACATGTGTTTTAACAATTTGAAACAGGGTGTACAATATATACAATTTGATGAATCGTTATTATTATATAATTCACAATTATCACGATGGTCATATTATGATAAGCAGAATTCATTAGATATCATTGCTGATGAAGAATGGGTAAAAAAGGCATATGATATTTATTATAAAGAAAATGATGTTAAAGAAAAATACAATGAAATTATTAGTTTGGCAGAGCAATACCCTGCTGTTAATCCTTCAATAGAATATGGTGAGAAAATTAATAACGAAGAACTCTTGTTTATGGCAATAATAAAATTTATTGAAAGAAAAACTGATAGTGATGAAGAATTAATTTTACAAAAAAACTTCTTAATAACTTATAATATTAAAAATAAAGCAATTGTTTCAGCTAAATATATTAATAGATCACATACCTTATTAAAAGAGAAAAAGTATTTCCCTAACGGTTCTAATTTCCATATAATTGAAGATAAATATATTATTCCATTACGAACAGAAAGCGATCCAGTAGTGACAGATAAATATTTGTCAGTTTTTGAAATAAATAAAAATAATCCTAATGAATTAATTTTAAAAGAAATTATCAATAATGACATCCCAAATAATTACATAAAATATAAAATTTTTAGAAATTTTCATGATTATCTTTTTAATAAATCATTGATTTTATTACGTTTTGGTGAATTTATATATGATTACAAAAAGGACACACGATACAAAATACCTTTTCCCGAAAGTGAGTATAGTACATTAAATAATCTTGTTTCTGAGGCTCTTAAAACAGGAAAAATTTCAAGCTACTATGTTCTTGATATTTTTGACAAAGATCAAAGTATCATTTTATTATATAAGGATTCTACTAAAAATCTTAAATTAATGGAAATTGACAAAAACACGGAAAAAGCATTAACTGATATTGAGCTCCTATCATCAATAGAATTAGAAGTTTATAAAAACAAATCAAGTTTTTCTTTCGATAAAAATGGAGAAGTACAATTTTTGTATAATGATAATTGCATAACTAAATTACATCCAAAGAAATAAACAATAAATTATTCTTTTAACGAAAAATTAAATTCAAAATAGTATGCGTGCATACTATTTTTTTATTATATTTGGTATAACGAAATAAATTCATGAAAAATAAAACACTAGATTCAGTAATAAAAAATACCTGGCAAGCCATTGCACGCATGTATAACGAAGAAGCTTCGCAATACGGTGCAAGCATGGCATTGGGTTACGCCTTGTTAAACATAGATAAAGACGGAACGCCGTCAACCGCTTTGGCGCCGCGTTTGGGTATGGAACCTACAAGTTTAACGCGTACCTTAAAAACAATGGAAGAAAAAGGTTTGATTGTTAAAAAGAAAAATCCGGTGGATGGTCGTGGTGTAAACATCTATTTAACACCACTTGGGGTTGAAAAACGGGGATTATCAAAACAAACGGTCATCAATTTTAATAATAAACTTTTAGAAACCTTTTCACAACAAGAGATTGATAATTTTATACAGATGTCAGAGAAAATTCAAAACATCATCGTAACAAAAAAGAAATTTTAAGAAACCAAACTTCATAAAACTATGAATAGATTAATAAAAAAAGTGGCTGTTATTGGTTCCGGAATCATGGGTTCGGGCATCGCCTGTCATTTTGCAAACATTGGCGTTCAGGTATTGCTTTTGGATATTGTTCCCAACCAGCTTACCGAAGCCGAAGAAAAAAAAGGGCTTACACTTAACGATAAAGTGGTAAGAAACCGAATGGTGAACGACAACCTAGCAACTGCTTTAAAACAAAACCCCTCACCTATTTACGACAAAAAATTTGCCGACCGAATTTCGACAGGAAACACAACAGATGATCTTCAAAAAATTAAAGATGTTGATTGGATTATTGAAGTGGTTGTGGAACGTTTGGATATTAAAAAGGCAGTTTACGAGCAAATTGAAAAATTCCGTAAACCAGGAACGTTAATCACATCAAACACTTCCGGAATTCCGATTCATTTTATGAGCGAAGGAAGAAGCGAAGATTTTCAAGAACATTTCTGCGGAACCCACTTTTTCAATCCGGTTAGATATTTAAAGTTATTTGAAATTATTCCAGGACCAAAAACCAAACCCGAAGTTTTATCGTTTTTAAACAATTACGGCGAAAAATTCTTAGGGAAAACATCGGTTGTGGCTAAAGATACTCCGGCGTTTATTGGTAACCGCATTGGTATTTACGGCATCATGAGTTTGTTTCATTTGGTAAAAGAAATGGATCTAACCATTGAAGAAGTCGATAAATTAACCGGACCGGTAATCGGCAGACCAAAATCGGCAACATTCCGTACAGTTGATGTGGTTGGTTTGGATACGTTGGTGCATGTTGCCAATGGTTTGTACGAAAATTGTCCAAACGATGAAGCACATGAATTGTTTAAATTGCCCGATTTCATTAATCACATGATGGAAAATAAATGGTTGGGAAGCAAAACAAAACAAGGTTTCTATAAAAAAGTAGACAAAGATATTTTGTCACTCGATTTGAATACCTTGGAATATCGCCCCAACAAAAAAGCATCTTTCCAAACTTTAGAACTAACCAAAACGATAGATAAGGTTGTAGATCGTTTCAAAGTGTTGGTAAAAGGAAAAGACAAAGCAGGTGAATTTTACCGCAAATCGTTTGCAGGACTGTTTGCTTATGTTTCAAACCGAATTCCAGAAATCACAGACGATTTATACAAAATCGACGATGCCATGAAAGCCGGTTTTGGTTGGGAACACGGACCTTTCCAAATTTGGGATGCTATTGGTGTAGAAACGGCTTTGGAATTTATGAAAGAAGCCGGTGAAAAACCAGCTGCTTGGGTGGAAGAAATGTTAGCATCGGGCAACAAATCGTTCTACACAGTAAAAGAAGGAGCAAATTATTATTATGATATCGATTCTAAATCTCAGAAAAAAGTTCCGGGGCAAGATGCGTTCATCATTTTAGATAATATCCGTGAATCGAAAAAAGTTTGGGGCAATTCAGACGCTACCCTATTTGATTTAGGAGATGGAATTGTAAACTTAGAGTTCCATTCTAAAATGAACTCAATTGGTGGTGGAGTAATTTCTGGAATCAATAAAGCAATCGATCTTGCCGAAAAACAATACAACGGATTGGTTATAGGAAATCAGGCTGCCAACTTCTCTGTGGGTGCTAATTTAGGAATGATTTTCATGATGGCTGTAGAACAAGAATACGACGAATTGAATTTTGCCATTAAATCGTTCCAAGATACCATGATGCGTGTACGTTACTCCGGCATTCCGGTAATTGCAGCTCCTCACGGAATGACATTAGGCGGCGGTTGTGAATTGGTGATGCATTCAGACAAAGCCGTTGTCGCAGCAGAAACGTATATTGGTTTGGTTGAATTTGGTGTTGGAGTGATTCCTGGCGGTGGTGGATCAAAAGAGATGGTTTTACGTGCATCTGATCAATTCAAAAAGAACGATGTGAAACTGAACATTCTTCAAGAATATTTCTTAACTGTCGGAACCGCAAAAGTAGCTACATCAGCCTACGAAGGATTTGATAACGGCGTACTTTTACCTACAAAAGATATTGTTATAGTTAATAAAGACCGACAAATTGCCGAAGCAAAAAAACACGCTTTGTTACTTGCCGAAGCTGGTTATACCCAACCCGTTCGCAGAAAAGACATCGAAGTTTTAGGTAAACAAGCTTTAGGTGCCTTTTTAGTCGGAACCGATGGAATGATGGCTGGAAAATACATCTCTGAACACGATCGTAAAATTGCCAACAAATTAGCTTATGTAATGGCAGGTGGCGATTTATCTGAACCTACATTAGTATCCGAACAATATTTATTGGATTTGGAGCGTGAAGCATTCTTAAGTTTATGTACCGAAAGAAAAACATTAGAAAGAATTCAGTTTATGTTAACCAAAGGGAAACCGTTGAGAAATTAATTAGCCTCGTAGAGGCGCCCTGATAATAAAATAATGTTTGAATATCAATTTAGCTCCGTAGGAGCTCCCTGATAGTAAAATAATGTTTGAATATCAATTTAGCCCCGTAGGAGCGCCCTGATAATAAAATAATGTTTGAACATCACTTTAGCTCCGTAGGAGCGCCCTGATAATAAAATAATGTTTGAACATCACTTTAGCTCCGTAGGAGCACCCTAATAATAGATTTGATAAAATTATAATAATTAAAAGCCTCGTAGAGGCGACCCGTTAATAATGACAACAACAGCATACATAGTTAAAGCATATCGAACAGCCGTTGGGAAAGCACCAAAAGGTTTGTTCCGATTTAAAAGACCAGATGAGTTGGCTGCCGAAACCATCGATTTTATGATGAACGAAGTGCCGCAATTAGACAAAACTCGTATCGACGATGTGATGGTTGGAAACGCGATGCCTGAAGCCGAGCAAGGATTAAACATGGCTCGATTAATTTCTTTAATGGGATTAAAAGTAACTGATGTTCCAGGCGTTACCGTAAATCGCTATTGTGCCTCGGGATTGGAAACCATTGGAATGGCAACTGCAAAAATTCAATCAGGAATGGCGCATTGTATCATTGCAGGTGGCGCAGAGTCAATGAGTTTTATTCCTATGGGTGGTTATCGTGCAACGCCAGATTACAAAGCTGCGGCTGCTGGTAACGAAGATTACTACTGGGGAATGGGATTAACTGCCGAAGCGGTAGCCAAACAATTCAATGTTTCTCGAGAAGATCAAGATCAGTTTTCGTTTGAATCGCACATGAAAGCTTTGAAAGCGCAAGCCGAAGGTAAATTTGATAATCAAATTGTCCCAATTACGGTAGAGCAAACTTTTGTCAATGAAAAAGGTAAAAAAGAAACCACTTCTTATACCGTAACCAAAGACGAAGGTCCTCGTGCAGGTACAAGTGTAGAAGCATTGGCTAAATTACGCCCTGTATTTGCGGCTGATGGATCGGTTACAGCAGGAAATTCCTCTCAAATGTCAGACGGAGCGGCGTTTGTTTTAGTAATGTCTGAAGAAATGGTAAAAGAATTAAATTTAGAGCCAATTGCTCGATTAGTAACTTTCGCATCGGCAGGTGTTGAACCACGTATTATGGGGATCGGCCCTGTAAAAGCGATTCCGAAAGCATTAAATCAAGCCGGATTAAAACAAAATGATATCGAGTTGATCGAGCTAAACGAAGCTTTTGCATCACAATCATTAGCTGTAATTCGCGAGTTATATTTAAACCCTGAAATCATCAACGTAAACGGTGGAGCAATCGCTTTAGGTCACCCATTAGGATGTACCGGAGCTAAATTATCTGTTCAATTATTCGATGAAATGAAACGCCGTGGCAACAAATACGGAATGGTAACCATGTGCGTAGGAACCGGTCAAGGAACCGCTGGGATTTATGAGTTGCTTTAATTTAAGAGAATAGAACATAGAGAAAAGAAAAGAAAATAGATTGTTATGAGTATAGGAAAAAGACATAATTATAAGAATTTAAAGATTTGGCAGTTAGCATTGGAGATAGCTAATGACATTTCTGATGTCTTATTAAATTTTCCTACACATGAAAAATATATTCTTAACTCACAAATTAGTCGTTGCTCTATTTCTATTCCTTCAAATATTGCAGAAGGTTCTGCAAGAACAGATAAATCTTTTAGTCATTTTTTAGATATTTCCTTAGGATCATCTTTTGAATTACTTACACAATTACATATTGCACAACATAGAAATTATATCAATCAAGTACTTTTTAATCAACTCGAAAATAAAATAGAAGAATTTCAACGCATGACAATGGCTTTTCAAAACAATTTGAAATAATCTATTATCTATTTTCTTTTCTCTCAAAAAAACTATAAACAATGGAAAATATCACAAGAGGAGGTCAATTTATCGTAAAAGAAACACAGGCAGAAAACATCTTCACTCCAGAAGATTTCACAGAAGAGCAACAAATGATGCGCGATTCTGTAAAAGAATTCGTAGACCGCGAATTATGGCCAAATAAAGAACGCTTCGAGAAAAAAGATTACGCTTTTACCGAGGAAACCATGCGCAAAGCAGGCGAATTAGGCTTTTTAGGCGTAGCTGTTCCAGAAGAATTTGGTGGTTTAGGCATGGGGTTCGTTTCAACGATGTTAACATGCGATTATATTTCGGGTGCATCAGGATCGTTTTCAACAGCTTTCGGAGCACACACCGGAATTGGTACCATGCCAATTACCTTGTACGGAAATGAAGAGCAAAAAAATAAATACGTTCCAAAATTAGCATCGGGCGAATGGTTTGGTGCATATTGCTTAACTGAACCGGGAGCAGGATCGGATGCCAATTCTGGGAAAACCAAAGCTGAATTAACAGCTGATGGTATACATTATAAAATCAACGGACAAAAAATGTGGATTTCTAATGCAGGTTTTTGTAACGTAATGATCGTTTTTGCACGTATTGAAGACGATAAAAACATCACAGGTTTTATTGTAGATTACGATCCGGCAAACACCAACGGAATTACTTTAGGTGAAGAAGAACACAAATTAGGTATTCGTGCAAGTTCTACGCGTCAGGTATTTTTCAATGATACGTTAGTGCCTGTTGAAAACATGTTGGCAGGTCGTGGAGAAGGTTTTAAAATTGCCATGAACGCCTTAAATGTAGGTCGAATTAAATTAGCGGCTGCTTGTTTAGATTCGCAACGAAGAATTATTTCTAAAGCAGTAGAATATGCAAACGAACGCATTCAATTTAAAACTCCGATTGCTAATTTTGGAGCCATTCGTAAAAAAATTGCTGATATGGCTACTTCTGCTTACGCAGGTGAATCGGCTGGATATAGAGCGGCTGGCGATATAGAAACAAGAGTTAATAGTCGTTTAGCTGATGGAAATTCTCATCAAGAAGCAGAATTAAAAGGTGTAGAAGAATTTGCGATTGAATGTTCTATTTTAAAAGTTGCTGTTTCAGAAGATGCTCAAACGTGTGCCGATGAAGGTATTCAGATTTTTGGTGGAATGGGCTTTTCGGAAGATACACCGATGGAAAGCGCTTGGAGAGATGCACGTATCACTCGTATTTACGAAGGAACCAACGAAATCAATCGATTACTTTCGGTAGGAATGTTGATTAAAAAAGCAATGAAAGGTCATGTTGATTTATTAGGACCAGCAATGGCTGTTGGCGAAGAATTAATGGGAATTCCTGATTTTTCAACACCTGATTATGATGAGTTATTTGCAGAAGAAAAAGCGATTATCGCTAAATTGAAGAAAGCATTTTTAATGGTTGCAGGATCGGCAGTTCAAAAATACGGAACGGAACTAGAAGAAAACCAACAGTTGTTATTAGCAGCAGCCGATATGTTAATTGAGGTTTACATGGCGGAATCTACCATTTTACGTACTGAAAAATTAGCGAAAGCTAAAGGAGAAGATGCGATTAAAGAGCAAATTTCCATGGCAAAACTGTATTTGTTCAACGCTGTTGAAATCATTGCACAAAAAGGAAAAGAAGGAATCGTTTCTTTTGCAGAAGGCGACGAACAACGCATGATGTTAATGGGCTTACGCCGATTTACAAAATACGATAACTATCCGAATGTAATTGAATTAAGAGAGATCATCGCATCAAAAGTGATTGCAGAAAATAAATATTGTTTCTAATAGTTTGTTAAGTTCAATTGTTAAGCAAAAACTCCGTTTCAGTCACTGAAACGGAGTTTTAATTTAAAAAAACAATAATTTTACTTACTTATCTTGTAACTATCATAACATTCATTTACAGCATTAAAAATTTGAAAATCGTTTGCGGTATAAATAAAACGCTCGGTGTGGTTGCAACGCTGTAAAACTTTTACAATATCTTCTTTAGATACATTTAATAAAGCAGAAACCATTTCACGATCGTGTTTCTTCTTCATTAACTCAATCAATTCAACTTCTTTTCTAATTTGGTTGATTTTTTTAGTTTCACGTGAGTTTCGTTTTATTGCATTATAAATTCCATTAATGGGGTTTAATCCACTATTATAGTTAGCACTAAAACCTGTTGATGTAAAATCGCGGTAGTATGGGTAATCTGCTAAAGCAATTAATCTGGTATCAACAGATAATATTCCGGTTAACTTTAGGGTATTAATTACCACTTCATCTAACATAGTTGAAAGGTCTTTAATAAAAATATTCATACTTCCCTCCTTATACCAATCATTGGTAACTTTTATTTTTAAGGAACGATATCCTTCTGAAGAAATATGCAATGTATCATTAACTTTTGCAAGAATAGTAAAAGATCCATCGCTTGTTGTTTGAGCCACTTTTAAAGAACTCAAATTAACAATATTAGCCTTGGTTTCTGGGTGGTAACTTAATTCACTGTAAACGATACCTTTAATGTTTTTTTCTTGTCCGAAACTTGAAACAGAAAATAGTATAAAAAGTAAAACTGCAAAATATCTCATATCTTTTTTAGTATGCACCAAAAATAATGGATATTTTGCAGTTTCAGTTATTTATTTTGTAAATATTAACAACAAATATTAGTTAGATCTGCGTGGACGATCGCCACGTACAGCTCTTCTTTCACTTCTTGCCGGACGATCATCTTCTCTGCTGCGTCCAAATCTACTTTCTGTTTTACGATCATTGTTAAAACGTTCACCGCCTGATGGTCTTCTGTCTGATGAAGAACGTTCGCCACGGAAACCGCCACTACGTTCGCCACGGAAACCACCGCTGCTTCTACCGCCTCTACCGTTATGGTCTCTTCTTCCAGATCCACCACCACTTGTAGAAATTTCAACGTTTACCTGACGACCTTCGTGATGCATGTTGTTTAAAATTTCGATAATACGCTCACTGTGTGCAGCATCGGTATTAAAGAAAGAGAAACCTTCTTTTACATCAACTTTAAATAAATCATCACGCCCTAAATCTAAGGTATCACGTAAGAAATCTTTTAAACTCATCCAATCGAAATTATCGCGTGAACCCAAGTTTAAGAAATAACGTACAGAACCATCAGAATTTATAGTGCTTCTACCTTCGCTATTTTCACGAGCTTTAGGAGAATCAATAGTATTTTGTTTTTTGTAGTATTCAATAAAACGATTAAATTCTACAGAAAACATTTTTTTGATCAAATCTTCTTTCGTTAAATCGCCTAATAATTCTTCGATTTTAGGTAAATATTGATCGATTTCAGAATCAACTTCAACTGATTTTACTTTGTTAGCCAAGTGAATTAACTGCACTTCGCAAATTTCCATTCCTGTTGGAATTGGTTTATGAACGAATTTTGTTTTAATGATTCGCTCAATCATCTGAATTTTTTTGAATTCTGATTTTGTTACGATAACGATTGATGTACCTAATTTACCTGCACGACCTGTACGACCAGAACGGTGGTTATACGTTTCAACCTCATCTGGTAACTGATAATTTATTACGTGTGTAATATCGTCAACATCAATACCACGAGCTGCAACATCGGTAGCAACCAACATTTGAATTTGGCGTCCGCGGAATGCTTTCATTACACCATCACGTTGTGCTTGTGATAAATCGCCATGTAAAGCTGCTGCGTTATATCCGTCTTCAATTAATTTTTCGGCAACTGCTTGTGTATCACGTTTAGTTCTACAAAATACAACCGAAAAAATATCAGGGTTCATATCTGCCAAACGTTTTAAAGCAGGGTAACGATCACGCGCACCTACTAAATAATATTCGTGAGAAATAGTTGCTGAACCTTGATTTTTATGACCAACCGTAATTTCTTGTGGTCTTTTCATGAATTCTTTTGCAATTCTAGCAACTTCCTGTGGCATAGTTGCAGAAAAAAGCCAAGTGTTTTTTTCATCGGGTGTATCAGATAAAATAGATGTAATGTCTTCATAGAATCCCATGTTTAACATTTCATCAGCCTCATCTAAAATACAAATTTGTATGTTTTTAATGTTAACAAGGTTTCTGTTAATCATATCCTGCATACGTCCTGGGGTAGCTACGATAACCTGCGCCCCTTTTTTTACTTCTCTTGCCTGCTCTGTAATGCTGGCACCACCATAAACAGCAACTGTATGTAAACCCTTTACATATTTAGAATACTGTTTAATCTCGTTTGTAATTTGTAAACACAATTCTCTGGTAGGCGATAGGATCAATGCCTGTGTGCTTCTGTTCTCTGGATCAATTTTCTGAATCAGAGGGAACCCGAAAGCAGCTGTTTTCCCAGTACCTGTTTGCGCTAGTGCAACAATATCCGTGTCTTGTTGCAATAATAAGGGAATAGCTTTTTCCTGAACCTCTGAAGGGTTTTCGAAACCTAAGTCTTGAATTGCTTTTAACAACAATTCGTTTAATCCTAATTCTTGGAATTTATTCATATAATATTTAAAATATTTGCAAAGGTACGGTTATTTTTGCGAATTTTAATCTTATAGTTAGGTTAAATTATTTATTTTGTAAAAATTGATAAAAATGCTACTAATTTTTCAACTGCTCTACCGCGGTGGCTTAATTTATTTTTTTCATCAATTGACATTTCGGCAAAAGTTCTACCTAAACTCTCAGGTTCAAAAATAGGATCGTAACCAAAACCGTTGGTTCCTGTTTTTTTACTTCTAATATCGCCATCTACAATTCCGGTAAACAAATGTTGCTCATTATTAATATTTAAAGCAATCACGGTTTTAAACTGTGCTTTTCGGTTTGTAGAATTATTTAACTTTTCTAAAACCAAATTCATATTTTTATCGGCATTTTTATCTTCGCCAGCATATCTAGCTGAATAAACGCCTGGTTCACCGTTTAACGCATCAATTTCTAGTCCTGTATCATCAGCAAAACAAGGTAAACCGTATTTCTCTGTGATATAATTGGCTTTAATTATGGCATTTTCTTCAATAGTTGTTCCCGTTTCTTCTATGTCTTCGGTACAGCCAATTTCGTCTAAAGTTACAATTTGAATTGATTTTGGTACTTGGTTCTGAATTTCCTGTACCTTGTTTTTATTGTTTGATGCAAATATGATTTTCATACGTTAACTTATATAATTCCAAATATTATTTTTCTTTGCCAGTATTTCAAACACAAATTTTAGTGCCTGATGTTCTGGTTTTTCAAGATTAATGTCTTCTTTTAATAGTTCGATTGCTTTTGTTCGTGCCAATTTTAGTATGTCTTGATCTTTAACTAAATCGGCAATTTGTAAATTCAATACACCGCTTTGCTGTGTTCCCATTATATCTCCTGGTCCACGGAGTTTTAAATCAATTTCTGATATTTCGAAACCATCGTTTGTTCGGCACATGGCATCCATTCTAACTTTGGTATCGGCACTTAACTTATTTCCGGTCATTAAAACGCAGAAACTTTGTTCGGCTCCTCTTCCTACCCTACCTCGTAACTGATGCAGCTGACTCAACCCAAAACGTTCGGCACTTTCTATAATCATTACCGATGCATTTGGCACGTTCACACCAACTTCAATCACTGTTGTTGCAATCATAATATGGGTTTCGCCTTTTACAAATCGATCCATTTCTGCATCTTTATCTTTAGAATGCATTTGCCCGTGAACAATACTGATTCTGTATTTTGGAAAAGGAAAATCGCGTGAAAGCGCTTCGTATCCTTCCATTAAATTCTTATAATCTAACTTTTCGCTTTCCTGAATCAACGGATAAACAATATAAACTTGTCTGCCTTTTGCAATTTCTTCTTTAATAAAATGCCAAACCTGCAAACGTTTATTTTCAAAAAAATGGAGTGTTTTAATAGGTTTTCGTCCTGGTGGCAATTCATCTATTACCGAAACATCTAAATCGCCATACAAACTCATAGCCAAAGTACGCGGAATTGGCGTTGCTGTCATTACCAAAACGTGCGGAGGCAACGAATTTTTTTTCCACATTTTTGATCGTTGTTCTACACCAAAACGATGCTGTTCATCGATAATCGACAAGCCTAAATTTTTAAATTGAACTTTATCTTCTAACAACGCATGCGTTCCTATTAATATATGAATGGTTCCGTTTTCTAATTCTTCATGAATTTGGTTGCGCTCTTTTGTTTTGACAGATCCGGTAAGTAACGACACCTTAACATTAATCTTATCAGCCAATTCTTTAATGCCTGCAAAATGCTGATTCGCTAGAATTTCGGTTGGAGCCATTAAACACGCCTGAAAACCGTTATCTAAAGCCAGCAACATACTCATAAAACCCACAATGGTTTTACCCGCACCAACATCGCCTTGTAACAATCGATTCATTTGGGCTTCGTGTGCCATATCAATTCTAATCTCTTTCAACACTCGTTTCTGTGCATTGGTCAACGGAAACGGTAAATAATCGTGATAAAACGAATTAAAATAATCGCCCACAACATTAAAAGCAAATCCTTTAATTTTGTGTTTACGAACCAGATTTTTAGAGAGTAATTGCAGTTGAATAAAAAATAATTCTTCGAACTTTAAACGAAATTGCGCTCTATTTAACAATTCGGCACTTTTAGGAAAATGAATATTAAAAAATGATTCATTTTTAGGAAGCAATCGTAACTCGTTGATTAAATTTTCAGGAAAAACTTCTTTAAACAAATGATGTGTTTCTATAAAAACCTGTTGCATCATTTTAGTAATGCTTCGATTGGAAATATTTTTCTGATTTAATTTTTCGTTCGATGGATACACCGGTTGCAGCGCAGACTGCAGACTTTTTTTATGCTCTTCAACCGTTTCCATTTCTGGGTGCGGCATAGAAAATAATCCGTTAAAATGATTGATTTTTCCAAAAATCACATACGGAATATTTAACTGTAAATTTTCCTTAATCCATTTATGTCCTTGAAACCAAATCAATTCCATTTCGGCAGTTCCATCGGTAAAAACAGCAACCAAGCGACTGCCTCGTTTTTGTTCAACCGTTTTCAACCGAATAATTTTACCAACAAGCTGAACTTCTGCATTAATTCCCGAATTTAATTCGTTGATTTTATAATACTTGGTTCGATCTAAATATTTGTACGGATAAAAATTGATTAAATCTTTATAGGTAAATATTTGCAATTCTTTTTTTAGTACAGCAGCCCTTTGCGGTCCAACGCCTTTAAGGTATTCAATAGGTGTGTCTAAAATAGTTTGTTGCATTTTTAGTTTTTTGGTAAAGTTAAAAGGAATTATTTACTTTTTAAAATTTGTTCTTAAACACATTTAAAGACTTAAGTTTTACATATATTTACAAATAATTAACAACAATTTTAAAGATGAAAAAGCTATTAACCTTAATTTTACTTTCTTCTTTTACATTAATTTCATGTAAAGATGATGAAAAACCGGACGAAGAACCTTCAAAAATCACTATAAAAACTTTTGATAACGCAAAAGTTGCTTTTGGTGAAGGTTTATCGCAAAGTGCTGAAGGAACTTTTAATTTTCCTGCAAATTTAGATGATGTCAAAACCATAAAAATGTATATTAAAGACATTTGTCTAAACAAAGATTGTGATGAATGGGACAGATATGCCAATTTATATGCTAAAGACAAAACTACTGGTGAATGGTATGAATTAGGACGTTTTATTAATCCATATTGGGTTGGAAATGAAAAACTTGAAAGAGGTTATGAAATTGATGTGACCGATTTTAAATCGCTTTTAAGTGGTTCTACCGAACTAAAAATTTACACAGAAACTTGGAATGCTAAAGGAAGAAAATATAGTGTAGAATTTGATTTTGAAAAAGGCACACCTGATTATAAATATTCTGCTGTTGTACCCGTAATTCAATACAATAAGTCTTCAATTGATGGTGTTCCTTACGGTAAAGAATTTGATACCAATAAATTTGACCTAACAAGACAAATTAACATACCAAACGATGCAGAAATCGCTTATTTTAGAACTATTATTTCTGGTTGGGGTCATGCTTTACCTGGAACTTGTGCTGAATGGTGTGTAAAAACACATAACATAAAACTTAATAACACAAACACTTTTCAACATAAATTAGAAGGTATAGGTTGTGCTAAAAACCCTGTTGATAACCAAGAACCGGGCAATTGGAAACCTGATCGTGCAGGTTGGTGTCCTGGAATGGTTGTACCTGTACGTTTTAATAATATTCAAAAAAGTATGTTTGGTACGGCTTTTACCTTTGAATATGAATTTGAAAATTGGACAGACAACGGAAGTAATAAAGAGGGCGCATATTACGCAATATCTACCTTTGTAGTTGTTAAAAGTAATTCGCCAATTAATAAACCAACAATAACTAATTAATAATAAAAAAGAGTTCCAAAAATTTGGAACTCTTTTTATTTTAATATCTGCTGTGTGTGCTCTTTGGTTTTCACTTTTTCTATAATATCTTCAATAAATCCGTCTTCGTTAATAATAAAAGTTGTACGGTGAATACCATCAAACTCACGTCCCATAAATTTTTTTGGTCCCCAAACGCCATAAGTATTAATCAATATTTTATCTTCATCTGCAATTAAAGGATATTGCAGATTATTTTTTACTGCAAAATTCAACTGTCGTTTTTGTGAATCAGCACTAACGCCAATTACCTGATAATTTTGTGCTACAAAACGTTCCATGTTGTTTTGTAAATCGCAAGCTTCTGCAGTACATCCGGGAGTTGATGCTTTTGGGTAAAAAAACAAAACAACTTTTTTCCCTTTAAAATCTTTTAATTGAACGGTTGATCCGTTTTGATCTATTCCTGAAAAATTAGGAGCCTTATCGCCTATTTTTAGTGTGGTCATAATTTACTATTTTTGTAAAGTTACAAATCATTTAGCATAATGACCAAAAAAGAAAAAGTTCAGTTTGTAATTGATACTTTAGAACAGCTTTATCCGGAAGTTCCTATTCCGTTAGATCATAAAGATCCGTATACACTATTAATTGCCGTGTTACTTTCTGCGCAGTGTACCGATGTTCGCGTGAACCAAATTACGCCGAAACTATTTGCAATAGCAGATAATCCGTATGATATGGTTAAACTAACTATTGAAGATATCGCAGATATTATTCGTCCATGTGGTTTGTCGCCAATGAAATCGAAAGGAATTTACGGTTTAAGCAAAATTTTGATCGATCAATATAACGGTGAAGTTCCTGCAGATATAAATGCTTTGGAATTGTTACCAGCTGTTGGTCATAAAACGGCTTCGGTTGTAATGTCGCAAGCTTTTAACGTTCCTGCTTTTCCTGTTGATACACACATTCACCGCTTAATGTATCGTTGGAATTTAAGTTCGGGTAAAAATGTAGTACAAACCGAAAATGATGCTAAAAGAATTTTTCCAATTGATTTATGGAACAAGTTACATTTACAAATGATTTGGTACGGACGTGAATATTCGCCTGCTCGTGGATGGAAACTGGAAAAAGACATTATTACCCAAAAAATAGGGAAAAAATCATTGATTAATGAACTTTTGAAAATCAATAAACAATAAAAAAGGAACTTTTTACAAGTTCCTTTTTAGTTTTGAAAAGTTATGAAATTTATTGATCCTTTCTTTAAAACAACTGTACTTTTTGAATAGTTAAGAATAAAGTTTACAGTACTTTGTTTTGGCAAAAGGTTTGTTTGTGGTTTACTGTTGTTTTTGTAATTTTTTATCATAGAATAGGTTTCATTTTATGATATAACGCAACAGTAAATAAAATTATTGTTAGTCGTTTAAAATAATTTGATTTTTATCGATCATTTTACGCAAATTAACAATCGCATAGCGCATTCTGCCTAAAGCGGTGTTTATGCTTATCTGGTTTAATTCCGCAATTTCTTTAAAAGTTAAATCGTCGTACAGGCGTAAACGAATAATTTCCTGCTGATCTGTAGGTAATTTTTGAATCAACGTATGTAAATCATCTTCAATCTGTCCGGCGATCAAACTGTTTTCAATATTCATTTCAGAATCAATCATTTTGCTGAAAACCGAATATTCTTCCTGATCGCGTTGAAATTTCACTTTAGATTGTTTTCTAAAATGATCAATAATTAAATTATGAGAAATACGCATCACCCAAGGCAAAAATTTACCTTCTTCATTGTAATTCTGTTTTTTTATGGTGTTAATTACTTTAATAAAAGTTTCCTGAAAAATATCGTCCGATAAATCTCTGTCTTTTACTTTAGAGAAGATAAAACTGTATATACGTGATTTGTGACGCTCAATTAATTGCGCCAAAGCCCATTCATTTCCAGATGCATATTGGCTTACCAACACTGCGTCTGACAAAATTTCATTTGCCATCTTAACTTATGTTTTTAGGTTTTTACTATAAGTATAGATACGTAATAGGCTTTTGTTTTAAAGTTTATTTAAACAAATATATAAAAATAATCGTTTCTTAAAAAAAACTTAAAAAAAATATTCACTTTTTTTTAAATTAATTGTCGCTTAGCTATAAAACTTCTTCGTTTAAAAATTTGTAATTTTGTAGTTATTTTACAAAAATGAAAAAAATAGATTTTTCTAAAATCGATCCAAAACAGAATATCATTATTAAGGGAGCGCATCTTCATAATTTAAAAAATTTAGATGTGGTTATTCCCCGAAATAAAATGGTAGTTATAACAGGTTTGTCGGGTTCTGGCAAATCAAGTTTGGCTTTTGACACTTTGTATGCCGAAGGACAGCGCCGTTATGTTGAAAGTTTATCATCGTACGCACGTCAGTTTTTAGGTAGAATCAACAAACCAAAAGTCGAATATATTAAAGGTATTGCGCCTGCTGTTGCTATTGAACAAAAAGTTAACACAACCAATGCACGCTCAACCGTTGGTACATCTACAGAAATTTACGATTACTTAAAATTATTGTATGCCCGTATCGGCAAAACTTTTTCGCCGATTTCAGGCAACGAAGTTAAAAAACATACAGTAACCGATGTTATTGATACCGTAAAAAGCTTCGACGAAGAATCTAAATGGTTATTGCTTGCTCCTGTTTACGAAATTAAGGAACGATCTATCATTGATCAGTTAAAAATTGCGTTACAACAAGGTTTTTCACGACTTTTTTATAAGAATGAAACCAAAAGAATTGATGAATTTGTTGAAGAATTTGCATCGAAAAAAATAAAAGCAGAAGATATTCAGCTGATTATTGATCGTTTGGTTGTTCGTCATGAAGAAGATTTCTACAATAGATTGTCCGATGCTGTTGATACGGCGTTTTTCGAAGGAAAAGGCGTTTTGCATTTGTATGAATTAGGTACGGGAAATCAGTTAGAATTCAATAATAAATTTGAATTAGACGGAATTACTTTTTTAGAACCTAACATTCACTTATTTAGTTTTAATAATCCATACGGAGCTTGTCCAAAATGCGATGGTTTTGGAACAACTATTGGTATCGACGAAGATTTGGTTATTCCAAACACTGCTTTGTCAGTATACGAAAACGCTGTTTATCCGTGGCGTGGCGAAAGTATGTCGTGGTACCGCGATCAGTTGGTTAATAATTCACATAAGTTCGATTTTCCTATTCACAAACCTTTTTACGAATTAACATACGAGCAAAAACAGTTGGTTTGGGAAGGAAACAGTTATTTCACCGGGCTTAATTACTTTTTTAAAGATCTTGAAGCGAATAATTACAAAATACAAAACCGTGTGTTATTGTCACGCTATCGAGGTAAAACCAAATGTAATGTTTGTAACGGTAAGCGTTTGCGACCAGAAGCAAATTATGTAAAAGTTGCCAATAGAACCATTTCAGATTTAGTTGATTTACCAATTAACGAACTGCGCGATTTCTTTAAAACCATTCAGTTGAACGAATTTGAAAGTAAAGTTGCCAAAAGATTGCTGTTAGAAATTAACAACCGTTTGCAGTTTTTAAGCGATGTTGGTTTGGATTATTTAACTATAAACCGCAGGTCTTCTACCCTTTCGGGCGGCGAATCGCAACGTATAAATTTGGCAACATCATTAGGCAGTAGTTTGGTTGGATCTATGTATATTTTAGATGAACCTAGTATTGGTCTGCATTCGCGCGATTCTGAAAAATTGATCGAAGTTTTAAAAGACCTTCGCGATTTAGGAAATACCGTGATTATTGTAGAACACGATGAAGATGTAATGAAAGCTGCCGATCAGATTATAGATATTGGTCCGGAAGCAGGAGTTTTAGGCGGAAAGTTAATGGCACAGGGAACTTTTAAAGAGATTTTAAAAGCCGATACATTAACTGCAAAATACTTAAACGGCGATTTACATATTGAAGTTCCTAAAAAACGCAGACCTGTAAAAAATTATATCGAAGTTAAAGGTGCCCGCGAAAACAACCTTCAAAACATAGATGTTGTTTTTCCGTTAGATTGTTTAACTATGGTTAGCGGTGTTTCGGGCAGTGGAAAATCAACCTTGGTTAAAAAAATTCTGTATCCTGCATTAGAAAAACATTTGACAGGAGCCAGCGAAAAACCTGGACAATTTAATGAAATTACCGGATCATTTTCGCACATCAAACATATTGAATATGTAGATCAAAACCCAATTGGAAAAAGTTCGAGATCTAACCCGATATCTTATATAAAAGCGTACGACGATATTCGTGATTTATTTGCGAAACAACAGCTTTCTAAAATGCGAAATTATCAGCCAAAGCATTTTTCTTTTAATGTGGAAGGTGGTCGTTGCGAAGTTTGTAAAGGCGATGGCGTGGTTACCATTGAAATGCAGTTTATGGCAGATGTGCATTTAGAATGCGAAACCTGCAAAGGAAAACGCTTTAAAAAGGAAATTTTAGAAGTGAATTTTGAAGGCAAGAATATTTTTGATGTTTTGAATTTGACGGTTGATGAATCAATGGAGTTTTTTACAAAACACAAACAGGATAAAATTGTACAGAAAATTCAGCCTTTGCAAGATGTAGGTTTAGGATACGTTGCTTTGGGACAATCATCATCTACCCTTTCGGGTGGTGAAGCACAACGTGTAAAACTGGCAACATTTTTAGGTAAAGGAGCTGTAAAGGAACGGGCTTTATTTATTTTTGACGAACCTACAACCGGTTTGCATTTTCACGATATTCAGAAATTATTGCAATCGTTTCAGGCATTAATTGAAAAAGGACATTCCATCATTGTTATTGAACATAATTTAGACATGATTAAATGTGCTGATTATGTTATTGACATTGGTCCCGATGGCGGTAAAAACGGTGGGAACGTTGTTGCAACCGGCACCCCAGAAGAAATTGTTAAAAACAAAAAATCAATTACAGGTTTGTATTTAAAAGAAAAATTAAAGTAAAAACAAAAAGCGTTTCAAAATTTGAAACGCTTTTTTATTGTGATATAATTTATTTTATTTTTTAACCAACTTTTTAACTGCAATACCCTCTGTTGTTTGTAGGTATAGCATATACGTACCACTAGCCAGATTTTCTACATTTAACTGTATTTCTGTTTGGTTATTAAAACTTTGGGTGCTTAATTGTTTACCTGCAATATCATAAACTGTAACCTGTTGCACCAACATATTTTCAGCGTTGGTTATGTTAACCACATTAGTAGCCGGGTTGGGGTACATATTAAATTTTGCAGCCAACTGCTCGTTGGCACTTAATATATAAGGCGGCAAGGTTTTTAAACCCGAAACTTTAATATTATCTATTTTAACTGTAGAAGTTGTATTTAAATTTCCTGCGCCAAAATATAAATTTCCAGGTATATAATTATGATTAAAGGGTGCTGTTGCTTGTAGGTTTAATATGGGTATGTAAAAATACACATTATTGGCATTGAAATCTACAAACATTTCTGCCTTTATCCACATATTGTACGGAAAAGTTGAGGCGGTGTAACTTTTTAAAGTAATTGATTTACTGCTAGTGTTTTCTAAATAGCCACCCAATATACGATTTAAATTTGACATTGACTGAAAGGCAATATTAGTTAAAGTTGAACTACCCGCTTTGTAAGAAATTTTTACATTTCCTCCAAAATTAAAAGTCCCCCCCCCATAAAACTCATATTCAAATTTAAAGATGTTGTTACCCGGGGTACGGTTGTTCCACAAAGTATTTAAAAAGCCCTCTTCTTGCGTGAAACCACAACCATCAGATGTGGTTGAATTTGTAGTGATTGTTAACACATTGCCTTTACCCGCCTCTGCAGTAATCATTCCCGTTGCTAAACTACTAAGATTACGTGATACCAACCACCCCCCATGTCCTGGGGTGGTGTTATCATAGTTGGTATTTAAATGCCCTATGGGGTAGCTGTTAAAATCTTCGGTAAAAAAAGTTTGTGCTTGTGTTGTAAAACTCATAAAAAACACATACAAGATAGTGAAATGTTTGGCTATTTTTTTCATTGTTTTTGTATATTAATTTAATTCTAGTTTTAGGGTTGAAATGGTACCACCCATACTAATACCGCCAACACCAGGACCATAAGGATAATAACCACTTCTAAAAGTTTCTATACTTACTCTGTATTCTTCTCCAGTTCCAGGATGCGTAAATACTGTTTCAGACGGGTACGTATCGGTTTCTAAAACAAGTTCATGAGAAGGATTATTTGTATCATTACAACGAATATTTTCATATAATCTTGCAGTACCAGACGCTATACCTGGCAAGTTTGATGCTGGTACATTGGTATCTTGCCAATATGTTGCTCTGTTTGTATCGCAATAGGGTGTAACGTAACCACTGTGAATTACTGCAAATGTTGCAGGGTCTCTGGCTTCCCAATAATAAAAGAACACTTTACCGTATTTAGACAAAAAATCTTGTTCCAAAGTAGTAGATGTTTGATAAGGTACAGGTGGTGAGGAAATATCAAAAAATATACCGTTAGGATTATGATATACAGGTGCTAAAGGACCAATAACGTGGCAATGATCTAAAGAAAACACCCTAAGTGCAGTATTACCCCAAAGTGGTGTAGCCAATCCTGATATCGTTATGGGGTTTGCTGGAACAAAATTACCGATTTCATTGTCGGTAGGTAAAAACATATTGGGATATTGACTAGCCATATTGATAAAATCTCCTTCAGGTAAAGATGAACTCATATCAAAAAATGTATCGTCGTTCACATCATTATCAGAATAAGCCAGCCCAATATAAGGTGTAACTACAAATTCTAGACGTGTTGCCGGCGTACCTGAATATTCGGTTGTATTTTCGTAATGGTAATACATTTCTACATGTCTAAAGATGTCCCAATGAGATCCGTAACCATCTGGATTTGCAGCATCTCCAGTGTAACTATTAGTTGTCATACCACCATTGTTTCCATTAGCTGTTTGGGAACTGTTGTTTGGGTTATCTACGTCGTAAAAAACGCTGTCTGTTGTACATGCTGTAAGAGTTAGCGCAATTACCCCCCCCACAAAATTTTGGTAAATTTTTTCATAATTCGTTGTTTTTAAACTTGTTAATATTGTAAATATAATAAAAAAATTAACAAAATGTTAAATAAAACAAAAAAAAAGCTAAAATAAATTTTAGCTTTTTTTAATACCATTTTTTTTTATTCTTTAAAAATTATATCTCTTCCATTAACTTTTTCAAGGCGTCGTGTTCGTCTTGTGGCAAATACGGAATCAATTTTTTAAAGTGGTCTTTAAATTCTTTCTTTTCACATAAACGAACAATGGCATCGCGTCCAAATTTTTGAAAACGACTGTTATGGTGTACCAAAGCGTTTGCCAAATGCGGTACCGATAATCTCATATAGCTTTTGTACTGTTTGATTAATAGAGCATTTCCGAACTTTTTTTAACAATAGCGTAGCGTAAAACCAAATCGGTAACCATTTCTTTTAAGCGGGCGTTTTTCTTTCTTTAGATCTAAAATCTCGTCACTGGTAGCCTAACGGCTTATATCTCCAGACAATCGATTTTTACCGGCTTCTAAAAATTCTTTGTTTCATGCATAAAATTGCCCTTATACAGCAATTTTCTTTCTTAAGTTGTGCGGTAAAGCTATTAATTTAAAGTCTAACTCGGTTTTTTTGGTTTCCTTTTAACAAATATCGTCTAAAATTATTTCTATATTTCGGTTTCCATTGGCTTTTTTGTGCTTTCATGGGTTTTGTGCATTTTTTGACCCATAGAACACACATAATAATCTTCTTCTTGATTTTAATAAAAGTTTTCTTTGCTAAAGGTTTTGTGCTTTAGCTGAAGTTCTCAATACTTTTATTTAGGGATCTATTTCTGTAAAACAAAAAAAAAGAATATTAAAATACTTAAGTAAAAGTCAAGATGCTTTTTATAGTTCTTTCTGCTGGTCAACATCTTTCAATACCGATTCGTTCTCGCTTTCCACCTCTTTTTCTTCTACATAGACCGCATGATCAGACGGCTTGATGTTTTCGCCTTTTGCAGCAGCATATACTTTAGTGAACGAAGTACTTATGTATAAGATTACCGCAGAATAATATACCCAAATTAAGATAATAATAAGCGAACCTGCCGCGCCATAAGGTGATCCTACATCGGCTTTATCGATATAGATCCCGATGACATATCTGCCTAGCATAAAGAGTGCCGCCGTAAACAATGCACCTGCCCTTACATCGCGCCATTTGATTTTAGCATCGGGCAAAACCTTATAAATTATACCAAATAAAAGTGTCAATACTAAGAAATTTACCAACGCAGTAAGTGCGGTTAAAAGAATAACTGAAAAATCGGGCAACCATCCCTTCAACAGGTAATCAAAAGCCGAAACAGCACCATTTACTACCAAAGCTACTATCAATAAAAAACCAAGTCCGATGATGATAGAGCCAGAAAGTAAACGGTCTTTAACCAATTTAAGCCATCCTTTCTCTGGTTTTGCCTTTACGCTCCATATTTTATTTACAGAATCCTGAATATCTCCGAAAACAGTAGTAGCACCAATTATCAAACTTACAGCACCAATTACCAAAGATAAGGTGGTACTACCCGAAAGTTCCATATTTTTAATGATCTGCTGTATCTGCGCAGCCGCCTCATTTCCAACCAATCCGTTTAATTCTCCGAATACACTGCCTTCAATCGCTTCCCTTCCAAAAAAAGCCCCTGCCAATGAAATTACCAACAGCAACAGTGGAGCCATTGAAAACAAAGTATAATATGCCAAGGATGCACTGAGCTTTAATCCCTTATTATCTAAGAAAGTATTCACGGTTTCTTTAAGAATTCCGAATGCTGTTTTAAAAAAAGTCTTTTTCTCCATGTTTTCTTTATTTATTATTTATAAAAAAGCAAATAGTAAACCATACAGTTTTATCCTTTAATTAAGTCCAATTTATTCAACACATAAATGGACATATTATAAATTATCTCCTGCAAATCAAACTTTTGAAAAAATGTTTCTTTTTTTGAAAAGAAGTTTAAGTGAATTAATTTTCACATCTAATATGTGAAATTTTTCACAAAATGTAGAACTTTTAAACGATTGAAAATCAGTAATTATCTTTATGATTTTATAACCAACAATAAATATCAAGGTCCATAACAGTATTGGTAAAAAAATATCCTTTTATACAGTATCACGGCACAACTATTGGATTTATATTATCAGTTTTGAATAACAGAATTTTGCACACTCATTGCTTTGGTCGGTCAATGAGTGTGTGTTTTATCAATCTGAAGATAAGTTTAACCTAAATATTTATGTTATGAAAGATCAACAGAAAAACAACACAGACCCAGTTAAAAAATCGCAAGATAACAGACCGGACAATAAAGATAATTTGGACAGCCGGGTGCACGAAGAACAAAAAGTAAAAGGTGACGATATTACATCGAACGAAAAAGAAACGAAAGACAAAAAATAAAGCGTTTCATTTTCTAACAATTTTTGAAGCGGGTGTAGAACATCCGCTTTTTTGTACTTTAAATATATCAAAAAACAATCATATTATGGATGATACGCTTTATAAAATACTGCAATTTGCAGATATTGCTCATGGTGAACAGAAACGCAAGTACAGCGATGAACGGTATATTGTGCATCCCATACGGGTTATGGAAACCTGTTCAGCATATACTAATAAGATTCAAATACTGGCTGCTGCACTGCTTCATGATGTTCTGGAAGATACGCCTGTTACCGAAGAGGAACTTTTTTCTTTTTTAGAAACAGTAATGGATAACGAGGTTGCCAAGCAAACTCTTGAACTTGTAGTGAAGCTTACAGATGTATATATAAAAGAAGCGTATCCGCATTTAAACAGGAAACAGCGAAAGGAAAAAGAAACCTTACGTATTGCACAAACAAGTGCCGATTCGCAAACAATTAAATATGCAGATATTTTAGACAATTGTAAAGAAATAGCAGCATCCGACCCAAATTTTGCACCACGGTTTCTTAATGAATGTATGATGATTTTAAAAGTAGCAACAAAAGGCGATAAACACTTATATGAAAAAGTTTACAAGGAGGTAGAAACAGAATTACAAAACTTAAGAAAGCGATAGTGCTTCTACAACGTTTATAGGAATAAAATAAAACCATCCTGTAACAAGGATGGTTTTATGAAAATCAAATACCGTAAATATTAATTTTCTTCAACAGCATCAAAATTAATGTCGTTATAAGCTGCTTTGGTAAGCGTTACATCGGCATCTTTTTCTTCGTTCAAGGTTTCTTCCAATAAAGTTGCTACTTTATCTTCACCTAAAGTTTTAGCAAAAGCAACCAATGTTCCGTACGATGCAATTTCGTAATGTTCGATTTTTTGAGAAGCAGAAATTATGGCAGCATCACGTACAGGTCCCGGTTCGGTTTCTTCCAGAATACTGTCACCTTCTTTAATCAACCCTTCCATTGCATCACATTTCTTACCTCGGTCTGATTCGCCTAAAATATCAAATATTTCCTTTAAACGTTCCACTTGTTTTTCGGTAACAGTTACATGTTTTTCAATTGCTTTTTTAAGTTTGATACTACTACTGTTGTTAGCCATTTTAGGAAGTGCTTTTAAAAGTGCTCGTTCGGCATAAATAATGTCTTTCAACTCGTCAACAAACAGTTCTCGTAATCCTTCGGCAGCAGAACTTTTCGGTTTTACCATTGTTCCGTTTTCCGATTTTGCTGCATCTTTCTTTTGTACATTTTTCATAGCTCAATTATTTTAATTAATAATAATGTGTTCGATATATTTAATGAAATTTTGATTTTTAATTGATAAACTTCTTGCGTTGTTCTTTGGTTGGTAACGGGCAGTTACCTGATGCTAGTTTGCGTCGGTTTTTTGCAACAACATCGTATATTTTATCACGAAGAAATTTTGGAACTATCTTAAATACAACTCCCAGTTTATACCAACAGCCTAGTAGACTACAGATTTTTATAACCGCATCAGATTTTTCATCAACCGTACCATCTGGTCGTATTAAATAAAGGGTATTGAATCTTTTTAGCGGTAAGCTTTTATTTGTAAGGAAATTCTGTCCGAAATTACCCTGCAACGATGCGAAGTTGAAAATACCTTTGCGATCATTTTGCATTACCCAGTTTACCCAGAAATTACAAAATCCGCATTCGCCGTCGTACAATAAAACATAGGTTTCTTTCATAATAATTTCTCGTTATAGTTCAACAATCCGTGTGCAAGCGATTTCCACTGCACCTTACTCACAGCCAAAATACCTAAAACAGCAAACACCATATTTCTAATTTTTTTAGCTGTTTTTGTTACCTTAAAATTCGGCAGTTCGTTTCTTCCATGAACAGATAGATGGATCTTTACAGCATCGCGGTAAAGTACCAATGTATTAGATGCCTCTGCAGTAAAAAAATGTTCAATTTCTGATCCCGGTTTTGCAGGATTATGTGCAGGTATCAATTGCATAACAACAGCATCACCAAAAATATCAGGTACCGTAATTATACTTTTTACTAAAACGAAATCATGCCGTGCAGAAATAATTTTCTGCAACCGATAAAATCGTACTTTCATAAAACAACCTTCGGCAGCCAATCCTTCCAAGTTCTTTCCGTTGTTATCCAACAATATAAATTCGGCATTTGTCAACGTTGCATAATGTGCCCAATTGTTAACATCAAGCAAGCGGTGTCTAATACTCTTATAAGCAATATCCGGATTGTTTAGTTCTTTAATTTCCAAACTGCTGTATGTATCACTGTACTTCCCTTTATTCTGTAACGGTATCCATTTTTTTATTTGTGCGGGAATAGCATTAAAATCATCATTTTCCATAAGATTTTGTGTTTGATATCCTAATTAATCCAATTGTCACAATTTAAATCCTGTTCCTGACTCTTATAAGTTGATTCATAACTACCCTTACCCGTGTTAAACAGTTTCCCGTTTAAACCGTCGATCACTTTGCCTGAAAGGTAATCGGGTTCTTTATGTGGGGCATCATTAAAACCGGCGTTATTTACACTGATTGATTTATCTGTATCCATAACTTTTGTATTTAGTGAGACAAATAGCATTTTAGTGGATTTATTAATGTATAAGGATATTTACAGCGTACTCTATTTTGATAAGCAAAATTGAAACCAATTGAATATTACTCATTAGATGCTTTTTTAAATTTTCCGAAGTGATTATTATATGACCATAGTTAAATTTTGGTTATCTACATTTTAACAATTGTGTATATTCAGTTAATTATCAAATGCTTACAACAAAAAATTTAAATAAAATATCATCTTTCGCTATAAAAGTTAAAATTGTAAAAAGCCATGGAGGAAATTCAATCACAAAAGAAATAATCAACATAAATAAGTTAAAACATAGAAATATTAATAATATTAATCAAATTAAAAAAATAATAAAAACAATATTATCATAAAAAATTATAATGAAAATAGTTCACAAAATGTATATTAAAACCACACTTATTTGTGAAAAAAATTCATCTTCTCTTTAATAATTCCTTATAGGTTCTAACTTAAATAGTATTGGAATATTGTTTGAATATTTAAATAGTAACAACCTGACTAATTAACAAAACAAACATAAATTGCAATGAAAGAAAACAACACTAACAAACCAAATCGACAAGAAGACAAGCAAGACGATTTGTCGATAAACAAATCAGACGGAACCAATAAATTTCTAACAACCAATCAGGGAGTAAAAGTCAACGATGACAATAATTCTCTGAAAAGCGGTGAAAGAGGTCCTTCCCTTTTAGAAGATTTTATCCTACGAGAAAAAATCACCCATTTTGATCACGAGCGAATTCCAGAGCGAATTGTACATGCAAGAGGATCGGGAGCTCACGGTTTCTTTGAAGTTACTAACCCAATTCCGCAGTTTACAAAAGCTGCATTTCTACAAAAAGCAGGGCAACGAACTCCAATCTTTACTCGATTTTCTACCGTAGCCGGATCAAGAGGATCTACCGATTTAGCAAGAGATGTTCGCGGTTTCTCGGTAAAATTTTATACAGAAGAAGGTATTTATGATTTTGTAGGCAACAATATGCCCGTATTTTTTATACAGGATGCTGCTAAATTCCCAGATTTAGTTCACGCAGTGAAACCAGAGCCACACAATGAAATTCCACAGGCTGCATCGGCACACGATACCTTTTGGGATTTTATTTCGCTGATGCCCGAATCTATGCACATGATTATGTGGTTGATGAGCGACCGTGCCATTCCGCGCAGTTACCGCATGCAGGAAGGTTTTGGCGTGCACACCTTCAGATTTATAAATGCAGAGAATGAATCGCATTTTGTAAAGATCCATTGGAAACCGAAATTGGGAACGCATGCCGTTGTTTGGGACGAAGCGCAGAAAATATCAGGAAATAATCCCGATTTTCACCGTCAGGATTTGTGGGAAGCTATAGAATCAGGCAATTTTCCTGAATGGGAACTAGGATTACAGATTATTCCGGAGGCAGACGAACATAAATTCGATTTTGACCTATTAGATCCAACCAAAATAGTTCCCGAAGAAGTGGTTCCTATTACTATTGTAGGACGTATGGTTTTGAATAAAAATCCGGATAATTTCTTTGCAGAAACAGAACAAGTAGCTTTTCATCCAGGACATATCGTTCCAGGAATCGATTTCACCAACGATCCACTGCTTCAAGGCAGATTGTTTTCTTATACAGATACGCAACTTTCCAGATTAGGAAGTCCTAATTTTCATGAAATCCCTATCAACCGCAGTATCTCGCCAACGCATAACAACCAGCGCGACGGGCACATGCGACAAGAAATAAACAAAGGTCGGGTAAGCTATCATCCAAATTCGTTAGGTGGCGGTTGCCCTTATCAGGCAATGATTGCAGAAGGCGGATTTACCAGTTTTAACGAACGTGTTGATGCGCATAAAGTTCGTGCAAGAAGCAACAGCTTTAACGATCATTTCAGTCAGGCACGCATGTTTTACGAAAGTCAGACAACTATCGAGCAACAGCACATGGTTAAAGCATTACGTTTTGAACTTGGAAAAGTAGAAACAACTGCAATCCGCGTGCGTATGTTGGGCTTATTATCAAAAATAAATCGTGAATTGGCAGAAAAGGTTGCAGAAGGCTTGGGAGCAAAAGTTCCTGCACAACCCGAACAACCAATGAACCATGGTGTGGGTGCAGACAAAGTTGGTGGTAACGAGCCGACAGAAATTTCAAAAAATATTGTAACGTCCGATGCGTTGAGTATGATTAAAAATCCTACGGTAAAACCAACCATTGCATCACGCAAAATTGCTTTTATATGTAATCATGGGGTAAGTGAGGCCTCGGTTATGAAAATGAAGAAAGCATTGGTAGCAGAAGATGCCGAAGCATGTATTATTGGTCCGAACCTTGGATTTGTATCAACCAAAGAAGGAGGAGAAATTGCAGTGAAATTTAGTTTTTTCACTTCGTCATCGGTACTTTTTGATGCCGTTTTTATTCCCGATGGGGAAAATCAGGCAGGATTAGCATCAGATCCCGATGTCATGGAATTTTTAAATGATGCCTACAGACACTGTAAAATTATCGGAACAGACGGCGACGGTATTGATTTGCTATCTGCACCGCAGTTTATGGCTAAAGGCGATGATTTGAAAGACGGCGGAATTATAACCAACAGTCATACCCATAAAAATTCATTTGAAACAGCCTTTATTGATGCCGTTAAAATGCACCGATTCTGGAAACGCGAAGAAATATTAGGAACGAACAAATAAACCAATAAATTATGAAAAATAACGAAAAACAAAACAGTACAGCAGCCCCTATAAATAACAATAAGGAAGCTGTTGTTGAAGCAGCAGAAAACGCATCAACCAACCTTAAAGAATTATTTATAGATGCTTTGAAAGATATTTACTGGGCAGAACAAGCTTTGGTAAAAGCACTGCCAAAAATGGTTGCCAATGCTTCATCGCCGAAATTGCAGTCAAGTATTTCGGATCATCATGCCATGACCGAAAATCAGGTAGTTCGTTTAGAGCAGATTTTTCAGCTTTTGAATGAAAAAGCCGTAGGTAAAAAATGCGAAGCACTTGCCGGACTTTTAAAAGAAGGCGACAATATGCTAGAAGAAACCGCTTACGGACCGGTGCGTGATGCAGCAATTATAGCAGCTTCACAAAAGATTGAGCATTATGAAATGGCAACTTACGGAACTCTTTTTGCCTTTGCAAAAGTTTTGGGAGAGAATGATGCAGCAAAATTATTGCAGCAAACATTGGCAGAAGAATGTGAAGCCGATAAAATCTTAACAGATGTAGCAACCGGGTGCATTAATATGGATGCTTCACAATTGTAAACCATAAACTTATGAAAATAGCACGATGGATAAAATACCCGGAAAGTCAGCCAGAGGAATCTGGTCTGTACGTTGTAAATTGGAAAATCAACAATGTTTACATGACTGTTTTGTCATTCTTCGACAGAAATACCAAAAGATGGTATGATTCTAACGATCGCGAAAAATTAATCGATGGTATCAATGCGTTTAATCCTTTCAAAGTAACACCACATGTTTAACTTTAAAATAATGACTCATGAAAAAGAATACCCTTTTAGCAATAGCAGCCATTTCAATACTGAGTCCGTTACTTATTGTAGCCGCCATTCATTATTTAAACGGCAGGCAAAGTAACAATACAAGCAGTATGGTTCAGCGATAATAAAAGCACCTTCGGGTGCTTATTTTGTGTAATAATAATGTAAACAAATATTATGAAAGACTTATTTTTTAAAGACTGGGAAAGCCTGTATCATATACTAATTTGCGCAACGGTATCGTACATCACCTTATTTCTGTTCATTCGGATTTCGGGTAAAAGAACCCTTGCCAAATTGAACGCTTTTGATTTTGTAGTCTCGGTAACACTTGGTTCAACTTTATCGTCAATGATTTTATTAAAAGTAACGGTAACTGAAGGGCTCACTGCACTAACGGTTATTATTGCGCTTCAATATCTGTTGGCATTTCTTGCAAAAAAATCAGAAACCATGGAAAAAGCCATCAATTCCACACCTACCCTTTTGTTTTATAATGGTGAATTTTTAAAAGAAGCCATGAAGAAAGAACTGATTATAGAAGAAGAAATCTACTCAGAAATACGGCAATACCGCATAGAACGTATTGAAGATGTCCGTGCGGTGGTAATGGAATTGAATGGAGAAATGACGGTTGTGAAAAAATCTGACTTTTTAAGCAAGCATACCTCTTTAGACGATATCATTAAAGAATGACCTTTACTTAAATTAGGTCTGTTTTTTGTAAGTATTTATATACATTTTACCTATTCAAAATTTAAAAGCTATGAATCACAGTAATGACAATACAGAAAAACCACAGTCTGATGTTTATGTTGAACTTTCTGCTGTAGGACAAAATCAAGTACAGAAAGGCATTATTTTTAGTGAACTAAATTCTCTAAAACAAGAATGTGAAGTGACATACGAACCGCACGAAGCTATTTTAGATGCCGGAGTCTATTCTTTCGATTTATTTTACGAGCCAGACATTACAGTTGATGATGCTGCTCCGTTTCAAAAAACTACTGACGGTAATGCAAGCAACAAAATAGAACTTAAACTAAAACAATCAAAACAATCACTTGATTAATTAATTACAACATTTTAAAAAAGTAGAACAAGATGAACACCGTAACATTCACAGAACAAGATTTTAAAGAAACGCTGACAGGTTTTGTATTCACCATGCAGTGCAATGGTGCTGAAAACAGAAAATTTGGTGTAGAAGCTTTACAACCCGATGGTTCGTACGAAGAAATAAACGTAGTAACCAAAGCTAAAAATGATATCTTTGAAATTCACGAACAACCTTTTGTGGGCAGGGTTTTATATGTATAACAAACATCACAAATGATCTTCAAAAAGGCTGTTTTGTTTCGTATTAGCTTTTATTAGTGCGGTTACATATAGTTTGAACCTTTACCATTCTAAAAAATGATTGCTACTTCATACAAAACCTACTGTTTTCATTGAAATAGCAATCATTATATAATTGGTGTAATTATTCGATCTCGGCTTGTGATAAATTTATTATTCTGAAAAAGGACTGCAAATTTTGCAGCATCTGCCCTTGCAATCTAATATTTTTTTCCCTTACTTTATTTCTGTCTACCTCATCATTAAAAAGTAGCGGTTTGATGTTTTGTACCAGTTGTTCAAATTCTTCATTTGTTATACCGGCATACCGTACCAACTGCAACAAGGTGTTTATATTTTTAGAGTTAGGTACGTAATCCAAATAATACAGAATATATATTTGCAACGTGCATACGAAGCATTCTCGCAATTTCTTTGATGGTATTTCTAAATAATCTTCTGTTACGAGTATAGTATTATCTACAAAATTTGCAATGTTTTTCGTTGAGTACTTAATTTCGAACAAATTCTCATGATAATCAGAATACCAGTTATTGCGCCAATGGATGGCAGGTTGATATCCCGAAGTATGAATTCTGTTGCCGGATTTACACACCTTTTTATAAAAGCCCTGCTGTACATATACATTATACTGTATATAAAAACGGTTGTGGGCAATTATTGCGAACTGCACCTCATCATCTGCCGTTTCAATTTCCCTGATGATTTCCTGCAGTGGTTTTGAAACTTTTTCTTTCGTAATCAACAACAGATAGAAGCAGCGCACCGTTTTGTTACCCAAATAGCTCACTGTTTCGTGGAACAGGAATATTTCTTCGACCTCCTCGCTACTTTGCAGCTGTTTTAAATGATCTGAATATTTAAATGGAACTGTATCTTGTTGTTGCAGACTGACTATTTGTTTGTTCTTATCCAACTCCTCAAATATCTGCAGTATGATTTTCTTTATCTTCTTTTGTGCTTTTTTCAGTGCTTTTCCCCAATCATCATAAATTCCAGCGTCTGAAAGGCTTTGCTGTTCAAGCAGATAAAAAGTATCGCTGCCTTGTTTAACAAAGACCGATTTTAATAATGGGCATATTTTTTCAATAATGAGTAAGCGCTCTGTTAAGCTGCCTTTAACATTTACAGCACCCAGAAATAAAAGCTCCAATGTTTCCAATTCTTTTTCGTAACCTTTAAGGAACAGGTAACAGCTTCCTTCTAATTCATCTTTTATAAAATCATCGGTATACGATTTTAACAGCTGTTGTCTTTCAATATACCGTTCCTTAAATTTTTTGAAGTGTTCCCAGAAGTAATAGTCCGAAAGCATTGCGGTTTCATCATCGGTATACATTACTTCCGCTTTGCTCAGGTTTAAATGTATAAAGGGACTGTTGAGCTTTTTATGTTTTGTTACATCATCTTCGTCCAACAATACTACCAGCACTTCTTCATCTGCAAAAAATACTGCCCTGTTTTGATCAGAAAAAACAGCAGCGGCTTCCTTTTTGTTTTTTACATAGAGCCACAGTATTTTTATTTTTTTATTGCTGACCGCATTGCCATACCATGCGATGCAAAGTAACTTCTGACTAACCAGTGTTGTCAGTCCGTTTTGTAATTTTTTAGTAAAATCTACCTTTTTGAAAAATTCTTTTTTTGTTTCCATCATTTCTATATTTTAAAATTAATAGTCGGTTTATTGATCATAAGGTTTGTTTTAATTATCCCCTAAGCATTCCTCCCCCCAATGAACAGCTACGTTGCGGCGTGATTGTACAACTTTTCGCACAAACACAAGGTTTTCGTAAAAACCAACTGATCATGTTCCGGCAGTCCGCCATCGCATCTGGGATAAAAATACATCGAGGTATTTAACAGATCAAGAATTTCCTTTACATCATCAGTATGCACACATACTTTAAAAATTTCGGGTAAGAAGGCTTCCAATAACTGCATAAGGTATCGGCAACTGTACATAGCGGGTACGTACTGCACTTTCTTATGTAAAAGCCCGAGTACCAAATGCTGGAACATACTTTTAAGAAGTAATATATGTCCGGACTTGTAGACTAAATTTTCCTGTTGAAATGCGATAAACCAAGGAGAAACATACGTAAGACGTTCATTCCAATACTGCTTTTGTAATTTCTTTATATCAGCCGTGCTGGTACTTTGAAGCACGTTTTCGTTAATGGTAAGGTTGTTTCTCAGATACCGTAAATTTTGAGGTATGACGAATTCTTTTAAGAACAATTGAAACCTGTTGCCGTTATTTTGCAGCCAATCAAGCGTATGTATCACACAGAATACCTCTACCCTTCCTTTGAAATAATGGGATACTTTGTGCGTTAGCATATCGTGTTGCTGTACTCGCATTGCAGGAGCTATCAATAACAGATTGAATTTATAAGTATTGTCTGAATCCGCCTTAATGATGCTATTGGTGCTTAACAGATAAACAGCATCTATCTTATAACAATTGGTTAGAAAAGAGACCAGCTGTTTCAGCAGGAGCGTTTCTTGCTTTATAGTATCTAGAACCTGACTTTCGAGCCTTTTAGTGTAAAACCTGTTCAACCTGTTAAAGCAACCCGTTTGCAGCTCTACTACCCTTGTTGTTATCTTTTCTATAATACTTTCGTGGGAATGCCCTATTACATATTGTGACTGATCATTAAACGACACCGTTTTTATTTTAGCAATTCGTTTTAAATTTTTAGAAAGCTCCGGATAATACAACTCCACAAAGCGGGTTAATTCCGACTCATTAAAATCCTGATGTACCGACTTGGGAAGCAATACGTTTTTAAGCACATCGATATAATAGGAAAAGGTTTCGAGTAACGCTACATGAGCCGCCTGATATAACTGCTGCTTCACCAATGGTTCTACAAGCAGTACTACAGCCTCTTTTACTCGATGCTCCACAGCCTTGATATGATTTGCAAAAAGCATTGATGCTTTCTGTTTATCGTTACTGTAAAAATTTTGAAACAAGCCGTTCCACCGCTTTGGCTGATCGGCATACACTACAAAGCAAGGCTGTAAATGCAGTTGCAGAAAACTAAAATGAAACTGCGAATGCTGCGGTGCTACGGTATGGTAGTTTACACTTATCAAAGTATCGTGCCGTGTTAAGGCGTCCAATACCTGTATCTGGCTTTGTAAACCTGCCAGCGTATCTCCATCGGTATCTTTAGCTACAACCAATGTGAGCAGTTTAAGGCTGCTGTTGACAACTGGTGTATAGAACACCATATAAACATTAGAAATTCTTATAGCGTTTAAGATGAACTGCCTTAACGAATCGTGGATTTCGGTGGGTATTGTGTGGTTTGAACTTTTCATACTAACAGATTTAAAGTTGTATAAGTCAAAGTTGCATAACTGTTTTTGTGTACCGTACTATGAAGGAGTGTATTGTACCATGAAGGTGTAGTAAAATACCGACAGGCGGTTTTCTGTGTTTTTTACCTATCTAATGTAACGATTGTAATACTCCTTCTTTTATGACTAAAAGAAGCAAAAGTCTTTTATTGCGGTGTATTTTTAATCGGTCGAAATGCACCTTTGAAGCTACTACACCGCAGTTCGGCGGGCTCACTGACCACCCAACGATTTACCCTTCACTCAGTGTATAGACACTTCCCGATTCTCGGGACAAGCTGATAAAAATGCATACCGCTAGTTTATACAACTTCTTCTGTTTTTATAGATTGTACTGCATAAATTATTTTTCTTTATTTCTGTTATTTGTACAATTAAGTATAGGTATTATTTTAAAGATTGAAAGCTGTTAATTATAGTTTATTCAGTTAAGAAGTATCATTTCGAGTAAAGTAGTATATCGAGAAGATTATGTTCTTCTTTTGAAAGATCAAAAGAAACAAAAATCTTTTTTCTTGCCGCGGGTTAAAAGCGGTTAAATATTGTCCTACAAGCTAACTATATCGAATCGGCGCTTTGCTCCCCGATTAGTTTACGCTTGTTTCAACAATTTAACTGGCGCTTCCAACCCAATGGCGCTTTGATTCTCCTAACCAGTTATTTCAGTTTTTTTTTTTATTCTGATGAAGTTCATTCATTAAGCATTTATTTACCACGGATACACATATTCATTCTTATAATGTTAGTGGTGATTGTTCTAAAGATTTTAATAAATTTGTATAAATTACCAAAATTTGGTAACTTTAGGGTATTAATTATTAAAGCCATAGAGATGGGACGAAATACATCAGTTTCTTTAGGAGATTACTTTGAGAATTTTGTGGATACAAAAGTTACGCAAGGACGATTTAAAAATGCCAGCGAAGTAATCCGTGCCGGATTACGACTATTAGAAGATGAGGAGAATAAAATTCAAATTCTTAAAAATGCAATTCAAGAAGGTATTGATAGCGGAATAGCAGAAGATTTTGATGCTAAAAAACATCTTGAATCTTTAAAGGAAAAAATGAAGAATAATGCCAAATTACAAATTAAGCAATAAAGCGGTTGAGGATCTTTCTAAGATTTATGAGTATACTTTTGAATTTTGGTCTGAATTCCAAGCTGAAAAATATTATTTTGAATTAATTGAATATTGCGAATTACTTGCAGAAAATCCAACTATTGGAAAAAATTTTGAGGAAATAGGTCTTGAAATTTTCAAGTTTTCGGCTAATAAACATATAATTTTCTACAAAATTATCAGTACCCAACACATTGAAGTTGTTAGAATTCTTGGTGCTGATATGGACTTGAAAAATAAAATGTTCGGATAAAAATATGTTAGCTACCGAACTGAAGGTTATCTTGAGTGAAGAGATTCCTCGTACCTCGGAATGACAAACTGTCTCAAAATTATCAAACATCCGTCGGTTCGAGCTCGTCGAGAACTTTAATATTTAACTTCCTTAAGATTTCCCTCCACGTCCGTTCGAGCTTGTCGAGAACTTATTATGTGAAACTTAACCGAAGTGACGGCTATCTTGAGCAGACTGAAATGTCTCATTCTATTCTCAATCTCTATTGTACTTAATGGATTCCTTTCGCTTTCTCTGTACTTTTTAAAGATAAAAAGTACCACACACAAGCCTATTCTGATTTATATATTCTTTACAGAGTGGTCTTAGGCGAGTGTTCATGATTACTAAAACAAAATATTAAAGCACGAATAAAAATCTTTCATTGCGGTGCATTTTTAATCGGTCTAAATGCACTTTTGATTCAGTAACCAAAGTCTTTTTCTTTTACGTCCATGCTTTATTTTACAGCTTGGAAGCCGTGAACCTAACAGTTTGCCGCACAAAAGAAACAAAATGCCTCAGCTCCACTTCTCGTGGTCAGTATACGTTTTTACAACTATATCAAAAAAACTCGCTTTATCAAAGCTCAAACAGCTTTTGATTTTACGTTGTATTCAACTCACTGACGCTCACACCGCCGTGAATGCCCGTTTTAGATTCTCATAAATAGCCTATTGAGTTGAGAAGCGTCATTTCGAGTAAAGTAGTATATCGAGAAGTTTGTTTTCTTCTTTTGAAAGATCAAAAGAAACAAAAATCTTTTCTTTTTGTATGATCAATTATCTATTATACATTTTGAAATCATGAATCTCCGATTTCTTGCCTCATCATTAAAACGGTCGACTACGTTTTGCAAGCTAAATCATAAAAAAGTATTCACTCTTTTTTATTTTATATTAATGTATTCTTGAATCTTCGATTTCGCTTCTCTCCCTTATGATTTTTCGCTCAATTACGTCCATACTTTATCTTACAACTTGGAAGCCGTTAACCTTACGGTTTCAACTTGTCAACGCTCGTTTTAATGATAATGGCGCTTAAAACTATCTGTTATTAAAGCATACGGTATTAATAAATTATATACAGTTCTACTGTAAGCGCACTACTAAAATAATCTGTGGGTATTTTAAAGCTACTCCTGTGTCAGTATAGTTTTTTGTTGTTAAAAAAAAAATGAGTATATTTGAATTTATCAAAATACAGAGGACTTATGGAGACGACTCAAAAAAAGCATTTAGGACGCAACATCAGCCGCATACGCGAAATGAAAGGAATGAAACAAGAAACACTTGCCGAGATTCTGGGTATCAGCCAGCAGAAAATGTCGGTAATAGAAAATACAGAAGAATTAGACGATGCCAAGTTGAACGAAATTGCCAAAGCATTGAAGGTACCGGCAAACGCTATCAAAGAATATTCGGACGAAAAGATGTTAAATATAATTAATAGTACAATCACAGATAGTCCTATATATAACAATTTCTGTAATTTCAACCCTTTAGACAAGCTTGTTGAGGCATATGATGAGAACAAGAAATTATACGAACGCCTATTACAGGCAGAAAAAGATAAAACCACATATTTAGAGCAATTGTTAAAAAAATAAGAATTACTCAATTAGTAAAACATACCAGAAAAAGTAAAAAATTCGGCTATTTCATAAAGAGATTGCCGAATTTTCTATTTATATGCTTTTTTACCGAAAATGTGTTTCATGCATTAAGGTAGCCTTTACTATGCTTTATCTACGGAGCATCCCCCTAGTTGCTGTTTTAGAAAATCTTTCGGTTGGGGTGTTTTGCGTAATTATTAATTTTATAGCCGCTATACAGCAAAAATGTATAATATTCGTAAATATTTAAGTCTAGCAATTGTTTATGAAAACCGTATATAGGTAATTTAATACTTATTTAATAATACACTATTTACAAAAATGTTGTTTAGTATAGTTTGGGAACACATTTTATATTTAAAGAGAATTCAACTGATCATTAATATCTTGCAAAAATTTAGATAGTGGTCTCTTATAAATACCTTCATTACTTGTGTAAGTACCTAATTCAAGCCTATTTTCAATAGCGCTGAAATTTCCAACAATTCTTCCAAATTTT
The DNA here is from genome assembly GCF_003858535.1 of Paenimyroides viscosum. Taxonomy (GTDB): domain Bacteria; phylum Bacteroidota; class Bacteroidia; order Flavobacteriales; family Flavobacteriaceae; genus Flavobacterium; species Flavobacterium viscosum. The sequence continues at coordinate 113,073 of NZ_RQTJ01000003.1, forward strand.
TTTTCAAGTTTACTTTTATATGCATTGTTATACTTTATTTTTCTTTGTATTAATTCTTCTATGTAATCTGTATGATGTTCATAAATTTCACTTAAATAAAACTTTTTTGAGATATTAGTTACATCGTTAATTTTAATACTTAGTTTCAAACCTTTTGTAAGGTAATTACCTAATGACAAATTATCTAGTTCAAATTTCAAATTAGAATGCATTCTTTTTATGTCATATTCTCTATTACCTTTAAATTTATTACATGAACCGCAAATTGGAATCAAATTATAAAGTGAAACTGACAAGCCTGGGAATAAACTTTTAGGATAATAATGATCAAATTCGAATATTAGTTTACTTCCTTTAGAATTGTTTGCAAATATAGTATATTGGGCATTACATATATAACAAGCTGAATTCGTTCTACCTTTAAAATATGGGGATAAAGAATTTGATGAGTATTTTAAAACTTCTTGGATTTTGCTTACAAACTCATTATCTAAAATATTTTTTTTACAATTTGAACAATTCGAACAATTTTTTCTACCTATCCTATTTGTACACTTCAATTTATTTTTAAAGTCAATAATTTTTTTAAAATTTTTAGCAATTTTATCTAAATCATCTACACTACAAGTCAAAATACTTTTAATATTTAAACTTAAATATCTTAAGTATTTTTGGTAATTCACATCATTAAACCTTTTAAGATTCTTGATTTTATCAAAATCAAAATTAGTCTTGGAATATAAATCTATTTCCTTTTTATCAAATTTTATAACAGGAAGTCCCATATCCTAAAACTATTTAGTTAATTCTTTAATTTTGTTTTCGTAATATCTAACGAGTAATTCATTATCTGATAATGAATCCTTAAATTTATTATGAAGTAAATCCAAAAGCGGTTGCTTTATAATTATCTCTCCAATAAGATTTATTTCTCTTAATAAAGAATCATACTGTTCCTTTGAGATTTTTGAATTAATTTCTTTAAGTCTATTAAAAATTTCATTAATCTTGAGTGTAGCAAATTCTCCCATGAAACCATTTTCAAGAAAAAACTCATCTGCTAATAAATCATGAATATTTGCTCCAAATGAATTAAGTCCATTTTCATCCTGTAAAGATTTTCCTTGTTTTAACCTTAAAACATTTTGAGATGGAATATCTGAAAGAATAAAAGGAGAATGCGTGATAAAAAAAATATTTATATTTTCAATTTGTTTAAACTTATTTAATTTCAATAGTCGAACTAAATCATTAACAAATTCCCTTTGTTGTTCGGGGTGGAAATAAAGTTCTATTTCATCAAGCACAACCAAAACTTGTTTGTATGAATTAAAATTAGCACGTTTTTGAATTGAATCTAAATTTTTTAAATGATAAACAATAGAACTTAAAAGACCTAATTTTTGAAATTGCCCAGAACTTATTTTTGATAAAGGTATTTTTTTTTCCTTCTCTTTTATTGAAGAATAAAAATCATAGTCAAAAATTGCCGGAGGTAACAAATCTGTCAATTCAATATTTTTTCTAGAATAAATTGCTTTTGTATTGTTTATCAAATCTCCTAATTCTTCTATATCTCTAGAAAACTCCCAGTTTTGGAGATTCCATTTAGTAGATCTACCATTATTAACAATCTTTCTGTAATAGTCAATTAAACTTGAACTACTGAAAATTTTATATTCACCATCAATTTGTAACGTCTTCTTTATCGGATTTTTTATCAATTCTAACAATAATATAGATCTTCGAAGTTTGTCAGTTATATGACTTTTATCAATTCTGATAATGTCAACGAAATATCTTTTAGTTAAATATTGTAGATCGCTTTTATTATTTTTAAGTATATTTTTAGGTTCAAACGATTCTGAAAAAAGTCTGTTTGTATTGTATTTTATTGTTTTTACCGTTTTAACAACACAGTACCAAAATAAATGATATTCAAATTTATCAGTATTTAATTTATAGTAAATCTCATGATTTCCATACCCCAGGTGTTTACAAAAAACATCATAACTAATTGTCAGTTGAATAAGACTAATTAGCGTTTCAAGGCTCATATTAGAAGTTTTTTCCAAAATTTTATTAAAAGGTGAAGTTTTCTTTATTTCCTCTGATAAAAAATCTAATTTACTGTGCTCAAACTGGTTTTTAATAATGTATGATAAAAACGGTTTATTTATATCCTCAGAATCAATGTCTTCATCTTTTCTAACTTCAATATCGTATAAAAATGCATAAGCAGCATATAAATATATTTTTATATCGTACGTTTTTTTTTCTCCTTCCGTTATTTCTTTAATTTTTTTGTTAAAATAATTTACAAGCACAATATTATCATCAATCCATTTTGATAAAAAACCTATCTTTTCATTTATAATATTTTTAGAAATATTTATTGGAAAAATGTCAAGAGTTGCTTTGTCTTCTTCCTGCTTTTCAAATTGATATATTAAAAAATGATCTAAAGCAGTTTCAGCTTTTAATCTAAATCTAATTTCATCAAAACTGTATTGAGGAATAACTGTTCTATATTCTTCATTTGTAAATATAAGTGCACTTAATCTTTGCTTCATTAATTCTTTTTCTCGCCTGACATCAATCATTGCACTTTCTCTATACGGATGAATAACAACAGGCGTTTGGTATCCATCATTTTTATGAAAAATTTTATTTAGCCATGAAACATTTACTTTATTACGATTATCATAAATGAAACCATCATCTTCGAAATCTTTCTCATCTAAACCATATAAAGAATAATTAACATACATTGTAAAGAAATAATCATCAACCTTGAATTTAGTTTCGTTTTTGACTGAATATTTTTCATTTTTATATGATTGATTTTTAAATCCATCATTTTCTAGAACTTTACCACTAATAATCTGTGGTATTTCTAAAACGTTTATATACTCTCTAATTTCATTTTTTTTATTTTTTGCATCTTCTTTATACTTATTAATTGAAAAATTAATATAAATCTTATATAATTTTTCATCTTGTAAAATATAAAGCTCACCTACTATTCCTTCAACGCAAATAAGTTTTTCTAGTTTATTATTTTCATCAATTCCTTTAAAAAAGTTATTTAGCAATCTCAATAAAAATTCAATGATAGAGCTTTTTCCACTACCATTTTTTCCAACAATAGCATTTATATTAATAGACTGAAGTGTGGATTCAGTATTTTCATTTTTACTATAATAAAAATCAGGATTAAGTTCATTGTAGTTTTCTTTTTTTATAATAAAATCATGATCCTTATATTGTTTGTAAGAGTCATCAAAAAAATAAAATTTATTTACTTGTAAATTATTTAGGATATTTTCTTCACATCCCTCTAATGGGCGTATTGCTAATAGTTTGAAGCTCATTTTTTCTAAATTGGATAAAATAATTTATATTTGCTCAACTCTTGCAAATAGCACTTTTATGTTGATAGGATATTAACAATAAAGTTTAAAGCTATGAAATGCATTAGTTGCGTAGGTGTAAAACCTGTATTTGTGAGGGCATATACAAGAATCCGTTACGGTAAACTTGAAAATGTAACTCAACATTGTCGTTCTTTACCTTACCAAGGGTTATTACGATTATTTTATTAGAAGTGAATTTATAACTCACTTCTTTTATTTAATATAAATTCCCTCATTAAATTTACAGACTCTTCTAATTGCACAAATGTAAACCTCGGATTCAAAATATTCTCAGGATGATGAATTTGATGCCTAATATATTCCGTCAAAACAATTTGCTCATTTTTAGTAGAACCATTATTAAAAATTTTAGTATAATCAATCAAATCTTTTCCAATCTTGAAATCGTTCCATAATTCTTCAGCGAAAAGATAGCCGTGTAATTCGTTATGGTATTCATCTGTTAAATCTTTAAAAGCAACATAGTTTATTTCGTTTAAAGAAGGATATGGTAATTGACTAGGTAAAACTTCTGAAATAGATTTATTTCCTTCTGCATCTTTATTGATTAATCTTAAGTTATCAAACTCCAATCCTTTAACAACAATAGAGCTATGTGTTGTTAATAAAACTTGAGTTTTATTTGCTTGAGATAATTCTTTAAAAGCTTTAATCAACAATCTTTGATGATCTGTATGTTGAGATGTTTCAGGTTCTTCTATCGCATAAATAACTGATTGTGAGTTCCCAGAACGCATTCTTCTTTCAGCTTCGGCTCTAAAAAAGTTTAATAAGATTAATCTTTTAACACCACTTCCTCTTTTATTGATTGGGATATTTTCGTCACCAGAAATAGAAACATTCTTAAATACATCTATCCATTTTAATGCACTTGCTGTTGGTATTATCGGATTTAATGAATTCGCTATCTCTGGATTCATTTCTCTCAATTTCGCCAAAGTAGTATCAGAAACAGCATTTAGGTGCACAGTAACACGTCGTGCTATATCTTCAAACATTGAGATTACCTCTTGATCTGCTAAAATTTGAGATACTGCCTTCTTCAAAGGATCTTGTACTTCGCTGTCATTATCACTATTTTTTCTATCAGATTGAAAAAGACAGTATAATGGCAGATAAGTTTGTATTTTTTCCCAAATATTTTTAGCATCTTCTTTTGAAGTATCAATTTCGATCTCATTTAACTGTAAATCATCAGCAAAATGATTCCAAATTGCTGTTCGCATTATTGCATTTACGGTTAGATTTTCACACTCAATAGATTCATCTTTGATTATTTTTTTATAATCTCCAATTTTTTTTAATAATAAATCAGAACATTTTTCATTGGTTGGATGATGTGCTTTGATAAAAACTTTTGCTGCTCCTGCATTTGGGTATTTTTTTATGATTTCCAATCTACCATTAGAATTTAATAGATATTCATTCTCAAATGTAGTAGGGTTGGTAGCATCAATAGTAATCGAAGGCGGTAAATCTGTGAATACCGCAGTAATAAAAATATCTTTATTACCTTCCTCTAACGCATATTTATTAACATCATCTTTATCTAACTTGACAACATAATCTCCTTTTCCATCATTAAAGAAGACGTCTAATGCTTCTAATACGGAAGACTTTCCAATATCATTTTTTCCAACAAAGGTTGTTAAATCATCTATTTTAATTTCAACTTCTTCTTTATAGCTTCTAAAATTTTTAATTTTTATCGAGTGCAATTTCATTTTACTATGTTTTATTAAGTTTATTATTGCTTTAAATTAATTTACTTTTCATTACCTCAATCATTTACTTTTGAAGCGGATTTTTTAGGAGAAGCATTAATTATGATTATATTTTCTTGCTCTTTAAGGTCTAAATCATTCAAAACTGAATTAACTTTTTCAATTTCTTTGTCATTATAGCAAAGGATGACTTTTATGTCACTTATTGATTTAGAAGCTTTTTTGTAAATATCGGTTTGATTTTTTAAATTGTTCTTTAGAGAAGATGATTTCCCTAATTTAAACTCAACAATTGTTGAATCTTTAGAGCCATTAGATATTTTATAGTCCGCAGGACCTCTTCCGTTATTTACTTCAGAATTAACGTCAAAAGGAGTTGCATACCAAGTTAATCTAAACATCCTTTGAATCGTTTCTTCTTTTGCAATAGGTATTCCATCATTATAAAAAACCCTATAACCATCATTATCTTCTATTACTTCTTTCAGATAGACTACTCGTTTAAGAGCTTCTTCATAGCTATCTGGTTTAAATTTATAAAAATCACTAAATTCATCCAACAACTTAGGTAGTGATATTAAAATTTCAGTAAGCTCCTGAGTGATTTTAGAAATTTTATCTTTAGTTAACTTAGAAACATTTTCCTTATTATCTTCTTTAGATTTAATATAATGATCTAAAATTTCCGGAAATTTGTTAACTGTTTTGTTGATGGTAAGATTTCTTTCTTTAGTTGAGGGGTCTTTAGGAAGATTTTCCCTAAAATATTTGTTTATAGAATCTCTTAAGTCTACATTACGAATGCTATTTGATATGTTCTTGAAATTCGAATAAAACTCTGAATTATTAATTGCAGCATCATCTTTTGTTAGAATATCTAGTGGTGTTAAAATAATAAAATCTCCATTATCCTCCAAAAACAAATACGGTAGTCTGTATGTTTTAGGCATCCATCTTTGAAACTCTTTATTAAAAATTGAATTTAATTTAAATTCTCTAATTTGATGATCCTTCAGGTTATTAATAGCAAACGCTTGTGTGTATTCAAGCAAGAAATCATAGATGATATTTGTAGTAAAGTCGCTAATAAAGTCTCTCCCTACACCAGGATTCATTAATGTTAATTTTTCAATATGTGAAGTCTGAGTTATTTTCTCATTGCCAAATGATTTATAGAATCCATTAAAAGAATTTATCATTTTTTTTGCAAAGTCTTTACCTAGTCCTCTTCCTCCATTACTATCTTTTGAGACCCCTAACCAATTTTGCTTTATTTCTGGAAATCTAAATATACTATTATTTACAGCAAAGTCTTTATCTTCTATTGCTACGTTCTTTAGAAACATAATATGTTCAATTAAAATCTTATGAAGTTTTTGGTATTCAGTATCCTTAGAAGCAAATAGCAAGAATGGATCTATAAAGAGCGGTAAATCCGAACTTAAACAAATGTTTAAAGCCCCATATTTTTCTAGTACATTTTTGTCTATATCAAAATAATCTGAAAATAGTATTTTAAATTCACTCATAGTGTTATTTATATTATAATCTACCTCGCAAATCCACTGATAAACGTATTCACAAAATCATAGATTTTATGGGTAACACGTTCAATTTTGGTACTGCGTTCTTTTAAACTTGGTTTTTGAATCATTAAACCAACAATATCCTCACGTAATGGTTGTTTATCAGTAAATAAATATTCACCAATTATGTGTTCCAATTTATCTTGGTCTAATGCTTCTTCTTTACTTATTTCTTGAATAGCTTCTTTACGCTCCTGTTCTACAAAATCTTCAAATGCTTCAATAACATCTTCAGAATCTGCAATTAACGGCAGATTCTTTTGAATAAACTTTTCAATTAATTCTTTTTTACTACGCAACTGAATATCAGAATTCAATAAGTCTTGAATCATTTTTTCTTGGCTCTGTTTTTCAGCCTGTGGAGCTGCTTGTAAACGAACCAATAAATTCATGATATAAGTTACATTAATCTCATCACGATGAATCAACTCTAATTCAAAATCAAGGTCATCTAAAATAGAATGCCCTTTATCATCTTCTTTGTGTAAACCTTTGTTTTCTTCATATAAGTCTAAATACTTGCTTTTGTAATCTTCAAATTCTTGATGCGTAATTGGTAAATCATCGTAATTAAAATCACCGTATTGCTTCATTTTATTCAGCAATCGCATTACTTCCCGAAAAGCCTTAATAAACTCGGCTTGCTCTTCTTCGTTTTGTAACGTGTTTACACTATCAACTGTTGGCGCAATCGTTACTAAAGCATCATATTTTTCCTGTAACTTTTGGTCTAAAGCTTCGTAAGGCAATTCTATGATTTCACCTACGGCATTTTTATTTGCAAATAACTCTATCGCTTTATCTGTTGCCTCTTTTAAATTGCGATAACAAACAATATTTCCATGTGATTTTACTTCATCTAAAATTCGGTTGGTACGAGAATATGCTTGAATCAATCCATGATATTGTAAATTCTTATCAACGTATAAGGTGTTCAATGTTTTACTATCAAACCCCGTTAAAAACATATTTACGACTATTAAAATATCAATTTGTTTGTTTTTAACTTTATCGGCAATGTCGTTGTAATATTGATAAAACAAAGCAGAGTCTTTTGTTGAATAATTTCGTTGAAACATTTTATTGTAATCTTCAATAAAATCATCTAATTCTTCTCGTTTGTATTTTGCTAAATAAGGTGTATCACTTTCTGCCGCAATATTAAATTCGTCTTCTTCTATAGAATAGTTGCTGTTCTTTTTCTGTTCCTCGTTAGCTGTATAAGTAAAAATAGTTGCAATTTTTAAATCGTGTAAACCTTGCTCTTTTGCTTCTTTAAACAATTTATAATAGGCAATAGCAGCATCGGTATCGCTTACACAAAACATAGCCGTAAACTCTTTATTATGCGTTTTTCGGTGATGATTTTGAATGATGTGTTTTACAATAGCTTTTCTACGAACTGGCGCATTCATTACTTCGGGTTCATTGATTTTTTCTACTTCAATGTCTTCAATAGTATCTTTTTGTTTGAATGTTCTAATGTATTCAATGGCAAAGCGTAAAACATTTCCATCTCTAATAGCATCGGTAATTACATATTTGTGCAACGGCTTACCAAACAACATTTCGGTGGTACGTTTTCCATAATCGTTGGTTCCGGCATTTTCAGTAAATATGGGCGTTCCTGTAAAACCAAACATTTGACAACCTTTAAAGAAATTCTTGATGTCTTCATGGGTTTTTCCAAATTGCGAACGGTGACACTCATCGAAAATAAAAACAATGCGCTCGTTTTCTAACGCTTTCATCGCTTTAAGATAATACGGTTTCGTTATTGCATTGTTTAATTTTTGTATCGTAGTAACTATTAATTTATTGGAACCCGTCATTTGGTTTACCAAGGTTTTGGTATCGTTTGTAGAATCGATACTTCCTTTACTAAAACTATTAAATTCTTTTGCCGTTTGCGTATCTAAATCTTTACGATCGACTACAAAAACCACTTTGTGAACTTCGGGTAACTGTGTAAGTATTTGTGCAGCTTTAAACGACGTTAAGGTTTTCCCAGAACCCGTAGTGTGCCAAATATAACCGTATTCGGTAGTTGTTTTTACTTGATTAATGATGGCTTCTACCGCATAATATTGGTACGGACGTAACACCATTAAGGCTTTTTGCGTTTCGTTTAGTACAATATACTGCGTAATCATTTTAGATAAATGACACGGATTCATGAAATCATCTGCAAACTCAGCTAAGTTTGTAATTAGTTTATTTTCTTTATCTGTCCAGTAAAACGATTGCTTAAATGAACGATCTTTTACACGACCATTGCAATAGTATTTGGTATTTACCCCATTACTAATAACGAACAACTGAATAAATTGAAACAACCCAAAACCTGCGCCGTATGAATGTCTTTGATAGCGATTGATTTGATTAAAAGCTTCTTTTAACTCTAAACCTCTACGTTTTAATTCAATTTGAACCAAAGGCAAACCATTAATTAAAATAGTAACATCGTAGCGGTTGTCGTAATTTCCTTTCATAGAAATTTGATTCGCTACTTGAAATTCGTTTTTACACCAATTTTTACTGTCAATTAACTGTATGGTTTTATTTTCTCCCAATTCATTAATATACGGAATACGAGAACGCAGCGTTTTTGCACGTTCAAACGTATTGCCTTTATTGATGTAAAGGAGTATTTGGTTTAATTCGGTTTCGGTAAGCGAAACTTTATTGTGTTTTTCAATCTGTTGTTTGAAATTAGCCACTACATCGGTTTCGTGTTTTAAAACGATACGTTGATAGCCCAATTGTACCAATTGATCTATTAAATTATTTTCTAAGAGTTGTTCTGGTTGTGCGTTCATTTTTGTTAAACATTTGTTTTTAACAATATTATGTTATACATTTGTACTACAAAATCGTCTTTAATAATTAAAGAAATAAAGGATTGGGGTGTCCCCGGTCGAGCAAAAGCCTATCATTTGATGGGCTTTTGTTTTTAGGGAAAAATCTTTAACCCATACATTCTTCCGTTTTTATAGCATTGATATTATTTCTTATATCAAAATAATTATCCTCGCTGGTAAGTATAGCACAAAGTAAGAAAACAGGGAAAGAAGGATCAAGATTTACTAAACCATGATCTCCACTTTCGTCTATAAACAAATAATATTTTTTCATACTTACTTTCACTTTTACCTAAACAAACATTTGCTGCAACATGGCTTTTTTAAAGCTTTGCGTTTGACTAATTTGCTCGTTTACTTTTTCTATACTTTCATCTATAGCCGACAAGAAATCTGCGATTTTTTGTTGTTCGGGTAAACAAGGAAAAGGTATTACAAAATCACTTAAAACTTCTTTAGTTATCGTTTTTATTGTACCTCCTGGAGCTTTGTGTTTTTCAATTTCAAATAATAGAAATAAACAATATTTGTAATAATCAATATGTAGTTTAATATCCAAGGAAGTTATAATTAATAATGTACGATCTACATAACAATCAAATTCAGTAATAGCGATTCTTCCTATTGATCCTTGAATTGTAATTAATAAAGTACCTTTTTTCACAAAGACACTTGATTTTGTAGCTAAGGAACTAATTTTTCTTTTCGTATTTTGTTTTAGTTTAAAATTATCGTCAACATCATAAACTTGAACAAATGGATAACCATTTTCGTCATCGTACCATTTAGCTAATCCATAAGGCTGAGGAAAACTACCTCTTCTAAATTCCGAAATTTCCTTTAATCTCTTTTCTTCCCATTCTGGATATGTTTCCATAAGCTCCACTTCGACAGGCTCCACTTCGACAGGCTCAGTGTGACATTGAGTAGGTTTAAAACGAATTTCTTGCGAAAACAACTTTTGCATCATGGCTTTTTTGTACAACACCAATTGTTCTTTCTTTTCTTCTAATAAATTGATTTTTTTATCTATTGTAGATAAATAACCGGCTATTTTTTGTTGTTCGGGAAGGGAGGGAATTATTTTTTTTAAATCATGAACATCATTTCTATTCAAAGTTGGAACAGTTGATCCTGCATTATATTTTGTGAAATCTAATTTCAAGAAAAAATAATAAATAAATTTTGGCTGATTTCCTTTGAAATCAGTAACCCATAAAGAAGTATTATGAGGCCAATATTTACCTTCTACATAATGAATTTTCCCAATTGTTCCTGACCTTCCTGTAATAATTCCAGGACCATCTACCTTAAATGAATTATGATAATTTTGAATTCCATTAGAATAAACTACAGGGTATTCTCCATAAATTAATTCCGTTGATGGTAAATCGAAACCACGTTGAAGTGGTGCTATATCTTTTATTTTTTTTAAACTCCAATCTCCATCAAACTCAGGAAATCGCAATTTAGGTTGTAGTGTATGTTGTTGTTTCATTTTGTTTTTTATTAAAGTTTTACCTTTTAAGTTTTGTATGAGATTCTGCACTTCGACAGGCTCAGTGTGACAATCTCCTCTTGTGAGATTCTGAAACAAGTTCAGAATGACAAAAAATTCATTTTAGAGATGTTTCGACAAGCTCAACATGACAGGCTCTCTGTGTTATTAAATTCGTGTTCTCGATACAATTTTCTTCGAAAATCACTCGAACTGACGCATTTAAAAAGGTGTGGGTATCTGTAATTCATCACAAAATGAAGCTAACTTTTTATCTACTTCTGATAACTCGGTATTAATAGCTTTTAAACGCTCGGTTACTTGCTGTACGTCAATAGCTTCTTCTTCTTCAAACGTATCTACATAACGCGGTATGTTTAAATTGTAATCGTTTTCGGCAATTTCGGCAAGCGTAGCTATGTGGCAATATTTATCAATTTCTTGTCGGTTGGCATACGCATCTACAATACGTTGTATGTCTTCGTCGCGCAATTTGTTTTGCGTACCTTCTTTTATAAAATTGCCTTCGCCGCTGGCATCAATAAACACGATGTTATCATCGGCTTTACGGCATTTTTTCAATACTACAATACAGGTAGGAATACTGGTTCCGTAAAAAATATTGGCGGGTAAACCAATAATGGCATCAATAGCGTTTAATTCTTTAATAAAATATTCGCGAATAACGCCTTCGGCAGCGCCACGAAACAATACGCCATGCGGAAATACCGAAGCAACGGTTCCGTTATCGGCTAATTGGTAATACATGTGCTGTAAAAAAGCAAAATCGGCTTTGGTTTTGGGTGCTAATTTTCCGAAAGAATTAAAACGAACATCGGAGGCGTTTAACGGATTGGCATCACCTTTCCAATTGGCCGAAAAAGGCGGATTGGCAACAATGGCTTCAAATCGTTGGTCTTTATGGCGTGGTTCTTCTAACGTATCATCTTGCTCTATATTAAAACGCGAGTAATGCACGTTGTGCAAAATCATGTTCATTCGAGCCAAGTTGTACGTGGTTGGGTTTAACTCTTGTCCGTAAAAATCAGCTACCTTGGTTTGTTTGGCTACACGCAATAACAACGAACCCGAACCGCAAGTTGGATCGTAAACCGAACGAATTTTGTCTTTCCCTAAAGTTACAATTTTAGCCAAAATGGTAGAAACCTCTTGAGGCGTATAAAACTCCCCCGCCGATTTTCCTGCTCCTGCTGCAAATTGTTTGATTAAGTATTCGTAGGCATCACCCAAAACATCGGATTCGATATCTTCTAATTTAAAATCGATTTCGTTTAGTTTCGCAAGTATTTCTACAATTACCTCGTTGCGTTTATCGGGTGTTTTACCTAATTTAGACGAAGCCAAATCTACATCTTGGAACAGTCCAATGAAATCTTCTTCCGATTCCGTTCCCATTGTAGATTGCTCAATGTAGTTAAGCGTTTGCTCTAATTCTTCGATAATGTAGGTATTAGCACCTCTTTTAATCAATGCTTCTAATAATTGATCCGGAGCCAAAAAGAAACCTAATTGTGCCAACGATTCTTCTTTAATCGCTTCTAACGTTTCAGCATCGGTTACATGATGATATTCTTTTACCTCTTCATCTTCCAATAACGAATTGGCGTAAAGATGTTGTTTTTCAGATAAGTATTTAAAGAAAATAAATCCTAAGATGTAATTACGGTATTCATCGGCATTGATTCTACCACGTAAAGTATTGGCAACATCCCAAAGTTTTTGTTCCAGGATTTGTTTGTTATTTTCAGACATTGTTTTTAAATATGTTTTGCGTAAATATAACAAAATGTGAAATAATAACCGAAAGTAAAGCAAAGGAAAATATACGCAGTGCTATCTAACGGATAAGGAATTTGTCTATATGTTCAAATAACAGCATTTTATACGCCATTACCTGTCGTTATGCATAAAAACAGAAAAAATTGATAAGCTATAAGAAGAGATAATAACAGCCTATTTGGAATAGTTTTTCAAAAATCAGTATTCTTCCTCCTCATCATCCAAAAAATCAAGTTCATTGTCTTGCTGTTTGTAATCATGTGCAATACCTGGCGGGTTGAACAAACCCCAGGTATCGGTAATAAAATGTTTGTTGTTGAACGCAGCAACCCATTCTACAAACAACAGTCGGAACTCTTCGATTTGTGAGCGAATGATCTGGTAATATTCTACCTCTTCAAAACCAAGCATTTTTAGTGTGTGGTACGAAACCGTTAAATCACGTGCTGCCTTGCGGATCAATGTGGCATTTTCCATTTTTATATCGTAGAGTTTAACCGCAAATGCTCCGGCTAACTTCGCCTGAATAAGCATGGCATCGCCCAGCAACTGACCTTTTAAGTCTATCAAAATAGAATCATCTTCAGGAAATAAACCGGTAATTGCTTTTAGGGTTTCAAAGATTTCTTCGGACTTTTTATAAATGGGTGTTTGCAAGTAATTTTTCATCTGTAACCGTTTTTATAAACATACAAAATTTTCTTGAATTGTAGTGGCTGCTAATGTGTTGCTGAGGTTGATGCAACTTCCCGATACAAAATTTCCTGCGCTTTGCTACAGAAATTTCACTCGAAGTGACGGTTGAAAGATTCAGATTAATACAAACTTCCCGATCCAAAATTTCCTGCGCTTTGTTATGGAAATTTCACTCGAAGTGATGTTTTTTTTAGTAAAACACACTTGCAATCAAGTTTAAAGGGAAATAACTTGTGAGCTATTAAAAATAAAGCTTAACTACATATCATCATAGGAAATATAGATGTTGTTAGGGTGATATACAAACATAATATTGTAAGAGACGTTTAAAATTATGTTTGCATAAAACTCAATAGCTTCGATTTATTTGGCAATTGTAAAGTATAGTTATGAGAACGGTTAGCAGCCAGCACGGTTAACAAAGAGATTTGATAAGGAACTATTTTATAAAACGAAGGTTGTCTCCAACAATTTCACTTTAAGTGATAAGGTTAGGAGACAACCAATCTTTATTCATAGCAATTTTTTTGTGGTAACCAAACGTAATATATATTGATGGACTGTTAAGAAATAAACACATTACTTTACGCAACCGTTTTCACGGGGGTGATTTACTTTTACCAATAAACTTTACGAAAGTACCTATGTAGATTAACCTAGTGGTTAAGAAGGTTATTCTTCTGCAGCTTCGAAATTCACGTGTTCTTCGGCAATTTCGGTAAGCAGGTAATCTGTTTCTTCTTCTTCGTCTAACGTAGTTTCCAGCAAATCGGCTACTTTTTCGTGACCTAATGTAATTGCAATCTGTACCAAACCGCCATAGGTGGCAATTTCGTAATGCTCAACCTTTTGCGATCCGATGATTATGGCAACATCGCGCGTCATAGAACCGTCTTTCGTGCTTTTAACCATTTCGTCGACTTCTTTCAAAATTCCGTCGATGGCATCGCATTTTTTCTTTTTAGCTTCTTCGCCCAAAAGTTTAAACACTTTTTCTAAACGCAGAATCTGTTTTTTTGTAACCAGCTCGTGGTCTTCAATAGCTTCCTGCAATTCTTCGGAAGTAGCCTTTTGCTTTATTTTTGCAAGCGATTCTTCTATTTTTCCTTCGGCATAATAAATATCCTGCAAGGCATCTAGAAAGAATTTCTCTAATTCTGAATGACTGTTATTTTTTTCCATACCATTTTGTTTTGCATCCGTCTGTTTATCGGTTTCCTGAGCGGAATCATTCGTTTCATTGGCAGATTGCTGCTTTTTACCAGCAACTGCTTTATTTTCTTCAACAGGAATTATTGTTGATTCTTCGCTTTTTGAAGGTGCCGTTTTTTCTGAGTTTTTATCTTTCTGATTCATAATAGACAGTTAAAAGATTATAAAATAAAAAGGGGAGTTTATCCCCCTTTTATTAACTATTGTTGCTGCTGTTTCTACGTCCGCCAAATCCTGAACGGCTTTTACCAGAAGCCAAACCACCCATGCGGGCAATTTTTGTTCTTTTAGCTTTGCTCATTGATGCAAAACCACGATTTGATGTGTCGCCTGAACTGTTAGATGAGTTTCCACGACCTGATCCTGAATTAGATCCGCCTCTACCAGAACCTGAGTTCGATCCACGTCCTGAACCTGAATTAGATCCGCTTCTACCAGAGCTAGAGTTTGATCCACGTCCTGATCCTGAATTAGATCCGCTTCTACCAGAGCTAGAGTTTGATCCACGTCCTGATCCTGATCCTGAGTTTGATCCACTACGTCCTGAACCTGAATTTGATCCACGTCCTGAACCTGAACCTGAGTTGGATCCACGTCCTGATCCTGAATTTGATCCACGTCCTGATCCTGAACCTGAGTTTGATCCGCTACGACCCGAACCTGAGTTTGATCCACGTCCTGAACCTGAACCTGAGTTTGATCCGCTACGACCTGAACCTGAATTAGATCCACGTCCTGATCCTGAACCTGAGTTTGATCCACGTCCTGAACCCGAGTTTGATCCGCTACGAGATGAACCTGATCCACTGCGACCTGAACCTGAGTTCGATCCACGTCCTGATCCTGAACCTGATCCACGACCAGAACGACCTCTTGATGTAAACCTACCTTGAGAATCTCTCTCAAAATCGTCATCGTCGTCATCGTCGTCGTCATAATCTTCATCATCGTCGTCATAATCTTCATCATCGTCGTCGTCATAATCTTCATCATCCATATCGTCGTCATCGTAGTCGTCATCATCATAATCATCTGATGAATTGTCGTCGTTGAAATCGTCTTCGAAATCAGAGAAATCATCATCGTATTCCTCGTCTTCAGAGCCGTCTTCGTAACCGTGTTCGTATCCTAACTGATAAATTTCTTCATGTAATTCTCTCATATCGTCATGAGAAGATCCTTGTGAGCTTCGTGAGTTTGAACCTCGTCTGTTATTGTTTCTTGAATTCATAATAAATTGGTTTGTATAAGTTAATATTTGTACAAGCTGCTAGCGTTTTGTATTGGTTCTAGCACAATAGGTATTCCCTTATATTATGTGCCACACTATTTATAAAACCAGGTAAAAATGTAATCTTTTCCGCTGAATCATCGTACTGATTGCGCTTGTACCCAGTATAAATTATTTTAACAATTTGGTGGTTTTAATGAAGTGAGCCAGTACCTACGCAAGTAAAAAAAAATGTTTATTACTGACACATATTCGTTATTTTAACAAACACGAAAATTTAAATTAAAAAAATAAACTATAATTATTATTTTAACCATATAAATGAATTTAAACTATATATAGTTATAATAAAGTGATTTTAAACAAATAAAACAGAGGTTTACTTTTTTTAACCAGACCTAATTTTTAAAGATTGAGCCATAACACGCTATGAACATTTTGTACATAAAAGGAGGAATTTTTCCACATAATTATTTTTACTCTCAAAAACAGTCGCTACTACTACCTGACGGCAGTCAATAATACTTTGTAAAAGACGAACTAACTGTAACCTAAACTATTCGTTAAGGGGTCATGAAGATTACCTGATTTTTAAACTTTTTAATTTTTTAATATATAGAACAAACTTCCTTGAATAACATAAACATGCTATTTGCAGTACAGAATTTGCTTGTGTATTAGCTACAAGTTAAAATATCTCACACTATGAAAAGGAATTTACAATTTGAAAGTCCGCTTACTGCGTTTTCGGAAAATGAAATTAGTTCATTTATGAAAATTACTCCGCAGTACACAACCGATGAGTATGAAGGATCGGATAAATTACTTAATAAAAGTGTTGTTGTAACCGCCAGCGACAATGGAGTTGGCAAAGCGGTATCAATTGCTTTTGCGAAAGAAGGTGCCGATATTATTATGGTTTACAACCATTTAAAACACGAAAAAGAAGTAAAAAAAACGGTTAAGCTCATTGAAAAGCTCGGCAGAAAAGTCTGGTTGTTTAAATCGTGTACTTTTGACGAGTTTAAATGTAAGCGGCTTTTTGAAAGCATCTTAAAAAAAGTTCCTAAAATTGATATTCTTGTAAACACTTTTGCCATATCAAATAAAAAGGATACAGAAACCGGGCATTATCTGTTGCGAAAAAACGATACGTTAAAGATACAGTCATTGTTTACATTGGGGCGATTGGCTCCAGATTATCTTAGCCCAAACGGCATTATTATAAATTCGGCAACTTTGTGTGCGTATGCCCAACCCGATCAGCTAATTTTTTATTCGGCATTAAAAGCCGCCGTAAAAACTTATACGCACGAAATGAACCGAATGCTTGCGCTAACCAAAAAAAGTTTGCGCATTAACGGCATTACTACTGGTTTTATCTGGTCTGATACCTTACCGGATGAATTACCTAATTACGAAAACCTTCCAACAAACATGAATTCTGTAACACCAATGCATCCTTACGAAGTTGCGCCGTTGTATGTTTTTATTGCATCTCAAGAATCAAAATCAATAGCAGGCGAAACATTAGATGCCGGAGGAAAAATTTATAAATACTAAAAATAATCATTATGAAAACAGAAAAAGAAAATAACATCCGCAACTATCCACATCCACCTTTTCACGAGCCAAGACAAAATCCTCCCGCATCAGAAGATCAAATGGAACTAAAACCAGATCACGGTGAACATACATACATAGGCTACAACCGTATGACCGATAAATGCGTTGTAATTACAGGTGGTGATTCCGGAATTGGAAAAGCCATAGCCATTGCATTTGCTCGCGAAGGAGCCGATGTGGTAATATCTTATTTAAGCGATGTAGAAGATGAAGATGCGAAAGATACCGCAGAATGGGTGCGAAAAGCCGGCAGAGAAGCTTTGCTGTTTAAAGGCGATATAAACGATAAAGCAATATGCCAAGCGTTAATTGAAAGCACTGTAAAAAAATTCAAAAAAATTGATGTTCTTATAAACAATGCAGCATACCAAATGGGTCGGGAAACAATCGACGAAATAAGTACCGAAGAATGGCAGTTAACCTTTGATACCAATGTGTTGGCAATGTTTCATTTGTGCCAGTTAAGCATACCGTTTATGCCTAAAGGCAGCAGTATTATTAACACTACATCGGTAAACGCGTACCAACCCAACCCTACCCTTTTACCTTATGCGGCAACTAAAGCAGCAATACAAAATTACACGGCTAATTTAAATCAGATGTTGATTGAGCAAAAGAAAGATATTCGTGTAAATGCGGTTGCCCCTGGTCCGGTTTGGACACCATTAATTCCGAGTACGATTATTGATTATAAAGATTTTGGAAAGGATACTTCATTAAAAAGACCAGGACAACCTGTTGAAATTGCTCCGATTTATGTTTTTCTTGCATCAAAAGAATCATCGTATATCGGCGGAATTACCATTCCTGCAACAGGTGGAAAAATTGCCTATTAAAATTCAATCTCATAAATAAATATGACAGAAATAAGTGTTTTAAACTGCTGTGCTTTATTAGCCGAAAAAAAACTTAAAATTGCTTTTACAGAAAGTGCTACAGCCGGGGCACTTTCTGTCGCATTTGCGCTTACGCCTTATTCGGGCGACATTTTATTAGGCAGCATTGTTTGTTACGATGCCGATGAAAAAATGAATATATTAAATGTTCCGAAAGAATTAATTGACAAACATACACCGGAATCACGTGAAGTAACAAACTGCATGGCTGTTAACGCAAAGAAAATGTTTAATAAAGCAGATATTCTGGTTGCAGTAACCGGACTTACCAAAAGCGGTGGAAGCGAAACAGATGATAAACCTGTAGGCACTATGTATATCGATTTTATTTTCCCGGAATACCATTTACAGGTTAAGGAAGTTTTCTTGGGAAATTCGCACCAGATTGTGCATCAAACCATAAAGAAAACGGCAGATATCATTACTGCCCATTTAACAAAAACCGATGAAAATTAAATAAAAAACAACCTCTCTTAAAGTTAGAGAGGTTATTTCACTTAAAGTAAACTGCAAATTTAGTCTTCAAAGTTCTTGTTTCGGTCTTGATCGTTCGTAATGTCTTCATTAAAGTCTTTATCTCTATTTCTTACATTCGTGTCCATACCATCTGGATTTTTAGATCCTGTGTATCTTTTTTCATCTTGATTGGTTTGGTGCTCTTCTGAACGACCGTCCTTATTAGTGTTTCTTGTAGCCTCGTCTTCTCGATCAATATTAGTTTGATCATGAGCGTTGCGAGTTTGTTGATTTTTGTTTTGATCATTTCCAAAAGATTGATCATTTTGATTTTGATTCTTTTGATTTTGATTCTGATTTTGCGGATTGTTGTTGTTGTTGTTCATCGTTCCGTCTTGTCCGGGGTTGTTTTTGTTATTGTCCATGATTATAATTGATTAGGTTGTTTAATAAAATAATATGTATCCAATCTTACTTAAATACGTAATGAATTTCACTTCACTTTTCGGGTGTTTCCCAATTATATTAATTCAATAAGTAATCCAGCTGATTAAATATGTGTGTTTTAAACAATTCTTCGCTATCAAAACGAAGAAATCAAAAATGAAGAAATCCTAATAAAATCAACCAATATAAATTTTAACATTTTAGAGTACATTTTCTTTAGGCGGTAATACAATCACATATAATTATAGCCAAACAATTAATAAAAATAAAGTCTTGTATTTATGCTAAATAAAATATTATATAATAATAAATTAACTATTTAAGTAAAAATAATTTTAATTAAATCAAAAATATATATAATTTTTAATAATTAAAACTTCTTTCTTAAACTAACTTTTAAATTATAAACTAAAGAATATTATTGGTGTAAAAAAAGTACCTTATTTGTACCAAAATTACACAAAATGACGACTAGTTTTGAAAAACTTAAATTAAGAAGCAGTCTAAAACTAACTGTATTTTTAAGGAATAGTTTTTGTATTTAAAAAAATATCTTACTTATTTACAGAATTTCTTATTCATTTTATATTAATCAAATTGATTTTTGTATAAACTTTAGTTTAGAAAACAGGATCAATAAAAATATATTGCTATGAAAAAGAATTTATACAAATACTTATTTATAAGTGTATTAACACTTACTCTGACAACAACAATTGCTTGTAGAGATAATAAAAAAGCCGATGATGTAAACCGTTATGATTCGTTACCAGAACAAGAACGAATGTATGATAATCCTGACCCGTTAAACGAGAGAGATGTTTCGGGCGGAACCATTGACAATCATCAGGGAAGCTCCATTAATGCAACAGATAACATGAACGATAATGATACTATAAACAGACGAAATTCTTCATCTAACAGTAATCAAAGTACACAAGACAACCGTTAGTTACACTCAATTATTCATTTTACATTTTTTGTACCGATTTAAAATAGTAAATCGATACAATTTTTTTAAAAAAGTAATGCCTGGCACAATTTTTAGTATAATTTCACGCTCAATAACAATATCTCACAAAATAATCTACGTTATGACTAAAACAATTACTTCCTATTTAAAAAAATCAAAACTCTACCTAATGGTTGTCGGCTTTTTCTCGATTTTCTTTTTAACAAGTGCCTGTCATTGTGATCAAGAGGAAGATAAAATTGCCGATAATAAAGTATTGGTTTTAAAGTTTAATGACAATACTAATGATTTTATTGAAGGAAAAGAATACAAATTTTTCAATAAAGCCGATCAATTTACCGTAACTGTTTCAAAAGAAACAACCCCCGATGAAATCATTACAAACGTAACGTACACAGAAACAAATGCCTTACTTTTAAAAGCTTCAACCTTACCGTTACCAGAAAAAGGAAAAATATTGATACCGCAAGATTTTAGTAATGCTACTGCTTTTGAAAGAGTTGAAACCAACGATTTTGTCACGCCACAAAATGGTTATAAAGAAGTAGAATCGTACATTTTAGACGAATCGCATTTTATTGATCTATGGGCTAAAATTCAGAGCTTGGTAAAAGTACGTGAATATTTAAAATCAAATCCAAACCAGCAAATACAGGTGTTTTTTCATCAACATTCAATCGAAAACTCTCAAGGTAATTGGATTTTCATCTTAAAAAATTAATCTTCGTAAATAAATAAGTACATTTATGTGTATTTAGACAACATCTATGGAAATTAACGAGTTTCTTTTTGGCGAAAACGGCACTTCGTTTTTAGTATCAATAATGCTGCGTACGTTTGTAATGTTCCTGCTCATCTTAATATTTTTAAGACTTCTTGGCAAACGCGGAATTAAGCAGTTATCGGTATTTGAACTGGTTGTAATTTTAGGATTAGGATCTGCAGCCGGCGACCCTATGATTTATAAAGAAATTGGCGTTTTTAGTGCGCTGATTGCTTTTTCTGTAGTTACCATCTGCTACAAACTACTAACCGTTTTGGTGTTTAAATTTAAATGGATAGAAACGCTTGTTGAAGGCAAAGAAGTTTATATCATTAAAAAAGGAAAATTTTCTATTGAAGAATTCCGGAAAGAATCATTAAGCAAAGATGAATTTTTTATGGAATTAAGGCTACAAGGTGTTTTTCATTTAGGCCAGGTTGAATATGCCATTTTAGAAACAACGGTTGAAGTGAGCGTTTACTTTTTTGATCACGAACATACAAAATACGGATTACCTATTTTGCCCGATTCTTTAAAGAAAACCGTAAAGGCTTTTGAAGCCGACACTTTTTATTCATGTACTTTTTGCGGACAAACCGTTAAATATATCGCACAAAACAATTTTATTTGCCCAAAATGCAATAAAAAAGAATGGGTTAAAGCAAGTAACAGAAAAGTAAATCGTTAAAAAATTACTTTTACATGTAACTTAGGCATGTATTTTGAAATACATTCTACAGATGATATTTAAGAAATAGAGAACTAAATTAGGTTATAGAAGAGCTTATTCGTAAGCGCGTTCTCACCTTTAGTTCTTTATGGTAATGCTTATCTTTATGGTAAGCATTATCTTTTTTTACTAATTAATATTTTTTTTGATTTCATAAAAGAAAGTAAAGTAAATTTTATTAAATAAATAACATCTATTAATTAAATGAGAAAAGAAGTTTATAAGTTTAAGGGGTTTTAAGATGTTTTATAAAATTTTATTAACTTTTATTTATAGCAACAGCAGTTGTACTATATTTAAAAATGTTTAGATATTTGTTTACTCACCTTATTAATTCAGATAAAAACTCCGTTATGAGCCGACAATTTTTGGTCCTCCGCTAATGGGGTTTTTTACTCGATAGAATTAAAAGGTGAGATATTTAATTTGGTGCGGAGGACTTTTTATTCTCACATAATCCTACCAATATACCTACGCCGTAGTACCCTTTTTTATCTTATTATACGGATCCAAATTATTTGTGTTGAAAGGCACTAAAATGCTTATGCAGTATTGATTATATTTATTTGCTAGTGTACTGTCTTTTAAAAATTACAATTTGCTCTAGACAAGATTATATAAATACATGGCAGGTGATAATCCTCACAAATCATTAAAAGATCAGTTTATTATAAAACGTAAGAACTAATTTATAACACAATAAACCCCAGGTTACTAACACCGGGATTTTCTTAATGATTTAAAATCTGCCCTATTAGCAGAGAAATTAATTTATATTTATTGTTATTCTAATTGACCGTATCTATTGGAATACGGTTTATTCTTGGTCATAAGTGCAGCGCCAACTTCAAGAGTTCCAAGCACAACAAAGGGCCAAATAATTACGTCGGCAAAACCGAACAGCCAAGGAGCTGCAATAAGCAGCAGTCCTGAAACCACATCGATAAACAGGTGTACCTTCATAGGAAGCACCTTGACAAGACCCAATTCATAATTGGTCATTAGGCTGTACACGATGGTCGCCGTTCCCAATACTATAAGTAACGTAGTAGGAACACCATCTGGTATAGCGAATAAAAAAGGAATGCCTATCAGCATAACCCCCATCAGCTAATCAATGTACCCATGCATTTTTGTATTTATCATAGCAAAATTTATTAAGTTGTTGTATTAAAATGAATTTACAGCGTAATGAAAAAACTACGATGTATTGTTGTTCACACTTTTTAGAATACCGTTTACAGACAATTGCAGGGCAGTAACGACTGGCAAACCCGTTGAAGTAACAGCTGTATTTTACAGCTTATCTTCATTTATCTTTTGCAAACCGTTCACAGCCGGTGCGGTAAGCAGTTTTCCGTTAACGTTAAACCGCGATCCGTGGCACGGGCAGTCCCACGAAATTTCAGCACTGTTCCAACGTACTTCACATTTTGCGTGCGGACAGGTACTTTTAAGAATGTGTGTTTTTCCGTTTACTTCCTTATAAACCGCATAATTTTCGTTTTCGTACTTAACAACCTTTGCATTTCCGGGATCTACTGCTGCAAAAGATTCTATTCGCTCTGAAAAAAATTTATCTTTTATAAAATCGGTTACAACGGTTGTCTGCTCTTTTACGAACTGGGTAAAACCTGCTACAGGCTTAATTCGTGCCGGACTAAACAATTCTTCATAACTACTTGAGCCCTGAAGTATTAAATCGCTGATAATTTTTGAAGAAAGACTGCCGAACATCATACCGTTACCCCTAAAACCTGTTGCAACAAACACATTACGATTACTGCCAGGCAATACACCTATATAAGGAAACCCATCGACCGGTTCGTAGTATTGGCTTGACCAGCTGTACATTACCTTGTCTACATTATAATGCGACCGAACGTAATTTTCAAGGTTTGAAAAGCATTCGCCGGTATTGTCGGCATGTCCGGTTTTATGGTCTTCACCACCGGCTATCAGCAGTTTTTTACCATTTACTGTATGGGTACGGTAATAGTGGTAAGGGTCTTGCAGATCGTATCCCAGTACATCCGGATAATTTTCATCATTTAAGGTGCATGCCAGTACATAACTGCGGTAAGGCGCGTTGGTAAAATGCAGCTTGTTTATTCCCGGCGGAATGTGCGTAGCATACACCAACTGCTGTGCTGTAAATGTACCTTTTGAAGTTTCTACAATTACAGAACCATCTTTTTCGTTATGTTCCCTACAGATACATCCTTCGAAAATGACGCCGCCCAGATTCATATATTCTTCTGCAAGTGCCTTGATATATTTTAGCGGATGAAACTGTGCTTGCCGTGAAATTTCCACAGCCTTTTTGAAAGGGATGGGAAAATTTATACTGCTGATGTATTTCATTTGATAATGCACCTGCGCGGCTGCTTTTCCCATTTCATCAAGTTCGTGTGCCTGTTTATCATCCAAAGCAAAAAGCTGTGCGTTCTTTTCTTCGAAGTCACACCTGATACCGTAATCATCGATATTATTGTTGATGACCGCCATAGCATCCTTGCCTGCCGCAGCAAACAATTTTGCCTTTTCCAATCCAAAATTTTAATTGCCTGAGCAAACGACGTATCGAAAAATCGTTAAGGTGTGCCGTGGTACCGCCCGATGTTCCAAAGGCAATATTAGCAGCTTCGACCAACAAACATTTTTTACCTGCTTTTTGAAGCGCCAAGGCTGTTGAAACACCAGTGATGCCGCCACCAACTATAACTACATCAAAAGTAGCTAATTGAGGAGTGATAACAGAAAAACTTCTGATCTGATCCTGCCACACGCTTTTTCTTGCTCCATCTCTGTTCATAACTATCTTTATTTATTTCATAATTATTTTACTACCGTAGTTACCGCTATATGATTTAGAAATTCAATGAAACGGCCCACATTCTGCACCCTGATTTTAGCTTTTGTATTTTTCTTACCTATTTTAAGGGTAAAGGCGTTTTTGGGCAATGCTGCAAACATATCTTCATCGGTATCGTCATCGCCGGCTGCAAGTATAAAGGCATTTTTACTGAATGATACAAATTTTTGAATTGCCTGACCTTTATCGCAGTCTGAAAAATGAATTTCCAACAACTCATTCGTTTTCTTGTACCGATATGGTAAATTGTTCTTAGTGATATGATCCTCAACTTCGTTTTCCAGCTTATTTATGGTTTCTGTCAACTGATCTTGAAAACACATTTTAAAATGCAGGCAAACACCCGATGTTTTTTCTTCCAGAAAAGATCCCTCTAAAACAAGAGCATATTTTTCCACAATCGTAATTAATGCCCTATTGTCGTGCACCCTATTTTCGGTTAGCGGTGTCCAGCCCGACTCGTTGTCTTTGAACCAAGCGCCATGTTCGGCAATTAGTGTTATACCGCAATCTGCAAACCACAAATCCATATCTTTTCTGCTGCGGCCGCTAACCAGCAAAACCTGTGTATTTGGTACGGACTGCAATGAACAAAGCAACTCCAAGATATCATTTCCCGGTGAAGCCATTTCGGGATACGGTTCCAATTCCCTAATGCAGCCGTCGTAATCAAGCAATATGTATCTGCTATCGGCATTTTTAAAGCGGATCATTAAACGTTCTGCCAGTTCGGAACTTAAATTTTGTTCGAACGAATACTTTAATTCTTCGTACATACAGAACACCTCCTGAAAAATAGTATCAAGCCAATCGAACACCGTATAACCAAAAACCTTCTTTTTAAGTGCCGTCATTCGTACGTTTTCTTCGCTTTTTTCCATTTCCAATGCGTACGCAATTGCTACGACCATCTGTTTGATGTCATACGGATGAATTTTTAAAGCATAGGTAAGTTCTTCTGCCGCACCTGCCATTTCGCTTAAAATAAGTACCCCGTTATTTTTTGTTCTACACGCCACATATTCTTTAGATACCAGATTCAACCCATCGCGAAGCGAAGTAACAAGGCACACATCGGCAGCGGCGTAGTATGCGCATAAAGTATCTCTGTTTACCTGCTGATAGTAATAATGAACCGGACGCCAGCCTAAACTTGCGTATTCTGAATTAATGTTACCTACCAATTCATCAACCTTTCTTTTGTGCTCTTCATACGAAGGAACATCGGATCTGGAAGGTACCACCAACATAAGTAAAACCAGTTTTTCATGGTATTGCGGAAAATCTTTCAGTAACAAACGAAATGCTTCCAGACGCTCTAAAATTCCTTTTGAATAATCCAGCCGATCTACCGATAATATTATGCGCTGGTTGGCAAAGACATCGTGAATTTCGCGTGTCATTGTCTGCACCGCATTTTTTTGTACGGTTTGCGAAAAATCGAACGCGTCGATACTGATGGGATGCGCCGATACCTTGGTACCCAGCGAGGAATGCGTATTAAAAAGATCGGGATGTGCCTTTGATGCATACTTTAAGCAGGCATCTTTAAAATTAACACGGTCTTTTTCGGTTTGAAATACAATATGCCGGCATTTAAGCAGCGCATCAAGCAGATCGGACCTCCACGGAATAATTCCGAATACTTCCTGAGAAGGAAAGTGTATGTGATGGAAGTACGACAAGTTTGAATGGTTTATATAAAACGGTAGCAGCATGAGCTGGTAATCGTGGATCCACAAAAAAGCATCTTGCGGAACATGTGCTGAAACTACACTGCCAAATTTACTGTTTACGTTACGGTAGGCAAGCCAATATTCATCGTCAAAAATACAATGCCCTGGATGGTAATGAAACAGCGGCCAAAGAATGGCATTAGAAAAACCGTTGTAATAACCATCAAATTCCTCTTGCGAAAGAAAAACAGGAATACACCTTAACGGTTCCAACAATTCTTTTACAAGCTGTTCTTCTTTTTCATTATCTACAATAATTCCGGGCCAACCGATCCAGTAACTGTTCTGCTGATGGAAAACCGATCCTAAAGCAGTAGCCAATCCGCCGTTACTTTGGGTTACCGTAAAACCGTTTTCTGTACGCATAACGGTAACAGGTAAGCGGTTAGATACTATATATATATTTTCTGGTTTCATAAATGTAATTTTAATTCATCTGTAACAGATTAAGATTAAACATGTAGTTGAAGTATCTGCATGACAATCGAAATTTACTTTTCGGAAATTTCTTTCTGATCATCTTCGGGCAATTCCCCGTGCTTATTTTTCTGATAGTCGTCTTCCTGCATTACCTCGGTTCCCATAGGATCTATTTTCTCGGAAGTTTTAGGGCTACCGCCTGTATTTTGATCTTTCTGTTTATCAGTAATTTCCTTTGAAGCATCTTTGTCATTATTTCTTTTCATACGGTATTATTTTAGTGATTACTTTACAACGACTACATTCCTCTTTCGTTTATTGTAGAACAAATGCCGCACCACAGCCCGATGATCGCTCTAAACGCAGCTTACCCTAAATGTTTGAATTAATAATTATAAAAGATAAAAACTGTAGCTGTAAGGACTTAAAGAATTTAACATTTTAAGGTGCCATATATACTTTGTTCGGTTTACAAGCCGGTTACGAAAATTTTGAAATTAAAGTACCGATCTTCTAAAAATATTGACGTAATCATTTTTTATCGGTCTAAATTTAGAAATTCAGAAATCAATTTTGTTAATTCGGTAATAAATAATTAACAATAGTTAATTTTTAATATATTATTAATTTTTTTACTTAAAAAAAAATATCATTATACTTATTTTTTACAAAATGTCTATTTTTACCCCAATACGTTCAATACTCCTCATATACTTATTTAAAGTTATGTGGCTACCCTTAAGGTTTTAAAGGAGTTGTAGAACTGTGGCATTATGTTTGAACTTTCATTGATACCTCTTTATAATTCAACAGATTACAATTCCTCTTTCAAAATTTATTATTAATAATGGATTACCAATATTTTTAACCGAGGTAATGCCTCACAAAACTATAAATTATGAAAGACCTTTTATTAAAAAGCAGTGGGATCTTACTGATTGGTTTACTTGCAGTAATCTTTACGGGATGTAAAGACCAACGAAACACCAATGATGATTATCGCGAAACCTACCCGCGGGCAGGAGGTACGGAACAGCGAACAGACGAGACGTACAACGGAAATGATACGCTGTACCCGGACGGCGGTGTGGATAATTCTCAACAGAATAATCAGTCTGGTGACAACCGATCTGGTAATAGACAATCAGGTAGCGTACCCGATGACGGTATGGGTGCAAATCCAACAACACCCGATAACAGACCAGCAAACAACTAATACAGAATTAACCCAAACCCAAAAATTATGAAAAAATTCATTTTAAGTGCAGCATTAGTAGTTGCAACCACTACTGCATTTGCCCAAAAAACAGAAGCTGCAAAAACACAAACACAACAAACAGCACAAAAAGGAACCGAGCAGGACCGATTATTTCTGATGAAGGCATTGGAAGGCGGCAATGCGGAAATTAAGAAAGGAGCTTTAGCAAGATCTAAAAGTAAAAACACAGAAATTGTTAAATACGGTGATATGATGGAAAACGACCACCACTCGGTAAACGGCAAACTTAAACAGGCAGCTCAACAACGAGGTTATAAAGTTTCAGACCATCTTACTGCA
This sequence comes from Paenimyroides viscosum, assembly GCF_003858535.1. Classification (GTDB taxonomy): domain Bacteria; phylum Bacteroidota; class Bacteroidia; order Flavobacteriales; family Flavobacteriaceae; genus Flavobacterium; species Flavobacterium viscosum. The sequence continues at coordinate 141,598 of NZ_RQTJ01000003.1, forward strand.
GAAGCTCAGAAAATGTACACCACCCTAGATCAAATGGAAGGTGAAGCTTTTGACAGGGAATTTGTAAACCAAATGATTGCAGACCATCGCCATGCAATTGAACTTTTTAAACAGCAGGTGGCAAACGGTACCGATCAGGAATTAAAAAATTTAGCTGCAAATGCCTTACCAACCCTTGAAACACATTTAAAGGAAATAGAGCGATTACAAACAACAATGAACAGCAGGAAAAATTAACGAGTATTCTTAGAATATTAAACTCTAACTCACCATTTTTTTCCGGTAATGCTTATCTGAACGGTAAGCATTACCTATTTAAAAAATACAATTACTATTACTACATATAAAATAAAATCATGAGAAGAGAAAAAAAATTAAGCGACTACCGACTAGCTATCATACTAATTGTTACAGGTACTTTATGCCTTGTACTGTATGCCAACGGATTTTAATTACAACAGTATCGAAATTTAATAAATTTTCAACATACCAAGCGTTTTGTTTATGAATGAAGAACTTATACGTATTTCTGAAGACCTGCCTGCATGGTTATGGAATGTACTGCTTATTCTATTTGCAATACTGTTAGGTATTGCCATTAAAGTTGTATTGATCCCGCTTGTGAGGAAAGAAGCCATTGCGCAATCGTCTTATTCCCTATTCCGGTCGTTCATACGCCGATTTAACAGATTGTTAAGTATACTTATACCGTTGCTAGTTTTTAACAGCCTGTTGCCTGTAGCCCGTTTTAATGCACAAGCATTGCTGATAGCAGCTAAGATTACCGAAGTATTGCTTATTGTATGCTTTGCAATGGTTTTCATAAAATCGATCAATGTTCTGGAAGACTATCTGTACCACCGGTTTGATATTAACAAGGAAAATAACCTGCGCGAACGTAAGATACAGACACAGATTGTATTTATACGCAAACTGTTGGTTGCCGTGATCATTGTATTTTCTATTGCAATTATTCTTTTAAGTTTTGACAATATGCGTAAAATTGGTGCCGGACTGCTAACTGGTGTAGTTATCGGGGGAATTATCATAGGATTTGCCGCCCAAAAATCTTTGGGAAACCTGCTTGCGGGTTTTCAAATCGCCTTCACACAGCCCATACGTCTAGACGACGTACTGATTGTAGAAGGGGAATGGGGAAAAGTTGAGGAAATTAACCTTACCTACGTAGTAGTAAACATTTGGGACAAACGCAGACTGGTACTGCCGATACAATATTTTATAGATAAACCTTTTCAGAACTGGACGCGCACAACCGCTGAAATTTTAGGTACCGTTTTTATTTATACCGATTTTACAGTACCCGTACAGCAGTTACGAGATAAACTAACGTCATTACTTAACGGACATACACTATGGGACGGACAGGTAGCTGTTTTACAGGTTACCGAACTTAAAGAGCGTACAATGGAACTTCGATGTTTAATGAGCTGCAGAAATGCAGGTCAGGCTTTTGACCTGCGCTGCTATATCCGCGAGCAGATGATTGAGTACATACGCACAAGTTTTCCAGAAAGCCTATCCAAAACACGTGTGGTATTTGACAATAATCATTCTTAACCGACTACATTATTAACTATTATTTTTTGAAATATAGTGATAGTCCTTTGTTTTTTGAATGAGATGAATATATACAGCACCATATTTTTGATAGGTTACAGCAGTTAAAATACAAGTACAGCTACCATTTTTATTTGAGTATATGCAGGTAGCCGGCAAAGGTTATTGTTTTGATGAAAAAGGAGAAATTATGAAAAATATTGAAGGTTGTAAAGTAAGATTTAATTACCATATTAAAACCACAACTGATAAGAACCATTTACATTTTATATTGTTTTAAGATACTATTTAGATGAACCGGATGTTTATAATGTGTCTGAAGCTTTTAACCACCAAAATTTTGAATTATGTTTAGAGGAAAGAGCACCGTAAATAAAACACTGATAGCAATTATTATAATTATACTTGCAGGTGTTGCTGTACTGTTATATACTTACGGTTTGTAATGATGCGGTAGAAAAAATGAATATTTATATAACTGCTATTGTTAATTAAATTACTATCTTTATAAATTAAAGACCTAATTTAAAATGTTTACAGAAGCAGAATTAATCGTGATTCGAGAGTATTTGCTACAAAAAGTAAACGAAAACGTCAAAAATTTTCATCGTAAAACCGAAAAAGACGTAATGAGTTTACAAATTATAGCAAAAATTAATTTGTTTTTGGGCACACAACAAGTTTATTAATTATCTCACAAGGAAATCCAGTATCTCTTATATACTGGATTTTTTTTATTCAAGATTAACCGAAACCTTTAAATTTATATAAGAAAACTTTTTTGAATGTACCTTTTCTTTCACTTTTTAAATTTTAGTTAATAAATATACTATTATTGCAATTATTTATAAATTCCAGATATTTAAAAGTATTTTTATGTACCTTTATATATAACAATTGGGTCTGTGAGATGCTCAATTGTTTATATATATTTGACCACCCTACTTTGGGTGGTCATTAATTTAAAAATAGTTCTGAATAGTTTTTTATTATTTCAACCCGTAGTGCATTATCAAAATACCGTTTTGTCACAATTTTTGTTTACTACACTTTGTTTCGCTACAAAAATATGCGCCAAAACCCGACATCGTTTCATTTCGTTTGCCCCGAATTTCATTCGGGGTTACAAATATTTGACTCCTACGGAGTCTTATTTTTTTACTATATTCATTTTCAATGAATTAATTTTAATCACAATGCACTACGGGTTATTTCAATAATAAGTAATCGGATTGAGTTTTTAAAAGTACCAATAGCTATTTATGAAATTTTTCATTTCATTTCGAATTATTCTTTTTTTAAAAAAGTAAATGATTGATTTTAAACACAATAACATCACCTTTGGGATTTCATTGTTTAATAGCATATCTTTAATAAAAATAAGAAAAATCATGAAAAATTAAATAATAAAACTAGAAGATGTAATGATAAGTATGGATGAAAATATTGTATTAAAGTCAACTTTAAACATATCTTACTTAAAGTTTAAGTAGAAAAAATTTAATAAAGTAAAAAAGCGATTCAATTCCGAATCGCTATAGCTGTTTAGGTGGGTAATGGGTCTTCAACCAAATTCCTTTTAAGTTTTTTTAAGGTAACTTGAAAAAGTTTTAGCTTTGTGATTTTACATGTATATAAAACCAGAACAACATCAGTCATTTAATAACTTTAAAAACTGCAACGCATTAATAACAGCAGCAGGAGAAGCAGTATTGTTAAAATAAACATATACTTCGTTATAATTTTTTGCAAGAATCTGTTCATAAAGCGTTTCAATTTCGGTTAGTGAATATTCAGAATAAAACAACTTTGGTATGCCGTGCTGGCGAAAGTAGCCACAGCTGTTGTTTTTGATAGTATGTTTAGGCAACCCAGGGTAACTTGGATTGCAGAAAACCGTATTTTTACTTTGCAACTTTTCAATCACCAACGTATTCCACCAGCTTTCATGTCTAAACTCTACTATATTTTTAAATCGATCGTTTAAAACATTTACAACTCTGTTTAAATTATCTTCACTATACAAAAAACCCGGTGGAAACTGCCAAAGTACACATCCTAATTTATCAGAGAATCCTTCAGCAATAACAGAATAAAAATCGGCTATTTCCTGTTCACAGTCTAACAACTTCTTGGTATGTGTTATGATTTTGGGAACTTTTATACTGAAAGTGAAATCGTGCGGCGATTTATCGAACCATTTTTGTAAAGATAAAACAGTAGGAAATCGATAGAAAGATCCGTTGAATTCAAATGTATTAAAGTATTTGCAATAGTATGTAAACCAGTCTTTCTTTGGAAGATCGTCCGGATAAAAAATAGATTTCCATGATGGTGTTGCAAAGCTTGAACACCCTATGTGAAATTTTACTTTGCTCATACATATAGTTTTTGACAAGTTGTACAAAAGAAACTTCTACGTTTTTTCTTACCTGTATATTCTTTAACCAGTGCCTTACCACATTGCACACAATCCTTTTTAGTATGCACCAGCCATTGTTTTTTAAGTTGATATTCTTTCTTCCACTTTAAAAAATCGAAACTGTAAATTCTTGCCTGTTCTACGACTTCTTTTATTTTTTTAGAAGGAATTTTTCCAACGATTGAGGTTGGATTTACTTTTGTTCTAAACAAAACCTCGTTCTTGATTATATTACCTACGCCCGAAAAGATATCCTGATCAAGCAGTACATCGCATATCAATTCTTGTTTATTATCTGAAAGTTTTTTGAGCGCTGCGGCGGAATTCCAACCATCATTCATAACATCGGCAGACCAATCGTAATGCGCATCTGCATTTCCTTCCAATATTTTTACAGAAGCTGCATAAAAATTAATGTATCCGTTTTTAAAAACAAGTCCCAGACGTATTGCTGTGGATTTACTTTCGTTCACAAGGTAACTTCCAAAAAGCAAAAAATGAATGCGGATGGTGAAATCATCAAAACAAAGAAGCAGGTGCTTACCCCATGACTTCACATCGGTAAGCACCTTATCTTCTATCCTGTCTATATCAATTTTAGCATTACCGTTGGCTTCGATGATTTTTTTTCCGATGAAAACAGTCATTTCTTCCTTTGCGATAACAATGCTTGGACCTTCTGGCATATCAGTTTGATTTATTAAGGTTGAAAATTATGCCCAAGGATCTAAAACTACTTTTACGCAATCTTCTTTTTTGTTTTTGAAGATGTCGTAAGCATACGCGACTTCAGTTAATGGCAGTCGATGCGTAATAATATCATCCAAAACAATCTTCCCGTCGATTACATATTGCAACAACTTGTCGATATGTTTGTGAACAACCGCCTGACCTCCACGTAAAGTAATTCCCTTATCAAAAAACTGACCTACGGGGAAATTATCATAAAATGTAGGATACACGCCCAGAACACTCACAATTCCGCCTCGTCTAACCGCACTCATACAGGCTTCGAGAACCTTAATCGATCCTTTTTCGAAATTGATCAATGCTTTTGCGCGATCCACAATGTTTCGATCTGGTTCAAACCCTACTGCGTCGATACAAACATCTGCTCCTCTACCCTGCGTTTTTGCTCTGATTTTTTCTACTACTTCTTCGGCATCAGTCCACAAAATTGTTTCACAATTCGCTGCTGCAACCGCTTTTTTCAAGCGATATTGCAATGTATCTACAATAATTACTCTGCCGGCATTGCGCAACCATGCGCTTTTTGCAGCCATGATGCCCACCGGACCTGCACCGAAAATAACAACGGTTTCACCGCCTTTAACTTCAGCCCAATCGACACCCGAATAACCTGTTGGAAAAATATCGGTTAAAAAAAGTACTTGTTCATCTGTTAGCGAATCGGGTACTTTTCTAGGACCAATATCTGCATACGGAACACGAACAAACTGAGCCTGTCCGCCATCGTAGCCGCCGTAAAGATCGGTATAGCCGAATAATCCGCCCCCTTTCTGATCGATCAAACCACCTTCGGGACCATAATGTTCATGATTGCTGTTTTCGCAATGTACCGGAAGGTCGCTATTACAAAAAAAGCACGAACCACATGCAATTGGAAATGGAACCACCACACGATCACCTTTTTTAAGATTCTTAACATCTTTACCCACTTCTTCTACAATTCCCATAAATTCATGTCCCAAAATCATAGGCTTTGGCTGAGGAAATCCGCCGGAGTAAATGTGAAGATCTGATCCGCAAATTGCGGTTGCCGTAACCTTTAATATCACATCCGTGGCATCTTTAATACCCGGATCTTCGGTATTGTCACAGGTAATTTTACCCGGAGCGTGTATAACTGCTGCTTTCATACGCTACTTTTTAGGATTGTCTTTTCTTATTTCTTTTTGTTGATCGGAATTTTGATCGGGCACTTTATCGGCATCTTCGGGTAATAAGTTACTACCTTCTTTTATTTGTGATCCGCCTGCACCCGAATTGGTTTGGTTGGCATCGTGTACATCTTTTCCCTTAATATCCGTTGGGCTAGTGTTTTTATTTTTGTCGTTTTCTGGAATTTCTTTTCTATCCTTATTCATAGCTTAAAATTTTGAGTTAGTATAATTATACATTCAATTTTTATTCCTTTTTGCATAACAAAATCTAGTTAATTAACTACTTAAGCTCAGAACATTCAGCAGATAATATCTAATAAAGAAAAACGTTTTTTTAACATTTAACCTGAAATAAGCAAATTATACAATAACATTAGCAAATAAGTAAAAAACAGATATTTAAGTTAAATAATATTAATAAAATAATTAATTAACTTTTAAAATACTATTTTAATGAAATTATTACAAAATAATAAAAACACAAACAAATTAGCTGCACGATATTGTGTGGAATAAATCCGCAGTTTATATATACACTTCCCGGTGATCCTTAATAAAACATTCGTAATCAGGATAGTTTTTTAATTGCTTTTAGCATATCGATTCCTTTTCCTAAAGTCGGTTTAAATAGATCACCTTTTTCCGTGATACGATTCAATGCATTGTAAATATTAAAATCTGTAGGCTGAAGTCCGCGTTTAACCTCAGCCCATTCCAGCGGCATGGAAACCGGCGCACCTTTCTTTGGACGCAGGCTGTACACACATGCTAAGGTCTGCCCGCGCCTATTCTGCAAATAGTCAAGGTATATTTTATCTTTATCCCTTTTTTGAAGGCTTCGTTCCAGCGTTGTTAATTCGGGTAATTTCTGCTGAACCAACTGCATCAACAAATGACCGAAATCTTTTACCTGTTCGTACGTATATTTTGCATTCATGGGAATGTATATATGGATTCCAGAACTTCCAGATGTTTTAGGATATCCTTCAATTCCCGCCAGATCCAAAACTTCTTTAACCGCCAGCGCCGTTTCAATAACATCGTCAAATGAATTTTTTTCTGACGGATCCAGGTCTAAAACCAGATAATCGGGATTGTCTGCCGTCTGTATTTTGCTTGTCCAAACGTTCAATTCGATACATCCCAGATTGTTGAGATATGCTAATGTTGCCTTATCGTTACAAATGATATAATTGATGTATTTATCGGAACTCTCAGAGAAAACTTTCTGTGTTTCTATCCAATCAGGTGTTTCGTCTGAAGCATCTTTCTGAAAAAAACTCAGCCCTTTAATTCCGTTAGGAAAACGGTTCATGGACTGCGGACGTGCTTTAAGATGCGGCAAAATGTATTTTGAAATGCTTTGATAAAATTCAATGACATCGCCTTTGGTAATATCGTCGTCAGGAAAATAGATTTTGTTTTGGTTGGTGAGTTTCAATTCTTGTTTTCCGATTTTCTTTACAACATCTTCTTTAGAAGTCCTCTTTGTAGGATTTGCTTTCTTCATAATTTCTTTTTTTGAGGGATCATTATCATTAAACACTACATTATTAGGTTCGATATCTTCACGCAACCTTAAAAAAATAGGATGACGGTATATATGATCTTTGGTAAGTTCGGTAAATTTAATTTCGGCAACCAGTTCAGGTTTTACCCAGGTAGCTTTTGCATTGGTTTTAGGAGTAATTTTGAATGCAGATTTTTCGGTTACCAACGGCTGAAGCTTTTCATATATTTCGACAAGAGATTTATCGCTGAAACCACTACCGGTATGACCACAGAAAACCATTTCGTTATTGAGGTATTTGCCAAGAATCAATGCGCCAAACTTTTTTCTGGAACCTTTTGGTTCGGTAAAACCACAAATAACAGCTTCGTCACTTTTGTGAATTTTTATCTTAAGCCATTCAGAACTCCGCACATGTTCTCTGTAAATGCTGACTGTCTTTTTAGCGATGATACCTTCTAAACCCATATCACTTGCAGCCTGAAAAAAATCCTTGCCTTTTTCAAGTATATGGTCGCTAAATTTTATAATTTCATTTTCAACCAATGCTTCTTTAAGTAATTCCTTGCGTTGCAGGTAAGACAAATTTTCGGTCGAATGACCGTTTAACCACAATAGATCGAAAACCTGATATACAATAACTAGTTTGGGATTATCTGCAATTTGCTGTAACCATTGGAAATTTGGTTTTCCTTTATCATCGTACGCTACAATTTCCCCATCAAGTACCATTTGGTGTTCCTGAAGATTTAGTGAATTGGTTACTTTTTTAAATTTCTTTGAAAAATTGATTCCGTTTCTAGAGTACAGTCGTACATCATCTTTACTTAAATCGGCAATTGCGCGGTAGCCGTCCCATTTAATTTCGAATGCCCATTCACTGTCATCAAACGGTTTTTCTACCACTTTACACAACATTGGCTGTATAAATTCCGCGAGTTTTGTAGCACCAGAAAGTGCGGGTGCATAATTTCTAAAATGCTTTATTCCTTTGGAGGAATCATTTTTTTTTTTACTGCTCTTTTCTTTTAGATAAGCGGTTACTTTCGAATTTTTAGCAGTATGTTCTTCTGCATCGTAATCTTCGCCAACAGCATATTTATCTTTATGTTTAATCAGCAGCCATGCGTTTTCATCTTTAGAATTTTTAATTTTTACCAAAGCAAATTCTCCTTTTAGCTTTTTACCGTGCAGTATGAATTTTAACGACTGTTTATGCAGTTCGGCGCGCATTACCAAATCATCAGTTTTTCCTTTTACCTTCTCTATAGGTTCATAAGTTCCTTCGTCCCAAATTTCCACTTCGCCGGCACCGTAATTTCCTTTTGGAATACTACCTTCAAATGTTCTGTAGGAATACGGATGATCTTCTACCATCATTGCCAGCCTTTTATCTGCGGGGTTCAATGAAGGACCTTTAGGAACTGCCCAACTTTTCAACACACCATCCATTTCCAAGCGAAAATCGTAATGAAGTCTAGAAGCAGCGTGTCGCTGTATAACGAACTTTAATTCAGTTCCACTCGGCTTTTCTTTTCCTTGCGGTTCGGAGGTTTCTTTAAAATTCCGTTTATTATTATAATCTTCTAAAGGCATAACTGTAAAATTTAAGTGGTAAATATCTACATCAAACTCATTTTTTAAAACACAAATTATCCTGTTTTCTTTTTCTTTCCCTTTTCAAGGCTTTCCTTCAGCATTGCCATAAGATCGGTTGCCTTGCCTTCGGGTTCTTTCATTTCGGTTAACTTCACTTTTTTACCTTTAGCTTTTTGTTTGATGATTTTCAGCAAATCGGCATTATAGGTGTCTTTAAAATCTTCGGGGATAAAGTCTGCCGAAAGTGACTTTATAAGCTGTTCTGCCATTTTTAATTCAGCTGCTTTAGGAGCTTTAGTAGGAAGCTTTAAGTCTTCGAAATCCCTTAATTCTTCGGGGTAACGCATACGGTTAACCATTAGAACCTTACCTTCGTACGGACGGATCAAGCACAAAATTTCTCTTTCACGTAAAACGAAAGAACCTATACCCGCCATTTTGGTTTTAATCAACGCTTTAAGCAGCAGATTATAAGCACCTTCACCATTTTTTTGAGGTTCCAAAAAATAAGGCGTTTCAAAATAAGCGGAATCTATATCTTCTTCCTTTACAAACTGTGAAATAGACAATATCTTAGATTTTTCGGGACTTGCAGCTTCAAAATCCTGATCTTCCAATACAATGTATTTATCGTTTAGTTTATATCCCTTTACGATATCTTCCCAAACCACTTCCTTGCCCGTATTCTCGTTAATTCGTTTAAATCTTATGTTGCTTAGATCTTTACTGTCCAGCATATCCAGATCCAATTTACTTGAATCTGTAGCCGAATACAGCTTAATGGGAATATTTACCAGACCAAAGCCCACTGCTCCATTCCAAATTGCTCTCATAGTTTCTTTTTTAAATTCATACCGCAATTTTCTTTCCAATGTATTTCAGAATCAATACAATCATTCTTACCCACAGTATGATAGCCGTACGCCTATAGTGCTATTTTTACCATAGCTACACCATAATTCATTTTTCTACAAAGTGCTGTAAAAATCTACAGCATCAAAATACTAAAAAACAGGGTAGTAGTTTATATGCTGATCATTTTAGAATGGTGTGTGTTTTGATTTATAACCATATGCGAGAGAAATTAAAATATACACCAGAATTTAACAAACTGTCTATTAAGGAACAGGCATTACTAGATAAGCTTACCGATGCTATATGGAAATTTGTAAGAAAGACACCCGAATTAAACCGTGTGCCTAATAAAACGAGAGATGCACATGCAACTACCTATGCTATTTTACAGGGGAAGTTTCTAGTAGATAAAGCATTTGAACAGCATTTATTGTTTCCTGTAAACATTTTAAATGCTACGTTAAGAATATCGAACGCTCACATGAAAATTGTAAAAGGTAACGCATTTCCAGCATACGGATTTTCGTTAAAACTAATGGATGATGGGCAAACAACAGCCAATTTTCCATTCGTTAATTTTCCAGTTTTTCCATTCAATAACGTATCGAACTTTTTAAAACTATTTACCGCATTAAACACCTATTTTTCAGAAGGCTTTTTACAGAAATGTTGGAGCGCAATCGGCATTATGAGTAGAATTTTAACAATCGTTCCAAACATTTTCCAACGTGATTTTTTAAAGAACATTATAAAATTGTTGAAAAAACGAAATGATTCTGTGTTTTCATTTACCTATCACTCTATTGGCGCATACAGATTTGGTGACCATATCGTAAAGCTGAAACTGATTCCCGAACAATTAACCAGTCAAACATCCGTTGAAGATTTGTTTGCGCAAAAGGGTCAATATATCGCAAATCTCTACATCCAATATGCCTACAATTTAAAAGACCAACCAGTAAACATACTTCACAAGGAATGGAAAAACAGCCCTTTTATCCGTATAGGAAAATTTATTTTTACCGATTATGTAGACAAAAACGATCCAAATTTGGAACAGATGTCATTTAATCCTTTTGAAAGTAGCGAAGTATTTCAACCCGTTGGAAGGATACAGCAGTTACGAAATAAAGCCTACGAAGCATCCTTACAGGAAAGAGTAAGTTAAATACATTACATTAAACTACCAAAGAAACTTTATCAGGATATTTAAACGCATACGCAGAAATAAGCTGCATAATATATGTATTGCTTTTATAACGCGTAAGGAAATCTTACAAAATCTCCCAGTAAGAGCCGTTATATAAAAAATCTATGAATAGAAAAACTTCTTTTAACTGTATTGAGAATAGTAAAAGTTACTATAAAATAAAATTATTTACTCACTCTAAAGGTGTAGCTTCAAAATACTTATTTTTAGCTAACAAACATTCAAAACCATCAACATTTTTAACTTTAAGTTCGCTACTAAAATCATTTATATGTCGCTGATGGTGAACATCGCTACCAGCAAAATCGTACATATTTTCTTTTAAAATATAGTCAGCAATTGTGGTTATACCCATACCGTAATAACCTGTACTACTTAACATATTCATTTGAAACAGATTTAAAACTATCGTAATCACTTTTATAGAAATCATAACGTTCAGGATGCGCCAAAACAGGCTTTATAGTCTGTTTTTTTATACATAAACAAAAAAAGCGGCAACCACCCCGCCTTAACCCTAACCTATAATATTCTAATCCGTAAGAATGAATTTATAATGTTTCAAAAGTAAACAGGAATTTTGTCGATTAAAAATAATTTAAAAAAAAGTTATTGACCGCCTTAATTATATAGTTGTTGTGAAAAATTTGTGAAACTTAATAGTACAAAAAACGCATTAACTTTAAAATCAATGCGTTATGTTTTAATTCAGTGGACCCTCTGGTACAAAATTCGAACTCTTTACTATCTGATTTAAGAAAAATTTCTCTATGGAAATAGACTTAATTCAGATAAAAAAAATTGAATTCTTGAGCAAAGGGAATTACAAATAAACAACAAGTTTTTAGAGTAACAAAAGTAATTATAGAACATTTTTAAATTTAAAAACCTTTATTTAAATAATTGAAGGGTCAAATTAATTTTTACACAACTTTTGATAAATAAAAAGTAAATTAATGAAAAAGAGGATCTGCAAAAATAAAGTTCCTTTTCGGTTTATAAATTATTAATTACTTCTGTTCTTAATTGATCTGAGAACTTTCCGCTATATGTCTTCCTACTGGCGGAATATATTTCATTACAACATTATATATTTCTTTCATAATTTGGTGCTTGAATTTAACTATCCAATAATGCTACTCATAAAATAAAATTCGGAAATAAATTTCCGAATTTTCACTTCTAAAATTGATTTGTTTTTTTTTCAAATATACATAGATTTCTGTTGATGTAGGAATTTAATCATCACCCTCTTTTACCAGTGTAAATTTGGCATCAGTTGCACTTTGGAGTTCCAGAAGACTATTCTATCCTAAGCTTCTTCAAATTTTTCCTATAGGAATCCATAATCAAATCTTTAGTCACATATCCCATAAGTACATTGTTTTTTAAAAGTAGTACGTTATCATTTTTAGATTGTTCCATCAAACTAATAATCATGAACGCACCATCGTCTATACTCGATATATTTGGGGTATTAATATACTTCTCAAGAGAAAACTCATCAGATGAAAGCAATTGCTCCTTAATATCCTTAAACGATATTATTCCTCTAACCTGACCACTTGCTGTCATTACAGGAACAAAATCCTGAATGAACCCTGTAAAAACTTTTCTTACGTCTGCCATTGAGACAGGTTCGTTCACAACTTCAAGTTCACTGATGTACAATGACCCTATATCAATCCTATTCAATATATTACGGTCTTTATCAGAAGTAAAAACAGTACCCTGATCGGCAATGGCATGAATATCCATGCTGTACTTATCATAGCGTTTGGAAATTGCAAAACTGATTGATGAAACCAGCATAAGGGGAATAATCAGTCCGTACCCCCCTGTAATTTCAGCAATAAGGAAAATTGCCGTCAACGGAGCGTGAAACAGTCCGCTTAAGAGTGCCGCCATACCCACGACCGTGAAATTGTCCAGAGGAACATTCTTGATTCCGAGCAGACCAATAACTTTAGCTACGATAAAGCCCAAGTAGGAACCCACAATAAGAGACGGCGCAAAATTACCGCCATTTCCTCCACTTCCCAAAGTAAGACCTGTGGCAACACACTTGACAAGCATTACTAAACATACAAATGCCAACACAACCCACTGGTTGTTTCGAAATTCTTCAAATAGGGAATTGTCCAGCAGCAACCCAGCCTCATTATTCGCCAGGCTTTTAATATTTTCGTAACCTTCGCCAAATAAGGGAGGAAACAAAAAAATAAGTGTCGCTAACAAAGCTGCTCCCACAAATGCACGCCTGTAAACATTATCAGAATACCTACTCATACCGTGTTCTACCTTTCTAAACAGTCGGGCGTGGTATACAGACACAAATCCGGCAACTACCCCAAGCAAGATATAGTAAGGTGTATTATGATAGTCAAAAAACAGCCCCCTTTTAAACGAAAGCAATATACCTTCATTCAACGTAAGGTTCGCCATAATTGCACCTGTAGCAGAAGATATTATTAACGGGATAAAAGCCGATACACTCATGTCGGCGAGAATCACCTCAATTGCAAAAAGCACACCTGCAACCGGTGCATTAAATGCCGTAGCAATACCAGCCGCGACCCCGCAAGCCAGAAGAAGTGTACGGTCTTTATAATTCAAGCGGAACACTTGTGCATAGTTTGATCCCATTGCGGCACCTGTGATAGTGATAGGAGATTCCAAACCTGCAGAACCACCCATACCCACTGTAAGCGAACTGGTTATAATTTGAGCATACATCTGCTTTGCGGGCATGATACCTGATTTTTTAGCTACTGCTATCATGATCTGCGATGTACCTTTCTCAATCGAGCCGTTTAAGAATTTTCTAATTATCAGAACCGTAAGCAGGATACCTATAACAGGCAGCAAACTGTTTAAGTATGGAAGTTTGAGCAACCGGTTTATATAAACCGTAAAATGGAATACATTATGTGCAAAAAGTTTTAAAACGGTAACTGCAAGTGCTGATCCGACAGCTACAATAACGCAGGAAAAGTAAAGAAACTGCCTCTCCGTTAACACTGCCTTCAACAATTTTACGAATGTTAGAAAACCAAATGAAAGTTTCTTAAAAAATGCGTTATGTTTAGAATTTTTGTTTTTGTGCATACACAAAATTAAGTTACGCATTTTTAAAATCAGTACTTTAACTGTATTTAATTTAAAATTTTTCCTTTTGCTCAAAATAGCTTTGCATTAGTAAGATGGTCAATAAATGAATTTTATCTTAACCTATTTCTTATAAAATATTTTTATTACTTTAACCATTATAAATTTCTAGACGCAGAACTGATGAACTACCTGAAAAATTTGCTGAACCTTCACGCTGATGAAGAAGAAAGAAGTGCAGTAATTCAAAATGTTTCCAAAAACATTTCCTTCAAGGGTGCCAACCTTTGGATTCTTGCCTGTGCTATACTTATAGCCTCCATAGGGCTGAATGTAAATTCTACTGCAGTGATCATCGGAGCCATGCTGATATCCCCTTTAATGGGGCCTATTGTCGGAGCCGGTTTTTCGCTTGCTACCTATGATTTCAGCTTACTGAAAAAATCGGCAAAAAACCTGCTTGTAGCAACCATTGTTAGCCTTACAGTTTCTTCACTTTATTTTTATCTAAGTCCTTTTAAGGATGCCCAATCCGAGCTGCTGGCACGTACATCACCCACAATATATGATGTAATGATCGCCTTTTTCGGTGGCATTGTAGGTGCTATTTCCATGACCCGTAAAGAAAAGGGTAATCCAATACCGGGAGTAGCCATTGCCACCGCATTAATGCCGCCTTTGTGCACGGCAGGATTCGGAATTGCTACCTTTAACCTTCAATATTTACTTGGTGCACTTTACCTTTACAGCATCAACTGTTTTTTTATCGGTATTGCAACTTTTTTAATTATAAAATACCTTAAATACAGACCTGTTGTCACGGACAACAAATCGTACGATAAAAAACTACGCTATGCTATAACGGTAATGATACTTGTAATGACTATTCCAAGTTTTTATCTGGCTTACAACCTGCTGAACGAAAAGAAATTTACGCAAAATGTTGAAAAGTTCCTGAATTCTGAAT
Organism: Paenimyroides viscosum; assembly: GCF_003858535.1. Taxonomy (GTDB): domain Bacteria; phylum Bacteroidota; class Bacteroidia; order Flavobacteriales; family Flavobacteriaceae; genus Flavobacterium; species Flavobacterium viscosum. The sequence continues at coordinate 156,751 of NZ_RQTJ01000003.1, forward strand.
TCTACAATAACGGCTATACCGTAATATACAAGAAAGTAAATTACAGTACGAAGAAAAAGACCATAGAGCTGGCATTTTTATCGAAACAATTTGACAGTTTGGAAATAAAGCAGTTCAACAAAAGGCTTTCGAATTTCGGCATAGAAAATACACAATTGATCATAAAACAGAATACTTCTGACCTTAAAGCAGAAATTCTTTCGGAAATAAACAAGCGTTCGACCGACGTATCTGAAAAAGACCTTCAAATCAATCTTTTGAACAATGAGCTGAAAGCCTATAAATTTGAAAATAACGACCTAAAAAAAGAAGTGGAAATACTATTCCCGGAGATCGAAGAACTGTCAATGGGTAAAGTAAAGACTTATCATACAAAAGATTCGGTTTCAACCACTACGCTTATCCTATATAAATCTGCAACTACAACAGATAAGGAAAGACTGAGCAACTGGCTTAAAACAAAGCTTAATGACACAAATCTTAAAGTTGTTAACGAGCAATAAGAATTTAATTTAAACAGCTAATAGTTTTTACATGTTACCCATGTTAAATTTCTTTAGAAATTTATAGATATCATCATTTGCGCCATATATGACCAAAACATCGTTAGTCTGGATAACCGTAGCAGACGAAGGAAACCCCTGTACCTGTGGCACGATTTTATACTGTCCAAGAAAGCTTGCTTCCTCTTTATTCTGAATAATGGTCATTACCAGAATATTATGTCTTTTCTTAAACTCAATTTCTTCGAACGTCTTTCCGACAAGTTCTGCCGGTGTTATTACTTCAATAATGCTGTATTCCTTATTAAGCTCAAAAGAATCCACAACTCCCTTCACATTGAGCTTCTTGGTCCACCGCTCTGCCGATTCAGATTCCGGACGGATAATCTCCGAAACGCCTATGGCCTGCAGTACATTCTCATGAAGCGAATTAATGGAGCGACTTATGAGCCTTTTAACATTACGGTTTTTAAAAATGGCTGTAGCCATAATATTGGCACCTTCATTCTCACCTATGCTCACAATTACAATATCCGTATTGTTTAAAGGCAGTTTACCGATAGAAAGCTCATCGGTTGCATCCATACAGATGGTGTAGGAAAGTTTTTCCTTTAAGGCTTCCACTTTCTGCATATCGTTATCAACTCCTATAATTTCATGTCCGAGTTTAGACATCTTCTTACCGAGTGCAGCCCCGAAATTTCCCAAACCAATAATTATTATCTTCATAAACTATATTAAATTAAAATATCGTCTGACGGATAACCGTATTCAGACATTCCTGTTGATCTTTTGAAAAAAGCCATAAGAATCGTAATCATAGACACCCGGCCAATAAACATAATGACAATTACGACAATTTTACTGGAATCTGATAAGGAAGGTGTGACATTTAGTGAAAGCCCGACCGTTGAGTATGCCGAAAAAGCTTCGAATGCCACATCAATAAGGCTTAAATGACTATCGAATTTCGTAATTAAAAAGACCCCCAGCCCTATTACAAGAAAAGACAGGGTCATTGTTGCAAATGCCTTCTGCACATTAATCGGGTTCAGCTCCCGCTTAAAAATCTCTATTTTAGACTTTCCACGTGCTATATTGATGAAATTCAAAATACCTATTGCAAAAGTACTTGTTTTAATTCCACCTCCGGTGGAAGCCGGTGAAGCACCAATCCACATTAGAAGGATCACCAATATGATAGAAGAGAAATTAAGCTGTGCAAAATCTATGGTATTGAAACCTGCCGTTCTAGGTGTTATAGCCAAAAATACTGCTGAAACAAATTTGCCTATACCCTCATGCGGAGCCAATGTTCTGTAATATTCTTCAAAAAAAAGGATGATTGTAGCCACTCCGAGTATCGTGAGTGATGTTACAAGGTTGACCTTTGAACTAAGGCTAAACACCCAGTTTCTTCTATTATTCTGTTTGTGAATCAGTTTAGAAACTATTTTACGTATCAGGTATCTGAAATACCGTAAGAGGTTTATTAAGATTGGAAAGCCTATACCGCCTAAAAAGATCAGTAAAATAAGTACCGACTGGAAGTTATAGTTGTGAACAAAACCGACATTCATTGCACCTTTGGGCAAGGTAGAAAAACCTGCGTTACAGAAAGCGGAAATCGAATGAAATACACTAAAAAACACCTTGTCCAAGAATTCCATCGAGTTGCTTTCCAAAGAGAGGTATATTAAAACAGCCCCTACCGCCTCTATACAAAACGTAATATAAATGATTCTTTTCACAAATACAAAAACCTCGCTGAGAGCATCGTTATTGGCTATACTTCCCAAAGCAATCTGGTTCTCGTACGAACTATTGCCTTTAAAGAAATATGCTATATATCCTGCAAAGGTCAAAATACCAAGTCCTCCCATCTGGATAAGTACCATTATGATGAAATGCCCAAAACCTGTAAACTGCTCAAAAGTATCAACTACCGTAAGTCCTGTAACACAAACTGCGCTGGTTGCCGTGAAAAGAGCATCCAGAAAAGACAAAGGCACATGCGAAGCTTTAGGAAGCATCAGAAGAAGGGCGCCGCCAAAGACAAGGACTAAGAAACTTATGATAAAAAGCTGTGGAGGTGTAATAAAAGACCGCTTAAAACTAAAACTGGGTGTGGAAATCTCCCGTACAAGCTTTAAAACAACAGCAACCTGCAAATACTTACTTACAAAATAAATGTCATAACCTGCAAGCTGCCTGTAAATACAGAAACCTATAAATAAAATGCTGGCAGCATCAAATATAAGCACACGAAAAATAATACTACCACCAAAAAAATACTTAGCTATGGTTTTACTTACACCTATGAGCAGTAATGTAATAAAAAAAACATTGACATAAACTTTGTAATCTCTTGGAAAACCATAACCTGCCATAGCCAAAAGTACTATAATTGCCAGAACGTAGGAAACCGTCAGCAGAAAATTTAATGCTTTGTTATTTAATATCAATTTATACAAGGCGCACTGTTAAAAAACACATGAATACTATCAATTAAATTTTGAAGACGTTATCTTCTATCTGAATTTGCCTTAAGTAGAATGTATCCTGCAGTACCGGCTATTATTGAAGTAAGCAAAACAGAAAGTTTAGCTTCTGATACGAACAAAGGATTATGAAAAGACAGTATGGAGATAAATATGGACATGGTAAAACCTATACCTGCCAACATACCTACACCTATAATGTGCATCCAAGTACTTCCTTCTGGTAATGAAGCTATGCCCAATCTGCGGCAAACCCAAGTTGTAAGCAGTATTCCCACAGGCTTTCCTAACATAAGTCCGAAAAAGATTCCCAGACCCAGCGGAGCAGTTAGTCCGTGCAACATTTCTGCCTGCAGCGTAATATTCGTATTTGCGAAAGCAAAAACAGGAATTATCAGAAAGTTTACAGGTTTAACAAGTGCATGTTCCAACCTTTCCAATGGAGACTCCACAGTGGTATCGTTGGTAGGAAGCGTCATTGCAACCATAACCCCGGCAATTGTAGCGTGAATACCCGAATGATGGACAAAATACCAGATAAAGATACCGGGTATAAGATATAAGTACGGATTTTTAACGTTGAAACGGTTCATCAGTATCAGAACAGCCATTCCCCCAGCTGCATAACCAAGATACGTTAATTCTATACCTTCGGAATAAAAAAACGCGATTACCAGAATAGCGATTAGATCGTCTACGATTGCAAGTGCTGCAAGGAAAATCTTCAGGCTTGCAGGAATTCTTTTATCAAGCAGGGATATTACAGCCAGTGCAAAAGCAATATCGGTTGCCATAGGAATTGCCCAACCGTGTATGGTTTCAGTGCCACTGTTAAATGTATAAAAGATAAGAGCAGGAACAACAGCACCGCCAACGGCGCACAAGATCGGCAAAAGGGCTTTCTTTGGCGAAGAAAGTTCTCCTTCGACAATTTCCCTTTTTATTTCCAGACCAACCAGCAAGAAAAAAATTGCCATAAACCCGTCATTGATCCACATAGATACGGAATAATTAAGATGAACGGATCCGCTTTCAAAACCAACAACAGTATCCAAAATATTCTGAAGACCTTCCGCCAGTGGAGAGTTAGCTACTGTAAGGGACAGTATAACACAAAGAAAAAGGAGTATACCTCCGAAATTATTTGATTTTACAAAGTCCTTGAAAACATTCAAATTAATCTTATCGCTCATTTTACAAAGAATTTTTCATTTAAAAGTTCCTCAAAGATACCATTACCCTTTGAAAGTTTTCCTATTTATTTGTACTATCTCCTTTTACTTTGGAATTCCAATAGTCGGCGTTTTCGAGATTAAGCACAGAACTATCGAACTGCGGATCCTTACCGGCAGCTTTCTGTGTTTCATAATCAGCCGCTATTGCAACAGCCTTTTTATAAAGCAGCAGGATGGCTATAAGATTGATCCAAGCCATAAGTCCCACGCCTATATCTCCCAATGTCCACGCCAATTTAGCAGATTTTAAACATCCGAGGCATACAGATCCAAGTATCAAAATCCTTAATGCCCATATACCGTACTTCACCTTTTTACCCTTTAACAGAAAATCGATATTCGATTCTGCAATATAGTAATAGGCCATGATCGTGGTAAAGGCAAAAAACATGAGGGCAACTGCAACGAATTCATTTCCAAAGGAAGGGAAGTGCACACTGACGGCGTTTTGCGTAAAAGCGGTGCCCGCTTCGACTCCCGGAATATTTTCCACTATAAAGCCCGAACCTTCATCAAGTACGTTGTACTGGTTGGTAAAAAGGATCATAAGTGCCGTAGCCGTACATACGAACAAGGTATCTACATATACCGAAAACCCTTGAACGAGTCCCTGTTTGTAAGGATGTGACACTTCAGCAGCAGCAGCAGCATGCGGAGCGGTTCCCTGCCCGGCCTCATTGCTGTATATTCCCCGCTGTACACCCCAGCTTATTGCTGCACCCACCATACCGCCAAAAGTAGCGTCGAGACCGAATGCAGATTTAAAGATCAGCGAGAACATCTGCGGGTCTTCGGATATATTCAAGCCTATGATCACCAGCGCCATTACAATATAGGAAATCGCCATAAACGGAACGACTACTTCTGCGACCTTACTGATCCTTTTCACCCCGCCGATTATAATTAGCGCAAGCAGCAGGCATACAGCGATTGCTGTATGAAGGGTACTAAAATTAAATGCTTTTTCAACTGCCAGGGCAATACTGTTGCTTTGAACGCTTGGAAGCAAAAAACCGCAGCTTACTACGGTTGTAACAGCAAACAACACTGCAAAAGGCCTGCTTTTCAACCCTTTTAAAATATAGTATGCAGGACCTCCCCTGAACTCACCCTTACTTACTTCTTTATAGGTTTGGGACAATGTAGCTTCTATTACTGCAGAGGCACTTCCCAAGAAAGCGATCGCCCACATCCAGAAAACCGCTCCAGGCCCGCCCATCGCAATAGCTGTCGCAACACCTGCGATATTTCCCGTACCGATGCGACCGGATATAGCAAGCGTAAACGCCTGAAAAGAAGAAATTCCCTCATCGGATTTTTTAGTACCGAACAACAACCTGATCATTTCCCTGAAGAGCCTGACCTGTGGAAACCGCAGTTTAAAACTAAAGAAAAGTCCTGCGCAAAGGCAGAGTATAACCAAAGCGTTACTCCAGACAATCTCATTTATCCAGTAAACAATCGATTCCATTTATATTTATTTTTTTACTGATCCAGCGCAATATCGGGTTTGTTTTTCAACTATTCTCATACATGCGTACAGATAAAAAAAAGCTGATTTGAACAAATATAGGCACTTTTAAACAAAATATACATTCCTACTAAAGGCAATCATCAAAATAACTTTAACTATCTTTGATAAAAAACATACACGCCAAAATGGATAAAACCGACAAAAAACAGTCTTTCTTAAGCCACCTTGAAGAGCTAAGGTGGGTATTTATAAGATGTTTCACAGGAATAGTTATCTGTTCGATCCTTGCCTTTATATTTAGCGACTTTATTTTCGACCAGATTATATTCGCACCGAAAAACACAGATTTCCCTACTTACACCATCTACAGAAATCTGGCTGAAACTTTAAGTATGGATACGACTTTGTTTGCTACGGAGTTCAATTTCGAACTTCAGAACAGAAAGATGGAAGGCCAGTTGTCCGTATTAATATGGACGTGCTTCAGTTTTGGCGTTATGGCAGCCTTTCCGCTAATTATGTTGGAATTCTGGAAATATATAAACCCTGCTGTTTATAAGAATGAGAAGAAATACGGACTGCTTTTTTTATCATCTGCCAGCCTTCTTTTTTTTGTAAATCGTCAGCAAAAAGTGGACAGTTTGAACCGCATAAAATGACCTTGCAGGAATATTTTGAAATCTGTAAGGAAAAGTATTTCTAAAAACCCTTGTCATAGGGTTGTCGTAACACCATTTTACTTTTGTGGATTAATTAAAAAAATAACAAAGTAAAAATTGAACCTTTTAAAGTCATCGGCACTGCTGTAAGAACCACAAACGAAAACAATCAGGCGGCAAAAGATATTGCAGATTTGTGGAGTAAGTTTATGAATGACAAAATTTTGGAAGCAATTCCAAACAATATTGACAACACGGTATATTCCATATACACAAATTACGAAAGCGACCATACAAAAACATACACGACAATATTGGGTTGCAAGGTAGGAAACCTGAACGATATTCCTTCCGGAATGATTAGCAAGTTGTTTGAAAGCGGAAACTATGTAAAACTATCTGCCAAAGGTGATTTAATGAAAAGTCTTATCGTAAACAAATGGAGAGAAATTTGGGAAATGGATTTAGACAGGACATTTACCGCCGACTTTGAAGTTTTTGGAGCAAAAGCTTAAAATCCGGCAGATGCAAAGATTGACTTTTTAATTGCTGTAAAATAAATATAATGGATGAACAACTGCATGACTACTATCTGAATAAAGAAGAACCAAACAAGAGCTGCCTGCTTACACTACGGGAGATTATTCTTAATCAGGACACAGATATTAATGAAACGCAGAAGTGGGAAATGCCCTGCTTTTGCTATAAGCAAAAAAATGTTTTGCTATTTGTGGACAGATAAAAAGACGGACGAACCCTATATTCTTATGGTAGAAGGAAAATACCTTGACCATCCCGAATTGGAAGAAGGCGACCGTACAAAAATGAAGATTTTCAAGGTTAATCCAAACAAAGATTTACCCATAGGTAAAATTAAAGGTATTTTACAAAAAGCCTTGGACTTATACAGAACAGGTATAATAAAAATCAAAGACTGACAGGTGTAAAGCGCATACACCAATTGCGTCTATATGACTAAATATCTAATCAGTATTATCGAGCTTTATCTATATAATTAATAAAAGAGGTTGTCTAAACAACCTCTTTACTGCTAAGTGAAAAACCTTATATCTATATAAGCTTCTGTCATCACTAACAAATATATAAAAAACGCCAACATGTACAATGCCGGCGCTTTTAAAAACATTTTAATAAAACACTAACAAATATAACATTTTTAACTAATCAAATACTCTGTTACATTAAATAATGTTATATATAGAATTAAATTTATCTGATTATATACAACTCATTAAAATATAATACGGGTTTTATATATTTTACTCAAGCCGTTTTCAGAGTTTATATACTCTTGAAATTCACTAATGCCATTAAACTTTTTTGATTGCAGAAGGTTTCTCCTACTTGTAAAATATAAAGTCAGCGTTTTTCCATGATAAAAAGGACAGTACTCCATTGAAGAAGTATTAATTATATTACCAAGATTCAAACCTTTTTCCCATTTACCATCAGCATCCTTTCGGGAAATGTACAAATCTCCGCTTCCAAAGCCTCCTTCAGCATTATATTTTGTGTAAAGCAAAAAACTTTCATCTTTGGACACGAAGGCATTAAATTCAAATCCTTCAGTATTTATATTAGCACTTAACAAAGCAGGTTTAGCATATCCTTTTTCACTCCATAAACTTACATAAATATCGTCTTTACCCATACCATCAGGAGAATCCAATGTAAAATACAAATTTCTATTTTGACTTAATGTAGGATAAAACTCATCTGAACCGGTATTGACAGGGCTTCCAACATTAATTGGCTCTGACCAGGAAGATCCCGGTGCCCCCCCTTTCTATATACCATATATCAAAATTCTTTTTACCTTCCTCCGAACTGCTGTTCGGCCTGTCTGATACAAAGAAGAGCCTTTTAGCGTTATAGGTCATAAAAGGTTCAAGGTAAGAGTATTCATCACAAAAAAACATCAATTCAGGTTCAGAACACCCTGCCTTCTCACGCATAATGGACACTATTTGAGATATTTTCCCGTCAGGACTCTGTAACGTAAAAAATGCTTCTTGTCAATTTTCTGACATACAGAAATCGCGCATGCTCAAAAACCGGTTGAACTTTGGATCGACCAAAGAAACAGCATGTTCCTGAGCAGCTAAAGAACCCGAAGCAACCAAAAATGATAAGACGATGTATTTTAATAAGCTCATGATAAAACATTTTTATACTTACGAAATCTACTAAAGTTACTTTTCTACCCAACTGCGAAAAGATGGGGTAAGGCTCTGACTGGTTTTAAGATACTTATCAAAGCCGGTTAATTTAACAGCTAGTGCATTTTTAGTGTAGCGCGATATTTTTTCAATATACCGCTTATTTACCATTTCACTTCGGTTGATGCGAAAAAAACACAAGGGATCAAGTTGTTCTTCTATTTCTTTCAGGGTTGCTTCTGAAAGCAGATGTTTTCGTCCCTTTTCGCAATGCCCAAAAACTACACCTTCACTAGCTTCAAAATAAATAATATTTTCGGTTTCTATAAAATAAAGCCCTTGGCCGTTATTTACGGTAAACCTCTTTTTATAAGAGTTGCTTTTTAAGCTTTCCTCAATAAGTTTTTTCAGTCCGTTTAATGATGTATCATCTTGGGCAGCGGAACTACTGCCCAGTAATGTAAACTTATCCCATGCTTTCTGAAAACGTTCCTTTGAAAACGGTTTTAACAGATAAGCAATACCATTGCTTTCAAAAGCATCCATCCAAAACTGACTATATGCCGTTGTAAAAATTATAGGGCATGTTACAGTTACCTGTTTGTAGATCTCAAAGGCATTGCCGTCCAACAATTCAATATCCGAAAAGATGACATCTGCCTGCTGCTTTCTTAAAAATTCAACGGCATGCTCCACCGTATCCAGCTCTGCTATAATTTCAGTTGCTATACCTAACTCTGCGATAAGCCTTTTCAGTTTGTTCCTTGCCGGAATTTCGTCTTCTATTATGATTATTTTTTTCATTTTACTGGCGTATAATTGGAACTGTTACTTTAAAAATAGTTTTATCTTCATGAATATTTATAGTACTCATAGTTAAAAGCCGATACTGTTCGATTAAATTTTTTAACCCCACTCCTGACCTGGCTGCGGTTTTCCTTTTCGGAATGATGTCATTTGAAACAGTAATACTTTCATTTATAAAAACCTTAATCCTAACAGGATTATAAAGTGTTCCCAAATTATGTTTCACGGCATTTTCTACAAGGAGCTGCATTGTAAGAGGTACGGTATATCCCTCTTTATCCAAGTTCTCAATCTGCAACTGATAAATATCACCATACTTATGTTGTAAGAGTTTGAAATACTGCCTAATAAATTGAACTTCCTCTTCAACCTTAACAAGATCTTTTTCTGACACATACAAAACGTAACGATATATCTCTGCAAATTCATTAAGAAAATCAGACGCCTTGAACTGATCTTCCTCAATGAGCTGATCCAGAATATTTAAGTTATTGAATAAAAAGTGTGGATTCAGCTGCGCTTTCAACTGATTGATTTTTGCTTCCGAAAGTGCCTGATTAGAACTTGTTAACTGCTGCTGGTATTTTTTATTACCGTTGTAATAATAATACGCCAGAAAAAAACTTCCGTAAATGAATCCATCAATAAAATCGGAAAATAGAGAAAGTATGAATGCCTGTTGACTGAAATTCTGTTCGAATTTTCCAAATATAACTGCAATTAGAATCCCGATAAACTGCATGACCGCCACATAAGAAAACAATGAAAGTCCGAATATTTTTAAAGTGTAAAGCGCTTTAAACTTATTGTTGGGCTGCCAGACTTTTATAAAATAACGTACGATGAAAAATAGGATTCCAGCTCCCATGAGAGATGCAAGTGCTGCCTCAGGAGTAAATATGTAGGCGTTGACCACTCGCCTGACAGCAATACGGATATAAATTGACTGGATATAAGCAAAAATAAATATAAACAACAAAAAATATTTATGTTGATGAATTTTTTGAATTAAAATTTTCATGGATACTTGATAAAGGACTTAACAATAGTGTCGTTTTATTTAAACGGCTATTTTAGAACAGGAAATAGATTATGATTAATTTACCTTTTGAGGAAATGAGGCAATCGTTTGTCCTTTATCATCAAAAAAATCCAATTTTGCATTGTTTTCTTTATCTACATAGAACATGGCTCTGGGCATACCTTTGTCATCAAACAGAAAAAGACCGCTATTCTGACTTTTTGACTTTCCCAGCATAACGCGTGTAACTCCCCCAATCAGATCTTGCTCTTCATATTCTTTTTGCTTTATGTCGGCAGCTTTTGGATCCTTTTTGCGCAACTCCTGTAATTCATTTATAATTTCAGCGGTTCTGGCTTGCGATTCTTTAGCAGGTCGATCATTGAATGCCAGCGTACTGCTTACAAATCTTTTATCATCTTTTCTCACATCCTGTGTAAGCAGCTGCATTACCTGATCGCCATCGTATTGGTCGTAAGTAAGTGATAGACCCGCAGAATGACCGTTTTCCGTTTTTGTTCCATCATAAATGAACCCGCCGCACTCTATACCGTCCTCATTGAAGAACAACATACCAGAACGTTTTTTTCTGTCTGTATTGGTTTCCCTCTCATTTATGCTGTCGGTTCCATTAGGAAAACGATCTACGTTTGTAACGATCATTTTGACCGTACCATCTTTCTCTACGATATTAATTCGTTCCACATCAATTTCAGTGAATCTTGTATTTTCGGATTTGTTAAAAGCCGTTGACGCAATGTATACCATAGCTACAACTGTAGCGGCTGCAAATGTTCGTAAAAAAACTAATTCTCTTTTCATCATTTCTAATTTTAATTATTCGATGACAAATCTATTATCAAAGCCGGCTTATGTAAACGATAAACCATTGAGCTCAGGAAAAAAAACAGCGAGCTGAGGAATAATCAGCTTAAAAGCTCTAAAGTTTTAGCATGTTGGAAGGGTCAACCAATTATTTACGTAAAATATTATCTGATCAAACTAAAAATAATCTACTATATTAAAAATAAAAATGCATCATTACAAGATTATAAAGAATATGGAATGCTATATAATCTCACAGATCAAAACCACCTTATATCAGGTGGTTTTGATCTGTGAGATCGTTTTTAATCCCTATAAGTTGACTTACATAAAAATATCACACGGTTGAATCAATATTACTACTTTACAGCTTGTAACCATTTACTTGCATTAAACGTTTTACTTTGGTTAAAGAGATACCATTACATTAAAACTCCGTCAACCTCGCAATATCATCACCAGTAGGTTCTTCAAATATCTTTAGTCCGAACTCCGGTACGATGGTCATAAGATGATCAAACACATCTGCCATTATTTTTTCATAATAATTCCACCTTACATCATTAGTGAAACAATAAAGTTCTATTGGTAGACCTTTTGAAGTAGGAGCCAGCTGCCTAACCATTACTGTCATATCACCACTAATACTATCATTCTGCTTCAGATACGCTTCTGCATATTCTCTGAATACTCCAACGTTGCTCATCCTTCTACCGTTTACCGGTACTGATTCGGGTTGTTGAACAGCTTCATTATACTGCTTGATTTCTTTTTCTTTGCTTGTAATATAATCACTTATAAGCCTATACCTTTTAAACAATGCAATATCAGCCTCGTCCAGAAATCTGAAACTGCTCATCTGCAACGAGATTGAACGCTTTATCCTTCTTCCGCCGGATTCGGACATACCCCTCCAGTTTTTGAAAGAATCAGTAATAAAAGCGTAGGTTGGAACCGTTGTAATGGTACGGTCGAAATTTTGAATTTTAACCGTGTTCAGGTTGATGGAAAGCACGTCGCCATCTGCCCCGTATTTAGGCATTTCTACCCAGTCACCAATCCGGATCATGTCGTTAGCTGAAACCTGTATACTGGCAACAAAACCCAAAATGGTATCTTTAAAAATTAACATCAATACCGCCGACGCCGCACCTAAAGATATCAGGAAAGCATAAGGAGATTTACCTGTAAGAAGTGAAAAAACTAGGATGCCGCATACAAAGAAAACCAAGATCGTTAAAACCTGCATGTAACTGTCTACAGGTTTGTCTTGGAAAGCTTTTTTAGTTTTTAGCCAGTCTCTTACCGATTTTAAAATACCGTTTACAAAAAGTCCTATACTGATGATAAGCATAGCATCGGTTAACTTCATAGTTCCCGTAATCCAAGTTGGAAAGCCAGCCAGAATAAGAGGTAAGAACTGCTTGGCAATAACTATGGTGATCGTATGCATAAGGTATTTCACCACTTTGTTTGAAAGAAGATAATCATCAAATGACGTTCGTGTTTTTTTTACTGTTTTTGTTATTACCATAAGCAGTACCTTCCTAAAAAAAAGATCTACGAAGTAAAGAACAACACCTAGCACCGCTATAAGTATGATTGAATTTACCGTATGCGCTACCTGTTCGGAAACACCTAAATCTAACAACTTACCAAACAACCAATCGTACACCAAACTTTTTTTATCCATTCTTATTTTTTTATCGTTTTCCACAAATTACAAAAAAACAGGCGATTATACAAACAGGATGATGGCAACTGTTGAAAATCGGACAAATGAAAAAAGAATAAAAAAAACTTCCAAATACAGTCTATCAGTACATCACAGCACTTAAGGTAAATTAAAAATGACCTGAATATCTGAAAATTAATCAGGAATATTTTAATCGAATTTTAATTTCGAACGAAACCGAAGTATGATACAATGAAGAAGTAATATCGTTATGAAACCTACCATTCCATTAATAGACATTGTTAAGGTCCAGATGTTCGTTATACTGTATCTGGGTAAGCCTTGAATATTTTAGCGCCTGATAGCGCTTTAATTCTTCCATTTCCTGCTCAGTAAAACGGTCTTTTGAATCGTAAAGGAAGCTATATATCCTATAACCGTCATCAAGACCGTTCCGTTCGTATGCCTGTATGATAAAGTACCCGTCATTTACCATATTGTTCAGTTTTATTTTTTCCAAAGCATCAAATACAAGATCTTCATCTATTTTACTAATAATTTTCATATATAAATATTTTTTGTTTCAACATTTTAAGAGAGCATTCATTAACTGCCGCTACAAATTGATCATCCTTATCTGCTACAACAGAAAATTCGAAAACAGGTATGCCTGCCACTCCTTCGTAATTTGCGATCTGGGTGGAACTAAACTTTTCTGCAGTATTCAGAACGGCATCAATTCCCTTTTCATTTTTAGTGTGACCACTACCTTTGACAACTCTTCGTGCATAGCGTAATATTTTTTATTGAGAATCTTAAATTTACAAATTTGCAAACAGTATTACAAAATATAACACCTATATTTTATTGTAAGATTATTTTTGTATCCTAAAAAATGCAGTATGTTGTTTTATAAAGACAAATGCCTTAAGGTGAGTACGGGTATTGTGCTAGATGAAACATAATTTAATGTGTTGTTTACACATTGCTAAAATTATTAAATTTTTTTACCTGCAAAATACCTGATTTTATCTTTTGAATTTGATGACAACATGCTGATACAACCAAAACAGCAGCCCACCGGAAAGGTAGCAAAGGACATCCCACCAGTCGGCAGTATACCTGCTGTTGAACTGAGGCAAAATGTATTCGAAAACAATACTGTAGAACAGCACACAAGTAGCAACAATACCTAACCGTAAGAAAACTATTGTACCGGTAAGAACACCCCACAACAGCTGAACAGCGAACAGGTTTATAGGTATTATTAGCAGATCATTTAAATGATTGTTTACAAACAGCGGTAATTTAGTACCCAACATTTGCATGATGTAGACCGATATACCAATAATACTGAAAAAAATGAAGGGATACACTATTTTTTTCATCCTGCAAAAACACTCAATATAAGGGCAATTAACGTAGTTACCCCAATAAACACCAGCCAAATACTCTTCATACCTGACGCCAGCCACCTGACAGGAGCTAAATTATGATTCTTCATACGTTCATAAATTCCGTTTTTGTCGGTTTCGCTGCTCTTTGCAAGTGCATCGTCCCTTTCCTGTAACTGCTTTTGCTTTCGGTTTTCAGATATCATCAATGATGTACCACATACAGCACAGTCTTCTCTGTTTAAATTAAACTTGCTACAATTTGGGCATTTTATATAATTCATAGTCTCTTTAATTTATTAATACATTCATCACAATTTAATAAAATCATTTCAGCTCTACAGCCAACTTTTTAAACAGACTTTTACTTTAACCTGTAATTATCTTCACTGCTTATAAACATATTGTTTTGCTCTTCTAAAACAATGGCGATGTACCTGTCATAATGCTTAAGCACGTCGGATATCAATTCGTTCTTCGTAAACAAACTAACATCGTACCCCGGACGGTCGTCACCAAAATATGATTTAGGGTAAAACAGCTGATGCTGTTCCGCATCGGGCATATTATCATCAAAAATATATTCAGATATAATACGTGATTCTACCTTTACGCCGTAAATAAAGTTATTGATCCGATCGTTCCTTACGTGTATTTCAAAACATTCCGGATTATTAGACGTTTTAACTACTGCCACAACATTGTTCCGCAGGAATTCTTCCTGCAACTCAGCAAATGCAGATTGTACAACAGTGTTCATGAAGTAATTGACCGTATTGCGGTCCTTAAACGAAACGATCTGCCTTAACCTCTTTTTCCACGACGTACCCGTCCACGGAACAGTTGTCACGGCAAATTCACGTTCGTAGTAACTTCTATCGACTGATAACGCCTTTACAAGGCTGACGATAAAAAGCAGCATAATGATTGAAAAAGGAAGCGCAGTGATCAGTGTCATGCTTTGTAAGGCATCTAGTCCGCCAACCTTAAGCAGCAGCAAAGACAATCCGCCCAGCAGCACACCCCAACCGATGGTTTGCCATTTGGGAGAAATGCGTGCATTTTTAGTAGCAATGCTGTTCATCACGAACATTCCAGAATCGGCAGATGTAACAAAGAATATGATAATAATTACAATAGTAAGAATACTTGCAAATGTACTTAGCGGCAGGTATTCCAAAAAACGAAACATCAGGGCATCTGGATCGCCTGCCAAGCTGCTTAGTGCGCCGTTGGCTATATTCATATCGAAATATATAGCACTGTTTCCGAAAACCGTCATCCACACAAAGTTAAAAAGTGTGGGAATTATAAGGACTGCTGCCACAAATTCACGGATAGTACGTCCTTTTGATATCCTTGCAATAAAGATTCCCACGTACGGCGACCAAGAGATCCACCACGCCCAATAAAGGATCGTCCAGTCGTAGAACCAGAGTTTGGTGTTTTCTTCATAAACATGCGTATTAAACGTAAGGCTGAAAAAGTTGTTTATGTAGTTGCCGATGCCATCGGTTAAACTTCCGATAATATATATCGAAGGTCCCAAGATGAGCACAAAAGCAAGGAGTATGAGTACCGCTATGATGTTTATGCTACTTAACAGTTTAACCCCCTTATCCAACCCACTTACCGCAGAAATAACCGCAAGGGATACAAGAACCGCTACTATGAGAGCCTGGTACGTAAAGCTGCTTTCCGGCAGTATATTAAGTGTACGCAGCCCCGAATTAATCTGTACAACCCCGAAACCAAGCGTTGTAGTAATACCGAAAAAGGTACTGCACAAGGCAAAAACATCAATTGCATTTCCCCACTTCCCTTTAATCCTATCTTTTAAAAGAGGGTAAAAGCAGCTCCGAAGTGACAAAGGAAGCCTATAACGGTACGAAAAATAAGCAAGCGAGAGCCCCACCACACCATATATAGCCCATGCGTGTACGCCCCAGTGAAAGAAGGTGTACATCTGGGCATTCTTCGCACGCTGTACCTGTGGACCTGCTGCAAAAACATCGTTTGAAAAATGCTGTATTGGTTCGGCAACGCTAAAATACATAAGGCCTATTCCCATACCTGCGGCAAACAACATGGATATCCATGAAAAGAAAGAATATTCTGGCTTACTGTTATTGCGACCAAGCCTAATGCTACCATACCTGCCAACCATAAGGTAAATTAAAAAGATAACAAAAGCCGTCACAGACCAAACATAGATCCAGTTAAGGTTTACGAAGATAAACTGTTTAACCTGATTAAGCAGGTTATTTGTTAAAGCCGGAAAAACTGCCGATAATAGTGAAACTGCTATTATAAACAGCATGCTTGGAATTATAACCCCTTTGCTAAGGGTTGTTCTAAATCTTGGTAAATTCATTTCATAGCTTTTAAATTAACAAACACTCAAAGATTACTGCAAATAAACAGGTCGCATTTCCACAAACCATAACGACGATTAGAATTTATTTTGGGTGTTGTACTTATAAAGTTAAGAATTTCATATAAGAAGAGGACAATGAATACCGATATTTTATTAAAACAGCGAACAATTATGGCTGTAAAAAGAACAGTGGTTAACAACGATCATTGCAAAAAAAAGATACCTTTCCGATAATTTACTTATATTTAAGTATTAGAATTTGAACAATTAAACCGTACCATAAAACAAGCTAAAACATGTACAGCACAAACGATCAGTCAAAAAGCAGACTTGACCTGATAAGGCAGCGACTTTACATAATAATCTACGGCGTGAATACGCCGGCAGGAAAAGCATTCGACATAGGCCTGCTAATAGCCATACTTTTAAGCGTATTTACGATAATGGCAGAAACCGTGGAGGGTATCGACAGCCAATTCCATAATGAACTGATCGTACTGGAATGGATTTTTACGATTTTGTTTACTACGGAATATCTGGTACGTATATTTGTCAGTAAGAAGCCACTGCGCTATATCTTTAGTTTTTACGGCATCATAGACCTGCTGTCCATACTGCCGATGTTTTTTTCCTTGTTCCTCGCCGGAAGCCATATTTTAAGCAGTTTCAGGATCTTAAGACTCCTAAGACTTTTCAGGGTTTTCAGGCTGATAGACTTCATGGAAGAATCATCGCGCTTAAAAGTAGCGCTGCTTGCCAGCAAGGCAAAGATTATGGTTTTCCTTTACGCCGTACTTATAATTTCGGTGCTTATAGGAACACTCATGTACTATATAGAAGGACCTGAAAACGGATTTACAAGCATACCTAAAAGCGTTTTTTACACCATAGTTACCCTAACGACCGTAGGTTATGGCGATATGGTGCCTACCACCGCACTGGGACAATTTTTCTCTATGATACTGATGGTAACCGGTTACGGCATAATTGCCGTGCCTACAGGTATAGTAGGAGTTGAAATTGCCAAAGAAGTAGGCAGAAAATTAAACAGTAACAGCGAACAGCAAAAATTTCGCACCAGCCTGAACGGCATTGTCTGCGCACACTGTAACAAGGAAGGGCACAGAAACGATGCAGATTACTGTTACAGTTGCGGACATCATTTAAAAAGCTAAAATAAATTTATGAGCAAAGTTTTTGATTTCATAAACTGTAGTAAGCTGGTCTCTGGATATACTAACTTAGCTTCTAGTTAAAGTTAAGCATAAAATCTTATTTTTGACG
Source organism: Paenimyroides viscosum (assembly GCF_003858535.1). Classification (GTDB taxonomy): domain Bacteria; phylum Bacteroidota; class Bacteroidia; order Flavobacteriales; family Flavobacteriaceae; genus Flavobacterium; species Flavobacterium viscosum. Next base: position 174,686 of record NZ_RQTJ01000003.1, read on the forward strand.
TATGAA
>NZ_RQTJ01000031.1 GCF_003858535.1 Paenimyroides viscosum
TTTGTATTCGACAGAAATATTAACAACCTAAAAATTAATCTCGTTTAATAATGCACTATGGGTGTTAGATTTTAAAAACAAGCAAACTTAATTTTTAAGAAACACAAGGTGTTAAAAATAAATGACTTATAAAACGCATTTGTTTTTTATTCAAAAAAAGGACAAAAATGTTTTGTTTGTGTATTAAAGAACCACTATATTTGCACCGTTATAAAAATTAACACGGCGATGTGGCGCAACTGAATAGCGCACTTGATTACGGCTCAAGAGGTTGCAGGTTTGAATCCTGCCATCGTCACAAATTACAAAAGGCCTCGTGGCGCAACTGAATAGCGCACTTGATTACGGCTCAAGAGGTTACTGGTTTGAATCCAGTCGAGGTCACAAAAGCAATCCTGATGGGTTGCTTTTTTTGTTTTCTTTCTTTTGGTTGTTTCTTTCTTTTTTACTAAGTTTTGTAAATTGTATAATACTCCATGTTATTTTTAGACTAAGTGTTTAATCAACTATTGTTGAGGAAAATTTTATTTATAGATAGTTTTATTGCAATAAATAATAGGAGGATAATTACCAGTAAATTGTTTTGAAGATAAGGTAATATTAAATGCAGAAATTAAAAAACGGAACAAATCTATTTAGAATTGTTCCGTTTTTGTGACCCGACTGGGGCTCGAACCCAGGACCCCAACATTAAAAGTGTTGTGCTCTACCAACTGAGCTATCGAGTCAATATTGTGACTAATTATTTTTTACTTGTGACCCAATCAGGATTCGAACCTGAGACCTACTGCTTAGAAGGCAGTTGCTCTATCCAGCTGAGCTATTGGGCCGAACCTAAACACAAGGTTTAATTTGTCGGGGTGGCAGGATTCGAACCTGCGGCCTCCTGCTCCCAAAGCAGGCGCGATAACCGGGCTACGCTACACCCCGAAAAAAAAAGCGGAGAGACAGGGACTCGAACCCTGGCGACAGTCACCCGTCGACAGATTAGCAATCTGCTCCGTTACCACTCCGGCACCTCTCCTAATTTTTAATCGTGACCCGACTGGGGCTCGAACCCAGGACCCCAACATTAAAAGTGTTGTGCTCTACCAACTGAGCTATCGAGTCTTTATTATATTTCGTTTAACCTAAATATAATGGTTACTTTATAATGAAGTAATGCAATGCTGTTGTTACAATTACTTGATTTTTCAGTGGTGCAAAACTACAATATCTTTTTAAAATAAAAAAATGTTTTGATTTTTTTTTGAAAGTATCTCGCGGTTTTATTAAATTTTAATTTTAAATAAGAACCCTACTTATTTGGATTTTTACTTATAAATAACTCTGTTACAATATATTTATGTTTACTTTGTAACCTTCATAACTTCGAATGTTAAAAACGGTTCCGTTTTCAAAAATAAGGTATTGTCCTTTAATTCCCATTAACCTGCCACTAAAGTTGGGTGTTTTATCTAAATTTAAACTGGTACAGCTCACCGGGTACTTTTCAACCGGATAATTAAATGAAAAGATTTCATGGTTGGTTTGTTCAAAATAAGGTTGAATTTCTGCTGGTAAAAATGTAGCTGTTTGTTTTATTGCTTCGTTTAAATCAACCGGTAAAATTTGGTTTTGTAACATTTTACGCCAATTGGTTTTATCGGTATAATGGCTTTTTAAAGCTACTTCGGTAATTCCGGCTAAATATCTATTAGGAACTTCGGTTACAGCAATGGCATAAGACGCACCTTGGTCAATCCATCGGGTAGGCATTTGTGTTTTTCTTGTAACGCCTATTTTTAAATCGCTGGCAACAGCTAAATAAACGATATGTGGCTGTAATTGTACTTTTTGTTCGTAAATTAAATCTCTGTCTTCAATACCCAAATGAGCCGTGCTTAATTCTGGTCGCATAATCCAATCACCGGCAACTGCACTTTTCATAAAACAATCGTAACAAAATCCTTGTCTAAAAATTTTCTTCTCTTTTTTGCAATTTAAACATACATATCCAATGTGCTGTATTTCAATCTGTTTGTTAATTACCTGATTCATGTGAATAAAAGCTTGTTCAAAAACAAGGTAATATTGTATAGGATTTAAGTATTCGGTGTACATTTTATTTAAAACTCCTTCGTATTGCATCAGATTTTTTATATTTTTGAATGAATTGTAAAAATACAAAGTAATATAAACATTTTGAGTTTTAGCACAATTAAAAAAGCATGGCATTATCAATTATTAACTCGATTGTTTCTTGGATATTAAAAAAGAGAATTCACCAGATTGAATTGTTTATAAAATATCCGCACGATGTACAGAATGAATTACTTATGAATTTAATTCAACGTGCAAAATATACTGAAATAGGGAAAAAGTATGATTTCTCTTCCATTTTCACTTATGAACAATTTGCTGAGAGAGTCTCAGTTGCAGCTTATGAAGATGTAGAGACGCTAATTGAACGTAGCCGAAAAGGTGAAAACAACATTTATTGGCCCGAACCTATTAAATATTTTGCCAAATCTAGTGGTACAACAAATGCTAAGAGTAAATTTATTCCTGTAAGTGCAGATGCTTTAGAAAACTGTCATTACAAAGCAGGTAAAGACATGTTGTGTTTGTATTTGAACAATAACGAAGAATCGCAGCTTTTTACAGGCAAAAGTCTAAGATTAGGTGGAAGCAAACAATTATATGAAGATAACAATACCATTTTTGGCGATTTGTCTGCAATATTGATCGATAATTTACCTTTGTGGGCAGAATTAGGATCAACCCCAAGCAATAAAATTTCTTTAATGAATGAATGGAATGAAAAAATGCAGGCTATTGTTAAAGAAACGAAAAACGAAAATGTTACCAGTTTGCTAGGCGTTCCTTCTTGGTTATTGGTGTTGCTGAATAATGTTTTGCAGGATACCGATAAAAACAATTTATTAGAACTTTGGCCAAACGCCGAAGTATATTTTCACGGAGGAATTAGTTTTGAACCTTACCGCGAACAATACAAAAAAATGTTTCCTAAAGATAGCTTTCGTTTTTACGAGAATTATAATGCATCTGAAGGGTTTTTCGCCATTCAAGACAGAAACGATGCAGATGATATGCTGTTAATGTTAGATTATGGTATTTTTTATGAATTTATTCCAATGGATACTTTTGCAACATCTAACCAAAAAATAGTATCTTTAGCGGGTGTTGAAATGAATAAAAGTTACGCGGTAGTTATTACAACTAATGCGGGTTTATGGCGTTACTTAATAGGTGATACCGTTCGTTTTACCTCGCTAAACCCTTATCGTATTAAAATTACTGGTCGTACAAAACACTATATTAATGTTTTTGGCGAAGAATTAATGATTGAAAATACCGATAAAGCATTAGCAAAAACAGCAGAAGAATTTAAATTAGATGTAATTGAATACACCGTAGCACCCGTTTTTATGAAGGATAAAGAAAAAGGTGCACACGAATGGATGATTGAATTTAAAAAAAATCCAGACGATTTAACTTCATTTGTTAAAAGATTAGATGAGAACATCCAGGCAATAAATTCTGATTATGAAGCCAAACGTTATAACAATATGACTTTAAATCAATTGGTTTTAAATGTTGCCAAGCCCAATCTTTTTCATTTGTGGCTAAGTAAAAAAGATAAATTAGGCGGACAAAATAAAATTCCGCGTTTATCTAACGACCGTTCTTATCTTGAACAATTAAAAGAATTAAATAATTAATATCAAATAAATAATATGAGTGAACAACCGGTAAATATTAATTTCAGATTAATTAATATTACAACAGAAGAATTTAAAGTAAATGAAGTTGACACTGAAAACGGAACTTTAGACTTAAATTTTGATTTTCAGTTTGGAGTTAACAATGACAAGAAGTTTGTAAAAACCATTGCTAAGTTCAAATTTTTATTAGACAAAGTAGAAGTTATTGATGTTGCTGTTTCTTGTGAATTTGAATTTGAACCTGCAGGATGGGAGTTCTTCGTTAAAGGAGAGCAGTTGATTTTACCAAAAGGATTATTGCAAGAATTAGCAATGTTTACAATGCATACAACCCGTGGTGTATTACATTCTAAAACAGAAGGCAACAAATACAACCGCTTATTTATACCAATGATTGGTGGCGAATTTATTAAGCAAGATTTAGCAATACCGTTAAACCCAACAACGGTTAACTAATAAAAAAGGGATGTTTTATTTTTAAAACATCCTTTTTTTTAATTGAATTTATTTAAAGATAGATTATGAAAGGGGATTCTATAATCTTTATAAGTTTATGTTCTTGTTATTTTAAACAAAATACAATATACAAAGAATCTCTTTTGTAGATAGTTTTTTTTGACAGGCTTCATGATCAGAATTTAAACTAATAAAAAAGCCTTGCTATGCAAGGCTTAATTAGTTTTCTATCTAACTAGAAATTACTGAACTGGAGCAGCTTCTGTAGCTGGAGCTTCAGTAGTTTCAGTTGTAGTAGTAGTTTCTTCAGTAACAACTGGAGCTTCTTCAACAGCTGGAGTTTCTACTTCAGTAGTTGTAGTTTCAACTGTAGTTTCTTCAGTTGTAGTTTCTTTAGCTGTATCTTTACAAGATACGAATGCAACAGAAGCTACTAATACTAATGATAATGCTAATTTTTTCATTTTTTTAATTATAAAAGTTAATTATTAATTCTCTACAAAGATATGAATTTTTTAATACCACAATATTTTTTTGGATTTTTTTTTATAAAATATTTGGGATAGGTAAAAAGCTGTTATTTAGCGCTTTGCTTTCTTTGTTTCTTTAGGTTTTACTATTTTCATTTCATCAATCAGGTGTTTTGCACCCGCGTATTTATCAATAACGAACAAAATATAGCGTGCATCTACCATAATGTTTCTACAAATAGCCGGATCGTAATGAATATCGCTCATTGTTCCTTCCCAAACACGGTCAAAATTTAAACCAATTAAATTACCGTGTGCATCGATTGCCGGTGAACCAGAATTTCCGCCAGTTGTATGGTTTGTAGCAATAAAGTTTACGGGTAATTTTCCGTTTTTATCTGCATACGGTCCAAAATCTTTGGTGTTATACAAATCAATCAGTTTTTGTGGTACATCAAACTCATAATCACCCGGTACATATTTTTCAATTACTCCGTCTAAATAAGTAACATGATTGTAAGTAACAGCATCGCTAGGTTGGTAGCCGTTTACTTTTCCATAAGTAACACGTAAGGTTGAGTTTGCATCTGGGAAAATACGAGCATCTGGGAATAATTCTAATTGTGCTTTCATATAAGTACGCTGTAAACTTTCTAATTCCAACGCCATTTTATCATAGCTTGGTGCAACATTATCAAAATAATTTGCAGCTAAACTTTTAGCCAATACATAACCTGGGTCTTTTTGCATGTTTTTAACCACATCTGCAGCCTTGCCGTTCATTAACTTTTTTAATTTATCGTAAGAAGTTAATGCCGATTTGCTGTAAATATCATTACCTAACGCAATATAGTCTTTATCTTTAATTAATGCAGGTGTAAGGTTTGCAGGTGCTTTTGTTCCGTACAATTTCACAGTTTCGTTAAAAATTCCGTGATCAACATCTTTATTATAATCTTTATAAAGGGCTTCTAAACCTTTAATTAAATTCTCTTTACGATCGTTAAATGCTTGCTCGCCGCTTTTGTTGAAAGCATTTTCTAATTGATACAAACGGAAACCAACCGAAAGTAATTCGTTATTTCTTAAAACAATTTCCTGAAAATAATCGCGCGCCAAGGCATAAGGAGTAATGTCTTTATAGATTTTTTCGAACTGTGGTAATAAATTACCGTATTCGCTCATTTTATTTTGCTTTTTAGCTCGATCTAAAAACTCTTGCTCAAACGATTTTTTAATACCAACCGCATTTGATTTTTTAAGACCTTGACTTTCTCCAATCCATTTTTTCCAATAATTTGCGATACTTGCAAATTTTGAAGCATACTGAATTTTAATTGCTTGATCTTGACGCATAAATCCATCGGCAACTTTCAATGCTTTGTCACGAATTTCAATTTTTGCTGGATTTAAATCGTTCACAATTTGTTCCACAGCAAAAGACGGTAAATATTCTTGTGTTCTACCCGGATATCCGTAAACCATTGTAAAATCGTTCTGCTCTACGCCGTTAATCGAAACTGGTAAAAAGTGTTTAGGAGTGTAAGGTACATTGTCTTTTGAGTATTTTGCAGGACGGTTGTTTTTATCGGCATAAATTCTAAACAGAGAGAAATCACCTGTATGGCGTGGCCAAACCCAGTTATCGGTGTCTGATCCAAATTTTCCGATTGATGATGGCGGTGCACCAACCAAACGAATGTCTTCAAAAGATTCGGTTACAAACAACATATATTGATTGCCTTCAAAAAAGGTACGAATCATAACACTTTGCCAATCTTCGCGCTTGTATGATTTTTGTAAATCATTGATGTTTTTTTGAACAGCTGTTTTTTTCTCAGCCTCGTTTGTTATTGCATCAACACCATTAAGAATTTCTTTGGTTACATCATGAATACTTACAATAAAAGTAACTTCTAAGTCCGGATTTGGTAATTCTTCTTCTAAAGACATTGCCCAAAAACCGTCTTGTAAATAATCGTGTTCTACCGTTGAATGCGATTGAATTTCACCGTAACCACAGTGGTGGTTTGTAAGCAATAAGCCTTTTGATGAGATCACTTCTGCGGTACAGCCGCCGTTAAATTGCGGAACCGCATCTTTTAAGCTAGAGGTGTTAACATCATAAATATCGGCAACCGACATTTTCATTCCAAGGCTTTTCATTTCCTTTTCGTTCATTCCTTTTAATAAAGAAGGAACCCACATGCCGCCTTGTTGGGCAAAAATTGGAAATGAAACAAATAGTACTAAGGCTCTTAGTAGTTTTTTCATTTTTTTGAATTGTTAAAATAGTGAAAAATTGAATCGCCAATATACGAATTATATACCTTATTTTCTTATGTTTGATGCAACCAAACGGGTATTTATGAAGTTTTTAAGATTCCACAAAGGCTTTTTTGCCGTAATGTTAGTGCTTTTTGTAATTGAAGTACTTATTGCGTTATATGTACGTGACCAACTTATACGTCCGTTTTTAGGCAATGTAATTGTCGTTTGGTTCGTGTATTATTTTATAAGATCGTTTAAAATAATAAAGCCAATTTACATTGCTATTTTTACCTTGCTTTTTTCTTTTGCAGTTGAAATGGGACAGTATTTTAAATTGATTGAAATTTTAGGTTTGCAAGAATATAAATGGGCACGGATTGTTATAGGGACATCGTTTTCGTGGTGGGATATGCTTTGTTATTTCGTAGGATTTTTACTTTTGTTTGTATTTGATAAGCATTTAAGGAAAAATCATTAAATTACGTTTGTGTTTTTTAAATTGTTCTTTTTCGTATAACTGAATGGCGCGTTGATTGTGCGGTTCAACCTCAAGAACAATTTTTTTATAATTGTTTTCTTGTGCGAATTGCTTGATAAATTCCATTGCTTTTTTGCCGATTCCTTTTCCTTGGAAATTACTGTCGATATACAACTCGTCTAACAACAGCACATTTCCACTCATTTCAAAACTAAAGAATTGAACCAAAATTGTATAACCACAAATTTCGTTATTGTATTTAATTATAAAACATTTACCGGCTTCGGGTTTATTTACAAATTCAAAAAATAGATTTGTTGTGATTTCTTTATTGATAGGATAGCCATCAATTGCATAAAAATCAACCATTAGGTTTACAACAGCTGGAATGGTTTCGGTTTTTAAGAGTTCAAATTTTATCATATCTTTGAAAATAAACTTAAAATTATGGAAAAACTAGTAAACGATTTTAGTTTTGTACTTTTCTTCTGGCAAATTATTCCGATTGCAATGGTTATTCCGTTTGTTTGGGCATGTGTGCTTTTAATTAAAAATCAAAGGGAAACTTCAATATCAAAAGCGGTATGGGTTGCTGCATTTTTCTTTGTACCCATTGTTTCATCGCTTTTTTATATTATCAATTTTTATGTAAACCGTAGAAAATATTAAATATTTCTTTCAATAAAATCCATAATAACTTTAGTAGCATTTTTATTTTTTAAAACAAATTCCAGATTTTTTATACCTAACTCATTTCGGTAATCAGCATCGGTAATTAATCGGTTAAAAGTGATGGATAATTCTTCTGTATTATGCACAACCAAACAACTTCCTAATGCGACCAAATCTTTTGCTTCTTGAAATTTTGAATACTTCGGACCAATAACCACAGGTGTGCCGTAAGTTGCAGGTTCTAAAATATTGTGCAATCCGGTTTTAAAAGCACCGCCAACATAACCAATGTCAGCATAGGCGTAAATCTGCGTTAAAATACCAATAGTGTCAATAATAAAAACATCGGCATTTTTCAATTCTTCTGTTTTGTAATTAGTGAATCGAACCGTTTTCTTATCAATTTTTGAGATCAATCGGGTAATTTCTTCTTCCTTAATATTATGTGGCGCAATAATAAGTTTTACGTTTTCACTGTTATTTAAGTATGGCAGATAAATAGCTTCATCATCGACCCACGAACTGCCAATAACAATTGTTGTGGTGTTGTTTTTAAAATCAGCAATAAAATCTAGAGGTTGGGCGCGTTCAACAATTTGTGCAACACGGTCAAAACGAGTATCGCCATTTACAGTTGAGTTATTAAAGTCTATTGACTTAAGTAGTTGAGCAGATGCATCGTTCTGAACAAAAAAGTGATCGAAACTTTGCAATGCTTTTCTGTAAAAACCGCCGTACCACTTAAAGAACAATTGATTTTTTCGGAAAATTCCTGAAATTAAGTAAGTAGGTATGTTTCTGTTTTTAAGTTCGTACAGATAATTCGGCCAAAATTCATACTTTATAAAGAATACCATTTTAGGCTGAACAATATCTAAAAATCGCTTAACATTTTGCTTTGTATCTAACGGAAGGTAAATTGTAATATCGGCAATTTTATTGTTCTTTCTGATTTCGAATCCCGACGGAGAAAAAAATGTCAGTAATAATTTGTATTCGGGATATTGTGCTTTGATTTCTTCCATCACCGGCAAACCTTGTTCGTATTCGCCTAACGATGCCACATGAAACCAAATGTACTCTTGATTTTTATCAATCTGATTTTCTAAAACAGCAAACGATTGCTTTCTGCCATCGACAAACAATTTCATTTTCGGACTGAAAAATCGGGAAACAGGCAGCAAAAGTGCCGCTAAATTTATGCCTAACTGATAAAGAAAACCCATGAAAATTTATTATTGCTGTAAAAATACAAATAACCTTATAAATTGTCTTATGAAAAGAATTTAAAGATGGTAATTTATTACATTTGATATAAAAATAAAACAATGATTAAGAACATTTTTACTGTTGATGTTACGAATGAAGTAATTAACAGAATCAACAATTTACAGCCTACAACCCAGCGCCAATGGGGAACAATGGATGTTGCCCAAATGCTTGCGCATAGTAATGTACCGTATGCGTACACGTTTGAAACTGAAAAATTTAAAAAGCCGAATTTCTTCATGAAACTGATTTTTAAAAATTTCGTGAAGAAGATTGTTACAAGTCCAAAACCTTACAAACAAAACGAGCGAACTGCACCCGCATTCGTAATTGCCAATGAGCGTGATTTTGAGCTTGAAAAAAGCATCTTGATAGCAAACATTAATAAAGCACAACAATTAGGATCGACACATTTTGAAGGAAAAGAAAATTTTTCGTTCGGAAAAATGACTTCCGAAGAATGGAATACCATGTATTACAAACATTTAGATCATCACTTACGTAAGTTTAACGTTTAAAAATAGTATTATGGAAAAATTACAGTTTACAATTGATATTCCAGCACCTGCACAACAAGTTTATGAAGCAATGCTTGGTTTGAACGATAAAAGCACTTACGAAAGTTGGGCTTCGGTTTTTAATCCAACATCAACTTATGAGGGAAGCTGGAACAAAGGCGACAAGATTTATTTTATTGGTACCGATGAAAAAGGGGAGAAGTCAGGAATGATTTCTCAGGTAGAAGAAAATAATCCGGCAGTTTTTGTATCTGTTCGTCATTATGGTTTTGTTCACGGCGATACCGAAGTAACAACAGGTGAGCTAGTTGAAAAATGGGCGGGAGGTCATGAAAATTATACGTTTATAGAGAATAAAGGCAGTACAAAAGTTACGGTTGATATTGATGTAATCGACGAATATTTAGATTTTTTTAAAAACATATATCCCAAAGCGTTAGAAGCTTTAAAAAATGTTGTTTTAAACGGCTAAGTATTTTCATTTATTAAAATAAATTCAAGTGGTTTTTTTACCTTTGCGTATCAAATTTTCAACAATGAAAAAACTACAAATGGTTGACTTAAAAAGTCAATACGAACATATAAAAGAAGAAATCAACGCTGGTATTCAGGAAGTGTTGGATACAACAACCTATATTAACGGACCAAAAGTCCATGAATTTCAAAAAAGTTTAGAGCAGTATTTGGGTGTTAAACACGTAATTCCTTGTGCCAACGGAACCGATGCCTTGCAAATTGCCATGATGGGCTTGGGTTTAAAACCGGGAGATGAGGTAATTACTGCCGATTTTACCTTTGCAGCAACTGTTGAAGTAGTTGCGTTGTTAGGATTAACTCCGGTTTTGGTTGATGTGGAAGAAGATACCATGAATATTTCTATCAATGCCATTAAAAAAGCCATTACAGCAAAAACCAAAGCCATTGTTCCGGTACATTTATTTGGTCGTGCAGCCAATATGGATGCGATTATGGATTTGGCTAAAGAACATAATTTATTCGTTATTGAAGATAATGCACAGGCAATAGGAGCGAATTATACATCAGCAAATGGTACTAAAACAAAAGTTGGTACTATTGGTCATGTGGGAGCGACTTCGTTTTTTCCTTCTAAAAATTTAGGATGTTACGGCGATGGTGGAGCTATTTTTACGAACGATGATGCATTGGCACATACTTTAAGAGGTATTGTAAACCACGGAATGTACGAGCGTTATCATCATGATGTGGTGGGAGTAAATTCACGTTTAGATAGTATTCAGGCAGTGGTTTTAAATGCTAAATTACCAAAATTAGATACTTACGGACAAGCGCGTAGAAAAGCTGCAAAGGCTTATAACGATGCTTTTTCTGTGAATGAAAATATTATTACGCCTGCATTTGATTTTGAAGGAGACGATCACGTGTTTCATCAATATGTAATGCGAATTACCAATGGCAAACGTGATGCGTTATTGGCGCATTTGCAAGAAAAAGGAATACCGTGCGCTATTTATTACCCAATTCCGTTACACGTTCAAAAAGCGTATGCCGATGTACGTTACAACGATGCCGATTTTCCAATAACCAATAAATTATGTGCCGAAGTAATTGCCTTGCCTATGCACACCGAATTAGAAAAAGATCAGATTGATTTTATTACAACCACTATTTTAAATTTTGTTTAAGAATTTTTGCAGGTTGTATTATTTTTCTTAAATTGGAAAAAAATTTATTGTATTTATGGGAAAATTTGAAGTATCTAAAAGAAAAAACGAAGAGTTTCAATTTAATTTAAAAGCAACTAACGGGCAAATTATTTTATCAAGCGAAGGATATACCACCAAAGCTGCGTGCATGAACGGTATTGAATCGGTTAAGAAAAATAGCCAAGACGAAAGTAAATTTGATGTTTTAGAATCTAAAAACGGCAAACACTATTTTAATCTAAAAGCTACCAACGGACAAATCATCGGCTCAAGTCAGATGTATGAGTCATTGGCAGGCTGTCAAAACGGAGTGCAATCTGTAATGAACAATGCGCCTGAGGCAGAAATAGTAGAAGAATTATAGAAACGAATTCTTAATACTTAAAACTCTGATAAGATTATTTATCAGAGTTTTTTTTATTTAATAAGCATTTTTTTGATTATTTGTATTGATTTTATTATATTTAAGAAATTTAAAATTAATTGTTCATGGGAATTGTAAAAGTAATTGAAGTAATTGCACATTCAGAAGTAAGTTTTGACGATGCAGTAAAACAAGCGGTTGCGGAAGCATCTAAATCAGTAAGAAATATTGATTCTGTTTATGTGAAAGATATGAAATGTCACGTAAACGATGGGAAAATTACCACTTACGGCGTTATTTGTAAAGTGTCTTTCCGAGTAGAATAAAACAGAAAAATCCTCCATTTGGAGGATTTTTTGCTTATTTCTTTTGAATGATATAATCTTCATCGCTACTTTTAGCTAAATGGAAATGAAAAACCTCTCCAAATCCGACAGGAATTTTAAACGCATTGCGTAACGGAATTTCTAATAAATACGCCCAAGTGCAACGAATGATTCCTCCGTGGGTTACAATCAAAACTTTTTTGTAATCTTTAGCTCTTAATTCCTCTAAAAACGAAGTACATCGATGGTATAATCCTTCAAAATTTTCTCCGTTTGGTGTAGAAACCGACACAAAATCATCGTACCAAGGTTGAATTTCATCTGTAGGAATGTCGTTCCAAGTTTTCATTTCCCAATCACCAAAGTGCATTTCTTTTAATCGATCATCAAAAATAATTTCCGAAGAAAAGGGCTCTGCTAATGTTTTACATCTTGATAACGGACTGCTGAACACTTGATCAAAATCATTTGGTAAGTGATTTTTTAAAACAGCTAATTCCTCCTGAAAAGAATCAGCCAAAGCAACATCGGTTTGTCCGTAGCAAATTCCTTTTTCAACTGCTACTTTTGTGTGTCGAATTATATAAACTTCCATAAAATAATAAATCCTAAATAAACCAACACTTCGGTAACTTGCTGAACGGTTCCTAAACAATCGCCTGTGTATCCGCCAATGTGTTTGTTGAAATACCAACCCAAATACGCTTTTCCTAAATAGGCAAATGGCAATATCAATAACATCCACGCGTTTTGAAACCAAAGAAAAGGCAATAAAGTAAATACTAATCCTACAAACAATGTTTTCTTAGGAAGTGCTTTATTTGCAATAGGTTTCGATTTGCTTTGATCGATATCCGTTACGTATTGATGGGTATGAATCATTAAACCTGATAAATAACGACTGCTACTATGTGCGATTAATAAAACGACTAAAAAATCAAGGATTGAAGTTTCAGCCAAATGTTTCATGCTTAGATACTTTAGTAAGAACAACAATATAATTCCTACTACTCCGTAAGCACCAATCCGACTATCCTTCATAATCGTTAGGATTTTTTCTTTTCCGTATCCTCCGCCAAAACTATCGCAAACATCGGTAAATCCATCTTCGTGAAATGCACCGGTAAGTAAAACGCTACTGATCATCATCAATACCAAACAAATATCCATTGGCAAAACGAAATGTAGAAGGTAAAATACCAAAGCGTTGATTCCGCCAACTACCCAACCTACCAAAGGGTAATACTTTTGCGATTGGTTCATGATTTCCGATGAATAATCTAACCGAAACGGAATAGGAATGCGTGTGAAAAACATTAATGCCGTTAAAAAATAGGTGATTTCTTTTTTGATCATGGCTTATTTGTTAGAAACACCAGCCGATTCAAAGCTCGCCATTTCATTTAAAAAGTTTACAGCACTTTGTATAATCGGGTAGGCAATAGCGCAACCTGTTCCTTCGCCAACGCGTAAGTTCAAGTCCAACAAAGCTTTTTGATTCATAGATTCTAAAAAGGCACGATGTCCGCTTTCATCCGAAACATGACAGAAAATGGCGCGATCAATAATTGTTGGTTCGATTGCCTTTGCAACAGCAAATGCAGCAGTAGCAATAAATCCGTCTACCATAATCAACATATTGTTTTTGTGCGCTTGTAACATAGCTCCACACATTTGTGCTACTTCAAAACCACCAAAGGTTTGCATAATTTCCAAAGGATCGGTAATGGTTCCATGAAAATCCATCACTTGTTTTAAAATGTTGGTTTTGTGTTGCAATTGTTCGTTGTTCATACCGGTACCGCGACCAATACATTCTTCAATCGGTTTTTGAAGAAGCGACGCCATAATTAATGAGGCCGATGAGGTATTGCCAATGCCCATTTCGCCAAAACCGATGATGTTGGAACCTTTTTCAAAAGCTAGATTGACCATTTTGGCACTTTCGGCAAAACAAAAATCCAATTGCTCTTTGGTCATGGCTTTTTCGCGTAAGGCACTTTTGGTTCCGTAACCTGCTTTGGCTTTGATTAATTCTGGATGATCTTCGAAATCGAAATTAACTCCAGCATCTACAATTTTAATAGCGATGTTGTTTTGTTTGCAAAATACGTTGATTGCTGCACCACCTTGTAAGAAATTCAGTACCATTTGAAAGGTAACTTCTGGCGGATACGCACTTACACCGTCTTGAGCCAAACCGTGATCGGCAGCAAATACAATTTGGGTAGGATATTTTAATTGTGGAGTTAATGTGTTTTGAATTTTAGCAATTTTAAACGCCAGTTGTTCTAAATACCCCAAAGCACCTAAAGGTTTGGTTTTAAGATCGATTTTTTGTTGGATTTGTTCTTCGAATGTCATGATTTTAAATAAAAAATCGCAACAGAAGTAGGAGTGAGGTGTAAAAATACAAATCAAACCATAGCTTCAATCGCGAAAGCATTTGTGATTAATTTTTATACAATGACCTGACTTTGATTTTGAATCATTACAGTTGCGCGACAGTTCAAGAATTGCACTTGATTCCTTGTATAGGGGCAAAGATAGGGTTTTATTTTAGATTTGAGATATTAGAATTGAGATGTGAGAATTTTCTTTTTTGTAAAGCCGAGCTTGATTAACTGCGTTGAATCTCAGATTTCATAATCTTATAAAATTTTAATGTGCGACCCTGAAACGAGTTCAGGGTGACAAAGATTATGTTTAAGTTGGTGTGGTATGGATGCTGAACTTGATTAACTGCGTTGAATCTTCGATTTCAGCATCTCATTAATTTTGTACCAATCCTGTCCTAAATAAAATTACGACATGTAAAAACCGACCATTTCATTGAGTTTACACCTTGAAATGGTCATTTTTAAAATAGAACCCCCTGTATATTTTCGGGAGGAGGTTCTATGTATTCTTCAAATGGTTTGTCTAGCCATTTTTGCAAGTCAATCTTAACAAAGAGATTCAATCGTATAAAAGCTACTAAATTGGATAAATACCAATCAAATTTTGATTGAGCTTTTAATGCTTTTAGGATAAGTATGGTAATTAAAGTTGTCCAGATTTGAATCATTACCGCATTTTCTGATGTTCCTATAAATGATTTTATGTGAAGCAACTGCTTGATGTCTCTGAAAAATATTTCTACTTGCCATCTGCTTTTGTATAACTCTGCTATAGTGTTAGAAGACCAGTGAAACTGATTTGTGAGAAGTTCTATAACTTGATGGTTTTCCTCATCCCACACTGCTACACGCCTTAATTTCTTCGGGTATTTATTTTTTGAAGGTTCATTTTTCAATTCAATCAACTCATCTTTGAGAATGTGTTGATGACGGTTATCGGGTAACTCATTGTCTTTTAATGTGGCAAATTGCAAATTCTCTTTGTGTCTGATTACAAAAAACACCTGGTTGCTGTCCCAAACGTTTAAAAGAGAAAAGTCATTGTAAAATCGGTCAGCAACAATTACGCTTCCTTTCAAAAGAGGAATATCATAAGCGCCTTTATTATCGGCCGTTTTACCGTTGGTAATGTTGATGTAAGCAGGCAAATTACCATCAAAATCAAGCAATGTGTGCATTTTAACAGCTCCTTTGGCTCTCTTGTATTTTGCCCAATCAAACAAGTTTAAACATAAACTGATTGTAGTTGAATCCAATAAAAAAATCTTTGATTTTATTCTGAATTTCACTTGCTTAAATCTAGGATGCTGTCCTAAACTTTGGAGCAATTCAAAATAATATTCTTTAAAGAGTTCGTGTGAACGATTTTTATTTTGATAACTAATAGAAGACTTTGACGGTGCTTTGTTAATACCAAGATGGTTTAAGTTACCCGTAGCCGAACGAAGTCCGTTACTTTTATCCCGAACAGACTGACTCTTGGCAAATTGACAGAAAAGCATCGAAACTAAATGATTCCAACTACTGAATCCTTTGTTGTGTTTGTCTGTTTCTTTTTTCGATACAATTTTATTGAATTTTGAGCGATCCAGTTTTGAAATTATTTGAGAAAACAGCGTTATATTTGCCATAAGAGGGTAAGTTTTTGTTGTGCAACTCAAAGATAATTTGAGATACAAAATTTAACCCTCTTTTTTTGAAATTTCTTTTAAACGTTTAGGACGCTATTGATTTTGTACTAATGATTACTTGCTTTAATAACAAACGATAGTTTCACTGTAGGTAGTAATGATTTCCCATTTACCATCTGTTTTTTTTATAAAAAAATATTTTACGGAACCATCATCGCTATAAGACATATGAGCTACATTTCTTTGTTTATTAAAAATTGGATAGCTTATTGAAACATTTGGAAAGTATTTTTTTATGGTTTCATTTAAACTATCCAATTCATTTCTATTTTTAATAACAGTCAAATCATAATCTATTAATTGGGCATTATTGATTTTTCCTTCCTTATAATAACTGATTTTAGAAAGTTCTATTTGACTATTAATTGACAAAGTGTCTGAGTCGCCAAAATATTCTTTTACTCTATTATAAAAATCTTTTCGTTGCTCTTCTAAAATAAAATCTAAACTAAATGCTGTATTCAACATATATTCTGGTTTGTCTTCGGTAATTTCTGGCATTTGTAAAACGGCATTAATCACTTCATAAACCAACAGATCATCAATATATACCTTTTCAATTTTTTGTATAGGATTGTTTTCTTCCTTTTTATTACAAGAAAGAAGTGTAATAAATAGAACTGAATAGATTATATATTTCATTTTCAAATGATCTAATTTTCAACTTGACTAATTATCATCTCACCAACTCCTCATACAACTTTTCAAATGTAGCGTTTAAATCGGTTGAAAAACCAGGATGCGGTCTTGATGATTGAATACTTGAACTTTTCACAGCGGTAATCCAACGGAATTTCTCATCAGCTTCCATTTGTGCAATCGGACCGCTATTTTTACTGCCGGAAACAATTTTAGCAAACGATTCTAAATTTTCTTTCAATTGATCCAAGTCGAATTCTTTACAAAAAGCTCGGATTTTTTCTTCGGGAATTTGGTATTCAAAACGGATAAAACGTTTGCGTTTGCTGAATAAAATCAACCCGACATTGATGAATTCTTCGCGTTCTACTTTTGGAACCACTCGAATAACTGCGTATTCGTAAACTACTTTATCTTGCATCTTGAGCGGCTTTTAGAAAAACATCGGCATGTGCCAATCGGTTCGACAAAAATTTGAAATACACGTCGCGAATCTCCTCATTCGATGGACCTTCTTCCCAATTTAAAAATGCATCAGGAATAATATTTACCATTTCACGCAACACGTCATCGTTTAGTTTTGAAGTAAATTCTCGATGCACTTCGTCTAATTTCGTGGCTTTTTCAATCAACGCATGATCTTTAATCAAAGGGAACGGAGTAACAGATGTTTTTTCCCAGTTTTCCCAATTGTGATGAAAGTAAAACGACGCACCATGATCAATTAACCACAATTCTTTATGCCAAATTAATAGATTAGTATTGCGGAATGTACGATCTACATTGGTAATAAAACTGTCTAACCACACAATTTTTGATGCTAGCAGTTCATCACAATCGTTTGTAGCAACATCATAAGTTACGGCACCTGAAAGGTAATGTAATCCTAAATTCAATCCTTTACTGAATTTCAACAAATCTTGAATTTCCTCATCTCCTTCGGTTTGCCCAAAAGCTTCATCTAATTCAATAAAAACCAGTTCGGGTACGGGTAATCCTAAATATTGTGCGATTATTCCGCCCAATAATTCTGAAATCAACGCTTTAACACCGTGACCTGCACCGCGAAATTTTATCACATATTTAAAATCGTCGCACGCTTCTGCCAAAGCGGGTAATGAACCACCTTCTCGTAAAGGGGTAATATATCGGGTAACTGTTACAGTTCGTAATTTTGGGATCATAGTTTTTTCTATTCAACTTCTTAAGAAAAGTGCTCTATATACTTTTTATTATTGGTTGATTTTGTATGTTTTTTTATTAATTTCATAATTTCATATATCTTAAGCTCATTATGAGGGTCTAAAATTAAGAAATCTTCTGTAGCAAATTTAGTAGAATCTTTAGCAAAGCTTATTCTAAATCTTTTTCCTTCATCATACAAATAATTAGATCTATCTTTTAAATATTCTGTATTTAATTTTTGAATGTCAGATATAAAGTTCTTGCCAAGTATTACTTTTATTTCTTTAAATTCTGTTTCATTTAATTTGATATATTCAAAGTCGACAGATGGTTTTAGGATTTCAAAAGCACAAGCACAATCTTCAGGAATAATAGTCATTTGAGTTAAATCACTAAATGAGAGTGATTTGCTTTTAAAATCGATTGTAATTGATGATGGAATATGGTGTTGTCCTGAAAAAATATCAATCTTCACAAAATCTAATTCTGGTTTATCTTCTTTAGGTTCACAACCAATGAGTAAAATCAGAAATATTAAACTTAAAAACTTCATAATTATTTTTCTTTAAAGATATAAAAAAACGACTTCTGTTTTTGAAGTCGTTTTAAATTTAAGCTTTTATCGTTTCTGCGTCTTTGTTAATTTTATTGATCAAGCCCATTAAAACTTTACCAGGACCTACTTCGGTAAACGATGTAGCTCCGTCGGCAATCATCTGCTGAACTGACTGTGTCCAACGAACGGGAGCAGTTAATTGCGTGATTAAGTTCTTTTTAATTTCAGCAGGATCAGAAACGGCGCTTGCTGTTACGTTTTGATATACCGGGCAAATAGGCGTAGTGAAGGTGGTTGCTTCGATAGCAGCAGCCAATTCTTCGCGAGCAGGTTCCATCATAGGTGAGTGGAAAGCTCCACCAACAGGTAAAATCAATGCACGTTTTGCACCGGCTTCTTTCATTTTTTCGCAAGCCAATTCAACTGCTTTTGTTTCGCCCGAAATAACCAATTGTCCCGGACAGTTGTAATTTGCAGCTACTACCACACCATCAATTGATGCACAAATATCTTCCACAGTTTTATCGTTTAAATTTAAAACGGCTGCCATAGTAGATGGTGTAATTTCACATGCTTTCTGCATAGCCATTGCGCGTTTTGATACTAATTGCAAAGCATCTTCAAAAGAAAGTGTTCCGTTGGCAACTAAAGCAGAAAATTCTCCTAACGAATGTCCAGCAACCATTTCAGGATTAAAATTGGTTAAGGTTTTAGCCAAAATTACCGAGTGTAAAAATACCGCAGGCTGTGTTACTTTGGTCTGTTTTAATTCTTCATCGGTACCGTTAAACATGATTTCGGTAATGTTGAAACCTAAGATTTCGTTGGCTTTATCGAATAGTTCTTTGGCAATTGCTGATGTTTCATATAAATCTTTACCCATTCCTACGAATTGAGCACCTTGACCTGGAAATACGTATGCTTTCATTTTATTTTTAATTTGTATGTGCAAAAATAAGAAATAAAAGCATAAAAAAAAGTCCGTTCAAAAGAACGGACTTTAAATACATTTATGTTTGGTTTATTGTAAAACCTTAGCACGGTTGTCTTCGATTTTTGCATTTTGATACATTGCACTGAAAACCATGTTTTGAGCCATTTGTCTATTGTTTGTACCTACTTTTTGTTTGTAAGTTAGATAGTTTGGCAAATCTACAGCTTTGGTGATGTTTTTAGTTTTAACCATGTAAACACCATTACGACCGTCGATTAATTTAGACGTTTCATTTGGTTTTTTACCTAATGCCACACCCACAACTAAAGGTTCTTGGAAACCGTTTACCAATGGGTTAGCACCTGTAACATCGATTGCGTTTACAATTCCTGCTTTAGCGTTTTTAGAAACTTCTTCTAAAGTGTTACCTGCCATTTGCTTGCGAATAGTTGCCGCCTTTTTTTCGTTGATTAAAATTGGTTCCACTGTTGAGCGAGCCTCCTCTGCATCCATAATTTCAGAATCATTAACATTCACCAATGTCATTACTAAATATCCGTCTGCAGAATCAAATTTCTTAACATCGCCAATACTTGTTTTTTTGTTAGATGCCCAACGAATTGCCTCGGCATGTGTACCTTCTATACCTGTTAATTGGTCTGCGAACGGATCAATTTTAGTTGCTGGAAAAGATACTAAACCTAAAGCAGTAGCTTGTTTTGCGAAGTCTTTACTATTATTTTCAACGCTTTCTAAAAACTTAGTAGCTTGTGCATAAAGCATGTCTTCTGTTTTAGTAGATGATTCAATTTTTTTAGCGATAGTTGCCAATTGAACACCTTCTTTTTCGTTTACTTTGTCAACTTTTAATACATGGTAACCAAAGTCTGACTCTACGATACCTAATTTTCCAACTGGATTATTAAAGATGTATTGATCAAAAGACGGAACCATTTGCCCTTTGTTGATGTTTGGGTATTTACCGCCATTTTCTTTAGAACCAGAATCATTTGTGTTTTCTGTTGCTAATTTAGCAAAGTCTGCACCACCTTGTGCTTGCTTTAACAAAGCATCGGCTTTTGCTTTTGCTTCTTCTTTTGTTAAGTTCACAGTTGCATCTGCTCTGTCTGCACCTTTGTAAGCAATTAAAATATGAGAAGCATCAACTGTTTCTGCAGTATTTTTCTTTGCAACAATTTTAGAAACGGCATAATAATCGTTAAATACGTACGGACCGTAAATAGATCCAACTGGAGCAGTAAATATTTTTTCTGCATGTTCTGTTGGTAATTGTTCTTTTGCGTAGTAAGTTGAATCAAAAGGAACATCAGAATTTTGGTTTACAAATGCTTTAATATCTGTAGCTTTTGAAAAACCTGAAATAGTATCGTTTTTACCTGTTGTTTGGTTGAAAACTACAGATGGTTTCAACAAATCATCTATAATTTGTTTAGTTTGTGTTTCGTCTTCTGCAGAAGGTTTATTTGCAATGAAAACATATTCTACCTTGCGTGACGGAGTTGTTTTAAATTGTGTAGCGTGTTTTTTAACATACGCTGTAATTTCATCGTCTGTAACTTTTACTTGCTCGTCGTTAATTGTAGCATAAGGAATAGTTACATAATCAAAAGATACTTTAGTAGCTTCGTTTTTGTAAACCATTTTAGCTTCGGCAGTAGTTGTTACAATAGCACCTTTAATCATATTAAGGTACATTTGCTCTTTTGCAACTGTTTCTAATTGTTTTTCGTATTCAAGCCAAGCATTCCATTGTTGTGGTCCTTGCGCTTTCATTTGAGCTAAAAACGTGTTGAATTTGTTAATGTCGAACTTACCAGCGTCGTTTAAAAACTGTGGGTTTTGTGCAAAGCTTGGGTCGGTTTTAAGTACATTAATCAATTGATCTTTTCCTAATCGTAAACCTGCTTTGTCTAACTGTTCGTTGAATAAAATAGTACGCACTTCATTTTGCCAAACTTGGTTGTGAAGTTGTGCGCCTTTACCGCGACCACTTTGTTCTAAATTTTGAATTTTGTTACTGTAATCTATTGCAGATATTGAAACGCCATTTACTTCGCCAACATCGCGTGAGTTAAAATCTAAGCCACCGCTTAATAAATCTCCAGCAACGAATGCTAGTATACAAAATCCGATTACTCCGATTAGTAATCCTGATCTCTCTCTAATTTTTTGTAAAACTGCCATTTTAATGAATGTGTAATTTTTTCATGAGCGAAAATACAATTATCTGTTAAATAAAAAAAGAGAATAAAAAAAAATGCATCTTTTTTGATGCATTAATTTAATTTAGTTAGCGCAACCGTTTTAATTCGGGTGTTTGTGGCTGCTAAAATTTTTATTTTAAACGATTTTATAGTAACCGTTTCCTTAGTTTTAGGTTGACGTTTTAAATGATGAAAGATAAAACCACCTAAAGAATGATAATGTTCTGATTCTGGAATGACTACATGGAACTTTTCTTTTAAATCGTCTATATCCAAACTCGCAGAAAAAATATATTCATTATCCGAAATCTGTTTTGCAACTAAAGTATCATCATGCTCATCGGTAATTTCGCCAAAAAGCTCTTCAATAATATCTTCTAAGGTAACCAAACCAATAACTTCGTTATCTGTGTTTTTTACTAAGGCGATCGATTTTTTTCTAAGGGTTAACGTGTTTAAAAGATCTTTTATCAATAAATCGTCATAAACATATACAAACGGACGTAGAAAATTTTCTATTGGTTGTTGTAGTTGTAGTAAATCATACGTATGTAAATAACCAATAAAATGTTCGTTAGTATCGTTAATCACTAATATTTTAGAAAAACCGGTGTCCACAAATTTTTTTCGAATTGTTTCAATGGAATGTAGTTCGTTTACAAATTCAAATTCGTTACGGGGTGTCATAATCTCCTTTACCTTTACTTTAGGAAATGACAAAGCGTTCTTTAAAATCTCGAATTCGTTTTCTAGCTGTTCTAGCTGATTACTTGCTTTGATTTGCTGAGAGATGTAGGTGCCTAAATCACCTGTACTTAAAAGATTGAATTCGGTATCTTTTGCGAAAGGGTATTTTCGTTCTAAAGATTTTTCACTTATCGAAATAAAAAATTGAGCAACAGATCCAAACAACTTTAATATAATTTGTATTAAAGGTTTTGTTGTTAGAATAATATCGTTGGCAAATGGTTTAACGAAGGTTTGTGGTAAAAACTTAGAGATAAAATACAGTAAAAATAAAAACAGTAGTACTTTCCATAAATCATCTAATTCATACGAATTTAAAAACGTGCTAAAAAAAAGCAGGCTTAATATGGTTATAAAAATACTGTTTCCAACTTTTAAAGCGCCAATAAAAAGACGAGGTTGTTCGGTAACAACTTTTAAATAATGATTGTCTGTCTCTAATTTCTTAGACTCTAAGTTAAGATAGATTTTATTTGCGTTAGAATAAGCAACCATTAATCCTGAACAGATTAGTACAGCTATGCTAAGAAATATAAATCCAAATGTTATCATGTACTACTTTTTATTTTGGGGTTGGCGGTTAAAACTACGCAACCTAAATATAAACATAAAAATTGCCATACCAGCAAAGGCTAAGTTTATAATGTAATTTTCATTTATAGAATAAGCAATATAGGCTTGGTAAATAAAAAACAAACCAAATAATAAATAAATGTAGGCAATAATTTTATAAACTTTCATTAGAAACATCTTTTAATTCTGCACGGTTTTGCTGTGCATTTACAATTTTAAAATTTTGATCGAAATCTACGCCGGTTCCATCAAAAAAACTTTTATTCTTATCGGTAACCTTAAAATAGTGTTCGGTAAAAAACCAGTTGTTTTTTTGGTCGTAAAACAACTGCTGTGTTTTCATTACTTTACCGTCGTGTGATGTAATTTTAACATCGCCCACTAAATTTATAAGTCCGGTTTTGTTGTATATAGTTGCTTGTTTTGCAACTATGAAATTTTTATTTCGGTTACTATCATAAACAGTAACTTTAATACCTTTTGGGAAATGGTTAAACGGATATTTTGCTTTACCGTAATCTAACATTTTAATCGCATACATTTCTGCTTTTATTTTGGCAGAATCGGTATACTTAACGTTTATAGAATCGGCTTCGCCTGTAGCGTACAATTGCTTTTTGTTTAGATTCTGAATGTCTTTTAAATCGTTGTTGCAAGCAGAAAATACAAAAGCCAATATGATAATATGTGCAAAATATTTTTTCAATTATTCAAATTTTCTGCGTTTAAACCACACATCGTTAAATGAAAGTCCAATATTAATAGCGTAATAGTTTTCTTTAATTAAGCCCATATTGGTATTTCCTTTTTGACCGTATTCAAAACCAAGGTTTATGTTAGAATTGTATCTACCAACCGGAAATCCTAAACCAACGTTAGCATTGTATCCTTTAATAGCTTCTTTATTTATTACTAAACCTGTATCTTCATAATTAAAACCTGCACGATAGGTCATTCTTTGGAAATAACTTGTAAACGAATCGAATTTAGGTGTGTAAAATCCACCAACGCCAATTTTCATATAATCGTTGAAATTTGCATTGTCGTACTTGTAAAACGAATTGTATTTTGATGTTTGTGTTGCTGTATATTCTGCGCCTACAAACCATTTTAAATGATTGCCAACACCCGCACCAATAGAATAGTTCATTGGTAAAAGCATTTCTTCATTATCTGTTCTGGTAGTAACGCCATCAATTTCTGCAAAGCCTATATTGCTGTCTACTTTACCAGTAGCGATTCTTTTTTCTTGATCGTTTTTTAACTTCATTTCAGGGCTAAAGGTAGCACTTGCAAATAAAGTTAGTTTATTATTTAAAGGTTGTTCAAAGTTTAAACCCGTGTTAACAGTAAGTCCGCTGTAATTGTTTTTATTAGTCATACGGCTTCCGCGTTCTACAGGTAAACCTTCGCCATTATCAATCATAAATTTTGTAAGACTGGTTTCGGTATCGCCAAAAATATAAGCACCATCAACACCAATACTAAAATTTTCATTGATTTTATAACTTAAACCTAAAAAGGTTCTGTTTAAACCACCTTCGCCTACATATTGTCTTGCTTCGGTAAAATCGCCCGATTTATTTGTGTTTTGGATGTTATACCCCATAAAAGAGTATGGCATAATACCTACGGCAAAATTTACTTTTCCTGCGGGGAAAGCAAGCGCCAAATAATCAAAAGATCCGTTGGTAGTTTTTTCAGAACCGCCCGCATTGGTTAAATTGGTTCCTTTGTATGATGCACCTAATGAAAAAGTAGTAGTTTGCAGTTTAGAATATGAAGCCGGATTTAGCGTGTTTATGTGAAGACTGTCTCTAAAAACAGCTAAAGATCCCATAGATTTAACTTCGTTTGCTCCTTTAAAATGCTTTTCACCAAAGCCATAGTAAGAATAAGGAGAAGCGGTACCTTGTTGTGCATAAGTATTTGATATACTTGCCAAAGCAACACCCAATATAATTTTTTTAATCATTTGATACAATGTGTTGATGTAATAAAAATAAACTTTCTAATAAAAAGTTTGGATTGGCAAAGATGCTATTTTTTAAACGGTTTACCAAAAATTCGGAATTTCCGCCCGTTAAAATTACTGTTAAATTTTCATCTTGATGTTTGAAATGATCTATAAACGCTTCTATTTCTGCAATTACACCGTTTAACACGCCCGATTGTATGGATCCAGAAGTTGAATTTCCCACAAAAGGATGCAGTTCAGAAATTTTTTCTAAAGGTAAATTTGCTGTATAATCATTTAAGCTTTTATAGCGTAAACCAATTCCGGGTGAAATAGCACCGCCATGATATTGGTTGGCACAGTTTATAAAATCGTAGGTAATACAAGTTCCGGCGTCTATCACCAACCTATTTTGGTTGGGGTATTTTAAGGTAGCGCCTGCAGCCAATACAATTCGATCTATTCCTAAACTGGTAGGAGTGGCATACAAATTTTTAAAAGGAACCGATGTTTCGTGCGTAACAACAATTAAATTACCTAATTTTTTTAGGTTTTCTATAGTCTGTAAAGACAAATTGCCAACCGAAGACAGTATAATATCCACACAATTTTCTATTCCTTGAATTTGTTTGGATATATTTTTTGTTAATTTTTCGTTATTGGTAATTATTAACTGTTGTAGCGTACTGTTTTCATACACAGCAACTTTAGTACGCGTGTTACCAACATCAATGCAAATAATCATAGTTTATCGGGCATATTTAAACAAAGGTAGGTAAATTTTTTTTTGAAAAGATTAGGAATTGTATAAAAAAACCTACTATATTTGCAATCGCTTTTGAGAAGTAGTTTACTTAACAAAACGGTACCTTAGCTCAGTTGGTAGAGCAACGGACTGAAAATCCGTGTGTCCCTGGTTCGATTCCTGGAGGTACCACAAAAATACAGAGTTTAATTACTCGGTACCTTAGCTCAGTTGGTAGAGCAACGGACTGAAAATCCGTGTGTCCCTGGTTCGATTCCTGGAGGTACCACAAAAATACAGAGTTTAATTACTCGGTACCTTAGCTCAGTTGGTAGAGCAACGGACTGAAAATCCGTGTGTCCCTGGTTCGATTCCTGGAGGTACCACAAAATACAGAGTTTATTACTCGGTACCTTAGCTCAGTTGGTAGAGCAACGGACTGAAAATCCGTGTGTCCCTGGTTCGATTCCTGGAGGTACCACAACAAAAAGCCGAAGATTTGTCTTCGGCTTTTTGTTGTAAAGCTTTTATTGCTTTACAAAAATGCAATATTCAGTCAGCAAAAAACAAAGTATTTACTTTTTAACCAGCTTTTTAACTGCTAAACCGGCGTTTGTTTGTATATGCAGCATATACGTACCGCTTGCTAAATTTTCTACGTTTAACTGTATTTGGTTTTCGTTGTTATAGTTTTGGGTAGTTAACTGTTTACCTGTACTATCGTAAACCGTAACTTCCTCTACCAACATATTTTCGTTGTTGGTTATGTTTACCACATTTGTTGCAGGGTTTGGGTACATATTAAATTTTGCCGACACTAATTCGTTAGCACTTAAAATATACGGTGGTACACTTGGCAGTGCCGTAAGTTTAATGTTATCGTATTTAACAACGGAACCAATTTTTAAACTACTCCCATGTACAGATATATTATCTTGTAAATTTGTAATTGCAGAAACTATATTATCTACTTTAAAAAGATTTAAGTTGGGTATGTAATAGTATGCCTTTTTTGCGGTATAATCATAAAACAACTCTATTTTATGCCAAGTATTGTACGGAAAAGTAGATGACGTGTAACTTTGTAGCGTTTGATTAGTAACACCTGAACCTACAGTGCGGGCTTCAATTCTATAAGCCGATGTTGATTTAAAACATAATGTAATAAAATTAATAGTATTATGTAAAATACTTCCTTCAGCAATAAAAATACCTGTGCCAAAAACTTCGTATTCAAATTTTAGTACGTTGTTTCCTGCGGTACGGTTGTTCCATAATGCAGTTATAACACCTATGTTTTGCTTAACAATAACATATTCGTTAGAAAAATTTCCGTTTGTTGTAAAACTAATTACATTTCCCCTACCTGTTTCGGGTGTAACCATTACAGTTGCAGCGGCATTGGCATGCCTTTCTGTAACCCAACCACCTTGTCCAGGGGTATTATTAATATAATCGGTATTTAAATGTCCGGCTGGGTAGCTGTTAAAATCTTCGCTCAATAATACTTGGGCAAAGCCAAACTGTGTGATTAAAGAAGTGGTTATTAAAAATATTTTTTTTTTTCATGATTAGTGGTTTTAACAGCTACTTATGTAAATATAAAAAATTATTTAATAAAAAAGCAATCATAAAATTTGACTGTTAGAAACTTTGCTAAAGTTTCTAACAAAAAAATCGGTTATGCAACCGATTTTTTTGTTTTATTCAGTATAACTGAAAGTATAATGTAAAATCCTATAATTAGCGGAATAGCTTCAAATCTAAGGAATAAAAGCAGTAATGCACAAATTCCCAAAAACAGAAGCGTTAGTTTATTATCGCTTAAATTTTTGTTTTTCGTTTTTAGAGAAAAAAGTGGTAATTCGGCATTCATAATAAAGGCACTAAACAAACTTATTCCTACCAAAACATACGGATTACTGAAAATATCAAAAACAAACTCACTTTCTGTAGTATTCATAATTAAAGGAATACTTAATATAAACAAAGCGTTTGCTGGTGTTGGCAAGCCAATAAAACTGTCGGTTTGGCGGGTATCAATATTAAATTTTGCCAAACGCATACACGAACCTAGCGTAATGATAAAACCAATGAAGGGTACCAGTTTCATGTAAAAAGTATCGTCGGTTATGGTGTATTGTTCATAATTTTCTTGGATATGTGCCAACATTTGATATATAACCACACCAGGAACTACGCCCGATGTTACCATATCTGCCAGAGAATCTAACTGAACACCAAGTGGACTAGAAACTTTCAACACGCGTGCTGCGAATCCATCCCAAAAATCAAAGAAAATACCTAAGCAAACCCAGAAAAAAGCCATTTGCAGGTTGTCATCAAAAGCATAAACTAATGCAACTAAACCCGATAATAAATTTAAAAGTGTAATTACATTAGGAATGTGTTTTTTTATTGTCATCAATTGTATAATTTTATTATAAAAACAAAAGTAAACAATAAGTTGTAAGTATTTAGAGTTTATATATTGTAAAATTTTGTAATATTTGTAAAAATTATCAAAGTGAAAAAAGGTTTCGTACTATTGCCTTTACTTTTTGTTACGGCTTTAACGCAGGCACAAACTGCTAGGAAATACTCTAACGAGTTTTTAAATATTGGGGTAGATGCCGCATCATTTGGTATGGCAAATAGTGTTATTGCCCAAACAGGTGATGTAAATTCAGGGTATTGGAACCCTGCCGGATTGGTTCATTTACAAGACAGGCAAATTAGTTTAATGCACGCAAGCTACTTTGCAAACATTGCACAATACGATTATGCTGCTTTTGCAATGCCTATTGACGATAAAAGTGCATTGGCAATTTCTGCTATTCGTTTTGGGGTAGATGATATTATGAATACGACAGAATTAATCGATCAGAACGGAAATATTGATTATAACAGAATTTCGTTGTTTTCTGCCGCCGATTATGCTTTTAATATATCTTATGCCCGAAAATTAGCTATCGAAGGTTTATCGTTAGGTGCCAATGCTAAAATTGTACGTCGTATTATTGGCGATTTTGCTAAATCGTGGGGTTTTGGATTAGATGTTGGGTTGCAATATCATACCGAAACTTGGAAATTTGGTTTGATGGCGCGCGATATTACTACAACTTATAA
Source organism: Paenimyroides viscosum (assembly GCF_003858535.1). Lineage (GTDB taxonomy): Bacteria > Bacteroidota > Bacteroidia > Flavobacteriales > Flavobacteriaceae > Flavobacterium > Flavobacterium viscosum. The sequence continues at coordinate 29,018 of NZ_RQTJ01000031.1, forward strand.
TGTTTGGAATATTAACGAAGCCGAATTTGAAAAGATTAAAGGTGCAGTTGAAGGTCAAAACCAAACCTTACCAGAAACTACTGAACTTACTTTACCAAAATTGCAGTTGGGTGTTGCCAGAGATTTTGCTTTAACAGAGAAATTTAATTTAACGGCAGCAGCTGTTCTTCATACCGAATTTTACGAAACAAATGCTTTAATTTCTACATCATCATTCAGTATACAACCGTCTATGGGTTTTGAATTTGGATATGATAAAATGGTTTTTGTACGTGCAGGTGTAGGGAATTTTCAGAACGAAATGCAAATTGACAGCTCAGAAAAAGTGACCTTTCAACCCAATATTGGCTTAGGATTTAAATACAAAGGAATTCAGGTAGATTATGCCTTAACCGATATTGGTGACCAAAGTGCATCGTTGTATTCAAATATTTTTTCACTGAAATTAGATCTCGGAATTTTCTCAAAATCAAATGAATAATTTATTTAAAAATTTTAAACAGCAAATCGTTTTATTGGTTTGTTGTTTTTCTTTTATGTGTATTCAGGCACAACCTGCAACTTTATCAGAAAATGCCGAAATTAGCGTGTTAACTTGTGGTACTGGTGACGAAATGTACACACTTTTTGGACATACAGCCTTACGTATTAAAGATACTGATCAAAATTTAGATGTTGTGTACAACTGGGGAATGTTCGATTTTAGAACGCCTAATTTCTTAAGCAAGTTTGTAAAAGGCAATCTGCTTTATTATTTAGATGTGGATTCGTTTAACGATTTTGTTTACAATTACACGGTTGATAATAGGGAAGTGGTTCAGCAGCAGCTAAATTTAACTTATGATGAAAAATCAAAAATTTGGACAGAAATAAACCGACAGTTAAAAGGGGATGATCGGTTTTATACCTACGGATTTATTCGTAACAACTGTACCACAAAAGTTGTTGATGTAATTAATAAATCGGTAAATAAACCGTTGAATCCTGATTTTCCTTCGAATAATTTTTCTTATCGATACATTTTAAATGAAGGATTAAATCAGCATTATTTTGAAAAACTGGGTATAAATTTACTATTTGGTTATTCAACCAACCAACTAACCGATTTAATTTTTTTACCAGTTAAATTGAAAGAGGGAATCACTTATAACAACCACCTGTTACAATCGCAGCAAGTACTTAACAACGTAACATTAAGTAACAAAAGCTCTTTAAATACTATTTACACTTTATGGGTAGTAGTTTTGGTTGTTGCAGCAGGTGTTTTTAATAAAAGAGTTAGAACAGCCTATTTTTGCTTAACTGCATTATTTAGTCTTTTTTTAGGGGCAATATGGATATTTAGTTCACATTTTGAGTTACAATTTAATGTGTTAATTCTATTTTTTAATCCTTTAATATGTATAGGATTGTTTGTAAATCAAAGAAAATTAATAAATTTTGGCATATTTTTATCTGTAGTAAGTTTATTTTTTATTGGTTTAGAGTTACTTAAAGTAATGACACCCTTAATAGTGTTAAATTTAATTTTTATTGCGGTATTGTTTTTGATTAACAATAATCTAATAATAACTTTACATAAAAAATAATCAATGTTTGGTTTTTTTAAAAATAAGAAGAAAACACTAAAGGAAATTATACCTGCTAATTTCGTCGATATCCATTCTCACTTGCTTTATGGTTTAGATGATGGATCAAAATCATTAAATGAAACAAAGCAATTAATTGCTGACTTACAAAAATTTGGTTTTTCTCAATTTATAGTAACACCACATACAACGCCTTTGGTTTGGGAAAATACTAAAGATGGAATTTTGAACCAGCATCAAAAGGTTAAGAACGAATTGGGAATGGCTGCGAGTGATTTTAGAGTGGCATCGGAATATTTAATTGATGATTCTTTTTTAAAACGATTAGAAAACGAAAGATTGCTTACATTGAAAGATAATTATGTGCTGATAGAAATGTCATACATTAACCCGCCTATTCATTTGTACGAAATTATTATGGAGTTAAATTCACAAGGATATCAGCCTGTTTTGGCACATCCTGAACGTTATAATTTCTATAAAAGTGATTACGATAGTTTTAAACGTTTAAAAAATGTCGGTTGTTTGTTTCAAATGAATATGTTAAGCAGCACCGGTTATTACGGTATGGGTATAACCACAATTGCTGACTATCTTTTAAAAGAAAATATGTACGATTTTGCAGGCAGCGATGTTCACCATCAGCGACATATAAATGATTTTAGTAGCGAACTTAAAGTTAAAAATGTTGATGCGTTTGAAAGTTTATTATTCAAAAATGTTTGTTTTAAATCAGAATAGTCTTTTATAGTACATGAATAATTTATTGGTTTCATTCGTTAGTTAAAACTAAGTAGTTTGTGAAATATTCTCATTGTCTGAAAATTTTTCACCAAGGATTAAACGTTTTTAGGATTATTAAAAAGTCTGTGTAAATCCTTTCATCTGTGGTTTTGAAAATTGTACTTTCAGTCCGAATAAAACCTAGTGAATTTTCAGTTCATAGTGATTTAGTTTTTATGCTCTACGCTTTTAATAAATTATTTTTTTGTTTAATTTTCGTCGGTTTTAGTTAAATGTGCGGTAATAATATCTGCTGTTTTTTTTATTGTTTGATGCACAATTTGGTTCGAATTTCCCAAGAAAACTTCTTTAATCTGTAAGTGATATTTCGGAAAAATAAAATCGATATACATAGTTCCCACAGGTTTATCTTCTGTTTCGCTACCACCGCTTTTAGTAAGTCCGGTAACTGCTACCAAAATATCAGCTTTATTAAACATTTTCTTTGCGTTAACAGCCATGCAGCGTGTTACTTCGCTCGATTCCGGAGTGTGCTTGTCAATTAATTCTTGTGGAACATTTAATATATTCATTTTTTCATCGGCATCATAACAAACAATGCTGCCCAATACAATGTCGCCCGAATAAGGCGTAAGTGCAAAAGCAACAGAAAGCGCTCCGGCTGTAGCACTTTCTGTAAAAGCAATTTTAAGTTTCTTTTCGGCTAATAAAGCACAACAATTTAAAACACTTATTTCTGTCATATTTATGTAACGGATTGAATTTTAATATGCAATTTTTCCACCTGTTGCCGGAATGGTGATTCCGCCGATATACGAAGCTTCATTTGATGCAAGAAAAACATAAATCGGTGCAATTTCAACGGGCTGTCCCGGTCTTTTTAAAGCAGTATCCTTTCCAAAATCTTTATAATCAATAATGGTACTCGGAATTAAAGGAGTCCAAACCGGACCCGGAGCCACCGCATTTACACGTATGTCTTTTTTTTGTTCAATCAACATCTGATTTAGATTTGCCGTATAATTCTGGATTGCCGCTTTGGTTGCCGCATAAGGTAAAAGGGTAGGGTTGGGCTGGTATGCGTTTCCCGATGTAGTATTTATAATGCTACTGCCTTTTGGCATAAACGGTATGCTTAATTTACAAAGATGAAACATGGCTAAAACATTGGTATCAAAGGTTAGTTGCCATTCTTCGGTACTAATTTCATCTATCGTTTCACGACCCATTTGGTAAGCCGCATTATTTATAAGTATATCGATCTTTTTAAATTTTTTTATAGTTGATTCTATTAAAGTTTGGCATATTGCTTTATCGTTAATATCCCCTTTAAAAAGCAAAACTTCTCTACCGGCATCTTTAACCCATTTTGCTGTGTCTTTTGCGTCATCGTCTTCTACGTCGCTTAAATACGATATCACGACATCGGCACCTTCACGAGCAAATGCAATGGCTATGGCTTTTCCAATTCCAGAATCGCCACCGGTGATTACCACACATTTATCGGTCATTCTATTGTATCCTTTGTAAGACGTTTCTCCATGATCTGGTTTTAAATCCATTTCTTGTTCCGATGCTGGTGGATGTTGTCTTGGTTCGTGAAACGGTGGACTTGGATATTGACGAATATCTTTATTTTCTTTTTTCATGGCTATAATTTTTAGTATTTATAAATTTTTCCGCCTGCGTCTAAAGTTTCACCTGCGATAGATTTTGATTCTTGTGAAGCAATGAAAACATATAAAGGAGCTACTTCATAAGGATGCAATGGTGCAACCGAATTTATATTTGTAGGTAAATTTTCGTAATTAGGTATTACTTCGGGTAAAGTATCGCCCCAGATAAAACCTGTTGTAATGCCGTTAATTCGTAAACTGTTTTTTGTTAACGAAAGCATTCTGTTCATTTCATGGGTGTAGGTTTTAATTGCGGCTTTTAAGGCAGAATAAAAGATTAGTTGATCGGGCTGTGCGTAGGCACATAATGTTGCAGAGTTTATAATGATTCCATTGTTATTTAAATAATCGGGCGCCACACGTCCTAAAGTAAAAAGTGACTGAATTTTTAATGTATCATTTTTTCTAAGTAAGTAATGTGCAGATTCATCGTCTTTTTTGTTAGAAATAGAAAATGTATTTACTAAAATGTCAATCTGTTTTACTTTTTTTAAAATATTTTCGAAAAGTCTTTTGCACTTATATTCATCAAAAGTACACGATTTAAAAACCCAAACTTTCCTGCCTAAATTTTCAATGATTTTAGCTGTTTTTTTTAGTTCCTTTTCCTGTTTTAAATGGTTGTACACCATTACTATATTGGCACCCTCTTTAGCAAAGGCAATAGAAACCGCTTTTCCAACACCATTGTCACTTGCTGTAACAACAATACTTTTATTTAAAAGTTTGTTAGATCCCTCGTAATCATCTGTTGTGTATTGAGGTGTAATGCGCATAAATGAATTTATCTCATTTGATGTAAGTGCTGTAGGTGAATTTTTACAATGTAATGTCTTTTTCATAGTGAGATATTTTAACCTTGAGTATATACAATAGCAAATTCTGTACTGTTAATAACATGTTTGTGTTATTGATTAAAATTCTACGTATGAATAAAAATTCTAAATATTAAAATGCTGTGTTTTTATAACTTTTGGTTGAGTTTAAATCAGACAATTTTGAATTTTTAGATTTATATTAAAAAAAGCAAAGATTAATTCTTTGCTTGAAAAGGTTGTTATATTAAAATGAGTAATTGTAGAAAAACACCTCTTTTTGTGTAACAAGTATTCATGGAAAAAATATCATTTAACCCATAGTGCATTATTAAACGAGATTAATTTTTAGGTTGTTAATATTTCTGTCGAAT
>NZ_RQTJ01000032.1 GCF_003858535.1 Paenimyroides viscosum
AGCTTAAAACATTATACTTCTAAATTACATAAATTACGCTAGGTTTATAGGGGTTAAAACACTAAAAAAAATACTTCATCTATAACATATTCCTTAGGATACAACTTTATAAGTGCAAATGTTGTAAATGGTTTATGGGTTTATTTTTGGTTAAACAATGCTATTCTTGTTTGCTTGATACTAATGATTATATTGCTTTTTTTGTTAATGAAAATCTTTTTAAAGAATAAGAAATTTCAAACAAAAATATCATTAAGAAATGTAATTGCTTCAAGCCCATTTGATTTATATGCTGGTTGGATTTCAGTTGCATTGATTGCCAATACAGCTGTTTGGCTAACAAAAATAAATTGGGAACCAATTCTTTTTTCAGAGGCAGGTTGGACAATTTTTTTATTAAGTATAGCTGGAATAATTGGAATATTTATAAGTTGGAACTACAATGCCATTGCCTTTGGTATATCAATAGCATGGGGAGTAACAGCAGTTGCAGTAAACAATTTTAATCAAAATTTTAATATTGTAATTACAGCAGTTATCGTGTCCGTAGCAATATTATCTGTTTGCTTTTATCAATTGATGCACAAAATATTGCCTACTGATTGAAATATATAAATTGATGAAACCTTCAAAATCTTAAAAAATTCTATAACTATAAATATTAAATTGATTAATTATGAAAATTAGAACATCCTTAAAAAAGTTTGCAGGCGCAACATTTGCATTCGCATTCCTAGCATTAAGCACTTCGTGTAATGACGATGAGTCGACACCACCAATGGAACAACAAAAAACAATTGCAAACATTGTAAGCGAAAATGCAGATTACAGCCTTTTAAAAGCTGCGGTAACAAAAGCAAATTTAGGTGAAACACTTAATGGAACAGGACCTTTTACGGTTTTTGCACCTAACAACCAAGCCTTTGCCGCTTCTGGTATTTCTCAGCAAACCATCAACAGTCTTTCAGAAACAGATTTAAGCGATATTTTATTGTATCATACTTTAGGAAGCAAAGTGATGGCTACAAACGTACCAGCTGGTCCTAACGCTGAAGTTACTACAGTTGGTGGAGATAAAATATACGTTACTAAAGATAGCAGAGGGGTATTTGTAAACGGTTGGAAAGTAACCACTGCAGATATAGCAGCATCAAACGGAGTGATCCATTCTATTGAGCGTGTATTAATGCCACCTACACAAAACATTGTACAAATGGCGCAAGCAAACCCTAACTTAACTTATTTAGTGGCAGCTGTTTTACGTGCTAGTGAAGGTTCAACAAACGTTGCCAATGTACTTGCAACAACAAATAATCTTACTGTATTTGCACCAACTAATGAAGCATTTATTGACGCTGGTTTTCCTACCATCGCATCAATACAGAGTGCAGATCCAGCTACTTTAACTTCCATATTAACCTATCACGTGATTGCGGCTCGTGCGTTCTCATCTGATTTATCAAATGGTCAGTCACTAAATACAGTAAACGGCGGAACATTAATGGTAGCCTTAGGAAGTCAAGCAACTGTAAAAGGAAACAGCAATAGTACGCCTTCAACAATTACATCAGTAAATATGCTGGCAACAAATGGAGTAGTTCATTTAATTGACCGTGTTTTACTTCCGTAATAATAGTTAGATTTTATTTTATTGAGTATTAAAACCGTCTCGTAAGTTGAGACGGTTTTTTTTATAAATACTAGCAAGATAAATTGCTATTTACATCATTTTTTAGGACAATTTCTGCCACTCTTTAGTTTCATTAAAAATGTGGGTCAAAATATCTTCGTCTAAATCGGTAAAATCAATATTTCTACGGCTCATTACAATTTTAGCAGTTTCAAAAGCTTTTACGGGTAAATAAGCTTGTGTTCCTTGTGCACCACCCCATGTAAAATTAGGAATGTAATTTCTTGGGAAACCTGCGCCAAAAATATTTGCCGCCACACCAACAACCGTTCCTGTATTAAACATGGTGTTAATTCCGCATTTACTGTGATCGCCCATCATTAAACCACAAAACTGCAAACCAGTATTTACAAAGCGTTCCGTTTCGTAATCCCATAATTTAACCGATTCGTAATTGTTTTTAAGGTTAGAATTGTTACTATCTGCCCCAATATTACACCATTCGCCCAAAACGGCATTTCCTAAAAATCCGTCGTGACCTTTGTTTGAATATGCAAAAAGTACCGAATTGTTTACTTCACCGCCCACACGAGAATGCGGACCAACCGTTGTTGCCCCATAAATTTTTGTAGCTAGTTTTACTTGCGCATGATCGCACAACGCAAAGGGTCCGCGAATTACAGATCCTTCCATAATTTCGGCATCTTTACCAATATATATCGGTCCGGTTGTAGCATTTAAGGTACAAAAGTTTAAAACAGCACCTTCTTCAATAAAAATATGTTCAGTTCCTAAAACGTTTACTGTAGAAGGAATTGGTTGTGACTTACGGTCTTGTGTTAGCAATTCAAAATCATCGCGAATTGCCTGATCATTCTTTTGAAAAATATCCCACGAATGTTCAATTTGTAAACAATCTTCTTCAATTTCTAATAAATCATAATCTTCAAAAACTACTTCTTCTTGTTCATCTGTGGTATAAAAAGCAATAATCTCATCGTTCTTTACAATTGCTTGGTTGGGCTGTAAAAACTGAATCATTTCAACCAAAACCTCATTCGGACAAAACGATGCGTTAATCATTACGTTTTCTGCCATTTCAACCATCGGGAATTTTTCAGACAAATATTCTTCCGTAACTGTAGTAGTTGTGGTTCCCAAATATTTTTCCCACTTTTCGCGAATGGTTAAAATTCCAATGCGAATATCGGCAACAGGTCGGGTAAATGTAAATGGCAACAGATTGTTACGCACAGATCCATCGTATAATATGTAGTTCATTTTTATGCTTTTTTAAAGGCTTAAAGTTACAAAGTTTTTGTTTAGATCAACAGTATAAATATAAACAAAAAGCCCTACTAAAAAGTAAGGCTTTGATATTTCATGAATCCAAAAATTATTTTTTGAATTTAGAGTATTTAGTTTTGAATTTATCAATACGACCTGCTGTATCAATAAGTTTAGATTTACCTGTGTAAAATGGGTGAGATGTACGAGAAATCTCCATTTTATAAACTGGGTACTCTACTCCATCAACTTCAATTGTCTCTCTTGTGTCAACTGTTGATTTGGTGATGAATACGTCTTCGTTAGACATATCTTTAAACGCTACTAATCTGTAATTTTCTGGGTGAATACCTTTTTGCATGATAAATCGATTTTAATGTTAATGGCTATTATTTGTTCTGATGCTTTTATCTTTCAAAAAGGTATAAACAAATCAATAGCTTTTTTGAATAATTGTTTATTTTTCAGATTGCAAATTTAATAACATATTTTTAATCTACAAACATTAGTTTACACTTTTTTATATCCAAACAGCAAAATTTTCTAAAACGTATTTTTGTATATTTGTAAGATTTTATAAAACTAACAAACTCATGAATACTATCAGTAAAACAACAGGTTTAACTTTTGGCTATATTTTAATGGCCTATTATGTAATTGTAAACCTAATTGTTTTCTTTGCAGATTATACATTATTTGCAAAACCATATTTAGGTATTACTAATATGGTCATGGTTTTAATTTTAGGTGTTTCTTGTGTATGGATAACGAAAAGAAGACTAGGTAATTTAATAACAACAAAAGAAGGTTTCTCTGCTTTTTTTATCATGGTTGTTATAGGTTTACTTGCAAATAATGTGATTCAATTTGTACTTTTTAACATTGTAAATCCTGAAGCTAAAGATGTTAATAACCAAATAATGGTTGCAATGGCAGAAAGTATTGCAAAAGACATTAATGCACCACAAGAGGAAATTGATAAGCAATTAGAGTACATGAGAAACAACCCAAATGATAATTTCTCTTTTAAAAGCATGATATTTAGTTTCGCTCAAGGCATTTTAGGTGCTTCTGTAGCAGGTTTGTTAATTGCATTGACATTTAAAAACAAATCAGAACACACAACAATTAGCCAATAATGAACCTTACCATTTTAATTCCTTTATTGAACGAAGCCGAATCGTTACCCGAATTATACCGTTGGATTACCAAAGTAATGCAACAGCACAACTATTCGTACGAAGTTGTTTTTATTGATGACGGAAGCACCGATGAATCTTGGGATATTATTGACGATCTATCTAAAAACGATACCAATATAAAAGGAATCCGTTTTCAGAAAAATTTCGGTAAATCACAAGCTTTGCACGCAGGTTTTGCCATTGCAAATGGAAATGTTGTTATTACGATGGATGCCGATTTACAAGACAGTCCCGATGAAATTCCCGATTTATACAACATGATTGTCAATCAAAATTTCGATTTGGTTTCAGGTTGGAAAAAGAAACGTTATGATTCCATCGTATCAAAAAATCTTCCGTCAAAATTATTCAATTGGGCAGCACGCAAAACATCGGGCGTTCAACTAAACGATTTTAACTGCGGGTTAAAGGCTTACAGCAATAAAGTAGTAAAAAATATTGATGTGTATGGCGAAATGCACCGTTACATTCCCGTGTTGGCAAAAAATGCAGGATTCAACAAAATTGGTGAAAAAGTGGTGAAACACCAAGCACGAAAATACGGTGTTTCAAAATTTGGAATGAGTCGGTTTGTAAATGGCTTTTTAGATTTAATCACCATTTGGTTTTTATCAAAATTCGGCAAACGTCCTATGCATTTATTCGGCGCTTTGGGCGTTATCATGTTTATGGTAGGTTTTTGCAGTGCCGCTTTTATCGGCGTTTACAAACTGTATAAACTTTCAATGAATGAACCCGCTGTTTTGGTAACAAATAATCCGTGGTTTTACATTTCGTTAACTGCCATGATATTGGGTACGCAATTATTTTTGGCAGGTTTCTTGGGCGAAATCATACTTCGGACAAAAAACAACGAACCCCGATATAAAATTTCAGAAAAATCAAATATTTAGAAGTTTTTAAATTTTTGTTACTTCGAGTGATTTTTAGTAGTACCCCGATAGTAATCGGGATGGAGAAGTTCTCGACAAGCTCGAACTGACGAATAAACAAATCAACAGTTAAACGAATAAACAAATAAAAATACATATGGATATTCCTAAAAACATATTAGAACAAAGCAATAAATGGATTCAAAATCCTTTTGATGTGGAAACTCAAAATTTAGTGAAAGAATTAATCACGTCTTCTCCAAAAGAATTAGAAGACGCTTTTTACCGCAATTTAGAATTCGGAACCGGCGGAATGCGTGGAATTATGGGTGTTGGTACCAACCGAATCAATAAATATACCTTGGGTAAAAACACACAGGGATTATCTCAATATTTAAAACAATCGTTTCCAAACGAAGAAATCAAAGTAGCCATTGCTTATGATTGTAGACATAATAGTCAGTCTTTAGCGAAAGTGGTTGCCAATGTTTTTTCTGCCAACGGAATCAAGGTCTTTTTGTTTGAAGATTTACGTCCAACGCCAGAGTTATCTTTTGCGGTTCGATATTTGAATTGTCATGCAGGAATTGTTTTAACGGCATCGCACAACCCACCGGAATACAACGGTTACAAAGTGTATTGGCAAGATGGCGGACAGTTGGTTCCACCACAAGACAAAGAGATTATTCAGGTAATTGATAACTTGGATTATTCAGATATTTTGTTCGATTCAAATCCCGAATTAATTGAATACATCGGTACAGAAATCGATGAAGCATTTGCACAATCATCAATAGAAAATGCTACGTTTAATCTTCCCGAAGATGCTCGTAAAAACTTAAAAATCGTTTATACTTCTTTACACGGAACATCGATCAAAGCCATTCCGAATGTTTTGGAAAAAGCAGGTTATACCGATGTGAATATCGTAACAGAACAAGCTGAACCAAACGGAGATTTCCCTACAGTTAAATCGCCAAATCCAGAAGAGCCTGAAGCCTTGCAAATGGCAATTGATCTAGCAAATGAAACAAATGCCGATATTGTGATTGGAACGGATCCGGATTCTGATCGATTGGGAATTGCGGTTCGCGACAACGAAGGAAAAATGATTTTGTTAAACGGAAATCAGGCAATGGTAGTTATGACTGCCTTTTTGTTGGAACAATGGAAACGCGCCGGAAAGTTAGAAGGTAAAAAGCATTTTATAGGATCAACCATTGTATCAACCCCAATGATTTTGGCTCTTGCCGAAGCGTATGAAGTTGATTGCAAAGTTGGATTAACAGGCTTTAAATGGATTGCCAAATTCATTAAAGATTTCCCTGAACAGAAATTTATCGGCGGTGGCGAAGAAAGCTTTGGTTATATGGTGGGCGATGCTGTTCGCGATAAAGATGCTGTTGCATCAACCTTATTAATCTGCGAAATTGCTGCTATTGCAAAAGCATCGGGTTCGTCGGTTTATAAAGAGTTACAAAATTTGTATGCCGATTTTGGTTATTACAAAGAACACTTAATTTCGTTGACCAAAAAAGGAAAAGACGGAGCTGAAGAAATTGCTACCATGATGACTGAATTACGCAACAATCCGTTAAAGGAAATTGCAGGTGAACGAGTGGTTTTTGTAGAAGATTATCAAAGTTCTATAGCTACTAATTTGTTTTCGAACGAAACCGAACCTTTGTTCTTGCCAAAATCAAACGTGTTGATTTATTATTTAGAAGACGGATCTAAAATTTGTGCCCGACCAAGTGGTACCGAACCTAAAATTAAATTTTATTTCAGTACCAACACACCTATTGAAAACGTGGAAGAAATAAAAGATGCCGATGAATATCTAACCGATAAAATTCAACGCATTATTAACGATATGAACTTAAATTAATGGATGATAATTTAAAGAAGATATTCCCATTTGCTAAAAATTATAAATTCAATGTTGTAGCAAATATTGGATTTAACATTCTATATGCCTTTTTTGGAACTTTGGGTATGGTTTTTATTATGCCGGTTCTTTCTGTTCTTTTCGATGAGAAAAAAAAGGAAATTATAGCCTTACCAAAGTACGAAGGTTTTTTTGAAGCTCTAGGAAATTGGCAAGAATACATTTCTTATTATGTAAATCAGTACTCTATTCAATATGGTGTGCAATATGGATTAATGCTTACCGTAGGTTTGGTATTAATTACTTTTTTACTCAAAAATTTATCTAATTATTTCGCCCTTCAAAATTTAACCAAACTTAAAAATGGAGTGCTTCGTGATTTACGCGAAAAAATGTTTAAAAAAATCATTTCATTACCTGTTTCTTATTATTCAGAGAAAAGAAAAGGTGATGTAATGGCACGTATGCTAGGTGATGTAAACGAAGTTCAAAATTCGTTTTTTATGATTTTAGAATTAATTGTAAAAGAGCCCCTAACTATTATTTTTTCACTAATTGCAATGATTTCTATTAGTTGGAAATTGACAATTTTTGTTTTTATTTTCATCCCCATATCTGGATTAATTATTTCTGTAATAGGAAAAAGTTTAAAAGGAAAATCAAGCAGAGCACAACAAGAAAATGGTTATTTAATTTCCATTACTGAAGAAACACTATCTGGTTTAAAGGTTGTAAAAGGATATAATGCAGAAAATTATTTTTCCAAAATTTTTAACGAATCCATTAATCGTTTATATAATCTTACAAATGCTATCGCAAAGAAAAATAATTTGGCTTCTCCAATGAGTGAGTTTATGGGAATTGTTGTGATAGGTGTTTTATTAATTTATGGCGGTAATTTGGTTTTGGTAGAAGGTTCTTTAAAAGGATCTGATTTTATTGCTTATATTGGTTTAGCATATAATATTTTAACGCCAGCAAAAGCCATTTCTAAAGCCAGTTACCAAGTTAAAAACGGTATGGCAGCCGCAGAACGTGTTTTTGAAATTCTAGATACACCAAATGTGATTCGAGATAATAGTGAATCTGTACAAATTGATGCCTTTAAAGATAAAATCGCAATTAAAAACGTTACTTTTTCATACGATGGCGAACGAACAGTATTAAAGAATTTTAATCTTGAAATTCCTAAAGGAAAAACCGTAGCATTGGTCGGTCAGTCGGGTTCTGGTAAAAGTACCATTGCCAATTTGTTGATGCGTTTTTACGATGTGGAACAAGGTGAATTGTTAATTGACGGCACAAACATAAAAGACCTTCAACTAGTTTCATTACGCGATCAGTTAGGCTTGGTTACTCAAGACAGTATTATGTTTAACGGAAGTATTGCCGATAATGTTAGAATTGGAAAACAAAACGCTACCGACGAAGATGTTATTGCTGCCTTAAAAATTGCGAATGCGTACGAGTTTGTTCAGAATCTTCCGCAAGGAATCAATACCAATATTGGCGATGCCGGTGGCAAACTTTCGGGCGGACAAAAACAGCGTATTTCTATTGCTAGAGCTGTATTGAAAAACCCACCGATTATGGTTTTAGACGAAGCAACCTCGGCATTAGATACAGAAAGCGAACGTTTGGTACAAGATGCATTGGAAAAAATGATGGCAAACCGCACTTCGGTTGTTATTGCCCACCGTTTATCAACCATTCAAAAAGCCGATGTTATTGTGGTAATGAACCGTGGCGAAATTGCCGAACAAGGCACACACGACGAATTATTGGCAAAAAACGGAACATACGCAAAATTAGTTTCCTTACAATCATTTGAAAATTAACAACTTACATATTTAAATATTAAAATCACTCAAATTGAGTGATTTTTTTTATATTTATAATTATTGTTTTTCGATAATTTATATATCTTTGTCAATAAATAATTATTAAAATTCAGAACTATGAGATCATTACGCTTATTAGATTTAATCATAACGATACTTTTCTATTCTATGTTAGGAATAGGAATAATAACTTTTGGTGTATTTATTCTTTTTTTATTTGGAATTGATTTAGGAATTAAAACATCAACAACTTTTTCAGATAAAAGCAAAGTAACTATGTATTTGTTGCTATTTAGCATATTTATTTTCTATTCGTCTTATGTTTACTCTATTTATTTGTTTAAACAAAATATCTCATCCTTTATCAATTTTAAATTATTTACAAATCAGGTTATAAAAAACTTTAAGATCATGGGGGTAATTTATATAGCAAGTTATATTATATCATCATTAATTGTTCCTTTATTCAGGCAAGATTTAAAAATCGAAATTGGTCAAGATCAAGATTTCTTTAATTTTCCGCTAAACGGATTAGTCATTGGTTTATTTTTCCTTGTGCTTAGTAAAGTATTCCAAATAGCCAAATTCCAAAAAGAAGAAAATATCGAACTAAAACAAGAAAACGAATTAACTATATAACTTATGAGATTACTTAGAATTTTATTATCCGCAAACTACTATTTCTACATTTTCTTTTTTGCTTGAAACAATACCAGTTGTAATTTTCCTTTTGATATTATTGCGAATGAAAAAAGTTGTCACACAATTTTCTCTAAAAAATTATTTTACCCTAGAAAATGCAAAAAACATCCGTTTGATAGGTTGGCTTGTGATCTCAATATTTTTAATACAAGATCTTATAATCGAATATATTTTTCCATTCTTTAATTCTATTTCTGCAACAGTATATCAACCAGAAATTGTTAAGTTACTTGAACAAATGTCTTTTAAATTATTTTTAGGTATTTTTCTACTAGGAATAGGAATAGCATTCGAATTAGGTTTAAAACAACAACAAGAAAACGAACTAACTATATAATATCATGAAAAAAATAATCACACTTTGTTTTACATTAACTACAACAATAATAATGTTAGCACAAAATACACAACATAGTAAAGTTATCGACAGCCTTTTGCAGGCATCGATAAAAGAACATAATATTCCTGCAATGGCAGCCGCTGTAATTCATGGCGATAATGTATTTTACGGAACAGCCGGAACAATTTCAAACAAAAGTAGCGAGGCTGTTACTGATAAAACCTTGTTTCATATAGCATCAAACACAAAAGCATTTACATCGTTTTTGGCATTTCAACAGATCGAAAAAGGAAATTTATCGTTAGAAACTCCGCTTTTATCTCTTTTTCCTGAATTGAAAAATGATAAAAACTCGGCATATCATTCCATAACATTAAAAGATTTATTGTCGCATAACGCCCAAGTTCAACCATTCACAGCAGGAAATGAAATCAATCAAGTAAAAATCACAAAAGAAAAAAATACAGATAAACGATCAGAATTTGCTTCACAAGTGTTAAAACTTTCAACAGTGGAAAAAGGCACCTACTCTAACGCAGGTTATATTTTAGCATCGATGATGATTGAAAAATCGGCAAAAAAATCATTCGAAGATTTATTGGCAGATTTTATGAAAAATAAAAATTGGGATTACAGTTTTGGTTTTCCAAACAAAAAAGACACCAATCACGCGTGGGGACATTGGATTGAAAACAACAAATTGGTAGCATTAGCACCTGATCATTTCTATAAACTACCCGATTATATGCTAGCAGCCGGCGATTTATCTATGAATATAAAAGATTATGCACTATGGTTGCATCAACATATACAAGGTTTGCAAAACATAGATACAAATAATCAGTATCAAATGATGCATTTTCAACAAGAAGGTATGAGTTACGGTTGGGGAAATACCATACAAAACGGACAAAAATTGAGTTATCACGACGGTAGCACAGGCACTTATTACACGCACGCCATTTTAATTCCTGAAAATAAATTAGGAATCACGATTTTTGCAAACGCTGCCGATGATAAACATGTGGAAGCCATTTACGAAATGCAGCAACAGTTAATTTTACAATTAAAAAAAATAACAAATGCCAATAATAGTTAACCTTGATGTTATGCTGGCTAAACGCAAAATGCAGTCGCAAGAACTGGCAGACAAAATTGGTATAACAACTGCTAACTTATCTATTTTAAAAACCGGAAAGGCAAAAGCTATTCGTTTTTCTACTTTAGAAGCCATTTGCAAAGAACTAAACTGCCAGCCATCGGATATTTTAGAGTATATTTCTGATACAGATTAGTTTCCGTTTTTTATTCTAATATAAGAATTTGTTATTTCAAATCCTCTGTAAATTATTATCTTTAAAGGAAAGAAATTCTAAATGTTTAAAGAAAACCAAAAGCTACATATTCCCGAAAACGACACCATAATCTGGAAGTATTTAGATCTTTCAAAATTCTTAGACTTACTAATGTCTAACAGAATGTTTATGGCTCGATCTGATAAGTTTGAAGATCAGTTTGAAGGAACTTTTAGCGAACCCACGTACGAAGAAATTAAAAAACTGTTGGCAGATAATCCAGAATATTTAGATGCCTACAAATCAAAACGAAAGAACATTGTGATAAGCAGCTGGCATGCCAATTCGTACGAAAGTTATGCCATGTGGCAGGTTTTTACTAAGAATAACGAAGGTTTGGCAATACAATCAACCATTGGCAGTTTAAAAAAAGCGTTGATTGAACCGAGAGCCGATCAGTTTATTGGCGAGGTAAATTATATCGACTATAAAAAAGAACATATTCCGTTTGATGATGATTTTTTCCCATTCCTTTTTAAACGGAAAAGCTTTCAGTACGAACACGAAGTACGTGTAATTACCGATGTTACCCACTTAGATCTTCATGTAAACGAAGGTGTTAAGGTTTTAATTGATGTAAACGAAATGATAGAAAAACTGTACATTCACCCAAAATCAGAAAATTGGTACAAAAAACTAGTGATTGAAGTGGTTGAACGTTTGGGCTTTGAATTCTTAATTGAAAAATCGGATTTAGAAAGTGATATTTTAATTTAAGAATTCGCCTTAGATCTTGCCTGTACCATATTTACAAAGAAAACGGTTTGCATTTTACGGGCTTTAAACTTCAATACTTCTTTGTTTGGTCCGTCAAAAAGTTCGTCTAAAGTCTGCATCCAATAAAAAAGCCAGGTTCCAAAATTGTGTGCCGTTACATTGTGGTTCGTTTGGGCATCAACCTTATTATGTGCTTCAATCGGGTTGCCTTTATATTTCTGAACTCCGAAAACGTGTTGTTCCCAAAAATCGGTGATCTTTTGTAAATGAGGTTCCCAATCGGTAATTATCGAATTAAAAATAGGTCCAATTTCTGTATCCTTTCGGACTTTATCATAAAAAATTCGAACCAATTTTTCTAAATCATCCCTGTTTTCAACATCGTTTTTCATTGCGTAAATAAGTTTGTATAAATTTACAAAGTATTTAAATTAAAATGACTTATATTTTTATAAAATAGTTATTTTTGCAAACAAATTAAACTTAAAAAAATGGCAGGTACTAGAACATTTACAATGATTAAACCAGACGCTGTAGAAGCTGGAAGTATTGGTGGAATATTAAATATGATTGCTGAAGGCGGTTTCAGAATCGTTGCAATGAAATTAACGCAATTAACAGTTGCTGATGCTAAGAAATTTTACGAAGTTCATGCAGAGCGTCCGTTTTATGGTGAATTAGTAGAGTTCATGTCTAGAGGACCAATCGTTGCAGCAATCTTAGAAAAAGAGAACGCTGTAGAAGATTTCCGTACATTAATTGGTGCTACAAACCCAGCTGATGCTGCTGAAGGAACAATCCGTAAAAAATATGCAAAATCAATTGGTGAAAATGCAGTTCACGGTTCAGATTCTGACGAAAATGCAGAGATTGAAGCGGCTTTCCACTTTGCTGGAAGAGAGCAGTTTTAATCAACTGATACAGATATAAAAGAATCCACCCGCTAAAGGTGGATTTTTTTGTTGTGTTAAATTTATCTATATTCGTAATTCTTAAATTTTAACTTAAACGAACACCTTATGAAAAAAGTCGGTATGTTACTGTTTATGGCAGTATGTGGTTTCACTTCGTTAACAGCTTGTTCATCAGACGACAGTACTACTCCTATTGTAGAACAAGAAAAAAATCATTTATTAGGAAAATGGAATGCTACATCTACACACATGAAATTAGTTATTGATGGAGAAATTCTTTTGGATGAACTTAATAAGGAAAGTTCAATGCATGGAATGATTAGACAATTTGAATTTAAAGAGGATAATACAGTTAAACATTATACATACATTCCTGCAAGTGAAAATATAGAAGAAGTTGACCGACATGGAAAAACAACGTATGAGAAAAATGGTAACCAGCTTATTCTTAAAAATTATCCCGAGCCTTATACTATATTACTTTTAGACGATAAAAATATGAATTTACATGTTAAGACAGAATTTGTCTCTGACGGGAAACATTACATATTAGAACATCTTGACAAATTTGAAAGACTGAAATAATTAATAAAAAATCCCGATGACGGGATTTTTTTAATGCATATTTTTTTCATTTGGTTCAATCTGAATAATAGAAACGCTGCGTAAAGGGATCTTTTCATCAATAAATACTTTTTGAATATTTTTAATTAAATCAGACTTTATAAAATACATATTTTCTGGCTTAAACGTAATTGCATTAATTTCGTATGTGGTCGTTGTATCATTTATCTTTTTGTAAAATATGTAAGGCGCTAACCTGTTGGTAATACCATTTGTTTTGTTAGCTGCATATAATAGTAATTTTTCTACTACATGAAATTCAACTTCAAAATCAATTTCAATTTCGGTTGTAATCACCAAACCATCAGTACGTCCAATAGAACTATAATTTATCGTAGCACCGCTTAAAATAGCTGAATTTGGTACACTTACATCTTCATTGTTTATGGTTTTTAATCTGGTAACAAGTGTGTTTTTTTCAATTACTAAGCCAATAACATCACCCGTTTTTATCCAATCGTTTTGTTTAAATGGTCGCATGTACGTAATTACAATTCCGGCAACAGCATTTGCAATTGCAGAAGAAGATCCTATAGATATTAAAATACCTAAGAACACCGATATTCCTTGAAATGCAATGGTATCAAATCCTGGCAGGTATGGAAAAATAATTATTAATGTAAGTACAACCACTAGTAACCTAAAAATTTGGTAGGTTGGCTTTGCCCATTCTGGATAAAAATTATTAAATTTTAAATTACCTTGCTCTATTTCTTTTGCAAAATATTTTACTATTGATAAAATCCAGTTTACAAATACAATAATGATAATAACAATTACCAAATCAGGTAAATAAGCAATTATAGAATTATAAAAAGTTTGTAAGGGAATTAAAATTATATTCTGAGCCTTTTTTGCCCAAATTTCTGTAGATGGAAATATTTTTAATGCAATGGTAATGCTAGAAATAAGCACCAATAAATAAATAAAGTATTTAACTAATATTAAAAACCTTTGAATAAAAATATTTAAAATTCGTTTGGGTACTAATTGATAGTTTCTAAAATTGATACCATTAGGAAATAATTTACTATCGTGAACAAAATATTTTTTTAAACGAGTAAACAACTTATTTACACCAAATAAAACCGTAAACACGACCACTAAAATTAAAAACACTTCGCCAATTTGCCTTAATTTTGTTTTAAAACTATGATTCTTTTTAGCTTGTAAAACACCTTTAGTAATAATGTTTTTATAAGCATGTGCTAACGAATCAATTGTCTGGCCTACCCACAAAGCATCAATTTCATCTACAGCTACAATTACGTTTGATTTATAGTTAATGGTTTTAACATCAAACATTTCACCTATTTTCAATGAATCGGGCGTGAATTTTGGGTCTTCGAATAATAATTTAATGCGATGCTGTGCCGTATTGGCTCGATCCACATTACTATATGCTGCCAAATTTGCATAAATTGTAAAAAGCGTATCATTATCTAAAACTACAGCAGCACCTTGAGTGTTCGATTTTATTTTTTCAATTTCTGATAATTGATTTTGAATACGAACAGAATCTGTCGATTTTTTGTATTGATTCTGATATTCTTTTTTTTGAAGTGCAATTAGCTCTTGCAACGCTTTTTGCAATGATTCTAATTTTAACGAATCACGTGTGCGTAAACTTTTAATATCGCTAAGTTGTCGTGCTAATTTATTCTGATTATCATCGTTTAGGTTGGTTTGGCTCCACAAAACAGTGGTACAAAAAACAGTAAACAAAATACCAATCAAAATTTTTTTCATATCAACAATTTAATTTTATTCAAGATACTAATAATTTCATAAAAAGTTTACTTTAAACTTTTAATAAAGTTAGCGTCAATCTTAAAAAAGTCGTCAACTAAAACGCTGGCACCTTCTAAATTTTGAAGTTTGGAATTTTCGCTGTTGTATCCCAAACAATAAATCCCGGCAGCACAAGCGGCTTTAACTCCGTTTGTACTGTCTTCAATAACAATACATTCTTCTACTTTATTTTTTGATAACGAAGCCGCATGAATAAAAATCGTAGGATCGGGTTTTGATTTCACAAAATCTTCACCACTAACTTTATGTGTGAAATAATCGTTCAATTTAAATCTATTAAAAACTCTGCTTATCGTACTTTTAGATGCCGATGATGCTAAAATCAATTCTACATCGCTAGCATGTAAATCTTTAATTAAACTTTCAACTCCGGCAATCAGCTCTAAATCTGGTTTTGTATCAAAAGCGTCGTTAAAAATAGAACGTTTTCTGTGTATTAAATCTTCAACTTCATGATCCAATCCAAACTGATCTTTTATTTTTTGAAAAACATTTCTTGTAGAATTCCCTGTAAAAGTGGCATACAGTTCTTCAGAAACATCAATCCCCAATTCTTCAAAATGCTTAAAATAAGCGTATTTATGTACAGGTTCTGTATCAACAATCACCCCATCCATATCAAAAATAACGGTCTTAACCATAACTATCAAACGTTTATGCAAAGGTACATAAAGCTAGCGTAAAAAAAGTATTTCACAACCAACATATAAATTGTAACTTTGTAGGCTTATTAAATAAAAAAATGCGTTTACATAGAAATTTAGTTTTTGCCGTTATAGATTCTCTTTTAAATATATTTAACGATGGTGAATATGCCGATAAAGAGGTTGCAAAAGCTTTAAAAAGAGATCCTCGCTGGGGTGCGAAAGACCGTAAGTTTGTTGCGGAAACTATATACGAAATTGTTCGTTGGAAAAGGCTTTATACCGAAATTGCCGAAACTAAAGATCCTTTTACTCGTGATGATATTTGGAGAACTTTTGCAGTTTGGGCAGTTTTACGCGGTATTACCCTACCCGATTGGAAATATTTTGAAAACACGCCGGTTCGTAGAATTAAAGGAAAATTCGACGAACTTTCTAAAATTAGAAAATACCGTGAATCGATCCCTGATTGGATGGATGAATTAGGTGTTCAAGAATTGGGCGAAGAAGTTTGGACAAAAGAATTGGCTGCACAAAACCAGCAGGCAAAAGTTGTTTTAAGAGTAAATTCTTTAAAAACTACCAAACAGCAATTACGTGCACAATTAATGGATTTGGATATTGATACCGAATTAAGCGATACCTATCCCGATGCATTGATATTGAAAGAGCGTGCAAACGTTTTTATGACTCCTATTTTTAAAGAAGGATTTTTTGAAGTACAAGATGCCTCATCGCAAAAAGTGGTGCCTTTATTAGATGTTAAACCAGGCATGCGCGTTGTTGATGCTTGTGCAGGTGCAGGTGGTAAAACCTTGCACATTGCCGCTAAAATGGAAAATAAAGGACAAATTATTGCGTTGGATTTATACGAAAGTAAACAACGTCAATTAAAAATTCGTGCTAAACGTAATGGCGCTTTTAATATAGAATACCGTATCATAGATTCTACCAAAGTAATTAAAAAGTTACACGATAAAGCAGACCGTGTGTTAATTGACGCTCCTTGTTCGGGTTTAGGTGTTTTAAAACGTAACCCAGACAGTAAGTGGAAATTACAACCGGAATTTATCGATAATATTAAAAAAACGCAGCAAGAAGTTTTAGAAAACTATTCGAAAATGGTTAAAGTTGGCGGTAAATTGGTATATGCAACTTGTTCTATTCTGCCATCAGAAAACGAAAAACAAATTAACCATTTCTTAAACACCGAATTTGGTAAAAACTTTAAGTTTGTAACAGACGAAAAAGTATTGGCGCATCAATCTGGTTTCGATGGTTTTTACATGTGTTTAATGGAACGCATAAAATAATTAAATATGAAAAAAATCACATCATTTATTGTAACTGTATGTTGTTCATTTACAATTTTTGCGCAGGCACCGGCGAATTATTACAACAGTGCAACTGCAACGGGCTACACATTAAAATCGCAATTAAAAACGATAATTTCTGCAAACCATACTGCTTTAAGCTATACGCCTGGTTTATGGAATTTATATAGTTCAAATGCTACCAATAACGGTTTTCGTGACAAGTATTATGAAAACGACAATACTATTTTAGACATTTATTCTGAAAAGCCAGTTGCTGTTGATCCTTATACTTATACAGTAATCGCAGATCAATGTGGAAATTACAGTAGTGAAGGTGATTGTTATAATCGCGAACATTTAATTCCACAATCGTATTTCGATGAAAATGCACCGATGAAAACAGATGCATTTCACGTTTGGCCAAGTGACGGAAAAGTTAATGGAGAACGCGGTAACCTACCTTTTGGAACAGCAGCAAATGCAAGTTACACATCACAAAACGGAACAAAACGTGGAACAAGTGGTGTAGCTGGTTTTACCGGAACTGTTGTTGAACCTATCGATGAATTTAAAGGAGATATTGCGCGCGCCTATTTTTACTTTGCAACAAGGTATGAAGATTTTATGGATGATTTTCATTCAGATACTACACAAACTCAAACACAGGTTAGGGCAATGTTTGATGGATCCACCGATAAAGTGTTTAATACCGGCTTTTTAGATGTATTGTATCAGTGGCATTTGCAAGATCCAGTAAGTGCTCGTGAAACAGATTTGAACAATTACATCTACAATGAACAAGGCAACAGAAATCCGTATATCGATAATCCACAATATATTACTGCTGTTTGGTTTCCGCATTTGTTAAGTACAAATAAAGCCGAGTTGGTTGAGTTTAATGTGTATCCGAATCCGGCACCTAAAAACACGATATTCATTTCTACTAAAGAAAAAATCAATTTAATTACGGTTTATAATTTAGAAGGAAAATTAGTCAAAAAAGTATCAAACCCACAATTTAACGATGAAGTTTTTACTATTAATCATTTAAAAAGTGGAACTTACATTCTTAAACTAAAAAGTGGAAAGAAAACAAGTACAAAGAAATTTATAGTTAAGTAATAAAAAATCCGATCAGCTTTATAACTGATCGGATTTTTTTTAATTAACCGGATAACCCTTAGCTATCCAATCTACTTTAATATTTTTAGGTATGTTTAATAGCTTTGCTTTTTTATAACCTAGATCGGTTAATGCTTTAAAAGCAGGTCTAATATTAGGGCAAATATCAAACGGACAACATCCGCAATACAAAACAACCTCTTTATCTTTAGAAACCTTACTTAAAAAGCTGCGCATATTATCAATACTTTCTTTTGATTTTCCTGGTCCTGCATTAAAAGAATTCTTAATAACAGCATCTGGACCAATATTGATTACTACGGTCTGTTTCATTTTATTTTTGTTGATTTTATCAGCCAGCGTTTTGGTATCCATTAACTGATTAGGTGTCCATGTATCACCAAAATTTTGCGCTTTCATTACGAATGAAACACATAAAAACAGACAAATTGTTAAAACTATTTTCTTCATCATAAAATATTAATCGCGCATGCTATTGAAAAATTCCTCGTTTGATTTGGTATTTTTAATACGATCGTGAATAAAAGTAATTGCTTCTACCGGATTCATATCTGCTAAAATATTGCGTAAAACAACCATTTTACTGTTTGTAAATCGATCTTGTAACAAGTCATCACGACGAGTTGACGATGAAGTTAAATCAACAGCAGGGAAAATACGTTTGTTTGCAATTTTACGATCTAACTGCAATTCCATATTACCAGTTCCTTTAAATTCTTCGAAAATAACATCGTCCATTTTAGAACCTGTATCAGTTAAAGCAGTGGCGATAATAGTTAACGATCCACCATTTTCTATGTTACGTGCCGCACCAAAAAAGCGTTTAGGTTTTTGCAATGCGTTGGCATCAACACCACCAGACAACACTCTGCCCGATGCCGGTTGAACCGTGTTATAAGCACGCGCCAAACGCGTAATAGAATCTAACAAAATAACAACATCGTGCCCACACTCTACCAAGCGTTTTGCTTTTTCTAAAACCATATCGGCTAATTCTACATGGTAACGCGCTTCTTCGTCAAACGTAGATGCCACAACCTCTGCACGAACGTTACGTTGCATATCGGTAACCTCTTCCGGACGTTCATCGATCAATAAAACAATCTGATACACTTCTGGGTGATTGTCTGCAATAGCATTTGCAATCTCTTTCAACATCATGGTTTTACCGGTTTTCGGTTGTGCCACAATCATACCGCGCTGCCCCTTACCTATTGGTGCAAACAGATCGATAATACGTGTTGAAAGTTTAGAATTATTACCCGATAAATTGAATTTATCTTTGGGGAAAAGCGGCGTTAAATGCTCAAATGAAGGACGGTCGCGAACCTGATCTGGCTCATGTCCGTTAATTTTTGTGATACGAACTAACGGAAAATGCTGCTCGTTCCCTTTTGGCGGACGAACAATTCCTTTAATAGTATCGCCCTTTTTTAAACCAAACAAACGAATTTGCGATTGCGAAATGTACACATCGTCTGGCGATTTACGATAGTTGTAATCTGCTGATCGTAAGTATCCGTGCGAACCACCGTCTTTTGGAACTTCTAAAACACCTTCGCATTCAATAATTCCTTCAAATTCATAATCAGGATCACGGTAATTTTGCTTTTTCTGATTTGGGTTTTGATTTTTATTTCTGTTCTGATTTTGATTTGGGTTCTGATTTTGTTTTTCAGTAACCACTACATTCTCTTCGGCAGAAACTTCGGTAACAACATCATTTTGAACATTTAATGGTTCAGATTGAACTTGTTGCTGATTGTTTGTTTTGTTACGTTGGTTTTGATTTTTATTTTGGGGTTTGCTTTGCTTTTCTGCTACAGGGTTTTCAGGTGCTACCGTTTTAATTTCTTCTACTGCAACAGGCTGTGGGTTTTCAGGTAAAGAAGCTTGCTCTGTTTTTTCTTCAGGTGCATTGTGAATACGCTTTCTTTTGGTTTTATTCTGATTTTCAGTAGATTCGTTTGTTGTTGCAGCTTCTTCTTTTACAGCAGTTTCTGCTTTAAGCTCACTCTTCTGAAATTCATTTTGCAATTTTAAAACCGCATCAATAAGTTCATCTTTTTTAAGATTAAGCTTTTCAACGCCTACTTTTTTAGCTATTTCTTTAAGTTCGGGCAACTTCATACCCTTTAACACATTTTTGTCAAACATAAATTATGACGTTGTTGTTAGATATTATTATTGTGATTTTTCTTAAGAGAAGGATATCTGTTAAGGATAGAAAGCTCGAACAATGAAGAAGTTACGATTTTCTAATGCAATATTACAATTTTTTTTTAAATATCAATGTTTTTTAATGAAATTTTAGTGTTACTTTTGTAATCAAATCAATACAAATGATTCAAAGAATACAAACAGTTTATTTAGCATTAGTTTTTATTATTGCTGGTGTTTTATCATTAATTTTCCCGTTGTGGAAAGATGTTAAAGGTATGGATTATTTTGTGGGGCATAACACTGCCTACACATTACTATTTGGTGTAAGCGCTGCATTAAGCGTTATTTCTGTATTCTCGTATAAAAAAAGACAAACGCAATTTGTGTATAACAGATTGAACATAATATTGAACTTTATATTACTAGGATTATTTGTGTATCAATCGCTAAATTTATCTGGAGAAACGAACGTTTCAGAGAAGGGTATTGGGATGTTTCTTCCTCTTGGATCTATCATTTTGCTGGCATTAGCCAACAAAGCCATAAAGAAGGACGAAGATCTTGTAAAATCTGCAGATCGTATACGATAAACCTTTCATCTTAGTTTATTAGTGCGTTAAAAATCCGGCCATTGGTCGGATTTTTTTTGTTTGAAATTATAATATAGCTATAAAAAACTATCCTTCTTTAATTAATCCATCATCATATAATTCAATAATTTCAAAAGATTGATACTCATCAAAAATTTCATAAAAGTAGCAGGGCTTTCTCAACATACCAAAAGATTGCATAGAATATGTATTTCGAAAGTCAGTATATTTTTTAGATTGTTTTAATTTGATTTTTACTTTAGCTAATAACAATTGTTTTTGATTTATTTTTTGATTTTGAGATAATTTTTTTTTCTCTTCTTCAGCAATATTTATAACGAATCCGTTAACTGTATCTTGCTTTGCTATATTGTTTATCAAACTTATATTCTCATTAAAATTTTTTAATACATAAAAATTAGCATTATACCTATCATGACCTGAATAATAACTAGTTATTAATACCATTTCTTCAATCTCATTTTTTTCAGTACAGCCAAATAGCATAAAAGATACCAACACAATTAATACTCGCATATAAATGTTTTAAGAACTAAATATAAACAAAAAACCTCAAACATTGCTGCTTGAGGTTTTTCGCATTTATGAAAAAATCTATTACTTTACTTCTTCAAAAATAACCATATCTGAATATCAAATAGTTATATATATATGGTACATATAAGATACAAAAAAAAGCTTATATTTATTTAAGAGTCAGAATTTTACACTCAAAACAACATAACTATTATCGCTATCTAAAGTAACATCAATAATAATTTATAACTTACCCCTTAACTAATTATTATACGTTTAACTAGTACTAATTGCAATAAAGTAATAGTACAAATACATACATTTTTGTTTACATAAAATAAAGCTCTTTATAAGTCAATTTGTTTTATTTTACTTTCGTAAATACGAAAATACTCTTTTTTGTAATCTTCGTTCAAAAGACTTCTGTCGATCATATTTTGAACTTGATTTATTTGCTTAGAGAAGTCTTTGTAAATATTATCTCTAACCGTTTCAGATAGTTCTAAACTCATTGCTAATTGATTAAAATCTGAACGTTTTATTTTTCGTTTACGACCACCCAAAGTTAAAGCCAAATCTTCTTTATCGTCTGGAAAAATCAAGTTCACATTCAACAAATCATAAGCAGGTGAAACCAAGATACCTTTATCTGTATGCATTAACGAAAAGTTTTTTAAGTGCATATCGTTATTGCCTGTTAAGAAAGAAAACAAGACCAATCTAAAATATTTGATAGCATCTAACCCTGAATTGGTAGTATACTGTTTGATGATTTTCCCCACTCGTTCGTAAGAACTTTTATATTTTTGTTCGGTTAGTAATTCCGATAACTGACATAAATCTTCTACGTGAATTTTCTTACCATTCGATCGATCGAAACGCTTGGTGATATAAGCTAGTTCACCTGTTGAAGTTCGAATTAAAGCATGTTGAGCGGTATCAATTTTAAACAACTTGGCTAAGTGCATCGTTAGATCTTCCACCTCGGGCATAAAAGAAAATTCAGCAGATTGTGGCTTTAGAATATAGTCTCCCCATAAACCAACTAAAGTTAATCGCTTATTACCTTGATCCTCGTTTAAGCTCAATGATATTTTAGGTTGAACACCAGTTAAGGCCAATCGTTCGTTAACCGTAATTTCCGCTAATTGATTTAATTTCTCTTGATCTAATTCTAGAGTAGGAACTTGCGTTGTTTTAAAGAATTTTTTAGAACATTTCGAATGATATTCACCTGTTTCTACCGATTGATAACAAAATAAACAATTAGTCATATTTTTCCTCCTCCATAGGATATACAGATACGGCACCAATGGTATCTCTGCACAAATTGATTAGTAATTCAAAACGATCTCGAGGATTTAACTTCCAATGTTTTTCGCCTATTTCAAGTAACCAGCCTTCAGGAATTAAGCCATCAAAAAATGGAAAAAGAACCTTGCTATGATAAGGTTGTTCCGTTAGTGGTAAGGTTAAACTAATTGATTTTGAATTCGATTTTTCCAAATATTCCTGTTCGTACTGAAAAGAATATCCGTTATCGCCTTCAACTAAAACACCCGCCAATTTATCTTGAAAATATATTTTTGCTTGACGTACCATTATTCACGAGTTTTATCAATTACCCCTACTTCTTTCCCAAACAAAGCCAACACGTCATTCACTTTGTCTAAACGAAGTGTTTTCTTTCCTTGTTCTAAATCACGAACAAAACGCAAACCTACACCAGCATTTAGCGCTAAATCTTCTTGAGTTAGCTTTAATTCTTTTCGTTTTTGTTTTACAAATAATCGTAATGAATGCATAACTATACCTTTTATGGTATAAATATACTAAAAAATTTTAAAACATACCTCTTAGGGTATAAAATTTTAAAAAGATAAAAAAATATACCTTTTGAGGTATAAAAATACATCATATTGAATTAAAGATTTACTTTAACTTTATGATAAAACACATCGTATTAGCGTGATACTAAAGAAGTAAACTAATCTATTTCATAATAATCAAAACCAATGATTTGGACAGCTTCATCTATACAATCAATTGCTTCAATTTTATGAACAAATAGTACATATTCATCTGATTCTGTATCAATACATCCTATTTGTAAGCCATAAGTTCTTAAACAATCATCGTAATCATTTAAAACATCTGCTGAAGATATGGAAGTGTCTGCGCCATAAACTTCTGAATTGGGTAAGCTTATAGAAAGTCCAAAATGTTTTTGAACCGCACGATCTATAAAGTATTCCAAATCGTTTAAGTCCTGTTATAATAAAAAACCTCAAACATTGCTGTTTGAGGTTTTTCCTAGTTATTAAAAATATATTATTTTACTTCTTCGTAATCTACATCTTGTGTAGCATCGGCACCGTCTTGGTTTGGTTGTGCTTGTTGTGCGCCACCTTGTTGTGCATCACCTTGTGCTTTGTACATTTCTTCAGAAGCTGCTTTCCAAGCTTCGTTAATTTTATCTAAAGCTGGAGTAATTGTATCTACATCACGTGTTTCGTAAGCTTTTTTCAACTCTTCTAATGCACCTTCGATGTTTGATTTGTTACCGTCTGACAATTTATCACCAAACTCTTTTAATTGTTTTTCGGTTTGGAAAATCATTCCGTCTGCCTCGTTTAATTTATCAGCAGTTTCTTTCAATTTATTATCTGCTTCAGCATTAGCTTCTGCTTCTTTTTTCATCTTTTCAATTTCTTCCGGAGTTAATCCTGAAGAAGCTTCAATACGGATATCGTGAGATTTTCCTGTTCCTTTATCTGTAGCCGATACTTTAATGATACCATTTGCATCAATATCAAAAGTAACTTCAATTTGTGGAACACCACGTTGTGCTGGTGGTAAACCATCTAAATGGAAACGACCAATTGTTTTATTATCATTCGCCATTGGGCGCTCACCTTGTAAAACGTGAATTTCTACCGATGGTTGGTTGTCTACTGCTGTAGAAAACACTTGTGATTTTTTTGTAGGAATGGTTGTATTCGATTCGATTAACTTGGTGAATACACCACCCATTGTTTCAATTCCTAATGATAATGGTGTAACGTCTAACAACAATACATCTTTAACATCACCAGATAAAACTCCACCTTGAATTGCTGCTCCTAAAGCTACAACCTCGTCTGGGTTTACTCCTTTCGATGGTTTTTTACCAAAGAATTTTTCTACTTGCTCTTGAATTACCGGAATACGTGTAGATCCACCTACTAAAATCACCTCATCGATATCAGAGATTGATAAACCGGCATCGTTTAACGCTTTTTTACATGGTTCCATTGAACGACGTACTAAATCGTCTGCTAATTGCTCAAATTTCGCACGTGTTAAAGTTTGCACTAAGTGTTTTGGTCCTGTAGCAGTAGCTGTTACGTAAGGTAAATTTATTTCTGTTTGAGCCGATGATGACAATTCAATTTTTGCTTTCTCTGCAGCTTCTTTCAAACGTTGTAATGCCATTGGATCTTGACGTAAATCTACACCTTCTGCACTATTAAATTCGTTTGCTAACCAGTTAATAACTACTTGGTCAAAATCGTCACCACCTAAATGTGTATCTCCGTTTGTAGATAAAACTTCAAAAACGCCATCACCTAATTCTAAGATCGAGATATCAAATGTACCACCACCTAAATCGTAAACTGCAATTTTCTTGTCTTGTCCGCCTTTATCCAAACCGTAAGCTAAAGCTGCAGCAGTTGGTTCGTTAATAATACGCATAACTTCTAAACCAGCAATTTGCCCAGCTTCTTTAGTTGCTTGGCGTTGTGCATCGTTAAAATATGCAGGAACCGTGATAACTGCTTGTGTAACTGTTTGCCCTAAGTAATCTTCGGCAGTTTTCTTCATTTTTTGAAGCGTCATTGCCGATAATTCTTGTGGTGTATATAAACGTCCGTCAATATCAACACGTGGTGTATCGTTATCACCTTTAACTACTTTGTACGCACTATGTGATAATTCTTTTTGTATTTCAGAAAATTTTTCTCCCATATAACGTTTAATAGACGCTATGGTTTTTGTTGGGTTAGTAACTGCCTGACGTTTTGCAGGATCACCAACCTTAATTTCGCCACCTTCAACAAATGCAATTACAGATGGTGTTGTTCTTTTACCTTCTGCATTTGGAATAACCACTGCTTCGTTACCTTCCATTACTGCAACACAAGAGTTGGTAGTTCCTAAGTCAATTCCAATTATCTTACTCATATCTTTAATATTTTATTTTGTATTTTATTGTTTTGTGATTTGTTCACGGTTTCTATTAGTCAATTGTTGTGCCTAAATTAAAAAGTATAAAAAAATGTCAGAATTCACAAAAACAAAATGACATCCTGTCAGAATTTCAAGAATAAAGCAATAATATTAGTGTCAATTTTCACTAATAAGAAACATTTGTCATATCCATCAATTTTTTTAAAAGGATATTTATTTTGTCTATCTTCGCTTTATTAATTGTTTGAATTATTATGGAATGTATTTCGGTTTTTGATATGTTAAAGATTGGCGTTGGCCCATCGAGTTCCCACACATTAGGACCTTGGCGTGCTGCCGAACGCTTTATTGCGGAATTGAAAGATCTAAATATTTTTGATAAGGTTCAAAATGTAACGGTTGATTTATACGGATCGCTTTCGTTAACCGGAATTGGCCACGCTACCGATTTAGCGGTGATGCTAGGTTTAAGCGGTGCCGATCCTGAATACGTTCCTATTGATGATATTTCGGGAATTGTAGATCAAATTAAACAAACAAATTCCTTAAACTTAGGAAATTCTGTTCAAATACAGTTTAACCCAACCGAAAGCATTGTTTTCAATAAAAACTTTTTACCTTTTCATGCCAACGGTTTATCGTTCACGGCATTTTATGAAAACAAAGAATATGTATCAACTTTCTACTCTATTGGTGGTGGATTCGTTGTAAAAGAAGAATCGGCAGAAAACGTAGCAAATGACGAAATTAAAGCTACATTTCCTTTCCCTGTTGAGAAAGCCGATGAACTTTTGGCATTCTGTAAACAAGAAAACAAGTCGATATCAGAATTAGTTTACCAAAACGAATTATCATTGCGTTCTCCCGAAGAAATCGATCACGAGTTGATGCGTATCTGGAATACCATGCTAGAATGTATTTATACAGGTTGCCACACAGAAGGTACCTTACCAGGTGGATTAAATGTGCGTAGACGTGCGTATGACACCTATCAAAAATTAAAAGGCGATTTACCTTATAACAATCCTCAAGAATGGCTACAAACCATTCGTAAAACAAAAGTTTATTTCCGTCAGATTTTAAAATGGGTAAGTTGTTTTGCATTATCTGTAAACGAAGTAAATGCTGCATTAGGTCGTGTGGTTACTGCACCCACCAACGGAAGCGCAGGTGTAATACCTGCCGTTTTAATGTATTATTTAGTAATAGAAAATCATAAAGCGGGCGATAAAGAAATTAAACAGTTTTTAATGGTTGCTGGTGAAATTGGTTCGATCTTTAAAAAAGGAGCAACTATTTCTGCAGCAATGGGTGGTTGCCAAGCCGAAATTGGCGTATCGTCTGCAATGGCTGCCGCGGCATTGTGCGAATTAATGGGTGGAACGCCTGAGCAGGTTACCGTTGCTGCCGAAATTGCTATGGAACATCATTTAGGTTTAACGTGCGACCCAATTGGTGGTTTGGTACAAATTCCTTGTATAGAACGCAATACTATGGGCGCTATAAAAGCCATAAACGCTGCCGAACTAGCTTTAGATACCGATCCTAAAAACGTAAAAGTTCCGTTAGATAAAGTGGTGAATACCATGTGGCAAACCGCGCAAGATATGAACAACAAATACAAAGAAACAAGCGAAGGTGGTTTGGCAATTGCCGTGAACTTAGCAGATTGTTAGTGAAAATTTTTACTTTTTTAATCCGATGCACTAAAAACCACTTATGAAAGAAGAGCAAATAATTTACGCATTAAAAAACGGAGATCCTATAAGAATTCTTGGAGATGATATTGCAAAAAATTATGAAATTAAAATTAAAAATGATAAAAAATTAAACCTAAGTACTTTAAGGATTTGGAGATTATATGAAGATTTATATATGGATCTTAAAGACCATAATGAAAATATTATTTATTCTATACCAAATGAAAAAATTCGTTTAAAAGTATGCCTAATTGGAGATGAGGCTAAAGACTTTTTTTATAAGATGATTAATTTAAGTGAATATCCATTTTTTGAATATGAATTAAAACTAGGAGATTATCACTTAAAAAAAGGAATTTTTGAAGAAAACAATCAGATCATAGCTTTTGATTTTACAAACTCAAATTTCTAAACTAAAATATGCTCATCTCATGAAATAGCCAGAATTTACTTAAAGGTTGACTTAGAATGCAGATACTTTGAAATTAATTATTTCACTATTAATGATATATCAAAAGATATAACTATAGCAATTTATGAAGATGATATAACCTTGAATTGTAATACACACACTGAAGTTCTAGAGTTTGCATTTGAATATGCTTGTAGTAATGACTATTTACCTGAAAGATTTAAAATTGGATCAACAAAAGAAATATCAAAAGAAATATATTATCGTTTAAAAGGTTATATTTAAATAAATTAAGGAATCGCTGTAGATATAACTGATCATTAATTAAGAATATGAAAAAGCTAATGATATTATTTTTATTGGCAGGTTTGTCGGTAAATGCACAACGCAAATACATATCTACTCCCACAGTTGCATACAACAACGAAAAAGGATCAAAAGCTGTTGGAATTTTTCTACGTGGTGCGCAAATAGATTCGTATGAATTTCTTCAAGACAAATATGTTTATAAAATTAATACTCCATACACAGGAACAATTTTTATTACAGATACGTACTATGTAAAAGATCGTTTAAACGCCAGTGACCATTACGAAAAATCGCCTGCAGTTGTTGTAGAAAACGATGAATATTACGGATCGCCTCATTTATTTACCACAGTTGCAAGCTTAAAAGTCCGTGAATTACCTAATAGTTCGGCTGCCGTGGTAGGAAATTTATTAAATGGAACACCTGTTGCTATTTATTATTATCCATACAATGCAGAATCTTGGATTCCGGTTCAGATTAATGATAAAAAAGGATACATTCCTGTAAAATATGTTGGCAAACGACCAGAGTTATCAGATTTAAAAAATCAATACAATAAAGCACAGACTTTAGAAGATCAAAAGAAATTTGCCGAACGCATTTTAGAATTGGGCTGGAATAGCAACCAACGTGAAAACGAAGCGGCTTTGCGTTTGTATGCCGAATTTGCATCAAAAAACAATCAGCTGGAAGTTGCCGAGATTTGTTTATTGCAAGCTGATGTTTTGAAAAATATTCCAAAAGATGATTTTAACCTTCCGATTAAACTACAGAAGGAAAAGCAGTTTGGCTTCACAATAAATAATGAAATAGAACCTAAAAAAGGATTTAAAAAATCATTTTTAGAAAGTAATTTAGGAAAAATTAAAAATCAATACACTGATTTAGACGATTGTGCTTTGGGCGATTATCAAACCAATGTGTTTTTTGGTTCGGTAGAATGTATCGGGCACGATGTAAACAAAACCTACCACATAAGATCTATGGAAATGGTAAACGCCAACGGTTTTAAAATTAAAAATACGTATTTAAACAATCATTCCACAGTTGCTGAATTTCTTAAAGTTGGCAAGGGATTAATTACTTCGATTGATCCGTTGACCAATTCGTATTATATAAACAATGATTATATGACTTATGAATTTCAGTTTAAAAATGACCGCCTTGTTAAAGTAATGGTTATTTATTATTGTTAAAAAAGAAAAACGTGCTATTAGTTAATAACACGTTTTTAGAATAATTACTTACCAAAATGTTGTTCTAATTTTTGCTGATGAATCAATGCTCCAGACCAACGATCTATTAATTTTCCTTCATTATCAAACAATAAAAACGTAGGTGTTCCATTTTCTTGGTATTGAATATAAGTATCAGTATTAATAAAATCTTCTGCGTAAACTATCGCCCAATTACTTGTACTATACGCACCAAATTGTTGGTAAGTAGCTGCATCAGGACTTTGCAATACACTAACAACTTGTAATTTTTCTTTATTTTTTGTTAGCTCTTGTGTAATTTCGAACGCTTGCCTACTGCTTGGACAGCTTACTGATGATAAATCAATTAAGACATGTTCTTTATCCTGAGTAAAATGATCGCTTAATTTTTCTGCTTTTAAATCTTTATCTAAAACTGCTATATCAATAAAGCTGTCGCCTTTAGTTAAACGTTGGCTTTTTGATGCTAATAAATATTTCTTTCCTATTTCGGTTTGCTTTTGTTCAGCATTCATTTTATTATATACCGCTTTATAAAACGTTTTATCAAAAGCAGTGGTATTATATGGCAACAAAGTCCAAGTATAAGCATTATCAAAATTGTTTAAAATAAAATCTGCTTCTATTTGTTTTAATTCAAACGCAAGTTTACTTCCTAATCCATTTTCTCCAACATATTTTTCTTGCACTTCAGGTTTTTGCCATTCGGGTGTTTGTTGCAATGCAATTATTTCTTGCTTGAATGCTTCTCCTTTTTTGTGTAAAGGCATTTGCAATTCATTTAGTTTTTCTTTTGCAAAATGGTGTTTAGAACCGTTAACTTTTACCTGGTAAGGAAAATCTTCTTTAGCTGCTGTAATTTGCAAGGTTTCATCGGCTACAAATAGTCCTGTGAAATAAGGCTGATTATTATCTACAATATACATCATATAATTTTCCGGTGTTTCAGAAACTTCCGCAGATAGTTCTACTTTACCTTGTGTCAATGTTTTGTAGGCAATAGGTGTTTGTCCGCTAATTAAATATACTACGGCGGTATCAGAAAAACCAGTAAGATTTGCTGTTATTTTTATTTCGCCCGCAATGGCTTGTATTGTTGCTGTTAACAATGCTGCTAAAACTGTAAGCTTTTTCATTTTAAGTGTTTTAATTATAATTCTTTTAATGTTAGGTATTTATTTCGACCGATAGTTAGATAATATCCCATGATTGCTAAAATTGGAATAAACAATAATGATGTGTATTGAAAATCAATCGTTATATATAAAACAATATGTACTAAAGTGATGAAAGCAATGAAATAAACAGAAATTAGCCAATGTTTGGCGGTGTAATTCTCCACCTTAAAATTAACCACATCGGTTTCTTTTAAATTTACGATTACATCTTTGCTTCCTGCCCAATCAATTTTGGTTGAAACGGTATGTGTACCCGGACTAACATTATATTCTTTTATTTCGCCTTCTGAAATAATTCCTACTTCTTCGCTATTAATAAACACTTTATAGTTCCGAACTTTGTCTGCAAAGCCACTTCCTCTTTGAATTTTTATTACTGCCATAGTTGTTTAAATTTGTTTTAGCAAAAATAGAACACAGCAATATCAAATAATTGTAAAATTGAGACATTCAATTTTAATTTTCTAAAAAATACCAGTATAAATCTTCATTATCAATTTGTTTTATTTTTGGAAGCAACGTTTTGGGTGTTTCGTTGGTAATACTTTTAAAATGTTTTATAAAATGCGACTGATCGTAATACATATTATAAAGCGCCACATCAGTTAAATTTGTCAGCTCTTTATGCCTTATGGCATAATTTAACGAATTGCGAAACAGAACCATTTTTTTATATTCCTCAATTGTGGCAAGGGTATGTTTTTTAAAAAGACGAAGCAACGTTTTTCTGTTTTTGTTCGTTATTTGTTCTAATTCTGAAATTTTAATTATTCCGTTAGATTTGATAATTTCCTTAACAGCTTTTTGTAATTCGTTTTCTTGAAAAGGTTGAATTATTGACAACAAAGCATTCTCCACAATTTCTAGTTTTTGTTCGGCTGATGAATCGTCGGTTAATTCTGATAGTATTTCATGAAAAAGTGGATTCAAAGATATTTCTTGAATCTGCTGCGTTAACAATTCGTTTAAAGGTTTGTCTATAAAATGATTTATGCCTAACGGATAAAAAACAATTCCAATTTTATTAAAAACGCCATTCATTTCAATATAATATTTTTCTTTTGAATTGATGGTATAAAGAACAGTGAGTTTTTCTATATTATTAGAAGAAGTTATTTTAGTTCCTTTATTTTAAAGTTTATTAAAATATCATTTCCCCGATAAACCGTTAAAGCATGCAGGTAATTAGGATAAAAATAGAACGACTCGAAATGCTGTTCATCTGTAGATGTATGAAAATAATAATAAGCAACCAATTTTTTTAGTTGCTCGTTTTGTGGTTTTAGTGTTATTAATGCAGTTCGTTTTTTCACCTTTTAAAGATACAAAAATCTAATGGAAACAGCTATTATATAGAATTTTCATTTCCCGAAATCACTAAAAATAAAAAACCGACAGTGACTAAACACTATCGGAATTATGTAATTTAAATTATTGATTTTATATTACTATTTACTTTTTTACAAACTTAAAGGTTGATTGATCTATTTGTAACAGATAAACCGCTGCAGGAATTTCGGACACGTTAATTTTATTATGTTCTTCACTTATCATTCCCTTTTTTACAATTTTACCGTTTACATTATAAATTGTATACTGTTTAGTTTCGGTTAAATGATCAAAAAACAAGAAATCGGTTGTTGGATTTGGGTACACTTTAACGACATCAAACAAATTATCCTGAGCACTTGCATTTGTTGCAGGCGTAAAACGAAAAACAGTTCCACTTGCAGGATATCCTGTAAATCCATAATTATCAAGCGTTACCTGACTTGAGTCTGTATATTCGCCCAACAGCGGATTTTGTGCATCATTATATAACATACACACGAAAGCTCCTGAAGATGGTTCGCCACCAAACCCAAAATGGGTAACAGGTTCTTCGTTAGGATAATTATAGGTGCTTAAATTATGATCTCCAATACGGTATTCAATAACATTTGAACCTTCGTACAACCAAATTTGTAAATTTAAATAATGCGTATTTGCAAAATAAAAATACCTTTCAACGGCTGATCCAGCATTCTTAAACTGCATTTTAAAAATACGGTTTCCTGAAGTTCCTTCTACTTTATAGCCAACTGGCGATATAGATGTAGCGGCATTTGCAGCACTTTTGTCGGCAATACCAATACCTGTACCATAAAGTTCCACTTCGCTCGTACTCATACTAATCAAAGAAATATTAGCACCATCAAACATAATAAATTTGTAATTAACTCCATTTATATTAAAGTTAAACGGCAAAGTATAGTCCCAATATAAACCATTGTTTACGTTATGTTTTTGCCAAGGCTTGTTGTTGTTTATACTAATTGGGCTAACCAAATCGGTATAAGTAGCTGTTTACTTACTAAAGGTATAAAAAGGTTGTGCGTTGGCTAATAAGCCAATAAACAGTGTAATTAGTAATGTAATTTTTGTTTTCATAGTTTTAATTTTAAAAAATAGTGTTATATCAAGCAATATTTTAGTTATTCTATATTAAAATGTTTATTTATTTTCTGACGATTTAGAAAAAATTATTTAATAAAATTGGTGATGCGTTCAGTTTTTTCCCTTTGATGCGACCAACCTAACTTTTGAATTTTACTATGTAAATCCATAATATGGATGCGACCAAAAACAACAACAATTTTTCTTGCAGAAGATTTTTCTATTTTATCCAACAAATAATGATCTCTAATTCTATTTAAAATATAGTACTCCTTGCTTTCATCTACTTTACTGCATTTATACTTTTTCCCCAATAGTGTAGTGCTATCGCAATCGTTCAATATTATTTTACCAAAACGCTTTTCAAATAGTTCGATCATTTGTTCCAGGTACAAATCTGCATGATGATCTGTTTTGTAATTTACTCCGTAATCTACTTCAGCTTGTGAAACATATTTTGCTTTTTGTAGCGATTTAAAAGACTCATTTTCGCTATCCATATAATCCATAAGTGCAAATCCGGTTACCTGACGAAATTTTCTCATCAAAAGATCTAATTGTAAAGAATC
Source organism: Paenimyroides viscosum (assembly GCF_003858535.1). Lineage (GTDB taxonomy): Bacteria > Bacteroidota > Bacteroidia > Flavobacteriales > Flavobacteriaceae > Flavobacterium > Flavobacterium viscosum. The sequence continues at coordinate 33,629 of NZ_RQTJ01000032.1, forward strand.
CGTAACTTTTGAATCAATTGATTCGTAAAACACTTGGTAACCATCACTGCGCAAACTGTCTATTTTTCGTTTGGTCATTTCATAAAATTCTGGTTTGTTCACATGAATCATTGGAACGGCTGCTACTTCTCTGTCCTCTTTTTCATAATAACCGATAGCAAATGATTTATTAGCCATATTAATTCCATATTTTGTTAACGGGCCTTGTGCATTTACAATCCATGAAAGCAATAGAAATACTAGTGATACCCATAGTGCATTATTAAACGAGATTAATTTTTAGGTTGTTAATATTTCTGTCGAATACA
>NZ_RQTJ01000033.1 GCF_003858535.1 Paenimyroides viscosum
CTATACAAGAACATATATATTCTAAAAAGCAAAAAAGAAGCTGTCTAGTTTTGAGACAGCTTCATTTTTTTGTCCATTCTAAAGATTCCATTAAGGTTTTCATGTCTTCTTCAATGTATTTTGTTGCGGGGTAAATAGAATCGAAATTTGGTTTCGAATAAAAATAAAGCGTTCCAACTACAAAGTTTTTAGTGCTGTCTGTAGCATAAAACTGAACATTGGTAGCAGCATCGCCAATAACTTTATAAAACATACCATAAACATTTTTTTCTGGATGTTCAAAAACCGTTTCCTGAATATCATCTGCCTTAACAATATGTTCGTACGTTAATTTTTGTGCATCTTTTAAAAGTAAATTCAGGTTGTTATTTACCGGACGGTAATTAATATAAATACTCGCCTTCATTTTAGGATAATCAATTTTAAACGAAAAATTTTCATCGGGTTTTACAACAGTTCCTTTATTTTTGTTGAATTTAAAAAATCCGTTAGGTTCGGTATAGGTTTCATAAGTCGCTGTAGGATATTCTAAACTTAAAAAACCGTCGGGTTTTGGGATCGCGTCTTCTTTACAGCTTGTTAAAGCCAGAGCAATTATAGCGGGAACTAAAAATGTACTAGTTTTCATTAATGGTTACTTTAATTTTTTCTAAACGGCGTTTGTGAATGCTTACAATTTTAAAAAAATAATTTTCAAAAGTAATGGTATCATCTGTTTTCGGAAAATCTTCAAATTGTTCTAATAAAAATCCACCTAACGATTCGGCATCTTGTCTGCTTTCTTCAAACGGTTCTTCATCAATATCTAAGATTCTACAAAAATCAAGAATAGAAATCTTTCCGTCAAAGATATAAACATTTGCATTTAGTTTTTGATACAATTTATCGTCTTCATCTAATTCATCTGCAATTTCACCTACAATTTCTTCAATGATATCTTCTAATGAAATAATTCCAACGGTTTCACCATATTCATCAACCACAACTGCCAAATGGTTTTTGTTTGATTGAAAATCGGTCAATAAATCATCTAGCTTTTTAGTTTCGGGCACAAAATAAGGTTCTCGCAACAACGTTGTCCATTGAAAAACTTTTTTATCTAAAAACGGAATCAAGTCTTTAATGTACAAAATGCCCGTAATGTTATCTATGCTGTCTTTGTAAACCGGAATACGCGAATAACCTTTTTCTATAATCTGCGGCAGAATTTCATGAAAAAGCTCATCATCACTTAGGGCAAAAATATCAATACGCGGAGTCATTACTTGGGTAACTTCGGTTGATCCAAAAGAGGCAATTCCTTCTAAAATACGTTGTTCATCTTCGTTTGCCGGGTTGTAATCGGTCATTTCCAAAGCTTGCGACAATTGTTCCATTGAAAAAGAATCGTCTTTCTTGTCAATTTTGCCAACAATAAAGCGGTGTGTTTTTCTAAAAATCCAAGTAACCGGAGTTAATATCGTACAGAAAAAATAAATGATTGTAATTGTTTTTACGACTACTCTGTTTAATTGACGCGAACTGTAAATTCTAGGATATATTTCACCAAATAATGCCAAGAAAAAAGTACCTATAAGCACTACAATTATAATTCCCCAAAAATTAATGATGAAAAAGTGGTTGTAAACAACAAATAAACTCCATAAAAACAACACTTTAAAAATGGTATTACTTAAGTTAATTGTTACTTGTAGTTTTATGGGCTTGTCTAGTAATTTTTGATACAATTTGGCTTTAGTTGGGAACGATGCCAATAGTTGTTCGTATCGGTTTTTAGATGTTGAAAAGTACGCAACTTCTACCGCTGCAAATAATGCAACAAAAAATAAAGAAATTATAAGGCAACAACTTGTAAAAGCTAAATAAAGAAGTTGCGTTATGGCGGGGTCAGGATCCAAGTAAATAAGGTTTTAGTTAATATTAAAAAGGAATATCGTTTAGTTTGTCGTAATCTGAAATTTTCGGGACTTCAAAATTATTCAATTTATCATCTTCGTGTTTCATGGCTTTTGTTTTAGAATCAATTTCTTTTTTAACATTCAGAAAAATAAATTCGGTAACCTGAATTTCGGTTGTATGCTTTGTAGTTCCGTCTTCGGTTTGCCAGTTGCGCGTTCTAATTTTTCCTTCTACGTAAATTTTATCGCCTTTGCTTAAATATTTTTCACATAATTCGGCAGCTTTATTTCTAAAAACCAGATTATGCCACTCAGTAGAAGTGATTTTTTCGTTGGTGGTTTTATTAAAATAAACCTCGTTAGTTGCAATAGAAAAGCGAGCAATAGAATTACCGCCTTCAAAATAATGCATTTTAACCTCGTCACCTAAATGACCTATTAAAGTTACCTTGTTTAAAGTTCCGTACATAAAATGTGTTCGTTATCAATCAAAAATACTAATTTTTTTCAAGCGTAAAAAAATCTTTTAAAAAATTCCATATAACAATTGGATACGCATAAGTGTGTAAATCGTTAATTGCCGATGTTTGTTGGTTTGAAGTAAATTCAGAAATATTTATTTCGTAAAAATTGATATGCAGTTGTTGGTGCGATAATTTGTGTTTGATGGTATTTGCGGTAACTTTTTTTATGTTGTTGTTTGGATACAAGTTTGATAAATGTATGAACAATTCTTCTTCATTATCTGATGAGGTTTCGAAAAGCGGAAGTTCAAACAACTGTTGCCAAATATCTTTTTCTGTTCGTTGTTGAATCACTATTTCGTTGTTTTTTCTTAAAATAAGATAATTCAAATATCGGTTTTTAACGCTGATTTTCTTGTTTTTTACAGGCAACTGTGCAACTTCGTTCTTTAAAAAAGCAAAACAGTTTTCGTTAAAAATACAGCTGTTGCATTTAGGGTTTGCAGGTAAACAAACGGTTGCACCAAAATCCATAATAGCATGATTGAACAAATCGGGATGTTTTGTTGATATCAGTTCATTTGCCAGATTTTGAAATATAGTTCTAGTTTTAGTAACTGCAATATCATCATGAATTCCGAAAAATCGAGCCAAGACTCTAAATACATTTCCATCAACTACAGCAATAGGTTCTTTATATGCAAACGATGCTATTGCAGCTGCCGTGTAGGGTCCAATGCCTTTTAGTTTAATAATTTCAGCATACGATTTTGGAAAAACACTATTTAATTCTTTATAAATATATTGAGCCGTAAAATGTAAATTCCGTGCACGCGAATAATATCCTAAACCCTGCCAAAGCTTTAAAACGGCATCTTCATCTGCTGTTGCCAGATCTTTTAAAGTAGGGAATTTTGTAGTAAAAGCTTCGTAATATGGCAAGCCTTGTTCAATACGTGTTTGCTGCAAAATAATTTCCGAAAGCCAAATGTAATAAGGGTTTACGGTTGTTCGCCACGGTAAACTGCGCTTGTGTTTTTTATACCAATTAAGCAGTTGGTTGGTAAAGTTCATCGGTACAATTTTAAGGCGCAAAGATACACGATAAAAGTGTGGAGATTGCCGTTAAAAAACCGTTTAATTTAAAATATGTAACTTTGTAATAGTAGAAATTAAAAAAATAAATATGTTAGAAATCAAGACGTATAGTCAAGAAAACAAACCTAATCAAAATGAAAAAGAAACAATTTTAAACTTTCTATTTAAAAATTTAGAGCAATACGGCGATCCAAAACAGGATATCGAAAAGTGCATGAACTATGCATTAAACGAAACTCCTTCTTTCGGTGGCTTCATCGTTACCGCGTCATTAGAAAACAATATTGCAGGTGCTGTAATTGTAAATCAAACCGGCATGAAAGACTACATTCCCGAAAATATTCTGGTTTATATTGCAACAGATGCCAACCAACGTGGAAAAGGCATCGGCAAAGCATTAATGCAGCACGCAATTGATAACGCCCAAGGAAATATTGCCTTACATGTAGAACCAGACAATCCTGCAATAAAACTTTACGAAAAGCTTGGTTTTACCAACAAGTATTTAGAAATGCGCTTAAACAAGTAATTGTTATGGCAGTAATTACGTTACATAAAGAACGTTTACAATACAATTTTGAACGTTTAGATTATTTCTTTAAACTAAAAGAAATTCAATGGTCTGTAGTAACCAAAATACTCTGTGGAAATGAACTTTTTTTGAAAGAAGTTTTAAACTTAATGCCTGATCAGGTGTGCGATTCCCGCGTTAGCAATTTAAAGGCGATCAAGAAAATTAATCCTAAAATTGAAACCATTTACATAAAACCTACGCCCAAACGGTCGGTTGCTTCGGTGGTGAAATATGCCGATATCAGTATGAATACCGATATTGAAACCATTAAACTACTTTCGCACGAAGCCCAAAAGCAAAACAAAATTCATAAAATTATCATTATGATTGAATTGGGTGAGCTGAGAGAAGGTGTAATGCGTGAAGATGTAATATCGTTTTACGACCATGTTTTTCAGCTTAAGAATATCGAAGTTGTGGGTATAGGCACCAATCTTTCGTGCTTGTACGGCGTGTTGCCAAGCACGGACAAGTTAATTCAGCTTTCATTGTACAAACAGTTAATAGAAGCAAAGTTTAACAAAAAAATACCGTGTGTTTCCGGCGGATCTTCTGTAACCATTCCACTGATATTTCAGCACAAACTTCCTGCAGGCGTAAATCATTTCAGGGTAGGCGAAACACTTTACCAAGGAACCGATGTTTATAAAGATGAACCAAGCAATTTATTAAAACAAAATGTATTTACACTTAAAGCTGAAATTATAGAGTTGATAGAAAAGCCAAAAATTCCCGAAGGCGATTTTGGAACCAATTTAGAAGGGAAATCATTTACTTTTGATGAAAAAGAAATCGGGAAAACATCGTTCAGAGCCATTTTAGATTTAGGTATTTTAGATGTAGATCAGGCAAATATCTTTCCGAAAGATGAAAATATTCGCTTTTTTGGTGCTAGTTCTGATATGATTATTGTTGATTTGCAGACAAACGATAAAAAATATAAAGTGGGCGATTATTTAGAATTTACTTTAAATTATATGGGCACATTACGCGCTATGAACTCTTCTTATATAGAAAAAGTGGTGGTTTAATGACACTAACAAACTAATGTTAATTACTACAATTGGTTTATTTCATTAAAATTTAATGTATTGAAAGGTAGATATTATAATAAAATTAATATATTTGCACACTCAAAAAACAGACAACAAATTAATTTATAAACAGATAATGACTAAAGCAGACATTGTAGCTAAAATTTCAGAGAAATTAGGGCTTGAGAAAGGTGATGTGCAGGCAACTGTGGAATCTTTTATGGAGGAAGTAAAATCTTCTTTAGAAAGTGGAGATAACGTATATTTAAGAGGCTTTGGAAGTTTTATTATTAAAACTAGAGCTGAAAAAACAGGAAGAAACATCTCTAAAAACACAACAATTAAAATTCCTGCTCACAACATTCCGGCTTTTAAACCAGCTAAAGTGTTCGTAGAAGGTGTTAAAACAAACACAGACGTAAAATAAATAATTACTAACTTAAAAACTACAAGATTATGCCAAGTGGTAAAAAAAGAAAAAGACATAAGGTAGCTACGCACAAACGTAAAAAAAGAGCGAGAGCTAACCGTCACAAAAAGAAAAAGTAGTTTTAAACTACTTTTTCTTTTATTACAAATTAAAAAGTTCTTTGAAAAATCTTTTAAATTTTAGTTTAAAAGAAAGGGTAATACCTGTTTAATGTTTAATCCATCTGTATTTTTGGTTTCAAGTTTTTATGGTTTCAAGTTTTAATAAACTTTAAGCCTTAAACTTTAAACTAAAAGAAGCAGATAAAAATGTACCAAGTGAACAAAGAGTTAATTATTAGGTCTGGTTCCAATACAGTAGATTTTGCCTTATTAAAAGATGGGAAATTAGTAGAATTACACAGAGATAGAGAAGATGAAAAAGGATTCTCGGTGGGCGATATTTTTATAGCTAAAATACGCAAACCAGTTCCTGGCTTAAACGCAGCGTTTGTAAATGTAGGCTTTGATAAAGATGCTTTTTTACATTACCACGATTTAGGACCAAACCTTCCTACACTCATGAAGTTTACAAAGCTTGTAACTGCAGGTAAATTAAATGATTTCACTCTTAAAAAATTTCCTTTTGAACCCGAAATTGATAAAAATGGCGTTATAACCGATGTGTTAAGTGCTAATCAATCAATTTTAGTACAAATAGTTAAAGAACCTATATCAACCAAAGGTCCGCGAATTAGTTCAGAACTTTCGCTGGCAGGAAGATATCTTGTGTTGGTTCCTTTTTCTGAACGTGTTTCGATCTCACAAAAAATCGAATCAAAACAAGAAAAAGAGCGTCTTAAAAAAATGATGCTTACTATTAAACCAAAAGGTTTTGGCGTTATTGTTCGTACAGTAGCCGAAGGCAAAAATGTTACAGAATTAGAAAAAGACTTACAAGGTTTAATGGATAAATGGATTTTACTTTGTAAACGTTTAACCACAGCTCATCACCCATCAAAAGTTTTTGGCGAAGTAAACAGGGCATCAAGCATTCTGCGCGATGTTTTTAATGATACTTTTACCGGAATCCATATAGATGACGATGAACTTTATTACCAAACGAAGGACTATCTGCAAGAAATAGCCCCTTCAAAAGTTTCCATAGTAAAACATTATAACAACAAAGAAGTGCCGTTGTTCGAGAAATATCATATTGAACGACAAATAAAAACTTCATTCGGTAAAACCGTATCTATGAGTAAAGGAGCCTATCTTATCATAGAACACACCGAAGCTTTGCATGTTATTGATGTAAACAGCGGAAACCGCTCTAACAAAGCGCTCTCTCAAGAAGATACAGCTCTTGAAGTAAACATGATCGCCGCATCAGAAATTGCACGCCAGTTAAGATTGCGCGATATGGGCGGAATTATTGTAGTTGATTTTATTGACATGAGTAATCCCGAAAATCGTAAAGTTTTATACGATTACCTAAAAGAAGAAATGAGCGATGATAAAGCAAAACACAAAATCTTGCCTCCTAGTAAATTTGGATTAATTCAAATTACTAGACAAAGAGTTAGACCTGAAGTTTCTATCAAAACAAAAGAAGAAAACCCTGACCATAACGGAGAAGGAGAAATTGAGGCTCCAATTTTAGTTATTGATAAAATATCAGCTGACCTAGAACGAATTATTAAAGAGAATAAAAGTATTGTTTTAAATGCGCATCCTTTTATTGCTGCTTACCTAACAAAAGGTTTCCCGTCTGTACGAACCAAATGGTTTTTTGAATACAAACGCTGGATAAAAATTATACCGCGTGATGCCTACACGTATTTAGAATACCACTTCTTTGACAAAGAAGGTAATCAAATTGAAAACTAAAGCCGAATGAAGATTCGGCTTTTTTTGTTTATAACCTTCATTTATTTCAAAAAAAAATGTTTAAAAAAATATCAATTCATAAAAATTGTTATATTTGTTTTAACAATTAATAAAAAAATATTATTTATGAAAAAAATTACCTTAACCTTATTAGGGTTAGTTGCGGTATCTACAACTGCAGTAGCGCAGCAAGAAGTGAAATTTGGTCCAAAAGCAGGTGTGAACTTTGCTAATATTAGTGGAAAGGACGCAGAAGACAACAAAATGTTGATCGGATTTCATGTGGGAGCATTTGCAGAAATTAAGTTTAACGACAAATTTGCAATTCAACCTGAAATTCTATATTCTGCACAAGGTGCTAAACAAGAGAGTTCTCAGACAATTGTTGGTGTAACTACTTCTTCTGAAACTACTGCCAAAACAAGTTATATAAATGTACCTATCATGGCTAAATATTATGTAGCACCAAGTTTTGCTGTGGAGTTAGGACCTTATGTAGGCTTTTTGATGTCAGCTGATGCAGAAAGTAAAACTACAGTAGGAAGTGTTACTTCAGAAAGAGAAATGGATATTAAAGATTCTACTAACTCAATTGATTTTGGAGTTGGAGTTGGTGCTAGTTTTAATTTAGATAATGGATTTTTTATCGGTGCCCGTTATAATCTTGGTTTAACAAAACTTGGTAAAGACAGTTCTCAAACTGTTGGAGGAATGGAAGTTTCTACAGAAGCTTTAGATACTAAAAATGCAGTTATCCAAGTAGGAGTTGGTTACAAGTTTTAATAATTACAATATTTTATAAACCGCAACAATCTGTTGCGGTTTTTTTGTGGAAAAAAGATACAGTTTTGTAATCTCAATTATAGCACGTTTGTGTTATTTTAAGTAATTTCGGCTTTGGATTAAAATTTGATAATTATTCATAAATGCCCAATACTATGAAAAAATTCCCTAAAATTCCTTTAGCACTTTTTACAGCATTCTTATTTGGAACCGCTGTACAAGCACAAGATTTCTCATTCGGACCTAAAGTAGGTTATAATAATGCAAAATTAGAAGGTAAAAGCTGGCAGGATTTTCACGACAATAATTCCATCAACGGATTTCATGTCGGTGCATTTGCCGAAATTCGTTTTAACAAATTCGCCATTCAGCCCGAAGTTTATTATTCGTCAGCAGGTGGTAAGTGGAAAACTACATTTGAAAACGCTATCGTTGAACACGATTTTAACTTAAGTTATATAAACGTGCCGTTAATGTTGAAATATTATATCACCAACGGAATCGCCATTGAAGCAGGTCCACAAGCAGGGTTTTTAACCGATTCTAAAGTGAAGTTTGCAGACTTAAATCCTGACAGTCCTAAATTCAACGATTTCGATTTCTCGCTGAATGTTGGTTTAAGCGTTAATTTACCTTTGAACTTTATGATTTCTGCACGTTACAATGCCGGAATGACAAATGTGATTGATGAACCGAATGTAGATTGGAAAAACCGCGTAATGCAACTTTCTGTCGGTTACCGTTTTTAATTTACAGGTTTTCAAATAAGTTGAGTTTTACGTCAGTTCGAGTAAGAATTTTGAAGAAAATCGGAGAAATTCTGTATCGAGAACTAAATAAGAAAGCTGTTTAGGAAAGTTAACTATTGTCATTCCGGACTTGATCCGGAATCTCATTTATTTTGATTAAAAACTTTATGAGAAGCTGAATCAAGTTCAGCTTGACAAATTAGTGTTTGTTAAACAGTTTTTTATCTTTTATTCTGAAAAAAAGTCAGCATCAATTCCTTACATTCATTCTCTAAAACACCATAAACAATTTCAGTCTTCGGGTGCAGTTGTCCGCCCATTGAAGTAAAACCACGTTTGTTATCTTGTGCACCAACCACAATTTTAGAAATCTGACTCCAATACAACGCACCGGCACACATTTGGCAAGGTTCAATTGTTAAATACATGGTGCAGTTTTTTAAATATTTGCCGCCAATGGCATTTGCCGCCGCAGTAATTGCCTGCATTTCGGCATGTGCAGTAACATCATTCAAATTTTCGGTTAAATTATGCGTTTTCGCTATTATGGAATTATTGGCAACGATGACCGCTCCAATTGGAATTTCGTTTTTTAAAAGCGCTTCTTTTGCTTCGTTTAAAGCAATCCGCATAAAGTATTCGTCGTTCAGCAACATCTCAAATAGTAAATTATTCGTTCAAAAATAAGATATTATTGTAAATTTGTTCTGTAATTTAAAAGTTAATGGCTCCAATTTTACCAACAATTCAATTTCCTTCCGATTTAAAATCGAAAACCATACCTCAGCTGCTACAGTTAGCAGACGAGATTCGTAGGTTTATTATCGATGTTGTTTCGGTAAACGGTGGTCATTTAGGTGCAAGTTTGGGTGTTGTAGAATTAACTATTGCCTTACATTATGTGTTTGATACACCTATTGATAAATTGGTTTGGGATGTGGGACATCAGGCGTACGTACACAAAATTTTGACTGGACGTAAAGGTGTTTTTGAAACCAATCGTCAACAAAATGGTTTAAGCGGATTTCCAAAAATCAGCGAAAGCGAATACGATGCTTTTGGTGTTGGGCATTCATCTACATCTATATCAGCGGCTTTGGGAATGGCGATTGCTAGCAAATTGAAAGGCGAGAACAATATACAGCATATTGCGGTTATTGGTGATGCGTCTATTGCTTCGGGAATGGCGTTTGAAGCCTTGAACCATGCAGGTGTTACAAATGCCAATTTAATTGTTGTTTTAAACGATAATGCTATTGGGATCGATCCAAGTGTAGGTGCGCTGAAAAGCTATTTAATGCAGGTAAAACAAGGCGAAAATCCAAAGAGCAACAACATGGTTAAATCTTTGAATTTTAAATATGTGGGACCGGTTGACGGGCACGATTTAAAAGCATTGATTCATGAGCTGCAACGATTAAAAACAAAAAATGGTCCGCAGTTTTTACATATCACCACCACCAAAGGGAAAGGTTTAAAACAAGCCGAAGAAAATCAGGTACTGTATCATGCACCGGGAAAATTTGATAAAATTACAGGCGATCTGCTTGAAAATAATATACAGAAGTTTACAAAATATCAGGATGTTTTTGGGCTGACTTTATTAGAATTAGCTCAGCAGAATCCTAAGATATTTGCCATTACACCTGCCATGCCAACAGGAAGTTCATTAAAATACATGATGGATGCTTTTCCCGAACGCGCTATTGATGTAGGTATTGCCGAACAACACGCAGTTACTTTGGCAGCTGGTATTTCATTAAGTGGTTTTACTGTTTTCTGTGCCATTTATTCTACTTTTTTACAACGCGCTTACGATCAGTTGATTCACGATGTGGCGTTGCAAAATATTCCGGTGATTTTCTGTATAGATCGTGCAGGTTTGGTGGGCGAAGACGGCGCAACGCATCAAGGTGTGTTTGATATGGCGTTTTTACAACCTATACCACATCTTAAAATTTTGGCTCCAAAAGATGCTATAGAACTGCGTCAAATATTGTTTACGTTACAAGAAAGTAATAATCAACCTGTTGCTTTGCGTTACCCACGCGGATATTCAGCTGTTGAAAATTGGAAAGTTCCTTTTGAAAAGATCGATCTATCTAAAATTCAAACCATCAAAAAAGGTAAAAAAGCAGCCGTTTTTTCAACAGGAACCATTTTGCAAAATGTTTTAGAAGCTTTAAGTTTTGATACGGATCATTTTGCAGTTTATCATTTCTTACAGATAAAACCATTAAACGAAAAAGAAATTGTTGGGCTTGTTAAAGGTTTTGATACCATTGTTACAATAGAAGAAGGTGTGATAAAAGGCGGTTTTGGCAGTGTAATCAATCAGATTATTTTGGCAAACAATATAAATATTAAGGTAATAAATTTAGGTGTGCCCGATGATTTTATAGAACACGCTACAGTAAATGAACAGTTTACACAGTGTGGTTTAGATGTAGAATCTATGCAAAATTTATTTAAAAAAATACAGAATGTTCAAATTTAATATAGTTGTTTTTTTTATGTTGTTAGGTACAGGTGTTTTTGCGCAACCTGTAGATACGCTACAAATTAAAAAAACTAAACAAACAATTGATACTTTTTACCGTACCCAATTTTCAGTTTTTGATACTTTGGTTAAAAAGAACGATACGCTTTTTTTACGTCCTATAACAGTAGAGCAAAAAATGGTTTTGCAAGATTCGGTATTAATGAATCTTAAATCAGAAAATGTTCAACAGGTGGTTGTATCTACCTTTGAAGTTACAAAGCGTAATAAAAATACCGATTTGGCTTATTTTTTAGTCTCAAAGCCAACTGGTTTTGTTTATGACAGATTGCCGCGAGCAAATTCACAAATTCTGTATGATGCTTTATCACCCATACGATCTGAAATGAGTTTTTGGAAAAAAACAAATAGTTTAGGGTTGGATATCAACCAAGGAACGTTTTCTAACTGGAATGCCGGAGGTTTTAGTTCGGTTTCAGGTATCGTTAAAGGAGATTTTACTCGTAAATATGAAAAAGGACGAACAGTTTGGTTAAACGAATTAAAAGTGCGATACGGTTTAAATAAACAAGAAAATTTGGAGTTACGAAAAACCGACGACGTTTTAAACATCAATACATCTTTTGGTTATAAAACTTCGGTAAAATCAAATTGGTATTATTCTGCAAAAATGACCTTAAACACTCAAATGGCGAACGGATACGCGTATCCTAACGTAGAAGATCCAATTTCGCGTGCCTTTGCACCAGCTTATCTTTTTGCGGGTATCGGTTCAGAATTTTTTAAAAACAACTTTAAAGCCTATATTTCGCCACTTACCTTAAAATCTACATTGGTGTTAGATGAAACGCTTGCCAATAAAGGTGAATTTGGTTTGGCAGGAGGCGTGTTTGCCGAAGATGGAACACTTTTACAAGCCGGAAAAAAATCAAGAAGCGAACTGGGTTTTTTGTTTACCAGCGAATGGAATAAATCTATCATGAAAAACGTTAATCTTAAAAACAATCTTACTTTATACACCGATTATTTGAATAATTTTGGAAATGTAGATGTGGATTGGCAGCTTCAAATTGAAATGAAGGTAAACAGCCTGATTAAAGCAACTTTGGGTGGACATTTAATTTATGATGATGATATAAAAAACAAACGCGATGTAAACGGCACACAAATTACCGAAGGTCCGCGCGTGCAGTTTAAACAGTTGTTAAGTGTTGGGTTGGTTTATAATTTTTAGTATTGATCCATCGTCACTTCAAGTAGCGTAATGTAATGAAGTGTATCGAGAAGTTTTGTTCTCGACAAGCTTGAACTTACGACTGTAAATATATTTTTTTAGGATTGAATGTTACTATTTTAATAATTTGTACATGATGAAAGTTTTTTTTAGCATATTGATATTTTTGGTTTCTTTAAAAACATTTTCGCAGGCTGTAGATAGTTTGCCGGCTTTAGACAGAACCATAAAAGTAACTGATCCCTTTTACCGTGAAGACCAATTTTATGTGGGCGTTACGCATACTTTAATGTTGAAACAACCTCAAAACTTCTCTACAAACTCTATTTCTATTGGAACGAATTTTGGTTTTCTGCGCGATTTTCCCATTAACAAACAACGAACAGTTGCCATTGCTCCAGGATTTGGTTTTGCATTTTATAATTTGCGACATAATTTGGCATTGATTGATAATGATCCCATTACTTTTGAAATTGATAATAACAGCAAAAAAAATGTACAGAAATTGTCGTATATAGAGATTCCCATTGAATTTCGTTGGCGTAATTCAAAAGTACATTCGCATAAATTTTGGCGTGTTTATACCGCAATTAAATACAGTTATCTGTTAAATTCAACTTCAGAATACGAAGGCGTTTTAGGAAATCACAGCTTTAAAAACAGCGATTTGTTGTCAAGATCTAATTTAGGAGTTTATATTTCGGCAGGTTTCAACACTTGGAATTTATATGGTTATTACGGTTTTAAACCGTTGTACAACAAAAACGTAATTGATAACGCAAGCCATATAAACATGTTGAATGTAGGGTTGATGTTTTACATTTTATAAAACAAAATAAACGACGGCACAAAACCAATTAACGCGCCAACAATAATTTCTACATTGGTATGTGCTCTTAAATACAAGCGAGATGTTGCTACCAAACCAATAATAATTAGTAACGCTGGTAAAATATAAAATGGGTTTAAATAATACGTGGTAGTTTGGTTTACAAACAGCGGAATAGCGCTGCAAACGCTTGCTACATGCACGCTGTATTTACGTTTCAACAATATGCCGAAGAATAAAATAGAGTACGAAATACAGTAGCCTATAAAAAATATCTTTAAAGAGGAATTGGATGCGTTTTCCCAGATTTTAAAAATCAAAATGTTTATTATTACGATATTCAAAAACATAGGTGCACTACGTTCGCGCAGATTTTTTATCATTACTGATGATTTTAACAATCCCAATGATTTCAAGAAAAAGTAAATACAAACAGGTAACAAAAAAGTCATTAAAAAAGCTTGGCCAGTTGCTAAATATCGTTCTAAAGGGATAAAAAAATCGGCATTTAATAAGTAAAAACATCCTGTGATTATTGTTGGAATAAAAACAGGATGGAATAAGTAGGATATTATTTTAGCAACATACTTCATTAAATCTTTTTGCGCATTCGTGCTACCGGAATGTCTAACTGTTCGCGGTATTTTGCAACCGTTCTACGAGCAATAGGGTAGCCTTTTTCCTTAAGCATTTCTGCTAATTTATCATCTGGCAACGGTTTTTGCTTGTCTTCGTCGGCAATGATATTTTGTAGAATTTTCTTGATTTCTATTGTAGAAACTTCTTCACCTTGATCATTCGTCATTGCTTCAGAGAAAAATTCCTTAATCAACTTGGTTCCGTAAGGTGTATCAACATATTTACTGTTGGCAACACGTGAAATAGTAGAAATATCTAAACCAACCATATCAGCAATATCTTTTAAAATCATCGGACGGATTTTCGTTTCTTCTCCTTCCAAAAAATATTCTTTTTGATATTCGATAATGGCACTCATGGTAACAAAAAGCGTTTCCTGACGTTGTTTAATGGCATCAATAAACCATTTGGCACCGTCTAATTTTTGTTTTATGAACTGTACCGCATCTTTTTGAGCCGACGATTTTTCTTTTGCTTCCTTGTACGTTTGCATCATTTCCTGATAATCTTTAGAAACGTGCAGTTCCGGGGCGTTACGGCTGTTTAAATGCAGTTCAATTTCGCCATCATCAACCTTTACGGTAAAATCAGGGATAATGTGTTCTATAGCACGGGAATTTCCTGCAAAGCTTCCGCCTGGTTTAGGGTTTAATTTTTCAATTTCATCAATCGCTTTGCGAAGTTGCGACTGTGAAACATTGTATTTTTGTAATAACTTATCGTAATGTTTTTTGGTAAACGCCTCGAACTGATTTTCAATAACGTCTTTCGCCAGATCAATCGATTCGTTTGGTGTTTTATTGTTTAACTGCAACAACAGACATTCCTGCAAATCGCGCGCGCCCACACCGCTTGGTTCCAATTCGTGGATAATATTCTCCAAGATACTTTTAACCTGCTCTTCGCTTGCGTAAATACCTTGCGTAAATGCCATATCATCTACAATATCCTGAATATCGCGGCGAATGTAGCCCATATCGTCCATGCTGCCGATTAAAAATTCGGCAATAGTACGTTCTTCATCAGTTAAAATAAAGGTATTAAGCTGTTCAATTAAGTTTTGATGGAAACTAACCTGTGCTTCAATCGGCATAAAGGTTTCCTCATCATCATCGCTGTAATTGTTGCTTTTAAGCTTGTAATCGGGTATTTCGTCGTCACTTAAATAATCATCAATATTGATGTCATCTGTGTCGATATGCTCATTGTCGTAATCATCAAATTCGTCCGAATTATCTTGAAACTCATCGGCATCGGTCACTTCATCTTTCCCAGATTCCAACGCCGGATTTTCAACCAATTCTTCTTTTAATCGTTGTTCAAATGCAAGCGTAGGCAGTTGAATCAATTTCATTAATTGAATTTGCTGAGGCGATAATTTCTGCGATAATTTAAACTGTAAATTCTGTTTTAACATTTTATAATGCTCCTATAACTTTTAGTAATAAAAAAAGTTTGACACAAACTAATTTAGTCAAAAATAACAAATAATTAGCGTTGTGTCAAACTTAATATGCTATAAATCTATGAAAGATTCTTTTTTAAAATTCTGCGTTTTGCGGTGTTCTTGGGAACGGAATTACGTCGCGAATGTTGGTCATGCCGGTTACGAACAATACCAAACGTTCAAAACCTAAACCAAAGCCCGAGTGAACTGCCGATCCAAATTTGCGGGTATCCAAGTACCACCATAATTCTTCTTCGGGAATATTTAATGCCTGCATTTTTTCTACCAGCACATCGTAGCGTTCTTCACGTTGCGATCCGCCTACGATTTCACCAATTCCAGGGAATAAAATATCCATTGCACGAACCGTTTTTCCATCGTCGTTCAAACGCATGTAGAACGATTTGATGTCTGCAGGATAATCAAACAAAATTACCGGACATTTAAAGTGTTTTTCAACCAAGAAACGTTCGTGCTCACTTTGTAAATCGGCACCCCATTCTTCAATTAAATACTGGAATTTTTTGTTTTTGTTTGGTTTCGATCCTTTTAAAATATCGATTGCTTCGGTGTAAGAAACGCGTTTGAAATTGTTTTCCATAACAAATTTCAGTTTTTCCATCAATGTCATTTCCGAACGATCTGCCTGTGGTTTCGATTTTTCTTCATCGATCAATCTGGCTTCCAACTGCAATAAATCGTCTTCGCATTTTTCAACCGTATATTTAATTACGAATTTGATGAAATCTTCCGCCAAATCCATATTATCGTCTAAATTATTAAAGGCAACTTCAGGTTCAATCATCCAAAACTCGGCTAAATGGCGGGATGTGTTTGAATTTTCTGCACGGAAAGTAGGCCCAAACGTATAGATTGATCCCAATGCCATTGCATACGCTTCACCTTCTAACTGACCAGAAACGGTTAAGTTGGTGTGCTTGCCAAAGAAATCTTCTTTGTAATTAATGCTTCCGTCTTCGTTTTTCGGAGCAGAACCATCTAAAGGCAAAGATGTAACCTGAAACATTTCACCAGCACCTTCTGCATCAGATCCCGTGATGATCGGCGTGTTTACATAGAAAAATCCGTTGTCTTGAAAGTATTTGTGCACTGCGTAAGAAAGCGTACTGCGCACACGCATAATAGCACCAAACATATTGGTACGAATGCGTAAATGAGCATTTTCGCGTAAAAATTCTAACGAGTGTTTTTTTGGCTGTATCGGATATTTTTCAGCATCAGAATCGCCTAAAATTTCCAACGTATTTGCCTGAATTTCGTATTTCTGACCTTTACCCTGACTTTCAACCAACGTACCTTTAACGCTAATTGCCGCGCCGGTTGTAATACGTTTAATGGTTTCTTCAGGAAAAGCGTCTAATTCTAAAACGCATTGTATGTTATGAATGGTAGATCCGTCATTTAACGCAATGAACTGGTTGTTTCTAAAAGTACGAACCCAGCCTTTAGCCACTACTTCTTGTAAAAGATTGGAACCTGCTAAAAGATCTTTAATCTTAGTATGTTTCATTATATTTTGCTATAATTTAGATGTCAATAAATACAGTCTGTAAAATTACAACTTTTTTAATTGTTTTAACGGATTAATTTTATTGAAAACAATGCGTTGAATTTTAATATCTTTGAAATAATCACAAATATCAATTTGTTAAACCATCTTTTTATGAGGTTTCTTTGTATTGTATTTATATTGATTTTTGTTTCGTGCAAAGAAGAAAAGGTTCGTTTGCATGAAGATTTTGTTTTCAGTTATGATACTGTTTTCATGGCCAGAAATTACCCAGAACATCCTCATATCTTTTATTATGTTTTAAATGAAAATGACAAAAAAAGAATAAATGATTTTCTTAATACATTAAAAGATCAGGATTTTAAAAAAGAATATATTCAACAAGGTATAATAGATGCAGGTGCTTATCAGTTTCAATTTCTAAATCAAAATCAGTTAGTTTTTGTTTATGGATTTAATGGGGAAGATGAAATAGAAGAATTAAAAAGTTTGAACAAGTTTAGTAGTTTCTTAGTTGAATTAGAAATTTCAAAAATGATAAAATATAACGACACTACTCACTATGGAATGGAAAAAGTTTATTGGAATAGAGATGTAGATTTCGGGAATATAGAAAGATTTATAATTCCAGATATTCCTTATGACACAATACATTATATTAAATAGAAATTTTATGAGGTTTCTTTTTATTGCATTTATATTGATTTTTGCTTCGTGTACAAAAGACAAAGTTCGTTTACATGAAGATTTTGTTTTTGGGTATGCAGGAATGCAAAATTTGAAAGTATATAAATTTACAAGCGATACCGTTTTTGTTTCCAAAAATTATCCATCAAGAGTAAAAGCGTATTTTTATTTGATTGATGATTATGAGAAAAATAAAATCAATGAATATTTAGATAGTATTAAGGGGAATAATTTTAAAAAGGAATATATAAATGATGATGTGGTAGATGGATTATATTATCAATTTGAATTTCTAAAAAGTAAAAAACGAGTGTATGTTCAGAATTTCGAATCAGAAGAAACAAAGAAACTTACAGAGTTTGCAAATTATTTGATCAACCTAAGTGCTAGAAAAAAGGAAATAGAACATTCTAATTTAAAAATTGATTTTGGAAATGTTGATGTTTTCTATCCACCCGAACCAAATCCTTTTGAATAAACTAATTAAACAATAAAAGCAAAATAAAAATGAGCATTAAAAAAGCATTATTAATTGAATTAGAACGCGAAAAAGCAAATACAAAACGCATTATTAGTCGTTTGAACAACGAGAGTTTTGGTTACAAACCACACGAAAAGTCAATGACTTTGGGTGAATTGACAAATCATATTGTTGAACTGCATAACTGGGTTGATTTTGTTTTAAGTAAAGAAACGTTTGATTTTCATGTTGATTATACGCCTACAAAATTAACTTCGATTGATGATTTGTTGAGTAAATTAGAAAGTGATTTCGAAAAAAATAAAGCAATTATTGAACAAATGGACGAAACAGTTGTTCTTGAAGATTGGACACTAAAAGCTGGTGAACATGTAATTGCTGCTATGCCAAAAACCGGTGCATTGCGTTTTATTGTAACCAACCATTTAATTCACCACCGCGGACAATTAACGGTTTATATGCGTTTGCTGGACATTCCTGTTCCGGGAATTTACGGTCCGTCTGCAGATGATAAAGCGTAAAAATTTTACCATATAGAATTATAGAAAATTTACTTTTTCGTCGCTTCGAGTAGCGTAACGAAGTGAAGTGTATCGAGATGTTCTCGACAAGCTCGAACTGGCGGAAACCTTTTATCTTTTTGGTTAATATAAAATTTAGCAATGATTTATAATGGAAATAGCCGATTTAGTCGGCTATTTTTGTTTGTCACATCGAGCGAAGTCGAGATGTTATTTTTATTAAATTTTATTCATTAAACAGAATCAATAAAACGCAATAATTCAGCAGTATGTAAATTACTCAACGTGTGATTCCATTCGCCTACAATAATTTTGTTCGATTTACGCAAACGTTCGTAGGTATAGTTGTAATCTAAAACTTCGTCGTTCTTTCCTAATAGAATCAATCCGTTTGATAGATCTGCTGACGGATTTTTTAATTGATTTGCCAGCAACATCGGAAAAAGATAATTATCAATTTTTCGTTGTTCCACATTTAATAACGGATTTATCAGTACAAACGATATTTCTTTATCTGAAAATTGCTCTAAAAGTTGATACGTAAAATTTCCACCAGTTGATGATCCGATCAAACAAACCGGTTCGTTCCAATTAATTTGGTTATTAAGTTGCGAAGTTAGTTGCTGTAAAATATCCGGCTGATGTTCGTTCCATTCCAAAGCAATTGCTTTGGCGTTGTTTGCTGTTGCGTGTGCCAGAATTTTTTTAAACTTGGTGCTATTTGCGCCTGTGGTGCCAAAACCGTGAATGTAAACGTACTGCATTATTTTTGCGTGAATAATTTTATGGTGTAATCAATTAAATCGCTGTTTCCTGTTAAACCGTGTCCGGGAATCAATTTCGGCATTTGTAACCGTGCTTTTTAATTTGGTTGCTGTTTCTGCCCACGCTGATTCATTGGCATCTGTCAAATTTCCTTTTCCAGCGTTTAATTCCTTAATCAAACATCCGCCGAACAAGACTTTTTCATTCGGATAATACGCTACAATGTTGTCTTTGGTATGACCTTCGCCAAAAAAGTATAGCTCTGCAAATAGGTTTCCTACGGCTATTTTTTCTTGAGTATCAAAAGATTTTAAAGGAATAGGAAGTTTCTTTTCTTTAGCAATTTCGATTGTTTTGCTGTTTGCAATCGATGGAATATGGTGTTTGTGAAACGCATTTAATCCGCCCAAACAATCGTCATGAAAATGAGTAGGAACAACCGCATTTATTTTACTTTTTAGGCTGTTTTGAATCCATTGGATCAATTCTTCAGAAATTTCATCGTTCACAGGTGTATCAAAAACCACCGTTTCGTTATTGTTGTGAACAATCATTCCGTTGCAAAGTACATTGCCAAAACTTTCGGTTTGTAAAAATGATGTATGTTGATATACGTTAGACGAAACCTGCGTTATAACTAATGTTTCGGACTGATAAACGGTTTTGTTTTCTGATTTTTTCTTCTGTGCAGAACAACTTAAAGTTACTATCGAAATAAAAGAAAGCAGAAATAGTTGAATGATTTTCATGGAATGCAGATTTCATTCAAAAGTACAAAAACAAAAAATCCGTTTCAATTAAAAACCGGATTTTAATGGTTTATATTTTCGTAATCTTATTGTTTACGCCTGCAACTGCGGTGATAACTTTACCATCGGCAGTTGATGTTTTCTTGTAATTCACTTTGTTTCCGGTTCCTTCAATGCTAATCGATTTTACATCGTCAACCGTAACAACATTATCTACACCTTCAATTTTCACGGCATTACAAGATCCTGTAATGGTAATTTTGTTGTTGGTGCCTTCAATTCGGATTGTTTCATTACCTGTGGCTTCTACTTTTTGAGAAATACCTACGCCTTCAATTACAATTTCTGTAGGCTGTGCTTGGGTAATAGTATTGTTTTTTTTGTTTGATATAAGTTCTGATGCTGTTGCAACCGTGATAATTCCTAAACATAAAACAGATAATGCTATCATTCGCTTTTTCATAGTTTTTCTTTTTCTAATAAATATACAATTATAATACCAATTTTTTTACTTGTTGGTTTAAAATTTAACTCAATTATAATTAACATTTGCCAAGCTGAACTCGTTTAACTTCGTTCTGTTCACAAACTCGGGTTAGTTTCTCATTATTTTACATATAAGTACGCGATCCTGAATCAAGTTCAGGATGACTGCGGCGAAGACTAAAAATTAATAATACAGGTGAAAACCCAAATTGGTACATAGCGTATAATGTTTTTGGAATAACGTTTCAACAACATCGGTAACATCATCAATATCTGCAAACAGACTAAAAAAATGATAATCTAGCAGCATACTGCTTGTAAAGCTTTGATCCTGATATCCCGAAATGGCTCTAGCACCTGTAATATCTAGAAAATATTGAGCCGTTTCACTATCGATATTCAATGTTTTAGAATTGGCAAAATGCAGTATTTTGCCTTTTAATTTTCCTTCAAAAAGTTCGGCAATTTCTTCTAAAGTGTATAAATAATCGTTTACAATGATCTCGTTTTCACTTCCGCCACAAATAAAATAAAGCAAATCGTAATCTTTAAAATTTCGATCCTCATACAGTAGCGTGTTTAAACTGTTTTCAAAATCTTCAATAGAATCAACGGCTTTGTAAACATTCACAATACTATGCTGTTTTACCAGTTGTTCCAAAAGCGGAAAAATCTTGCTTTCTGCAGATTCATCGACCGTTTTAACGCATTCCAAACAAAATAATTTCAGTTGATCGTTAGATAAATACATCGGTTATTTTTTATCAAAGATATTATTTCGTTTACTTTTAAAAAAGCGATCGTTTTTGCCAATCATTAAATTTTTGTAATATTTAATATACTATTTAAATTTCTTTAACGTTTTAACAGTTAGGTTTGCAATAACCAAATTGTATTTATGAAACAACTGTTACTTTTCTTTTTACTTTCGATACCCGCCTTTGCACAAAAATCTTTTTTAGTAAAGGATAGTTCAACCAATGAACCAATTGCTTACACAAGTATTTTTACTGAAAACGGAACTTTTAAGGTAAATGCCGAACCCGACGGAAGTTTTATAATACCTAATAATTTTTACACGAAGTGTTTGTTTTTGATGCCGTTGGCTACGAACAGAAACAACAACTTTTAACCGATATTGTTTTATTAGAAACAAAAAGCGAAGTTTTAGATGAGGTTGTGATTGTACCCAGATTAGGGACAAAGGAGATCAAGGAGGGTAGGATCAACACAAAGAAATCAATAAATATTGCTTTTTCTGAAAAGGGTAAAAGGATATCTACATGCGTCAAAGTTTAATATTGAAAATAGTGAATACAAGTTTATAAAAGAAATTAGTATCAGAACAAAATCTAAAATTAAAGAGGCAAAATTTGCTTTAAAAATCTATTCATCAAATGAAAATGGGGAGCCTGATGAATTGCTGCATGATGTTCCAATTATTGGTTCGGCTAAAAAAGGAAAGAATACAACTACCATAAATGTCGAACATTTAAACTTACAAGTTTTCTCAAAATCAATTTTCTTAGTAGTTGACTAACTATATTTGGAAGAGAATAGCTATTATGAAGAGTATGATGGTAAAAAAGAAAAATTTTATGATCCTAGATTTTCATTAAATACTTCAAATGAGTCAAATATATGGTATTTTAACCCAACTTTAAAGAAATGGATTCACGTTAATTTTGATTCTGATCCAGATTACCATAAAGAGAAATATTTTGTTTTTCAAATAGAACTCACCTTAACAAACTAGAACCAATACAAACATTTTTGATAGCTATTTATTTAGCAGAAAAGCCACTCGATTGAGTGGCTTTTTAATTATACTTTCATGATTTCTGCTTCTTTTTCAGCGTAGATTTCATCGATTTTTTTAATAAAATTATCAGTTAATTTCTGAACGCGGTCTTCGGCATCTTTACAAATATCTTCAGAGGTTCCTTCTTTTTCCTGTTTCTTGATGTCGGTATTCGCGTCTTTACGAGCATTACGGATCGATATTTTAGCATCTTCTGCTTCTGTTTTCGCTTGTTTTGCTAAATCTTTACGACGCTCTTCTGTTAACGCAGGAATGTTAATAATAATCATGTCGCCGTTATTCATTGGGTTTAAACCTAAATTAGCAATCATAATTGCTTTTTCAATAGGTTGTAACATGTTTTTTTCCCAAGGTGTAACGGTTAACGTACGCGGATCTGGTACATTAATGTTTGCAACTTGTGACAAAGCAGTTGCCGACCCATAGTAATCTACAAAAACCGCCCCTAACATTTGCGGGTTGGCTTTACCAGCACGTATGTTTAATAAAGCTTTGTTTAAATGCTCAATAGAACCGTTCATAGATTCTTTGGCTTCGTCTATAATAAAATTAATTTCTTCTGTCATGACTTTAAAATATCTTGTTAATAAACGGTTGTTCCAATATTGTCACCTTGGCACAATTTTAATAAATTACTTTCTTTGTTCATATCAAAAACAACAATTGGTAGGTTGTTTTCTTGACTTAAAGTAAATGCAGTAGTATCCATAACATTTAATCCTTTTTCTAAGACATCGGCAAACGAAATGTTTTCATATTTAGTTGCAGTTGGATCTTTTTCAGGATCGGCAGTATACACGCCATCAACTCTTGTTCCTTTTAAAATAACATCGGCACCAACTTCAATTCCTCTTAAAACAGCAGCGGTATCAGTTGTAAAATACGGATTTCCCGTACCTGCACCAAAAATTACAATTCTGCCTTTTTCTAAATGGCGAACGGCTCTACGTTTAATATATGGCTCTGCAATTGCTTCAATTTTTAAGGCTGTTTGCAAACGGGTAAGCATTCCTGCATCTTCCAACGCGCCTTGTAACGCCATTCCGTTAATTACGGTTGCTAGCATTCCCATATAATCGCCTTGAACGCGATCCATACCTTTGCTAGCACCGGCAACGCCTCTAAAAATGTTTCCTCCGCCAATTACAATGGCTACTTCTACACCTAAATTAACTACTTTTTTTATTTCTTGCGCATATTCTGCCAAGCGATTTGGGTCAATACCATATTGGTTGTCGCCCATTAAAGCTTCACCGCTTAATTTTAAAAGTATTCTTTTGTATTTCATACCGAGGAAAAATTTATTTGCAAATATATCATTTTTGCTATTGTTTAAAAACGCTTAAGGTAATTTATCTTTTATTTTTCCCGATCTATTTTATTTGGGTTTTGACGGGTATCGAAAACATCGCCAATTTTTATCAGCATTTCATCGTCATCAATTGAATAAATGATTTTGTAATTCAACGCTAACATATAGTGATATGTAATTAATCTGTGCTGTAAAGTAGGTTCTTTTTGTCCGATTTTTGGATTGTTGAGTACAATATCCGGAGCTAAAAGTATTTTAGTAATAATTTCTAAAGCAACTTTTGAAGTTGCTTTTTGCGTGTAATAATTGAAAATAACATCAATCTGTTTTTCAGAAAATGCAGACCACACAATTTTATAGTTCACCGCTTAGTATTTTGAAAGAAGTTCAGCGGTTGTTTTAAACTTGTTGTTTTCAAAATCTTTTTCCGATTGTAAAATACGTTCGTTTAATTCCTCCACAGTAAAAGGCTCAAAATCTTTTTCAGATTCTGATTGTTTCGCATTTCTTAAAAGTTTTTCAAATTGAGAGATCATTTCTTCGCTTTGAAGTTTAAGAAAAGCCTGTACAAATTCTATTTTTCTTGTTTGTAAGTCCATGGTTTTAAAACTCTTTGCAATTCAAATTTACGAAAAAAAATCAGATAATTAAAAAACATCAATTATGAATGATTCCCTTAAGGCAATTTATCTTTTATTTTTTCGAAGTTCTTTTTTGCTTCCTGATAACCGATGTCAAAAATTTCGTCCATTCTTTTTTTCGATGTTTCAAAGGTGCTGTAATTTGCAAGAGCTTCGGGCTGAATATGCCAGTCACACAATTCGTTTTGCGGAAAAGTATTCTGCATCATCATAATTTCAAAAGCGCGTAATGCAACCGATTTTATTGATGTAAACCGAGTTTGATTATACATTAACACCGGATTTACATTGCTGCCAATTAAAAAATCGCAACGCCCCTGAATGGTATTTACCGGATAATTATTTAAAATACCGCCGTCGCTGTACACTTTATTGTTGATAATTACCGGTGAAAATACTCCAGGAAATGCGCTTGATGCCAATATTGCCGATACTACTTTTGTGTTTTTATGAAAGATTTTTAATTTACCGCGTTCAATTTCGGTTGCCGAAATATACAGTTCAACATCTAAATCTTTAATGGTTTTGTCGCCAAATTCTTTATCAAGATAGCGTGCAAACTGATCGGCATCTAAAAAACCAGCCTTTTTAAAAGATAAATGCGTCCAACTGAACAAACTTACCGATTTAAAAAAAGTAAGTATGCTTTTAGGTTTCATTCCATTGGCATACAATCCGCCAACAATAGATCCTGCGCTTGTTCCCGATATAATTTCCGGAAAAATTTCTTGCTCGTTTAAAAACTGTAACACACCGGCATGGGCAATTCCTTTGTGACCGCCGCCCGATAATGCCAAACCGAAAACGGTTGAATTGTTATTCATTATTTTTTGTAACGTTAAATCGTTATTTTTGTATAAAAATACAAATTATGCAGGCAATATTTCAAAAAGCAATCGAAAATTCGATGTCTTATAACGATTATTTAAATTTGATCGACCAAAAAATTAACGAGAACAGTTCAACAGGACACGAGCAAAACGAGATGCTTACGGATTTTACAAAACTGAACCGTGCCAGAATGAAGCGTTTAGATAAAACCCAGCAAATACTTCCGGAATTAGAAAATCTTACAAAGCAAATTTCTGAAAAACAGATTTGGATTGTACTTACAGAAAGCTGGTGTGGCGATGCTGCACAGAATGTTCCGGTAATGCAAAAGCTTGCAGAAATTAACCCACTAATTGATTTGCGCTTGGTTTTACGCGATGATAATGAGGAGTTAATGCAACAGTATTTAACTAATGGCGGAAAATCGATTCCTAAATTAATCGCTGTTTCTGCCAATTTAAATAAGGAATTGTTTACTTGGGGACCGCGCCCTGCAACTGCACAGGTTGAAGTAAAACGACTGTTAGATGAAAACGGAGGTTTTAACGACAAAGTAAAAGAAGGTGTACAAATTTGGTACAACAACGATAAAGGAATTTCTATGCAGAATGAACTGATTGATCTATTAAAAAACGCAGCTAATTAAGCTGCGTTTTAAGATTTATATATTGTCATTCAGAGTGAAATGAAATGTAACGATGAATCTCATTAAATTACTACTGAGATTCCTCCTTCGTCGGAATGACAAAATAATGGTAGTTTTTATTGTAGTTTAGAAGGACTTTCGAATTAATTCTTTTTAACATAAACACTTCCTTCAGTAAAACCGTTTTGTTTAACAAATTTTCTAAACTGTTTTTTAGAAAGTTTAAAAGTTGCTGGGCGAATAGTATCTACAACTGTTTCGGTTAATTCTGCCAGCGTATTAATTTCTTCTTCTGTACGAATATCGTTTAAGGAAACAATGTTGTTTTTAAATTTTAATTTGGTAACATTCCAGTTTTTATCTTCGTTTGCAATATTTAGAAAATAATAGCCTTTCAATTTTCTTAAAATATCATTTTGTTGCAGATTAAAAATCGTGTCGGTTACATTATAACTCGCAATAAACAAGGTGTCGTTTAGTTTTTTCGATGTTAATTCTATTTCCTGCTGAATTTTTAAAAGATCTTTTTCTGATAAGGTATCTCTAAAGTACTGTGTACTTAAAATTAATTCTTTTTGAATAACTAAATCGGTATCTGTTTCGTAATTGTGATACGTTCCAATCATTTTGTTGGGAAATGCAGATTGATCTTTTGTATTTGCTGGTTGTGCTTCGGTAAAATTAGCTAAGGGCTTCTTGCACGAAGCCAGTGCGCAAAAAGAAACAAGTAGAATAAAGTTTTTCATAAATGTGTTTTTAGTTTTTTCTTAAATAACTGTTTAAAAACTGTCAGGTCGAGCGTAGTCGAGACCTTTTTGTTGGTTGTTGGGTTGCATCTCGACTTCGCTCGATGTGACAAAATTATTGACAATTTAAGATTATTTCAGCAAAGCATTCGTGCGTCTGATTGCTTCGGCATCTTTATAATCTAACCACTGTTGTCCTTTTGTTTTACGCATGTAATTATCGTAATATCTGTTGAAAACTACATTCTTTAAACCGTTGAACAAATTTTTTGGTCTGCCTGCCAACGATCGTAGACTTAACGAGAATCCTGGCGTTTGATACTTCATGTAATGCCACCAACCTTCGGGCATATACAGCATTTCGCCGTGTTGCAATTGCGTAATGTACGGATTTACCTTTTTAAGTGCCGGAAAGCGGTCAAAATCCGGATTGTCAAAATCTATTTCTTCATGACAAATCCACGAATACGGTAAACGATACATGTATTTTGTTTCTTTAGGATCTACCAGTACGCACTGTTTTTTTCCATCGAAATGAAAATGGAAAATATTTGGGAAATCAATATCGTAATGCATGAAAACCTTGGCATTCTCGCCACCAAAAAATACCAACGGCAAATTTTTAAGCAACCTGATGCCTAAATCCGGCCAACGCATATCGTCTTTCATAGACGGAGCATCTTTCATAAGGTTGTACAGAAAAATACGTAAATCGGTCGGACCTTTTTCTAAAATATCAATGTATTCTGCCATTGTCATTTTAAAATCGGGCTCATTTACTTTTTTGGTATAATCGGTTTTTCTACTGTCGTAAAGCGGAACTGTTTTATCGCCGGCAATTTCTTTAATAAAGTCTAAATTCCATTTGGTAAATGCAGGCCAGTCTTCAATTTGATTGGTAATTACCACAGGTCTCTGCTTTTTGTAGTAATTCTCTATGAACTCTTTTTTCGTAAGCTTTGTTACGCGTTCAATCTCTGTATAATTAAAACTCATACTTAAATTTTAGCTTAAATACTATGACGTATAAAAGTAGTGAATTTAAAGATTTGTTGTTTTTTATTGAACTTTTTTTTAACAATAAATCCTTAGTTTTTCAGGCTAAGGATTTAAATAGTTTATTACCACAGATTCTGTGACTATTTTAATGATTTTGTATTCATTAAATCATCAAAGGCTTTATTGGTAGCTGCGGTTATTTTTGCATGAATTCCGTTACCGTAACTTACTCTATGTACACCCAAAGTAGCAAATTCTTCATATGTTTTCAAGCCGTCTTTCATAAAAACGTTTAATGGAAGTTGCGTGGTTTCTAAAACCGCTTTAATGTCTTCATCGGTATTTATCAATGGAACAAAAAATCCGTCGGCACCCGCAGTTTCGTAAGCTTTAATACGCTTTAAAGTTTCGTTGATGGCATCGGCATGTTTGGTTGTGTAGGTATCGATACGTGCATTTATGTAAATATCTTTCCCTTTTGATTGAAGATGCGATTTTATGGCTTTGATTTTATCAGTCAAAACAGAAACATCACCTAAAGATCGATCTTTTCCGTTGGTTAAACCATCTTCCAGATTGATTCCTAAAATACCGGCATCAACCAATTTTTCTACATTTTTGGCAACCTGTTGCGGATCATCAGAATATCCTGATTCAAAATCGGCAGAAACCAATAATGAAGTAGATTTTGCAATTTTTTCGATCATAAAAAACATTTCTTCAAACGGAATATTCTCACCGTCTTCGTACCCCAAAATATTCGCGATAGCATGGCTTGATGTTCCTATTACCTGAAAACCCGATTTTTCGGCAGATTTACTGCTAATGGCATCCCACGTATTGGCAATTAGTAACGGTTGATTTTGGTTGTGTAACGATTTAAATTTGTCTAAACTCATAGCTTTATAATTTTCTTGTTCCTTATAAATTTACGGTTTTTTCAATTGATATAAAAAGGAGTTTATCAAACAAAACAATTTTTTAACGTTTGACCTTTTATAAAATCATATCAATTTCGGTAAAAGAAACGCTCGGCAGTGCTACTTAAATTTACGAAAAAAATACTTAAATCGCTATGTTATTTGTCATGATTTTTTTGATTGATGCGCAATAGATTTGTTCTAAAGATAAATCAAATTTTAAATAACGCAATTATGAAACAAAGAGTTCCTGTGTCACAAATTATGACCAAAAATTTAGAAACATTAACCACGAATCAATCACTTTACGAAGCAGAAAGTTTATTCAAAAAGCACAACATCAGACATATTCCGGTTGTTGATGGAAAATCAATTGTAGGCGTTTTAAGTTATTCCGACCTGTTGAAAATAAGTTATGCGGATGTTAATGACAACGAAGATACGGTTGAATCTGTTGTGTACGATATGTTTACAATTCCGCAGGTTATGGCGAAAGTTCCGTTGACGGTTACGGTTGATGCTACGGTAAAAGAAGTAATTGAAATTTTGGCAAAACAGACATTTCATTCGCTTCCGGTTGTTGAAAACGGCAATGAACTGGTTGGTATTGTCACCACTACCGATTTATTAAACTACTTTTTAGAGCAATATTAAGATAAGTTGGGCTGTCTAAAATATTCGCTTGTCAAGCTGAACTTGATTCAGCTTCTCATTAAATTGATAATAAGATTCCGGATCAAGTCCGGAATGACATAAAAAATGTTTTAGACAGCTTTTACATTTGAAACACTTTCAAAGTGATTTTTTTATCAAGACTCATTCCGCCTGGGTTACATCCTGGTTTTCCTTCGGGAATTTCTATTCTGCGTTTTGCAAAATGTTCTGTCCAAACAGGAAAAAAGTTATCCGATTTTGGCTCTTTATACGTCATTGGAAATAACTTAAAAAACGGTTTGTTTTTATTGGCGAATTTAAAGGCATCATAAATCAATTCTGAACAATAATATTTACCGTTATCGTATAAAAAATCATCATCATACGGAACGCCTAGATTTTCTTCGCAAAACGAAATAGCTTTTGGAATTAAATAAAGATGTTTACGCTTTAATGTACCTACATAAACCGTGTTTTTTGTGTAAGACAAAAAATCTTTAAGCGGTGTTTTTACTACAGATTTTCCAATAGCTTCGTACACATAAAATTCATTTTTTGCTGTTGAAACAACCAACCCCATGTGATTAAAATCGTTGTTTTTATAGCCGTTTGTAACTGCGTTAATGGCATTACACATGTCGCCGCAATTTATATTGATAAACAGCAGATCGCCATTTTTTAATTCGGTTTTTTGAGCAAAAGCTGATAGAGTAAACAATAAAAAGAATAGAATGTTTTTCATAAGCAAAAAAGAAGCTTATTCGGCTTCTTTAAAATTTAAATTATATATTTTCTCAAAGGCTAACGGCTCTATGGCATCAGCAACAGAAAAATCGCCTATTTTGGTTCTTCGCAATGCGGTTAAATGTCCGCCTGAATTTAAGGCTTTTCCAAAATCGAAAGCTAAAGATCTAATGTAAGTTCCTTTGCTGCAAACTACTCTGAAATCAATTTCGGGTAAGGCAATTCTTGTGATTTCAAACTCGATAATTTCAATTTTTCTTGATGCAATTTCAACTTCTTCGCCCGCACGCGCATGTTCGTACAAACGTTTGCCATCTTTCTTTAAAGCCGAAAAAATAGGAGGGAACTGATCTATAACTCCAATAAATTTTTTACGGTTTTCTTCTATTAGTTCGTTCGATATATGATCGATAGGAAATTCCTGATTAATTTCGGTTTCCAAATCGTATGACGGTGTAGTTGCACCAACAGTAATAGTTCCAGTGTATTCTTTAACCTGACCTTGTAGTTCTGCAATTCGCTTAGTGAATTTTCCGGTACAGATAATTAAAAGTCCCGATGCTAAAGGATCCAACGTTCCCGCATGACCAATTTTGAACTTTTTAGGAAGATCTAAATTTTTTAGTAACGCGTATTTTATTTTGTTTACCGCCTGAAAAGAACTCCAAGATAACGGTTTGTCTATCAGTAAAATCTGTCCTTCCAGAAAATCTTCCTTTGATAATTTCTGCATTATTTAGTGTAAAAGTAAATTAACAGTCCAATTCCAATCACAATTCTATACCAGCCCCAAAATTTAAATCCGTATTTTGTAAGTACGGCAATGAATGTTTTTACAGCAATTAAAGCGGTTATAAATGCAATAACGTTACCAATTATGAACAATATAATGTGGTGCTGATCTTGCAAAATCATTTCGTAACCTTTCATTTCGGTTGCTGTTCCTTTGCCCCAGGTTTTTACAAAAATGGAGTAAACCGTAACAGCTAACATGGTTGGAACAGCTAAAAAGAACGAAAATTCTGCGGCTGCTTTTCTGCTTAAACCTTGCGTCATACCACCGATGATTGATGCTGCCGAACGTGATGTTCCAGGCATCATTGCCAAACATTGCCAAAAACCAATGGTAATTGCCGTTTTAAACGTAATGTCTTTTTCATCGTGAATTTTAGGGTTTTTAAACCAGCGATCTACAAATAAAAGTACGATTCCGCCGATGACTAAAACCGATGAAATAGCAATTTGATTTCCCAGAACGGCTTCAATTTTATCATCTAACAAATAACCCAATCCCAATGCAGGAATCACGGCAAATGCCAGTTTGTAGTAGAATTGCAGGTTACTGAAATCGAAGAATTTCTTCCAATATAAAACTACAATCGATAAGATCGCTCCAAACTGTATTGAAACCTGAAACATCTTTAAAAACTCAGACTCTTCCATTCCTAGAAGAGCCGCAGTAAAGCCCATGTGAGCTGTAGATGAAATAGGTAAATATTCTGTTAGTCCTTCAACAATTGCAATGATGATGGCTTGTAATAAATCCATTTATAAGGTTTTTATGATTTTTTTGCAGGGTTTTTAAAGATCGAATAAATGCAGATTCCAAAACCAATAAAAATTACGGTTGGTGCTAAACGAATTCTTCTGAAACTGAAAACAGCTTCGTTAAAAACATTTGGATCTTCACTGTTTCCGCCTGCCATTAGTAAAAAGCCTAAAGCAATTACCGCGACACCTGCCAATAAAAGTACGTAGTTCTGTTTGCTGAACAAAAATGATTTTTCGGTATTATTTTCCATAAGTTACAGGTATAAATCGTCTGATTTTAAATTTAAAAAGCGTTGCGTTGCAAAATACGTGCTAATGTAGGTAATGATTATTCCCACAATAAATACGGCTCCGCATACTAAAACTATCGACTGTACATCGCTTAATAATCCTAATGTTGGTAGTTTGCTGTCTGCATAAGCTGTTAACGCCAAAATACCAATGATTGCCAAAACCGATCCTATTACACCCAATTTTACGCTTGTAATGATGAATGGTTTACGAATGAACGATTTTGTTGCACCAACCATTTGCATTGTTTTTATAATGAAACGTTTTGAATAGATCGATAAACGCAGCGAACTGTTAATTAAAAGTATCGATATAAAAGCGAAAACGCCACTGATTATTAAAATCCAGAAACTGATTGTTTTTATGTTTTTGTTCACTAAATCAACCAATTGCGAATCGTAAACAACTTCGTCAACCAACGGGTTTTCTTTAATGCCTATTTCAATATCTTTGATAGAATCTTTTTCAACGTAAGCACCGTTAAAGTGTAAATCGAACGAATGTTGCAATGGATTAAAGCCCAAAAATTTCACAAAATCTTCACCAATTGTTTTTTGATGTGCGTTAGCTGCCGAATCTTTATGAACAAAAGTAAGGTCTTTAATAAATTTCTGCTGACCTAATTCGGTTTGATAGGCTGCAAGCTGTGTTTCGTTTACATTCTCTTTAAAATAAATCGACATTGGAATGTTTTCCTTAAAATTGTTCGATATTTTTTCATAATTAATAACGAACATTCCTAATGATCCCAACAAAAACAACACTAAAAAAATACTTAAAATAACCGAAAAGTAAGACGATATTAATCTGCGCTTTTGATATTTTTCGTACGCTGTAGCCATAATTTTATTATTTAGAGGGTAAAGATAATAAACAATTTAAATATATACTTAACCATTTTTTAGAATGTTGAATTAGAATGCTGAAAAAGCAATCTTTATCAAGCTTCTCATTACGATCCTTGCATAAAAAGGATATTCCGGAACAAGTCCGGAATATTTAAAGTAACCCATAGTGCATTATTAAACGAGATTAATTTTTAGGTTGTTAATATTTCTGTCGAATAC
>NZ_RQTJ01000034.1 GCF_003858535.1 Paenimyroides viscosum
CTTTTGTTGGTCCCCTGAGCCTTACGAAGGGCAACAAAAAGCGACTCGCGAAAGCCCGACCTGCAGCGTAAGCGGAAGGGATTGCCCGTGAAAATTTGTGATTTAAATCTGGGTAGTTGTTGGAGTGAAGAAAAAAAAACCGTTTCAAAATGGTTTTGAAACGGTTTTTAAGGTTAGTTGAATTTTTTGTTTGCAGTTAATTCTGCTATTTTAACTATCACTTGGGTTGCTTTTAAAATACTTTCTACGGGTACATATTCGTATTTTCCGTGAAAATTATGTCCGCCTGCAAAAATATTTGGGCAAGGTAAACCCATATATGAAAGTTGTGAACCATCTGTTCCTCCACGAATTGGTTTTATTATTGGAGTAATGTTTAGTTCTTTCATTGCTTCTTCGGCTATGTCAACAATGTACATTACAGGTTCTACTTTTTCTTTCATGTTGAAATACTGGTCGCTTATTTCGCATTCTACAATATCTCCACCAAATTTTGTGATGTATTTGTTATTGAATTTTGCAACCATTTCTTTAATTAACTTTTTGCGCTTTTTGTATTTCTTCATACTGTGATCGCGGATAATTAAATGCACTTCTGTTTCTTCAATGGATCCTTTTATATCGTTTACATGAAAAAAGCCTTCGTAACCGGTTGTTTTTTCAGGTACTTCTTTTGATGGTAATTTTGAAATAAATTTGTTTGCTAAAAGCATTGAATTTATCATTTTGCCTTTTGCATAACCTGGATGTACGCTTTTTCCTTTGAAAATTAATTTTACACCAGCGGCATTAAAATTTTCGTATTCTAATTCGCCAATTTGGCTTCCGTCCATTGTATAGGCCCAATCTGCGCCAAATTTTTCTACATTAAATTTATGTGCGCCACGACCAATTTCTTCGTCGGGTGTAAAGCCAATTCTTATTTTACCATGTTTAATTTCAGGATGTTGAATTAAATATTCCATTGCTGAAACAATTTCGCAAATCCCTGCTTTATCATCTGCTCCTAATAGGGTTGTGCCATCGGTAGTAATTATTGTTTGACCTTTGTATTGTAATAAATCATCAAAATAACTTGGTGATAATACAATGTTTTGTTCTTTATTTAAAATGATGTCACCACCATCGTAGTTTTCTATAATTTGTGGTTTTACATTTGCGCCTGTAAAATCTGGCGAGG
Source organism: Paenimyroides viscosum (assembly GCF_003858535.1). GTDB lineage: Bacteria > Bacteroidota > Bacteroidia > Flavobacteriales > Flavobacteriaceae > Flavobacterium > Flavobacterium viscosum. Next base: position 1,181 of record NZ_RQTJ01000034.1, read on the forward strand.
TATCAAAATGCGAAACAAAACCTATTGTTGGAACATCGTGCGAAACATTACTTGGTAATGTAGCCATAATGTAGGCATTTTCATCGATTGTTACATCAGTTAAACCAATTTGCTTTAATTCTTCTACTAATTTATTTGCTAAATCCCACTGTTTTTTGGTTGATGGAGTAGTATCTGAATTTGGATCCGATTCTGTATCTACAGTTACATAACTTATAAATCGGTCAATAATATGTTGTTTGTTTTCCATTTTTGTTATTACTTTAATATTTACAAATTTATTAAAAACAGATTATTAAATGAAGTGATAGTTGTTTTATTTACTATACAAGCGCTATTGTTTGTAATTATTAAATTTTATTGTTAGGTAATTTGTTTCTTTGTGTTGGAATAAGTATCTTCAAAAATTAGGCATAGTTAATGCGTAGTAATTAGCAAACATTAAAATAATATTTACATGAGCAGTTTTTTTGGAGCACCACCCATTTCGTATGAAAACATTAAAGAATTAGAACAACAATCGGGCGATTTAATTATTTATGCCATACCGCTAATGGCTTTTTTTACTTTGTTAGAAATTTGGTATTCATGGTATTCTGAAAAAAGAAATTATAATACAAAAGAAAGTCTAGGATCGTTATTTGTTGGTCTTGGTAATGTTGGTATAAATGTAATTTTAAAGGTTGCTTTTATTTCGGGAGCTGTGTACATTTATAATGTAATTCCGTGGAGGATGGAATTAAATTGGTGGACTTTGTTTCCTTGCTTACTTATTTATGATTTATGTAGTTATTGGGCACACCGTGTATCACATTTTAACCGTTTTTTTTGGGCTACGCACGTAATACACCACAGTGCAGATAATTATAATTTAACGGTTTCGTTTAGGTTAAGTTGGGTGCAACATTTTAAATTACTTTTCTTTTTACCTGTTGCTTTTTTAGGATTTCACCCTGTTATATTTTTTATAGTGAATCAAATTTCGGTATTGTTTCAGTTTTGGCAGCATACAGAATATATTGGGAAGTTACCTAGAATATTCGAAATTTTGTTTGTAACACCATCTAATCATAGAGTTCATCATGGATCTGACGAAAAGTATATTGATAAAAACTTTGCCGCCATATTTATTTTTTGGGATAAACTTTTTGGAACTTATCAATTAGAAGAAGAAAAACCTACCTACGGAATCACTACCAAAATTGAACATAAACTTAATCCTTTACACCTTAATTTTCACGAATACGAAAGTATGATGGAAGATCTTAAAACGGCAAAAAACTTTAAAGAAAAGTGGTTTTTTATTTTTGGTAGCCCAGGAAAAATAGATAAACTTAAAAAACAGAGAATTAATATTGAAAAAGAATAAAATTTGAGAGATAATTTGAGAGCTTTTAATATAAAAGCCCTCCGCACAAATTAAATATCTCACCTTTTAATTCTTTTGAGTAAAAAACCCCATTAGCGGAGGACAAATGTCATTCTGTTAAGGAGTTTTTGAATTAAAAGGTGAGTACACAAATATAAAAACATTTTAGAAACTTATTGTAGTTACATCTATAAAATATTTAGATATTTTGTGCTAAAAAAACAAACTCCCAATATGTTTTAAAAAGATAATGCTTACCTATAAGATAAGCATTACCAAAAGAACTAAAGGTGAGAACGCACTTTCATAAAGAAAGCTTGTAATTACCTTATTTAGTTCATAAATTTACATATAAACATGAATATTTATATGTTTTTTTGTGTTTTTTAGTTGTTTTTGTCCAATTTTTTTTTGTTGCTTGCTTTAACCCATTCGTTTTTATTGCAATTAAAACACTTTAAAATACTTTGATTGGCGTATTCTATTGTTTGTCCGCAAAAGGTACATGAATAAAAGTTTTCTACGTTAAATGATTTTACTACATTTATTAAAGAATTGGGCAAAATAGGCAAGCCGTATTTTATTTGATTGTCTGGGTAAAAATATACACTAACTTCACCTGTTGTTTCTAAAATGGCATATTCTACTTGTCCTAAATGATAAACACCTAAAAGACGCAATTCCATAAAAAATTCGTCTTTACTTAACGTTTCTTTTTTAAATTCATTAATAGAAAATTTTCCTTTTTTAATAATGTATACTTCTTTGCCTTCAACCAATGTTTCAATCCACTTAAACTTAAACACTAAAACAGTTAGTATTTTGTAGCAAATTGTAATAACAATAAAAGCAACTAAAGCATTAATTATTCCAATTTCCTTATAAATCATTGGATCTCCCGCTGCAGACCCTAACCCCAGAATAACAACCAGTTCAAACACCGATAATTGCTTAATTCCCCGTTTTCCTAACAATCTAAGAAAAACTAATATAACAACAAACATTACAAAAGTTCGCAATGTAATTGATATTAAAACAGCACTAGTTGTTTCACCAAATAAAAATTCTTCAAGTTCCATAAAGTGTGAATTTATCAAATTTAATATACAGTTATGAAATCAATTTTTAAGGATAAAAAAGTTATAACTTATTTGGTTATTTTGTCTATGTGGTTGATACATAAATGTTTTAATTTGCTGATTAGGATTACTTTTTAAAAACATTTGTACTTGTAGAATATTTTGAATATTTGACCACATTTCTTTAAAATCAAGTTCAGATAATTCGCTGTTATCTAATGTTTTGTAACTATCTGAAGGAAAAATGAGATCATCATTTAACACTCTTTCAAATTGTGAAGCTATTTTAAAATCTTCTGGTATAATAATTTTTCCGTTATCTGTTTTGCTTGTAGCTTTAAACAATAAGGCATTCTTTTCTACATAAGTAACATCTGTAATAAGCACATTATCAATATCTTTTTTATTTAAGTTTACAGTAAAATTATCTTCGTTATTATAATATTTAAATTCTTTAGCAGCTAAAAATTCTTTTGTATGAGTGTTAAACTTTAGTAACAATATCTTATTATTAGCTATTTTTTCATCTTCTTGATCTAAGTGACAAGCACTAGTTAAAAAAAAGATACCCAGTACACCTAACAACAAGAATTTAATTTTTGTTTTTTGTAATATAAATGTATTTTTCTCTTTCATAGCGATTTTTTTAAGTAAAACAATTGATTGTGTCATTAAATGTTATTAAAATTTCGTGCCAATAGTTCATTATAAAAAAAAATGTACCGATTTATTAAACCGATACATTAAAAATGAAAAAAATGTTTCCTTTTTTAGTTATTATTTGTTGTAGTTATGTTTGATGAACCCAAGGTATCTACAACATTTGGTGTTGTATTATCTGTATCATCTAAGTGGTTTTCAATTGTTCCACCCGATTGATCTCTTTCATTTAACGGATCTGCATTATCGTTATATAATCTTTCTTGCTCCGGTAGAGAATCATACCTATTTACATTGTTGTTATTTTTGTTATCTCTACAAGCTGTTAAAGTGATTATAGTAAAAGTAAAAATGCTTACTAATAAAGTGTTGTATAATTTCCTTTTCATAATAATAAGTTTTAATAATAGTTGTTTTTTAAACTATTAATAGGTTAATATAATGATTAAGAAGATAATAGAATTTAATTAAGACATTAATAGTATTACAAAAAGTATTCCTACAAATTGAATCTAAATTTTGCTATAATATATAAAAGGATTGTCGGCAAAATGGGTAATTTTGTTACAATTGATGTAAATTTTGTACAATAATAAATATGAATTTAAGTTAATATTTAATAAAATGTAATTTTAATTATAATTTATATATTTGTTTAAATTTATTAGTATTTTATGTTTTAATAGTTAAAAAAGTTAGTAATGTAATTTTATTTAGCGTTGATTGTGAAAAATTATTTTTTTTGTAATATTTTTTAAAACTAATGCATTATCTGTTATACTTAAAATTACAGTTTAATATAAATGTTAAAAATTTAAATTGTTGTTTTTGTTAGGATGATGTACTTTTAAGTAAATTAATAAACAACTAGTAAAAGCAGGTAAATGATAGATTATAAAACAGTTGGATTGTTTATTGTTTTAATTATTGTAAGAAGATATCTATTATAATAGTAGTTAAGACAATTAATATTTAACAACCTAATCATTATAATCATGGAAAATAACAAAAACAAACCAGGACAAGACGGAATTAACAATAAAAACAATCCGCAAAATCAAAAGCATCAAAACGATAATACTTTTGAAAATCAAGACAAAAATCAACAACCTCAGAACATGCAAGACAAAAATCAAGACATGGACAGGGAAAACGAAACTACAAGAAATACTCACAGAGACGGTCGTTCAGAAGAGCATCAAACCAATCAGGATGAAAAAAGATACACAGGATCTAAAAATCCGGATGGAATGGACACCAATGTAAGAAATAGAGATAAAGACTTTAATGAAGACATTATGAACGACCATGACAGAAACAAAAACTTTGAAGATTAAATTTACAGTTTACTTTAAGTGAAATAACCTCTCTAACTTTAAGAGAGGTTATTTTTTTGTTTAATTTTCGTCGGTTTTAGTTAAATGTGCCGTAATAATATCTGCTGTTTTTTTATTGTTTGATGCACAATCTGGTTCGAATTTCCCAAGAAAACTTTTTTAATCTGTAAGTGATATTCCGGAAAAATAAAATCGATATATAGTTCCCACAGGTTTATCTTCTGTTTCGCTACCACCGCTTTTAGTAAGTCCGGTAACTGCTACTAAATTATCAGCTTTATTAAACATTTTCTTTGCGTTAACAGCCATGCAGCGGGTTACTTCGCTCGATTCCGGAGTGTTCTTGTCAATTAATCAGATACTATAATATCCTTTGATATAGCCCTGTAGACGATCTTTTTAAAGTTTGCAATGTATTTTACTTGCTTCTAACATAATGTAATTTTTAATATTTATAAATATCGTATTACAATAGCTTACTTTCAAGTCGTTAAAGCATTTTACATGTTGAAAATCAGTTGCTTAAGTGGTGGTTTGTGGCAATTTTTTTTCAACTTCCAAAAGTACCATGATTTTGCCACAGAATTATGAGCATTTTTGTAAATTTTAGTGGTTTAGGTACCAATAAAAAAAACCTACGAATCTCTCAGGTCGTAGGTTTTGTAGGCCTTTAAGCAAAAAATGTGTTTAAGCTTGCTTATAACTTGCGGAGAAAGAGGGATTCGAACCCCCGGACCTGTTACAGTCAACAGTTTTCAAGACTGCCGCATTCGACCACTCTGCCATTTCTCCTTGGTCTTACAATTAACGTTCTTTCGTTCCTTAATTGTGATGCAAATATAGTAAGGTTTTATTATTCTGCAAGACTTTTAAATAATTTTTTTTAAACTTTTTTTTATCGCTTTGAAATATAATTATTTACAGATCTAGAAATTTACGTAATCAACAATTTCTAAACCGTATCCTACCATTCCTACACGTTTGCTGTGCTCAGAATTACTCATTAATTTTATTTTTGAAATATTGATATCATGTAAAATTTGAGCTCCAATTCCAAAATCTTTATTGTCCATCTGTATTTTAGGTGCTTTTACAATATCATTGGTTTCTGCTTGTAATTCTTTTAATTCGCCCAAGCGCTTCAATAAATCAAGTGTGTTGTATTCTTGGTTAATGAATAGTATGGCGCCTTGACCTTCTTTGTCTACTGCTTTAAACATTAACTCCAATTTTTCGTCTTGGTTATTGGTTAGATTGCCTAAAATATCATTGTTAACTTGTGACGAGTTTATTCTGGTTAAAACAGCATCGCCATTGTTCCAAACACCTTTTGTAAGTGCAATATGCACTTGCTTATTAGTAACTTGAACATAGGCACGCAAGCGGTAGGTTCCGTATTTTGTTTGAATGTCGAAATCTTCTTTTTTCTGAATCAAACTATCGTGCTTCATTCTGTATGCCACCAAATCTTCAATTGAAACTAGCTTAAGATTAAATTTCTTAGCTACTTCAATCAGTTGTGGTAAACGTGCCATAGTTCCATCATCATTCATAATCTCACAAATAACTCCAGCCGGTCTATAACCTGCTAAACGTGCAAAATCAATAGCTGCTTCTGTATGACCTGTTCTTCTTAAAACACCACCTTCGCGTGCAATTAATGGAAATATATGACCAGGACGACCTAAATCTTCAGGTTTTGTTTCAGGATCTACCAATGCTTCAACTGTTTTTGATCGATCTTGTGCAGATATTCCCGTGGTGCATCCATTTCCAATTAAATCGACTGAAACAGTGAAAGCAGTATGATGTAAAACGGTGTTTTGTGATACCATTAAAGGTAAACCTAATTCTTTACAACGTTTTTCTGTTAGCGGTGTGCATATTAACCCACGACCATGTGTTGCCATAAAGTTGATCATTTCTGGAGTAACCTTATCGGCTGCTGCTAAAAAATCACCTTCATTTTCACGATCTTCGTCATCTACTACAATAATTATTTTCCCTTGACGAATATCTTCAATAGCTTCTTCTATGGTGTTTAATTTTATATCAGACATTTTATGTGTTGTTTTGTTGTTTCTTTTTAAATTTTGTTTTCAAATAATTGGTAATTGGGTACAGTAAATTATCAATACTATTAATTCCTCTGTCTTTAGTGGCTTTATAAGTAAATGTAATTGCCATTGGCAGCAATATCAAAGTTGATAGCCAAGCACCAAAAAAGGGCGTAATTCCGTTTTCTTGAGCAAGTTTTTTACCAAAGGTATTTATAAAGTGGTACGATATAAATATAAGTACGGCAAAAACCATTGGTAAACCTAAGCCGCCTTTTCTAATAATTGCACCTAACGGAGCGCCAATAAAAAACATTAACAAGCAGGAGAAAGCTATTACAAATTTTTCGTAAAATGCAATCCAATGGCGGTTAATATGTTTGGTTTTTTCTACAAGAGTGTTTTGATTGTTGGTGATATTAAATCGGATATTTTCTGCTACTGCGGATGCGTTTGAGTATAAACTTATTTTTTGACTGCGATTCTTTAACTGTAACAGTGAATCTAAAGATACTGTTTGGTAAACATTGTTGGATTCTTGTGTAGTGTTCGATAAAAACAAACGTCTATTACCATTGTCTGCATCTACGTGTATTTTAATTTCGTCTTTATAGTTGGTGTTTAACGAATCTAGCGTGTAGTTTAACTGCGAAATATTCATCATTGTTGCCGTATTTGATATTTCTTGAAGTTCTTCTTCAGATTTATCAAATTCAGACACATCGATACTCATAATATAATGTTCAAATTCTGATTTTATGAACGGATCATTGCTGTTGTTACGGCGCGTAGTTACATCTTCGTAATAATTACCATCAAACAAATGCAGCTTTAAAATCGGACTATTTTCTTTGGTTTCAATTCTACCGGTTTTTGCCTTAATTACCGTTTTGTTTGTACTACTTTGCTGGTTTATAACGTGTATGGTTACGTTCCGTAGTTTCTCGTCTTTTTCGCCATATTTTTCATCAACCTTAATATTCATTGCTCCCAAATCGTTAAACTGACCCGCAGAAATAGCCATTGCAGGTTTAGTATGAATGATGTCGCGGCGCATGTTTACAAACTTAAATTCTGATTTTGGTGCTACATTGTTCACAAACCAGAATGAAACACCCGATAAAATCAATATGAAAACAATTAACGAACGCATGGCTCTTTGCAATGAAATTCCAGACGATTTCATGGCGGCAAATTCGTAATTTTCAGAGAAATCGCCAAAGGTCATGATTGATGCCAGTAATACCGATAAAGGCAAAACCATTGGAATCATTTTGGGCGAATAAAAAAACAGAAACTTAAATATAGTTATAAAATCAAGGTCTTTACCGGCAATATCACCAATAAAGACCCAAATTCCCTGTAATACAAATATGAAGAATAAGATTGCAAAGACTGAAAAAAAAGTTTTTACAAAGCTTATAAGAATATATCGATCAAGTATTTTCACGTGTTACTTTAATCTAAATTGTTGATGTAATAATTTGGATATTTAGATTTTGTAAAGGTAAAAAGGTTTTTTGACAAAGTTTGATTTGTTTTGAAAGATTTTAGCGTAATAATTGATTTACTTCCGCTTTTATAAACATCGGTACGGTTGTAAATATTTTTGGTTTTGGTATCAATACCTAAATAAACTTCTTTAACATCTTTACTATTGGTAGGCGTAAGTTTTATAAACTGAATTGACTTACCGTTTATGGTTTGTTTTTTATCCAACGCATATTTATATCCTTTTTTATAGAAAGATAAAATACTTGCAATACTAACCACTTGTGTATCGGCTGCATTTGCGCTTGCAATAGTAACTTCTTCGTCGTTGGGATTTATTACATACATTTTAGCACCATCGAAAATCTGGGTTAGCCCCATAAAATCTACTACATATTTTTCTCCTTGAACGGTAGCCTTACCCTTCATCTCTTGTTTACCGTTGTTAAAGGTAAAATCAATAACCATATTGTTGTAGGTTTTGGTTTTTGCCGAAACCTCGTCTAACAATTTTTTGGCAGCATCTGCATTTTGGGCAAAAGTTGAAAAACTTATAAAAAATACAACTATAAGTGCGCTTAATTTTTTCATTACATTCTGTTTTTTTCGTTATTTAAAAATTCGTCTAACGAAACTAAATCGGTGATATTTACCGAACGCGCCTTGCTTCCTTCAAACGGACCCACAATTCCGGCTGCTTCTAATTGATCTATCAATCTTCCTGCACGGTTATATCCTAACTTTAGTTTACGTTGTAACAACGATGCTGAACCTTGTTGAGCTGTAACAATTATTTCTGCAGCTTCACGGAACATTACATCGCGGTCTGCAATGTCAATATCAAGACTTGTGCCACTTTCTTCACCAACATATTCTGGTAGCAAATAAGCATCGCCATATCCTTTCTGAGAGCCGATGAATTCTGTAATTTTTTCAACTTCGGGTGTATCAACAAAACCACATTGCACACGAACAGTATCATTTCCTTGGGTGAAAAGTAAATCTCCACGACCAATTAACTGATCGGCACCAGGACCATCTAAAATAGTCCTTGAATCGATTTTAGAACTTACACGGAAAGCAATCCTCGCAGGGAAATTGGCTTTAATAATACCTGTAATTACGTTTACCGACGGACGTTGCGTTGCAATAATCAAATGAATACCAATGGCACGCGCCAGTTGAGCTAAACGGGCAATAGGTGTTTCAACTTCTTTACCTGCCGTCATAATTAAATCGGCAAACTCATCAACAACCAAAACAATGTATGGTAAAAAGCGGTGACCTTGTTCTGGATTTAATTTTCGTTGTTTAAATTTTTCGTTGTATTCTTTAATGTTTCTAACCATAGCATCTTTTAACAAAGAATAACGGTTGTCCATTTCAATACATAGTGAGTTTAAGGTGTTGATTACCTTTGTGTTATCTGTTATGATTGCATCTTCAGTGTCCGGTAATTTTGCTAAAAAGTGACGCTCAATTTTATTGAACAATGTTAATTCTACCTTTTTAGGATCTACCAAAACAAATTTTACTTCGGCAGGATGTTTCTTATAAAGCAACGATGTTAAAACGGCATTTAAACCAACCGATTTTCCTTGTCCTGTAGCACCAGCCATTAGTAAGTGAGGCATTTTAGCTAAATCGAAAACAAACGTTTCGTTTGAAATAGTTTTCCCAATTGCAATTGGAAGTTCCATTTCCGCATTTTGAAATTTTGGCGATAAAATCAGCGACTTCATTGAAACGGTCGATGGTTTGGTGTTTGGAACTTCTATACCAATAGTTCCTTTACCCGGAATTGGCGCAATAATACGAATTCCTAATGCTGATAAAGACAATGCGATATCGTCTTCTAAACTCTTGATTTTTGAAATACGGATTCCGGCATCGGGCACAATTTCATAAAGCGTTACGGTTGGGCCAACGGTTGCTTTAATCTGCGCAATACCAATTTTATAGTTGTTCAGCGTTTCTAAAATACGGTTTTTGTTTTCTTCTAATTCCGCCTGATTAATGGTAATTCCGCCTGTTGTGTGTTCAAACAATAATTCGCTTGTTGGAAACTGGTATTTAGATAATTCCAAAGTAGGATCGAACAAACCAAAATCTTCGACAATTTTTTTTGCTAAATCATCATCGGCAAGTGGTTCTTCTTCTTCAATGGTTTCAATAATGAATTCTTCGTGATGATCTGCGTTTGCTGATGTATCTGTAATTGAAAAATCGTTAATCGGCTCCGGTTTTTTCTCTATTTTCTTAATATCGAACGAAACTTCATTGTTGGTTTCAGGTTTCTTAATATCTTCTTTAATCTGAGCAGGAGGGACGATGATTTTAGTATCTTCTCTCACAGGCTGATTGATTTTTATTGGTTGTGCCGGTTGTGTTTTAATGATATCTTCGGCTTTTTCAATATTATCCTTGATTTTTGCGTGTGTGTTTGAAACCACATTTGTAAATGCTTTTGGCGTCATTTTTATTCTAAAAATCAAATAGAAAATAATCAGGAAAAGAACCACAAGCATCGCACCGATTTGCCCGATATAATCTTGAAGATAATCGTTCATTTCAAAACCGACTGTTCCACCTAAAAATGGATATTTCGCTCCAAAATGCCCCAATGCAATTGATAATACAATGATTGCAAACAAATCCCAAAAAATCATGCGGCGCAATTTGGCTGCATTAAACTGGATTCCGAACCATAAAGCGGTTTCGCCAAATATCTTTATGAAAAGAAACGATGCAACACCGAATCCTTCGAAAATGAATTTATGTGCTAACCATGCACCCAGTTTTCCTACCCAGTTTTCAGGTTCTATTTCACGGTTATCTAACTCGGCAACCAAACTTTGATCGTAATTGCCTGTTGTAAAGTACGAAATGAAACTGCATAATAAAATTACAGAAAACATTAAAAATAAAGTTCCAAAAATAAAGCTTATGCGGGCTCCGTTTGTAGCGGTTTGCTTTGGTTTAGGCGGCATTTGCTTATTGTTAGCCTGTTTTGTATTTTGTTTTTTAGCAGTCATTTTCTAAATTAATTTTGGTAAATAAATAATCGCGCCCACAACAACTGCCGTTAATGCGGCAAATGTTACAGCACCCGCTGCAATATCTTTAATAAAACCTATTTTTTTATCGAAATTTGGTTGTATATAATCGCAGATTGCCTCAATGGCGGTATTTAAACTTTCGGCAGTTAAAACCAAACCAATCGCCAGTATTTGAAACATCCATTCTGTAGCGCTGATTTTCATGTAAAAACCAAGAACGCACATAAGTGCACTGATAATTAACTGAACCATAATGCTGTGTTCGGTGGTTATTAATAGGTAAAACCCTTTAACGGCGTAAGTTACACTCTTAATTCTGCCCGAAATAAAGGATGTTTGTTGGTGTTTCATTCAAAAGCAATTTCGGCAAAATTACTGAATTATTTATCATTGTAGAAATAAAAAGACCACGAGTTTGGTCGACCTATTTGTTTAGTGGTTACTTTTTAAGCATGATTGCATTAGAATTAAATTGAATTGTAATTTTTAGCTATTTTAATAAATAAATGTTAATTTTATTGACTATATAAAATATGTAGTTGTTGATTTTAAATGTTATATGCTATTTATGTTAAATTAAAAAAAAGTTGTTTATGAGGGTCATTAAAAAGCTTATGTTATTATTTTTTATAAATACAGTATTCTGTGCTTATTGCCAAAACGCCGCATTAGATCCCACATTTGGAAATGCAGGAATATCAGTACATCCACACCCAAATACCGCGGAGCTTCATTGTTTTACTTTTGATAATAACGGCAACATTGTAAGTGCAGGTTACTACCTTCAAGGAGGGGTTGGAAGTACCCAACGCCAATTGACATTAACAAAAACAGATAAAAACGGAATACTTGATAACACTTTCGCCACAAATGGAAAAGTAACTACGGCAATTGGTCATTCTGAACACCCGGAATATATAGTTATTCAATCCGATGGAAAAATCATTGTAGCAGGCTCTGTAAATTTTACAGGAGGTGGTGTAGGAGGTTTTGTTGTTCGTTATAATAGTAACGGTTCGTTAGATGCGACTTTCGCAAACAATGGAATATATACCACAACATCTTCAAATATTTTTGTATTCATAACAATCCTTTCAGACAACTCAATTGTTTTAGCAGGGAATAGCTATTTAAATGGTGAGTCTCTTGCTATTTTGGTTAAATTAGACAGCAACGGTGTTGAAGATAGTCAGTTTGGAACCAACGGAATACTTTCTTTAACTTCTACCAACTTTAAATTTGTAATGCAAGAAGCAATTCTTTTAAACGATGGTACTATTTTTTGTGCAGGATATGAATATAGTGATACTGTTAACTATTCTAAAAGTGCATACTGTAAAATTGATACACAAGGAAATTTTGACACCGCATTTGGAACTAACGGAAAAGTAGTCATTGATCTTTTTAATTATAACCCAATAACAAACATTACGGAGTATTTGCACTCGGCAGGCCAATTGCCAAACGGACAAATTATAGTAGGAGGCTCTGAGTTAACATCTTTTTTACTCAAAATAAATTTAGATGGTTCATTTGATACTACTTTTGGCACAAATGGTATGAAGATTCTCTCATATTCCTTCAGACCAAGGGTAATGACTGTGCAAACCGACGGAAAAATTATTATTGGGAGTGGAACAAAGTCTGCTCTGGGAGGGCTTGCCTATCGTATTGTCCGTTTTGACACCGATGGTGATTTAGATATTACTTTTAATAATGGTAAAGGTTTGGTAGATATTGATGCGTCATCAGGCGACGATTGGCCAGAACATATTAAGTTACAAGGAAATGATACGTTGATTATTGGTGGTAATTCAGTCCTAAACTCTAATCATAATTTTACTTTAGCACGATTACTTTTAGATACACCTCTATCAATAGAAGAGCCTTTGGAACAATTTATTAAAGTTTATCCCAACCCATTTAAAGATCGCTTTTTTGTAGAGGATTATGAAGGAATTATAAAAAGTATCAAGATATTTGATAATAAAGGTAGAATTATTAAAACGGTTTCGAATTCTAGTCCTGTGAAAGAAATTTATACTGATTTTTCAAGCGGTGTTTACATTATAAAAATAGAAACCAAAGACGGTAGAATAATGAACAAGAAAATGATAAAGAAGTAACTCTTACTATTCTTAATTAAAAAAGCAGAACATTTACGTTCTGCTTTTTATTATTTATCTATAGATCCCAATACGCGTTGCATAAAAGTATTTAAAGCTTCTTTTTTAGGCGTTCCCGCTTTTATCAGCTTATCAACTTCAACGGCACCATACATATTTGAAATTAATTCGGCAATTACATCTAATTCTTCATCTTTTAAAGAAGGAACTTCGCATAAAGCTTCTAAAACGTCAATGGTTTCATTGATATAATCTTGATCATTTTCCTGAATAAATTCAGTTAAATGTTTAATTACAGGTAGTTTCATAATTAAGCTAATTTATTAACTAATTCTGCCAAAACATCGGCTTTATTCGTTTGTGTTTCATCAACTAAAGCACCATTATTAAAAATAGCGAAAGTTGGTAAATTTGACACGTTAGCTAATTTTCTTGATTCAGGAAATTTCTCTGCATCTACAATTACAAAAGTAACATCTTCTTTTTCGGTTGCCATTTTTTTGAATTTTGGTTTCATAATACGGCAGTTTCCGCACCATGAAGCAGAATATTGTACGGCAACTTTAGTGTTTGCAGAAAGTATTTCTTGTAAATTATCTTGATCTAATTCTAATAACATATTTTTAATATTTTAGGTTAAAAAAATCCAAACTCTTACAAGTATATATAAGAATTTGGATTTCTATAATATAATACTTGTATATATTAGTTTAAGTGTGTTGCTAAATACTCGGCAGTAGATTTACGGTCAGCATTCATAGCTTCTTTACCTTCTTCCCAGTTTGCCGGACAAACTTCACCATGTGTTTGTACGTGTGTGTAAGCATCAATTAAACGGATAAATTCGTTTACATTACGTCCTAAAGGCATATCGTTAACTGCTTCGTGGAAAATTTTTCCAGTTTCGTCAATTAAATAAGTAGCACGGTACGTTACGTTTGATCCTTCGATTTGAACTGAATCTAATTCTTCGTTATAAACTTCAGAAGTTACATCTAAAATTCCTAAAACGCTTGATAAGTTTCTTGTAGTATCAGCTAATAAAGGGTAAGTTACACCTTCAATTCCACCGTTGTCTTTTGCAGTGTTTAACCAAGCAAAGTGAACTTCGTTTGTATCACAAGATGCACCAATTACCATGGTATTTCTTTTTTCAAATTCTGGTAAAGCTGCTTGGAAAGCGTGTAATTCTGTTGGGCAAACAAAAGTAAAGTCTTTTGGATACCAGAATAATATTACTTTTTTGTTGTTTTTTGTTGCTTCTTCTAAAACATTGATTCTTAAATTGTCTCCCATTTCAGAAATTGCATCTACTGTAATGTTCGGAAATTGTTTTCCTACTAAAGCCATAATTTTATCTTTTTAAAGTTATTAATGTTTGTTAGTTCTCAATTTTATACTGCAAAGATACCTTCAAAATACGGTAATACCATAAGAATTTTATTGTTTAAATTTATCAATCAATAGATATAGCTTATAGTAAACGAATTTTAAAAAACTTGGAATTTTTCTGTAAAATTAGGTAGATTTACCAAATCAATCAATAACAATTATCATAGTTTTTACCATAGATGAATATATTCCGAAAAAAAAATGTGACCGATATTTTAGCCGAATTACAGGCGAATGAAGGTAAAAAAGATAGCTTAGGGAAATTTTTAACTCAAAAAGATTTAATATTCTTCGGAATTGCCGCTATTGTCGGTGCCGGTGTGTTCAGTACCATTGGGCAGGCAAGTTTTGATGGTGGTCCGGCTGTGATTTTCCTGTTTATGTTTACCGCTTTTGCTTGTGGGTTTGCCGCTATGGCGTATGCCGAATTTGCATCAATGGTTCCAGTTTCGGGTAGTGCCTATACTTATAGTTATGTAGCTTTTGGTGAGGTAATTGCATGGATCATTGGGTGGTCGTTAATCATGGAGTATGCTGTTGGAAACATCACTTTGGCAATTTCTTGGAGCGATTATTTTACAGGCTTGTTAAGCAATATGGGCATTCATTTACCACAGTGGATTCAAATGGATTACCTCTCGGCAAGTAATGGTTTTAACGATGCTGTTGCTTTAATGAACAATGGTAAATTGTTTGAAAACTTGCCGAATAATTTACAATTGGCACATACCGCTTGGACAACCGCTCCGCAAATTGGTAGTTTTCATTTTGTGGCAGATATTCCTGCATTGGCAATTATTGTGTTGATTACTTGGTTGGTTTATCGCGGTATGAAAGAATCTCGAAACGCCAGCAATATCATGGTTTATGTGAAGTTAGCTGTTATTGCGTTGGTTTTAATTGTCGGAATTTTTTATGTTGATACCGATAATTTCGATCCATTTGCACCCAACGGATTATCGGGTGTTTTAAAAGGGGTATCGGCAGTTTTCTTTGCCTATATTGGTTTCGATGCCATTTCTACCACAGCCGAAGAATGTAAAAATCCGCAGCGCGATTTGCCTCGAAGCATGATTTGGTCAATCGTTATCTGTACTATTTTATACATTGCCATTGCGTTGGTTTTAACCGGTATGGTTAATTACAAACAGCTGAATGTGGGCGATCCGTTGGCGTTTGTTTTTGATCAGGTTAATTTAAAATGGTTTGCCGGAATCGTAGCTGTAAGCGCCGTAGTTGCTATGGCAAGTGTGCTTTTGGTTTTTCAAATGGGACAACCTAGAATCTGGATGAGTATGAGCCGTGACGGACTACTTCCTAAAAAGTTTTCTAAAGTGCATCCAAAATACAGAACACCCTCTTTTGCTACGATTGTAACCGGTTTTGTAGTGGCTGTTCCTGCGTTGTTTATGAATTTAACCATGGTAACCGATTTGTGCAGTATAGGAACGTTGTTTGCCTTTTCGTTGGTTTGTGCCGGAGTTTTGGTTTTGCAGGATAAAGATATTCCGCGTGGAAAATTCCGTATTCCGTATTTAAACGGAAAGTATATTTTACCTGTTGGATTTATTTTAGGATTGATTTCTATTTTTATCTGGAATAAAAGTGGAGTAGAAGCTTTTGTTTATAATACGCCACAAGTTTATGAACCTACCAATTTTGTTACACAGCTTTCTAAAGATGATGCAGCAAAGGTATCTTCTTATTTACAAACGTATTATCAAGTAAATATAACTGATTTTAATGATGATTTAGAAGCGATGCTATCTTCTGTAAGAGAAAAATCAGGAGATCAGTATGTGGTTCTAATTGAAAAAGCTCCGGTAGATCAACAATTAAAGTTTGAAAAAGGATTTGATTTATTCAAACACAAAATACCCATGTGGTTGTTTTTAATAGCGATGATTTTCTTGTGTATCTGGAGTTTTAAAAAGAACCTTTCCTTAATACCCATGTTAGGATTAATTTGCTGTATATACATGATGGCAGAATTAACCATTTGGAACTGGCTGTACTTTAGTGTTTGGTTAATTATAGGTTTACTGATTTATTTTAGCTATTCGCGATTTCACAGTAAATTGAATAAAGATAAAAGCTGATTCTAATTTTTGTATAGATCAAACATTATGTTTGTCCTTCCGTTGAAATCTTTAAGCATATACCAAAAAAAGTAAAGCACTCCATTTTAGAGTGCTTTACTTTTTTACAGGATTTTGATAAATTTATTTATTTCGATCTTCTTCTTTTTAATTCTTTATTCAATAAATCTAATTCGCGGTTTGTTTGTCCGGCTACCGATGTGTTTTCATTTGCACGACGTATTAAATAAGGCACCACATCATAAACAGGTCCAAATGGCAAATATTTAGCTACGTTGTAATTGTGGTGCGATAGGTTGTAGCTAATATTATCGCTCATACCGTACAATTGCCCAAACCAAATACGTTTATCGGTATGCGGAATGTTGTTTTTGGTCATCAGTTCCATTAACATATAACTACTGTCTTCGTTATGCGTACCGGCAAACAACGCAATTTTATTGTCTAGGTTTTCCACCATGTAGGTAACTGTTTTGTTAAAAGTGGCATCGGTTTGAGCCTTGGTAGCACAAATAGGCGATGGGTAGCCTTTTTCTTCTGCACGTGCACGCTCTTTTTCCATATATGCACCACGTACCACTTTAAAACCAACATGAAAACCTTCGCGTAAACCAATAGCGTGTGTGTTTTTAACAAAATCAAATCGATCCCAACGATACGTTTGTGCTGTGTTAAAAACAATACATTTCTCTTTGTTGTACTTGCGCATCATTTCTAAAACCAAATCATCGGCAGCATCTTGCATCCAGCTTTCTTCGGCATCAACCAATAATAAAACATCTTTTTCATAAGCTGTTCTGCAAATAATGTCAAAACGCTCTACAATGCGGTTCCATTCTTGTTGTTCGGCATCGGTAAAAGGTAAATTTTCACCTTTCTTTTCAAATAAGAAAAATCTGCCAACACCTGTAGGTTTAAAAACAGCAAACGGAATAGCTTCATGTTCTTTAGCAAAATCAATTGTTCTTAAGGTCATTTGCAACGCATGATCAAATTGTTCCTGCGTTTCTTTTCCTTCAACAGAATAATCTAAGACCGATGAAACACCTTTTGTGTACATTTTATCAACCACTTTTAAGCAGTCTTGTTCGGTAACACCCCCACAGAAATGATCAAATACAGTAGATTTTATCAATCCTTTTACAGGCAGGTTTGTTGATATGGCAAAACTTGTTAAAGAAGTACCTATTTTAACCAATGAGTTACTACTAATTAGTTTAAATAAGTAATATGCTTTATTTAGTTCGGTGTTGTTTTTTAATGCAAAAGCAACCTCGGTATTATCAAATATCTTTTCCATTCGGTTTAAAGTTGTGTTGCAAAGATACAATAGTTATAAAAATTGCTTTATTTTTACATCAAATTTTTTTTAAGCATGCAAATACAGGCGGCAAATTACATTGTTGGTTTCGGAATTGATTATTATTCAACACTTTCACAGCTCATTAACGATAAAAAATACAGTAAAATTGTATTTTTGGTTGATGAAAATACAGCAAAGCATTGTTTAAATTATGTTTTACAATGGCTGGCTGTTGAAGTTACCTTTGAAATTATTGAAATTGAACAAGGTGAAGAAAACAAAACCATTGAAACCTGTACTGCTGTTTGGGAGAGTTTGGTGGAATTGAATATAGACAGAAAAGCACTTCTTATTAATGTAGGTGGCGGTATGGTTTGCGATTTAGGCGGATTTGTAGCTGCAACCTATAAAAGAGGGATCGATTTTGTAAACATACCCACAAGTTTGCTAGCAATGGTTGATGCATCGGTAGGAACAAAAACCGGCGTTAATTTAGGCGGATTAAAAAATATGGTAGGCAGTTTTTCGCAACCGCAAATGGTTTTAATTGATACTGCTTTTTTGGAAACATTGCCGGGAAACCAAATGCGCTCGGGCTTGGCAGAAATGTTTAAACACGGATTAATTGCCGATGCATCGTATTGGAACCAGCTTAAAAATTTAGGCGAATTAACAACCGAAGATTTGTTGTTGCTTATTTATCATTCGGTTTCTATTAAAAATGAAATTGTTTTGCAAGATCCTTTAGAAAAAAATGTCCGCAAATTATTAAATTTCGGACATACTTTGGGGCATGTACTAGAAACATACAGTAATTCCGGAAAAGGCATTCAGCCTTTGTTACATGGCGAAGCTATTGCAATAGGCATGATTTTAGAAGCCTTTATTTCGTACAAAAAGAACTTGTTAACAAAAAAATCTTATTTAGAAATAAAAGAAACTTTAAATTTGATGTTTGAAAGTATTGTTTTTACCGAAAATGATATTGAAATTTGTACACATTTACTAATACACGATAAAAAAAATGTAAACGGTATGGTACAGTTTACGTTGTTAACCGATATTGGTAGCGGTGTTATTAATGAAATTGTTGAAAGTGAGTTGATTAACGAGGCTTTTAACGATTATATGTTAAACTAATTACTATTAACGTTATTAAATTTTGTAAGTGAACAAAAATTGTAATCGTTTTATAAAAAATGTTTTTAATCAATTATCTTTAAAAGTTAGTTGTATAATAAAACTGTTGGGTTTTGTTGCCATTGTGCACAAGCCTGTAAAAACCGTATATTTAAGTGAAATTTACAATCAAAAATTATCGATTGCTTTCGCCAATTTAAGGGTTTGAAGATTGTATTTATATCAGATACATTTAACTTAATTTTAATTGTTTAAAGCAGATTTTTAATGAATACAAAATATTTCGACCTAATTAACCAAACATTTTACTTCCCACAAGAAGAATTTACATTAAATAAAGACAATTTAATGTTCCATAATATCGATTTAATGAAATTGGTAGAACAATATGGAACACCATTAAAATTCACTTATCTACCACAAATTTCTAACAATATAAACAAGGCTAAAACTTGGTTTAGAAATGCAATGGAGAAGCATAAGTACGAAGGTAAATATGTTTATTGTTATTGTACAAAAAGTTCGCATTTTGAATATGTAATGAACGAAGCTTTTAAAAATGACATTCATATTGAAACTTCTTCTGCTTTTGACATTAATATTGTGGAACATTTATTAGAAAAAGGGAAAATAAATAAAAATACGTATGTAGTTTGTAATGGTTTTAAACGCGATCAATACATTGAAAACATAACACGTTTAATTAATAACGGACATAAAAAAACCATTGCTGTTATTGACAACTACGAAGAGTTAGATTTACTTCAAGAAGGTATTAAAGGTAAATTCCAAATAGGAATACGTATTGCTTCAGAAGAAGAACCAAAATTTGAATTTTATACTTCGCGTTTAGGTATTGGGTATAAAAACATTTTGCCTTTTTACCGTAAAACAGTCGCTGAAAACCAAAATGTAGAATTGAAAATGTTACACTTTTTCATTAATACAGGTATTCGCGATACAGCTTATTATTGGAATGAGTTAAGTAAATGTATGAAAGTTTATACAAATTTAAAAAAGGAAAGCCCTACATTAGATAGTTTAAACATCGGTGGTGGTTTTCCAATTAAAAACTCATTGGCTTTTGATTACGATTATGCGTATATGGTAGATGAAATCGTTAACCAAATTAAATTAGCTTGTGAAGAAGCTGATGTTCAAGTTCCAAATATATTTACAGAGTTTGGTTCTTTTACTGTTGGTGAATCTGGCGGTGCTATTTACCAAGTATTGTATCAAAAACAACAAAACGATCGTGAAAAGTGGAACATGATCGATTCTTCTTTCATTACCACTTTACCAGATACATGGGCAATTAACAAACGTTTTGTAATGATGGCAGTAAACCGTTGGAATGATACGTACGAACGTGTGTTTTTAGGCGGATTAACGTGTGATTCTGACGATTATTACAATTCCGAACAAAACTTAAATGCCATTTATTTGCCAAAATTCAATAAAGATAAACCTTTATACATTGGGTTTTTTAACACAGGGGCTTATCAAGAACAAATTAGCGGACAAGGAGGAATACACCACTGTTTAATTCCGCAACCAAAACATATTTTAATAGATCGTGACGAAAACGGAATTTTGGCAACCGAGGTTTTCTCGGAACAGCAAACCGCAGAAGATGTATTAAAAATATTAGGCTATTCAAATAATAAACAAACAAATAATAAAGAAAAATAATAGAATTATGAAAGGACCAATTTCACAGTTTATCGAACATAATTACCGTCATTTCAACGCAGCAGCTTTGGTTGATGCAGCTAAAGGGTACGAACAACATTTATTAGAAGGCGGTAAAATGCTTATTTCGTTAGGTGGTGCAATGTCTACCGCAGAATTAGGTGTTTCGTTGGCAGAAATGATCCGTCAAGATAAAGTACACTTTATTTCATGTACCGGAGCCAATTTAGAAGAAGATGTAATGAACCTGGTAGCACATTCACACTACAAAAGAATTCCAAACTGGAGAGATTTAACTCCGGAAGATGAACGTGAATTGTTAGACAGCCATTTTA
This sequence comes from Paenimyroides viscosum, assembly GCF_003858535.1. GTDB lineage: Bacteria > Bacteroidota > Bacteroidia > Flavobacteriales > Flavobacteriaceae > Flavobacterium > Flavobacterium viscosum. The sequence goes on from NZ_RQTJ01000034.1 coordinate 22,320, forward strand.
ACCGTGTTACCGATACATGTATTCCAGAAGAAGAAGCGTTTCGCCGTTTACAACAACATTTAGAAGATGTTTGGCATGCTGCAGAAGCAAAAGGAGAACGTTATTTGCCACACGAATTTTTATACCAAGTAGTAAATTCGGGAGTTTTAGAACAATATTATGAAATTGATCCAAAAGATTCTTGGATTGTAGAAGCTGCTAAGAAAAACTTACCTATAGTTTGTCCGGGTTGGGAAGATTCTACCACAGGAAACATCTTTGCATCAAACGTAATTAAAGGAAATTTAAAAGCGTCAACAGTAAAATCGGGTATTGAATATATGATTTACCTAACAGAATGGTACCGTGCAAATTCTGGCGGAAAAGGAGTAGGTTTCTTCCAAATTGCAGGTGGTATTTCGGGTGATTTCCCTATTTGTGTGGTGCCAATGATGTATCAAGATTTAGAATGGACCGATGTTCCTTTCTGGTCGTATTTCTGTCAGATATCAGATTCAACAACATCTTACGGATCTTATTCTGGTGCAGTACCAAACGAAAAAATTACATGGGGTAAATTAGATACCGATACGCCAAAATTCATGATAGAATCTGATGCTACTATAGTTGCGCCGTTGGTATTTGCTTATATCTTAGGTCAATAAAAAAAAATAAAAAAAAGTAGGTATTTATTTGCATAATACCGCACAGCTATTGTATTTTTGAAACACAATAACTACCACAATAATGAAGAGAATAATTGTTGATTACGCAAAATTAACAAACGAAATTTTAAGCTTGTTAGTCGAAAGATTTCCTGACGGATATGATGATGCCGATGTCATTCAATTTAGCAATGCTAAAGCTGAACTTATAGAAGCAGTTGAAGTTAAAACAGACGATACTATTTATTTAGTAAAAGTTAGTACCAAACTTCAAGACAGAATTGAAAACTTTGAAGAAGAAGAAGAAATCCCAGAAGTTGATTCTATAAATGTTAAAGATTTAGACATTGAAGAAGACGATGATGAAGTTACATCTAAAAAATCTTCGAAGAAGAAATCTTCGAAAAAGAACGATGACGATGATGTAGAAGAAGAAGAGGATGAAGATTTTGACGATGATGACGACGATGATTTTGCTGATGACGACGATTTCGAAGACGACGAAGAGGAAGAAGAGTAATATAAGTACTAAAAAATCTAACTTTATAAAAGTTAGATTTTTTTATGCCCAATAAATAAGTAAAAAGTAATCAATAAACATACTTTACGTTTAAAAAAAGTCAACCAAATAATAGCTAAAATAATTATAAAATAGTAATTTTACAGCCAAACAATACTTCGCTATGAGTTCAAAAATACTATTAACTTCAAAAGAAGTTGATATCATCTTACATCGTTTAGCGTGCCAACTAATAGAAAAACATAACGATTTTTCTAATACGGTATTAATAGGTATTCAACCACGCGGTAAATTTTTGGCAGATCGTATTACCAATATTCTAAAAAACGAATACGGAATTTCTACCATTGATCTTGGTTTTCTTGATATAACTTTTTTTAGAGACGATTTTAGAAGAAACGATAAACCTTTAGAAGCCAATAAAACACAAATAGATTTTTTAGTAGAAGATAAAAATGTAATTTTTATTGATGATGTTTTACATACAGGCAGAAGCATTCGTGCCGCTTTAACAGCAATTCAGTCGTTTGGCAGACCAAAAGAAATTGAGTTATTAGTATTAATAGATCGTAGATTCAGCAGACATTTACCAATTCAGCCCGATTACCGTGGTCGTCAGGTTGATGCCTTCAATAACGAAAAGGTGAGAGTTCAATGGAAAAACGATGATGCACCAAAAGACGAAGTGTATCTAATTTCTAATCCTTCATAATTTAAAACAACACAACAGCAAATTCAAATGAAAGAATTAAGCGTTAACCATTTATTAGGTATTAAATACATCAATAAAAACGATATTGATTTAATTTTTGAAACAGCAGATCAATTCAAAGAAGTAATTAATCGTCCTATTAAAAAAGTTCCTTCGTTACGCGATATCACCATTGCAAATATATTTTTTGAAAACAGTACCCGTACCAAATTATCTTTTGAGTTAGCACAGAAACGTTTGTCTGCAGATGTTATTAGTTTTTCCGCAGCACAATCGTCGGTTAAAAAAGGCGAAACTTTAATTGATACCGTAAACAACATTTTATCAATGAAGGTTGATATGGTTGTTATGCGCCACAGCAATCCGGGTGCGGCTCATTTTTTATCTCGCAATGTAAAGGCAAGTATTGTAAACGCAGGCGATGGCGCACATGAACACCCAACCCAAGCTTTATTAGATAGTTTTTCAATACGTGAACGTTTAGGTGAAGTTGGCGGAAAAAAAGTTGTTATTGTAGGTGATGTTTTACATTCACGTGTAGCATTATCGAACATTTTTGCATTACAGATGCAAGGAGCCGAAGTTATGGTTTGCGGTCCCAAAACCTTAATTCCACGTTATATTACCGATTTAGGTGTAAAATACGAACCAAATTTGCGTAAAGCATTGGAGTGGTGCGATGTTGCAAATATGCTACGTGTACAAAACGAACGCTTAGATGTAAATTATTTTCCATCAACACGCGAATACGCACAACAATACGGCGTAGATAAAGAGTTGCTAGATTCTTTAAACAAAGAAATAGTCATAATGCATCCCGGACCAATAAATAGGGGAGTAGAGATCACATCAGATGTTGCCGATTCACAACAATCTGTCATATTAGATCAGGTAGAAAACGGAGTGGCAGTACGTATGGCAGTTATTTATTTACTTGCATCTAAGATAAAATAATAGTATTTTTAAAAGAAATATGAAATTGCCATTAAGAAATTGTTTGTTGCAAATAAACACAAATAAAGATAAAGCGATTCTATATGACCAATAAAAATATAAATATCTACATATGAAAGTGAAAGAAAAAAATAACGTGGTTGTATTTAAAAAAAGTAGTGAAGATCTTACTGATTTTGCAGCTAAAATAATTGATCAGCCAAACGTATTTAAAGATAAAAACATCATTATTGATTTAGAAGAAACTGAATTACGTCCTTCAGAACTTATTCCTTTTGAATCATTAGCGATTCTTCAAAAAAAGCAAAAAAAATCGTTTGTAATTGTTGCAGATATTGATTTTGATGAGGTTTCTGAAGAGATAATCGTTGTGCCAACGCTACAAGAAGGTTTCGATATCATTGAAATGGAAGAAATAGAAAGAGATTTGGGGTTTTAGGTAAAATTCCAAATCATTACTTCTTTAGTTTTATATTTTTGCATACCTAATATTACTTTCCGATACAATATCTTACTTCTCTTTATTAATAAGGGTTTACAAACAATATGTTGTACAATAGTGGTACATAAAATTAGTTTAAAGTAAAAAATTAAATTCAGAATAAATTTTTTGAATTACTTTATCAGGCAGATTTTGCTCGTCACATAATTTTTTAAAATGCTCGGTTGCTTCCACTACTTCATTTATAATTCCTTTTGCATTTTTTATCGAATAACGTTCGGCTAAATCTAATACATCTTGCCTATTAATATCCGCACGTTTATTATTAATAGCCATTGCTCTTGAAACACGAGTATAATTCATTAAAGCATCTAAAGGATACGTTAAGTCGTAGGCTGGTGTAAGATTCCATTTGTCTTTTTCATCGTCGTAAATAAAGCTAAAATTCTTTAAATGGTCATCAATATTTGCAAAAACCAAATTAAAAACCATGCGTTTGAATAACTGCTGAATATCTTTATGTGGAACTTTTAAATCAATAGCTAATTTAAAAAGATTGTCATAATTTGAATTCTCAGGTTTTTTAAAATCCCATCCTGTCATTCCAGAGGCTGTTAAAACATGTTGCTTTTCACCGTTTTGTCTATCAAAACGCAGCGTAGCAAAATGTTTATCATCAATCAACTTAGAAGGCATCATTTCTATTCCAATAGAAGTAGCTAATTGATAATATACAAATTCTACTTTTTCTTTTGAATAACCCGATTCTTCATCGATGGCTAATTTGATTAAATAGTGACTATACGTATCTGAACTTTCAAGATCACCAGCAATAATAGCACCTGATTGTTTATGTTCAGAAATCAAAATTTTAGGCCGAGCACCTCCTGCCGATGTTCCAATTTTAAAGATATTACGTAAAGCTAAATCACTTAGGTTTTTTTCATGAATAGATGACTTTACATCTAAAACCTTTTTTACAACCTCTGAAATCTCATCAATATTAATTTCAGCTTCTGTAGTAATCGTTTTTGAAGGCATAAATTCTAAAGCGCCCATTCCACGCTTACCTACATAGGTTAATTGTTCTAATGGAGAAATATTTACAGCTTTTTTATGATTGAATTCCAACCACTCTTTAAAAATTAAATTACCAAAAACATCAGGAAGTGAATCGGCTATCATGGAAGGTAAGCCTCTGAATGTTTCACCTTCAAATTCAGAAAACACCTGTACACTAGGTGTTCTACGAATGATATACGGAAACATTCTTTTATATTGATTGCTCGCTAAAAAATCTGGATGATACTGAAAAAAAGATTTTTTTTGATCTGCATCATAACCTATTTTACCAATTTCCATGTCTTTATAAACAACCGATATGATTTGATTTTTAGCCATATTAATACAAAGATTTACTATTGTTTAAATTTGTTATTTTACTTTGAATGAATTGATTAAAGTTTTTCATTTCATCAAAATGTTGTAAGATTTTTAAAACAGTTTCAAGCGTAGTATTCTCACCATTTTCTAGTTTAGAAATGGTAATTGGCGATAAATCTAATTCAGAAGCTAAATCTTGTTGTGTTAATTTCTCTCGCTTACGCAATAACTTACACCATTCGCCTAACGCTTTTTGAATATCTTTTATGGTAGCAAACTCCAACATAATATATATTATAATCTAAATAACAATCAAATATAGTTATTTTTTATATTATAATATAAATTTAAAAATATTTATTTTCAAATGATGTTTATTGACTGGAGCTATATATAGATTTGAAATCTTGCTCCTTGGGTTTTAAAACATCAACCATCTCTTCTAATCCGCCAACAACTGAAAGTATTTTTAAAAATGAATCTAAAGAAATTACACCCTTTTGTTCAAATTTTCGCAATGTTGATAATGGGACCCAGCTCTTTCCGACAAACCTTCCTGAGTCAGTTCCATTTGTAATCGTCGGGCACGGATACTTTCAACGATTTTTCTTTGGACTTTTGATAATGATATAAGTAACATTATGGTATTATTTAAGTAGCTAAAATGTGAACAACTACTACTATTGTAGTATAAATTTACAAAAATCTAATATTATATTACATCAATTTGTTTTAATTGTCTGTTCATACTTTTTATATAATCAACTTGTAATTCTTTTGTAAGAAACGATTCTTGAATTAGTTTTTTCTTCTTTTGGTTGCAAAAAACGGCTATAGTATACCACCTTCAGCGGATTAAAGTGAGCATAGCGCAACGGCTCAAAGTGAACCACCTTCAGCGGATGAAAGTGAACCACTAAAAATCGATTCTATCTGTACAGATTTCCCGATCTTTTTTAATTAAAAAAGATCATGGCAAATACACAAATAGATATGCGAAAAATAAAACAGATTTTTAAACTCTACAGCGAAGGTGTCAGCAAGCGTAAAATAAGTCTAATTATAGGACTTTCGCGCAACACCATCACCAAGTATATTGATTTTTTTAAGCGTTACAGCCTTACTAGTTACGAAGTGTCAGCCATGACACACGAGGAACTGAATAGCTTGTTTAAATCCGACCATAAGGATAAAAGCCCACAGTTATTGACCTTAGAAAAGTACTTTCCTTATTTTGATAAAGAGCTTCGCAAAACCGGAGTTACCAAAGAACTGCTCTGGCAGGAATATTATACCAAACATCCCGATGGTTATAAGATTACCCAGTTTAGGTATTGGTATCGGGAATGGGCAAAAGAAGTATCTCCGGTGATGCACTTTACCCATAAAGCTGGTGACAAGCTGTTCATCGACTTTACCGGGAAGAAGCTCTCCATTGTAGATCCTCACACAGGAGAAATACAAGATCTGGAAGTTTTTGTATGTGTTTTGGGCAGCAGTCAATATACATATGTAGAAGCCTGTGAGAGCCAAAAGAAAGAAGATTTCATAGCCTGCGTTGAAAATGCCCTTTGGTTTTACGGGGGCGTCCCACAGGCATTAGTTCCAGATAATCTAAGAGCTGCCGTTACCAAAAGCAGTCGGTACGAGCCAAAGGTAAATCAAGATTTTGCCGACTTTGCCACCTACTATGAAACAGTAGTTTTACCCACTAGGGCCTATAAGCCCAGAGACAAGGCTATTGTTGAAAACGCTGTGCGCATTATATATACCCGCGTATTTGCTCCGTTGCGCAATGAGACCTTCCATAGTAAATCCGAACTCAACAAAGCCATATTAGAACAGCTTAAATTACATAACAACATGTCTTTTAGGGGCCGCGAGTACTCACGCTATTCTTTGTTTGAAGAGGTTGAAAAACACCAACTCAAAGCACTCCCATCAAAGCGCTATGAGATCAAACGTTCCGCCAATGCCACGGTTCATAAAAACAGTCATATTTACTTCGGAAAAGATAAACACTACTATAGCGTACCCTATCAAAATATAGGAAAACAGGTCAAGGTTATTTATTCTGATAACGCCGTGGAAGTTTACCATCAGCAGGCAGTACTGGCAGTACACACAAGATCAAAACAAAAATATGGCTACACCTCCATAAAGGAACACATGCCGTCCCATCACCGTTTTGTCAGTGAATGGAGTAGTGAAAAATTTATTGTCTGGGCCCACCAGATAGGAGATCACTGCAAAGTATTGATCATTAAAATACTAGACAAAAAACAACATCCCGAGCAATCTTTTAAATCCTGCTTGGGTATATTGCACCTCGCCAAAAAAGTGGGCAATATACGACTGGAAAATGCCTGTAAACGCGCTTTGGAATACGGTGCGCACAACTACAATATTATAGAACGCATCCTTAAAAACGGGTGGGATACTTTAGATGAGCAGGTAGAAGAACAACCCGATATACCCCGGCACGACAATATTAGAGGCAGTAATTATTATAAATAAATTAAAACTTAAACAATGAATACACAGACATTAGAACACATGAAACAGCTAAGGTTATACGGAATGTATAGAGCTTTTGAGGGGAGTTTATTACCACAGAACACAAACCTCTACACCAATGATGAACTAATTGCATATCTCCTTCAGAGTGAATGGGATGACCGGCAAAACCGAAAGATAGAACGATTAACGAAAGCCGCACATTTTAGGTACAGTGCCGTCATAGAAGCTATCGATTATGATGCTTCAAGATGCTTGGATAAAAATCAAATACAACGCTTCTCCAGTTGCAATTTTATAGCACAAAAACAGAACATACTTATTACGGGGAGCACCGGTGCAGGGAAAAGTTATATGGCATCCGCAATTGGTCATCAAGCTTGTTCATTAGGTTATAAAGTAATGTATTTTAACACCAACAAACTCTTTACAATGCTGAAAACATCTAAAGCAGATGGTTCCTATTTAAAACAGATCAATAAACTGGAAAAACAAGATCTACTGATATTAGATGACTTTGGGCTTAAAGCTTTGGACACGATAAACAGAAATTCTTTTATGGAAATTATAGAGGATAGGCACGGTAAACACAGTACTATCATCGCCTCGCAATTACCAGTTGAAGCATGGCATGATATTATTGGCGAACAAACAATAGCAGATGCTATTTTGGATCGCCTTGTACACACTGCACATAGGATAGATATTAAAGGAGAATCTATGCGCAAAAAATTAAAAAATAATTACTAAATTTATACTCAGATGAATCGATTTTGAGCACCTACTTTACTATGCTCACTTTCATCCGCTGCGAGTGGTTCACTTTATCCGTTCTATCCAAAATATACTAAATGTTAAAAAACAAAAGAAACAAATACAAAGGAAAATATACGCATCGGTATCTAACGGATAAGGTATTTATCTTTTTTCTTAAATGCACTAAATTACGCCAGCGAACGCAAAATAAATTTTAAAGGAATTAATTTTTGTGCATTGTTAAAGCTACTTAGTGGGTTGGCAAAAGGTTATTTCATCAGTAATAACTGACTGTCATCTAAACCTTTTACCCAATGTTTGATGTTTGGTTCAATTGTTTGAAAATTTCCAGGTTCTAAAACCGTTTGGTAACCGCTTTCATCTTCATAGGTCACTTTACCTGTTACACATACTAAAATTGCAGGTATAGAGGTGGTGTGCTCTGGTAACAATCCGTCTTTTTTAATAAGCAGACTGCGGGTTACACCTTCTTCGCCTTTAAATAATACCTTTACACTTAAAGGTTTATCGGTTTTATGTAATGCGTTTAAATGTGTTATTTCTGTCATAATTTGAGTATTTGGATTTTTTATATTTTGTTCTTGTGCAAAACCATTAAAATTCAGACACAAAAAAACAATAAAGCTGTTACATAACTGATTCGATGTTTTCATTTTTATACTGCTTTTTTACAAATATAACGAATAATTGAGTGATTTAATTTATAACGATTTTTAATTCTATAACCCGTAGTGCATTATAGAAAAAGTTGCTCAAAAGATTAAAAATCAGTATATTGTATTG
>NZ_RQTJ01000035.1 GCF_003858535.1 Paenimyroides viscosum
CATGCGAAATTACATTTTTAAAAATGTCTTCTTGTTTTGCCATAGTGCAAAAATACTAAAATTGCAGTTTGTTAAAGTTTGTAAAACAAATAGTTGTAAAATATTGTTTTTTTATTGTATATTAACGCAAAGGTACATAAAACTTGTTGGCAATGTGGGCAATTATCGATGTTTTTGATTTATTTTATCCGCACCTTTGTTATGGTTGCGATGAAGTTCTGCAAGGCAGGAATGATATCTTGTGCAGCAATTGTTTGATTAGTTTAGATTTTATTCCTCTTTCTATTACACAAAACACAGAAATGAAACGCCGGTTTTATGGCAAACTTTCTGTAGAACATTGTATGGCAACTTTTTATTTTGCCGAAAATAGTATCGTTCAGAAATTACTCCACGAACTTAAATATAAAAATCAGCAGAAAATTTCTATCTTTTTTGCTACACTTACTTTACAGCATTTAAAAAATCATGCTGTATTTAGTTGGGTTGATTTTATTGTTTGTATTCCATTGCATAAATCAAAAGAGAAAAAACGAGGTTACAATCAGTTAGATGGTTTTGGAAACGAATTAAGCAAACAATTGAATATTCCGTTTTATAAAGATTATCTTATTAAAACATCGAAAACTAAAACGCAGACCAAGAAAAGCATGTGGCAACGTGCCGAAAGTAAAACCGAATTTGTTGTGAATGAAAAATATCAAGACCTGCAAAACAAAAACATTTTGTTGATTGATGATGTTATGACTACCGGATCTACTTTAGAAATTGCGGGTAAATGCATCTTAAAAAATTCTACCCATAAAATAAGCATACTAACTATGGCATATACACGCTGAAAAAATCAAATAAAAATAGTTACTTTGCAGGGTAAATTTAAGTTGATGAGATTTTTAAGATATTTTAGTTTTTTATTGATACTAACTTTGGTGCTGTTTACAAACTGTGCGAAACGCGGAACCATTACTGGTGGATTAAAAGACACCTTGGCGCCCGTGATTTTGTCTACGAATCCGGAAAATTTCAGTACACATTTCAAAGAAAAAACCATACAGATAAATTTTGATGAATATGTTAAACTGAACAAAGTTAACCAACAGCTGATTATTTCGCCGCCAATGGATATACAGCCCGAAATTACCCCAATGGGTTATCCAAGTAAATTTATAAAAATCAAGATTTTTGACACCCTTAAAGCAAGCACTACGTACAGTTTTAATTTTGGCGAAAGTATTCAGGATAATAATGAGGGAAATCCGTACACAAACTACAAATACGTTTTTTCTACAGGAGATTATATCGATTCATTAAAACTGACCACCAATTTTGAAGATGCTTACAGCAAAAAATCAAACGGAACTATAAATGTGCTTTTGTATGAAACCGAAGGTTTTAACGATTCTACCATCTACAAGAAAAAACCGTTGTATGTAGCAAGTGTAAAAGACAGCGTTTCTACCGCAGACCTAGAAAACTTAAAAAGCGGGAGTTATTACCTTGTTGCCTTGCAGGAAAAAAGCAGCAATTATAAGTTCGATCCAAAATCAGATAAAATAGGTTTTCATTCAACACCTATTACTTTACCAACAGATAGTGTGTATAGTGTAAAATTATTTAGCGAAACCAAGCAGGCAACAGCATACCGTCCGTCATTGGTCAGTCAGAACAAATGGTTGGCAGCTTACGAAGGTGATACTAAAAATTTAAAGGTAACTGCAGTAGGCAATAATAAACCAATTGCATCGCGCATTCAGAAAGTTCCGGGAAAAGATTCGATCTACATTTTTACACCGACTGATAAATACGATTCGCTTCAGTTTAAATTTAAAACAACCGATTACGAAAAGATCCATTCTGTTAATCAACGAACTTTAAAACAAATTGATACGCTACAAGTGAAGTTTACAAAAAGTGGAACGATTCAGTTTAGAGATACTATTTCATTTACTACAAACACACCATTTAAAAGTATTTCTAACGATTTAATTCAGGTTATTGGTAAAGATTCGCTTCAGATTCCGTTTACTATTAAAACCGATTCACTGAACAACACCGTAAAGATTTTGTTTGATAAAGTGGAAGAAGAAAAATATACGGTATTTTTAAAACCCAACAGCGTAACCGATTTTTACGATACTGCTTTGAAAACCGAAATGATCCAACGCTTTCAAACCGGAAAACTAACCGAGTACGGAAACATTTCGTTTACACTTTCGGGAACGGTGAACTACCCCATTATTTTTGAGCTTTTGACTAAAGATGAAAAACTGTATGATTACCTGTATATAACCGAGGAAAGTTCTATTGAATTTCGAGCCATTGAACCTGATAAATATTTCATTCGAATTATTGAAGATGCTAACGGCAACAAAAAATGGGACACCGGAAGTTATTTGGAAAAACGACAGCCCGAAAAGGTGATTAACTTCTTAAAAGAATTTGATATACGCGCCAATTGGGAATTAAACGAAACATTGGTTATGCCATAAACTTAAAAACCTTCCAAATTGGAAGGTTTTTAAGTTTACTTTTTAATTAACTTTTTAACGGCCATACCTTGATTGGTTTGCAAATGCAATAGATACGTACCGCTTGCCAAGTTTTCTACATTTAGTTGTATTTCGGTTTCGTTGTTAAAGTTTTTTGTACTTAACTGCTTACCCGTAACATCATAAATTGTTATTTGGTTTACCAACATATTTTCACTGTTAGTTATGTTTACAACGTTAGTTGTTGGATTTGGATAAACATTAAATTTAGAGGAAATCCATTCATTTACATTTACAAAAGCCGGACGATTGGGTACAGCCGAAAGTTTAATATTATCATACTTAATCAATGCCCCAGAATAAGATGTTATTGGTTTATAAACACCAAAACCTATATATATATCTGGGTAACCAAGAGTTGTTCTTTTTTGAACACCCCAATATTTTAACATAGGAATGTATGTGTGAATTTCCCATGAATCCGTAATTTCAAAATACTCAAAATACACCTCAACTTTTATCCATTTGTGGTTATATACTTTTTTGTAATTTGCTGGGTGTGTTGATGAAGAATATATCATTGATTCATTCGCATTAACTTCGCATTTAAAATAATAATCGTTTGATTCAAAACCAACACTTGAGTCAAATAGCTCAGCAAAGTTGCCTGTAAAATCTTTACACCAAAATTCAAATTCTAATTTTAAAACATCATTACCTAAATCACGTTCGTCATAATCTTTAAAAATACCCGGTTGAACACATTTAGCTATACTAAAGAGATTATTTGGTGTTGTATTCCATCCCCAAGCTAACACTTTACCTCTATTAGGCTCATTAAAGATTCGAACATCATTGTAAAAACCATTAACCTGCCATCCATTCGTATTATTTAGAAAAGGACCTACATTATAACTTTCAAAATCATCACTAAATAAAACCTGTGCATTTACAGATGATAGAGTTAAAAGTGTAATTACCGATACTATATTTGCGATTAGATTTTTCATTATAATATATTTTTAAAATAAAATAACAAAACAAACTTATAAAACCCCATTTAATGAAATTCTATAAGCGTGTTAAATTTAGTTAAAATATATTAATTATTACAATATATGTTGAATATAAAAATACGATTTTTATAATATTTTAAAATTATCAGCATCATTTAAAAATGCAAATTTTTGTCGGGCTGTTCTTAAAGGATCTTTCTCCAGTTTTATTATTTCAATTTGATCCTCAATAAGTGGCTCCACAATATTTTTTCCCATGAAATCTATAACTTGTGAATGACCCGAATATTCTACTCCATTTAAATCAGTTCCGCAACGGTTTACTGCCACAACATAACTCATATTTTCAATAGCACGTGCTTTTAGCAAAGCATCCCAAGCATCAATTCGACGATTGGGCCACGAAGCTACATAAACCAATAAATCGTAATTAGTATTTACAATTCGCGAATAAACCGGAAAACGTAAATCATAACAAACCAATAAGCAAATATTCCAATTTTTGTAAGAAACAATTAATTTCTCATTGCCTGGTGTATATACCTTTTCTTCGCCCGCTAATGTAAACAAGTGTCGTTTATTATAGGTTTGATAAGATCCATCGGAAAAAACAAAAAACAAGCGGTTATAATAATTATTTTCTTGTTTTACTACCCAACTTCCTATAATGGCAGTTTGCTTATCTACAGCTAATTTTTGAATAATTTGGAATGTTTTACCGATTTCATCTTCAGCAACGATTTCCGGAGTCATTGTAAAACCTGTGGTAAACATTTCGGGCAATACTACAAGATCAACAGCATTCGGTAAATTCAAGATTTTATCTTGAACATACTCTAAATTTGCTTGTTTATCTTCCCAAATGGTATCGAATTGTATTAAGGCTGTTTTCATAGTTCTAATTTATAAAATTAAAACCAAAGACAAGAATTAGTTTGAAAACTGTTCTAATTTTTTACCGATGTAAGAAAACATATAGCTAAATTTTGCATTGTAAGACATAGAACGGCCATCAACTATTGAAAGTTCTTTTCTATTTTCTTTCGCGTAGCTTGAAACCTCTTGCAGCACTTCTTCTTCTCCTTTTTTATACTCTTTGTATTCTACTGATTTTTTATCACAAAGCTTATCAATATAGGCAATGAACTTTTCATTTTTAGGTGCCAGAATCTTTAAATATGGAAAAATTTGTTTGTCTTTATTAAACGAGAAAAATCTCATATAATACGATTTATCGCTATCTTTCTGGTTTACGTAAAAATACAATTCATCGTTTAAAGATCCGTTTCTACCAAGATTTATGTAATAATTTGCATACATAACAACATAATCATCAACCCTTGGTATTTGAAACATTGTTACAGGTTCTTTATCTTTTACTTCTAATGATTTTCTCTCAAATTTATATACATTAATTCGATCAAAACGGGTAGGCTCATCACCAGAAAAAACCACATATTTTATATTATTTGCAGGTATTTCAACATAACTCCCACTTCCTTCTGCTTTAAACAATATGGCATTAGCTTCTACATCTCCATGTCTAAAAAGTTTAGGATCTAACGTTAGCATACGCTTGCCTACATTTGAAACTTTATTGTTTTTAATATAGCCTGTTTTTGTGGTATTGTCGTTCATATATACCATGGCTTGCTCAGGAATTTCCTCATTTGCTTTCCAGTAAATAAATTGAGAATGCGCACTAAAAGATAAAAGCGTAATAAGGAATAAATAAAAGTTGTTCATAAAAGTTGTTTAAATTTTGGCTAAAATAGAAAAATCCGAATATAAGTCCGGATTTTTCTATTAAAATATTTTAATTTAATTATTTTATTGAAGCTGATAAGTATTCACGATTCATACGTGCAATGTTTTCTAAAGAAATTCCTTTAGGACATTCTACTTCACAAGCTCCTGTATTTGTACAGTTACCAAAACCTTCGTTATCCATAGCTTCCACCATGTTTAATACACGTTCTGTAGCTTCTACTCTACCCTGTGGTAACAAAGCAAACTGAGAAACTTTAGCAGAAACGAACAACATAGCCGATGAGTTTTTACACGTAGCTACACAAGCACCACAACCAATACAAGTAGCTGCATCAAACGCTTTATCTGCGTTGTCTTTACGAATTGGCAATGCGTTAGCATCTTGTGTATTTCCTGATGTATTTACAGACACGAAACCACCTGCATGCTGAATACGGTCAAAAGACCCGCGATCAACCACTAAATCTTTAATTACTGGGAATGCTTTGGCACGGAATGGCTCAATATAAATAGTATCGCCATCTTTAAACTTACGCATGTGTAACTGACAAGTAGTTACACCGCGATCTGGTCCGTGTGCTTCACCGTTAATAAATAAAGAACACATACCGCAAATACCTTCACGACAATCGTGATCGAATGCTACAGGGTCATCACCTTTTTCTACTAATTCGTTATTTAAAACGTCTAACATTTCAAGGAATGACATATCCGGTTCAATACCGCCGATTTTATAATCGACCATTTGACCTTTATCTTTTGCGTTTTTTTGACGCCAAATTTTTAATGTAAGATTCATCTTATCTAGTTTTTAAAGTCTTAAAGTCGAATGTCGAAAGTCGGACATTAGGACTTTTGACAGTTGACTTTCGACTAAATTACTTATAACTACGAGTTACCATTTTAATGTTTTCATATACTAAAGGTTCTTTGTGAAGAACAGCTTCACGCGGGTTTCCTTTGTATTCCCAAGCTGCAACGTATGAGAAGTTTTCGTCATCACGTTCTGCTTCACCTTCTGCAGACTGGTGTTCTTCACGGAAGTGACCTCCACAAGACTCTTCACGGTGTAACGCATCTTTAGCAAATAATTCACCTAATTCTAGGAAATCGGCTACACGTAATGCTTTTTCTAATTCTTGGTTGAATGATTCAGCAGTACCTGAAACTTTTACGTTTTTGTAGAAATCTTCACGTAAAGCTGCAATTTCTTCCA
Source organism: Paenimyroides viscosum (assembly GCF_003858535.1). GTDB lineage: Bacteria > Bacteroidota > Bacteroidia > Flavobacteriales > Flavobacteriaceae > Flavobacterium > Flavobacterium viscosum. The sequence goes on from NZ_RQTJ01000035.1 coordinate 6,492, forward strand.
TTGCTTCGTTCAGTCCTTTTTCATTACGAGCCATACCTACTTTATTCCACATGATTTTCCCTAATTTCTTATGGAAATAATCAACCGAATGTTGTCCTTTATTGTTCATGAAATGATCAATCATTGAACGTACATTGTTTTCTGCTTCAACGAACTCTGGTAAATCGGTAGAAATGGTTCCTGTACGGATATCATCTGCCAAATAATTACCAATTGTATAAGGTAAAACAAAGTATCCGTCTGCCAAACCTTGCATTAAAGCCGAAGCTCCTAAACGGTTTGCACCGTGATCAGAGAAATTTGCTTCACCAATACAGTAACATCCTTCAACAGTTGTCATTAAATCGTAATCAACCCAAACACCACCCATTGTATAGTGTACTGCAGGGTAAATCATCATTGGTGTTTTGTACGGATTCTCGTCTACAATCTTGTAGTACATTTGGAATAAGTTTCCATATTTGTTTTCAACTACTTTCTGACCTAAATCATAAACCAATTTCGCATCGTTTTCATCTAAATGGTGAATACGAGCTTGTTCTTTACCGTAACGATCAATTGCAGCAGCGAAGTCTAAATAAACAGCTTCACCAGTTGCATTTACACCAAAACCGGCATCACAACGTTCTTTAGCAGCACGCGACGCAACGTCACGAGGTACCAAGTTACCGAATGATGGGTAACGACGCTCTAAGTAATAATCTCTATCTTCTTCAGCTAAATCGGTAGGCTTCTTTTTACCTTCACGAATTGCTTGTGCATCTTCTAATTTTTTAGGCACCCAAATACGTCCATCGTTACGTAATGATTCTGACATCAACGTTAATTTTGATTGATGATCACCAGTAACCGGAATACATGTTGGGTGAATTTGTGTGTAACAAGGATTAGCAAAGTAAGCACCACGTTTGTGTGCTTTCCAAGCTGCCGTTACATTAGATCCCATTGCGTTTGTTGAAAGGAAGAATACGTTTCCGTAACCACCTGTTGCAATAACTACTGCGTGTGCGGAGTGACGCTCAATTTCACCTGTAACCAAGTTACGCGCAATAATTCCACGTGCTTTACCATCAACAATCACTAAATCTAGCATCTCGTGACGGTTGTACATTTTAATTTTTCCACGACCAATTTGGCGGTTCATTGCAGAGTAAGCTCCTAATAATAATTGCTGACCTGTTTGACCTTTAGCGTAGAATGTACGTGAAACCTGTGTTCCACCAAACGAACGGTTATCTAACAAACCACCGTACTCACGTGCTAACGGCACACCTTGTGCCACACATTGATCGATGATGTTTACAGAAACCTCAGCCAAACGGTGTACGTTTGCTTCACGAGCACGGTAATCGCCTCCTTTTACTGTATCGTAAAATAAACGGTAAACAGAGTCACCATCACCTGCATAATTTTTAGCTGCGTTAATACCCCCTTGTGCTGCAATTGAGTGTGCACGACGTGGAGAATCTTGGTAACAAAAAGCTTTTACACTGTAACCTAATTCGGCTAAAGTAGCAGCAGCAGATCCACCCGCTAAACCAGTACCAACGATAATTACGTCGATATTACGTTTGTTTGCTGGGTTTACTAATTTAATATGATCTTTATAATCTGTCCATTTCGATGAAATAGAACCTTGTGGTATTTTATTATCTAATGCCATAATCAATCTTCTTTATATGATTATTTAATGAAGTGAATGTAAATTGGAATAATTGCAAAAAGTAATGGAATAATGATTGCAAATAATTTACCTAATCCGTTAATTAATCCGTTGTATTTTGGGTTATTAGCACCTAACGATTGAAATGCACTTGCAAATCCATGCATTAAGTGAAATGCTAACACAACCATAGAAAACACATAAAATATGGTGAATAGTAAACCGTACGTTGGATCTTTAAAAAACTCTATAGTGATTTTGTATAAATCTTTGTAGCCTTCTGCAAATTTAACATCGGTACCTTTAATGTAGAATTCTTTGTTGTTTCTTATTTCAAACTCGCCACTTTCAACTTGTTGTTGTGCAATAAAACTACCTGTAGTTGTATTGTAAACAATCAAATCAATTTTTTGATCTGTCATTGGAACAGCTTGTGAAACCGTTTGTTGTTGTAAAGGCATGTCGCTAAAATGCATTTTTGCCCAAAAATTCGTCATGTGTGTAGCAATAAAAACAAGCAATAATGTTCCTAAAACCGCCATGTTACGTGACTGCCACGTACTGTTTGATGCTGCATTGTTTTTTACGTAACCTATTGGACGCGCTTTTTTGTTTTGAATGGTAAGCATGATACCATCTACCGCATGAAATAAAATTGAGAAATACGTAAGGTAAGAAAGAATTTTTACCGCCGGATTTGAGGTCATGAAGTACGCATATTGATTGAACTGTAAATCAGTTCCAAAAATCAATTGCAAGTTACCTGCTAAGTGACCAACCAAAAACACGCATAAAAATAACCCTGTAAGTGCCATCCAGTATTTTTTACCGATTGACGACTTTAATAGTGCAGATTTTGCCATAATGTAATGTTACTAGTTTTTCTTCTTAAAAAATCACACAAAAATACAGCTAATTATAAAAACAAAAAAAATGTTAATTGCTTTATTTCGCTATTTATAATCAGTTTAAACAAATTATTGTATTTGCAACAAAAAAGCTTCTACAACCTACTATTCGTAACTTTTTGGCATATCGGCATCTACCACAATAATGAAGGTTGCTTTTTTAAGATGTTCTTTTTCCATTTTTTTCACATCTACTTGTTCAACCACGCTTATAGTTTGTATTTTTTTATCTTTATTGTACTGATTTATATACCATGCAATTCCCTCGAAATTATCGCTGTGGTACGATCCGTTTAAATGTAGAAAAATACTGTTAGGTTGCGATTCTGTAAGTAAAAAATGAGCCATTGTAGCATCTTTAATTGCCTGCGATTTCGGAAAATTCGCATTTGCATGATTGCTGTCTTTAAACATTTCCATCATTTTTACATAACCCGGCAGGTTTTTATCATACGGAAAAGGCAAAGGTGCAATCCAAGATTTTTCTTCAACCGAAAGCGTATCTAAAGCCTCCACACCTTTTTTGTAAACCAAACTTGCATAACGGCGCGGAACATTCGTTGCTACATAATTAATGTTGTTTTCTTTAGCAAAATTCAACAAAGGTTTGTAATCGGTTTTATAGTTATTCCAAAGACGCGCTTCTTTTTCAAACGCTGTTTCGTCAATTTTCCCTTTTACGTAATTCTGTAAGATTTCCGCCTGATCGCGTTCAAACATTTCAGCTCCGATTATTAATTTTTTAGATTTATCGGCATGTAAACTTTTTGCGACTTTTACCTGAAAGTAGTGTGCAATGGAATTGTTATGTAATTCGCCAAACAAGACCACATCTGCCTTTTGAAGGCTTTTGCTCATTTTCTCGAACGACACTTCTTTTCCTTCCGAAGTAAATATTTTATAAGGTCGAACTTGGGCTGAAGCAACCGAAACTATTAATATAAATAAAGCTGTAATAAATTTCATAAAACTTTTAGTAATTTTAAATTGATGAATATAGAATAAGTATGTAAATTTGATTATATCAAAGCGAATAAAGATCAAAACTATGAAATATCATCAAATAGACCGAAATCTTTTTATAAAAAACCGTAAAAAGTTTGTTGGTCAAATGGCTCCACAAAGTTTAGCCGTATTTAATTCTAACGACATTTATCCGGTTTCTGCCGATTCTACTTTACCTTTTGCACAACATCGCGATATTTTTTATTTATCGGGTGTAGATCAAGAAGAATCTATCTTGGTTATTTTTCCTGATGCTTTTGAAGAAAAACACCGAGAAGTTTTGTTTTTACGTGAAACCAACGAACATATTGCTGTTTGGGAAGGCGAAAAACTAACAAAAGAACGCGCTTTTGAAGTAACGGGCGTTAAAACAGTTTATTGGTTGTCTGATTTCCCTACTGTTTTTAGAAAAATGATGGTGGAGGCAGAAAATGTGTATATTAATAATAATGAGCATTACCGTGCATCGGTTGAAACAGAAACACGTGAAGATCGATTTATTAAGAAATTAAAGAACGATTATCCTTCACATCAATACTTACGATCAAATCCAATTTTACAACGTTTGCGTTCGGTAAAAGAACCGCAGGAAATTGCTCTGATTCAACAGGCTTGCGATATTACCGAGAAAGGTTTCCGCAGAATTTTAGGTTTTGTAAAGCCTGGCGTTTGGGAATATGAGATTGAAGCGGAATTTGCACACGAGTTTTTAAGAAATCGATCGAAAGGTTTTGCATACACGCCTATTATTGCAAGTGGCAACAATGCGAATGTGCTGCATTATATCGAAAATAACCAACAATGTAAAGACGGCGATTTAATTTTGTTTGATGTTGCTGCAGAATATGCTAATTACGCATCAGATTTATCAAGAACGATTCCTGTTAGCGGACGTTATACAGCACGCCAACGTGAGGTTTACGATGCTGTTTTACGTTGTAAAAAAGCTGCTGAAACTTTGTTAGTTACAGGAAATAACTGGTACGATTACCACAAAGAAATGGGCAAGATTTATACGTCGGAATTATTAGGTTTAGGACTGTTGGACAGAGCCGATGTGCAAAACGAAAACCCAGACTGGCCGGCTTATAAAAAGTACATGATGCACGGAACATCGCACCACATGGGATTAGATACGCACGATTATGGCATTTTAACTGATAATTTTGTGGAAGGTATGGTATTTACCAACGAACCTGGCTTTTACATTCCTGCCGAAGGTTTCGGAATTCGTTTAGAAGACGATTACGTAATTCAAAATCAAGGCTTGCCATTTAATTTAATGAAAAACATTCCGTTGGAAGCTGCCGAAATTGAAGATTTAATGAACAGATAGTTTTTAGTTTTAAGCTGTAAATTATAAACAAACTCCGACAGAGTTCAGAACTCTGTCGGAGTTTTTATTTAATAATACTTAAAAAATCCCGATTACTAATCTTATCAGTATCGGGATTTCATTTTAAAAAATATAAAGTTTGATTATGACCAGCGTTTGTTTCCATAAGCTTCGTATTGGTATGCATAAACTTTACTCCATTTATCGTATTGAGATCTGCTTAACAGATTTTGAATTTTACGATCGTACTCACGGTCTAGCATACGTAATTTTTGCTCTGGGTTTCTGTATTTTTTAACAATAGAACGTTCTTCGTTTTGTTTATCTTTTAAAATATCAACCAACATACGTTCTTGACGGTTTGTTAAATCTAATCGTGAAAAGCTGAAGTTACCATATTTGTTGTTATATCTATCGTTACCATAACTTTGCTGGCTGTAACGGTTTTCTTGATGAGTTTTATTATCTGTTCTAACCATTTGGCGTTGCTGTGCAAATCCGCTTAATCCTAAAGCTAATACTGCTAGTGTAATTATTGTTCTCATGATTTCTAAAATTTTTAATTATTGTTTGACAGGTATATTTCAATTGCTGTACCAAACTTCACCTTTAATTAAAAATATTTTATAAACAATTGAATTTCAAATATATATAAAAAAAAAGCATCAAGATAACTTGATGCTTTTAATATATAAATGATAATTTTTAAAATTATTATCGGAAAAATTGTAACAAAGAGAGCGCATTAACACTTCGTCAGTTCGAGCGTAGTCGAGAACCGAAGCCTGTTGAGAACTTATAATTACCAACTTCTCGATACGCTTCACTGCGTTACACTACTCGAAGCGACGTCTTATCTACATACAATAATCACACTAAATATACGAAGTTTCATATAGTCAATATTTCTTAATAAGCTCTTGCGTCGTTACCCTCTACAAAGTTCATAAAGGCTCGGTTTACTACTCGGTTTCCACCTGCTGTTGGGTAGTTTCCGGTAAAATACCAATCTCCTAAATTTTCAGGACAAGAAATATGCAGATTTTCTACCGTTTGAAACATAACTTTTAAATCGGCTTTTACTGTTTCTGGATGCAACATTTCAGAGATTTTATCAGAAATTTGTTCATCGGTAAACGGTGCATAAATTTCTTTTACATGATTTATCACTTCTTCGTCTGGTAAATGCTCTTGCTTTTTACATTTTGCATACACTTCGTTAATGATATGATACATATTGCGATCTTTCAATAATTCTAATGTTGCGTTAAAAGCAATCAGCGTATCCATTTTAGCCATATCGATACCATAACAATCAGGATAACGAATTTGTGGAGCCGATGATACTACAATGATTTTTTTAGGATTTAATCGATCTAACATTTTAACAATCGATTTTTTCAAGGTAGTTCCACGCACAATACTATCGTCAATAACAACCAATGTATCGGTAGGTTTTACTACACCGTAGGTAACATCGTACACATGTTCTACCATATCGTCACGGTTACTATCGTCTGTAATAAACGTACGTAACTTGGCATCTTTAATGGTGATTTTTTCTGAACGAATGGTTTTAGAAAGAATTTCCTGTAATTTTTCTGGCGTTAATTGATCTTTTAAAGCCAAAATACGTTCTGTTTTCTGCTGATTTAAGAAATCTTGCGCACCTTCTACCATACCAAAATAAGAAACTTCGGCAGTATTAGGAATGTAAGAAAAAACAGTATTTTCTACGTCATGGTTTAATTCCTCAAGTATCATTGGCATCATGGTTCTACCTAATTGCTTACGCTCTTGATAGATTCCTGCGTCGTTTCCTCTTGAAAAATAAATACGTTCAAACGAACATGCTTTTCTTTCTAAAGGTTCCATAATTTCTTCAAAAGACACCTGACCATCTTTCTTAATAATTATTGCTTTACCTGGATCTAGTTCTTTAATTTCGCTGAAAGGCACATTAAATGCGGTTTGAATCACCGGGCGTTCTGATGCTACAACAACAATTTCTTCGTCTTCGTAATAAAACGCGGGACGAATTCCTGCCGGATCGCGCAATACAAACGCATCGCCATGACCAAACATTCCTGCCATTGCAAAACCACCATCCCAATTTTTAGACGCACGACGTAAAATACGTGCTACATCTAAACGTTCGCCAATTACCGGAGAAGCATCTTTTTTAGATAAACCTTCGGCATCGCGTAAATTATAGTACAATTCTTCCACTTCATCATCTAAAAAATGACCAATTTTTTCCATTACCGTAACAGTATCAGCCATTTCTTTTGGATGCTGCCCCAAACGAACCAAATCATCAAACAAAACCTTTACGTTGGTTAAATTGAAGTTTCCGGCAACGATAAGGTTGCGATGCATCCAGTTGTTCTGACGTAAAAATGGATGTACACTTTCTATATTATTCTTTCCGAAAGTTCCGTAACGAACGTGCCCCAAAAACACTTCGCCCAAATAAGGGATGTGTTTTTTCTGTGCTTCCACGTCGTTGATCCACTCCGGATTTTCTTCTAATTCCTCATTGATCCTTCCGTTTATTTGCGAGAAGATATCCTGAATAGGAGATGTTTTGTTGGAACGAACACGGCTAATGTAACGCTCACCCGGATCCATATCTAACTTAATACTTGCTAAACCAGCTCCGTCTTGTCCGCGGTTGTGCTGTTTTTCTAGTAAAAGATACATTTTCTGGATAGCATAGAAACTTGAACCATATTTTTCTTTATAAAAAGATAACGGTTTTTTTAATCTTAAAAGTGCAATACCACATTCGTGCTTTATAGCGTCGCTCATTGTTATAGTTGTGTGTTGTTGTTAAACCAAAAAAAGCCCGTGATTTGGGCTTTCTAATTTTATTGCGTTAGTTCTATATCGAACTGTGTTAACATTTTAAACTGTTCTAAACGTGCGTTTACTTCTTCTTTTTCTAAACTTTCCATGCGTTGTGTTCCGAATTTTTCAACACAGAACGACGCTAGATTAGAACCGTGTATAATGGCATTTTTCATATTATTAAACGAAACATTTCCCTGCTGTGCCAAATAGCCCGAAAAACCACCTGCAAAGGTATCGCCTGCTCCCGTTGGATCAAAAACTTCTTTTAAAGGTAATGCCGGTGCAAAAAACACTTGGTCGTTATTAAAAAGTAATGCGCCGTGTTCTCCTTTTTTAATTACCACGAATTTTGGCCCCATGGTATGAATAATTTCTGCTGCTTTAACTAACGAATATTCACCAGAAAGCTGGCGTGCTTCTTCATCGTTAATTGTAAGAACATCAACACGTTTTAAAACCTGTTTTAATTCTTCTAAAGCGCAATCCATCCAAAAATTCATAGTATCTAAAACAACCAATTTTGGCTTTGATGTTAATTGATCTAAAACACCGATTTGAATATTAGGGTGTAAATTCCCCAACATAATAACATCAGAATCTTTAAAGTCTTCCGGAACAATTGGGTTAAAATCTGCCAAAACGTTTAATTGGGTATCCAAGGTATCGCGTGAATTTAAATCGTTATGATACAAACCGCTCCAGAAAAAAGTTTTGCCTTCTTTTACGATTTCAATCCCTGAAATATCGATGTTTCTGCTTGATAATAAATCTAAATATTCTTGAGAAAAATCGTTTCCAACTACAGAAACAATTGCCGATTTTACATTAAAATGCGATGCCGATAAACCAATATAAGTTGCGGCTCCACCAAGAATTTTGTCGGTTTTACCAAAAGGTGTTTCAATTGCATCATAAGCAACGGTTCCTACAATCAATAATTTGTTCATATAGTTGTTTGTAAATGAAGACGCAAAGATAATACGAAACCAACTAATACGCAAACACGTTTATCATTCCTTAACATAGATTAATTTTCGTTTTCTTCATACCACTCATCAATCAGCAATTTAGGTTCTTTTGATGCCTGAACCGCCAAAAAATCGCAACGTTCATTCATTGGGTGGTTGTTATGTCCTTTTACCCATTGAAAACTGACTTTATGCTTGCGGTAAATTTTTAAAAAACGCTGCCATAAATCGGGATTTTTCTTCCCTGCAAACCCTTTTTTTTCCCAACCAAATACCCATCCTTTAGAAACGGAGTCTACCACATATTTAGAATCCGAAACTACTAAAACCGTTAAATTATCTTTTGTTAAAGCCTCTAATCCAACAATTACCGCCAATAACTCCATTCGATTATTAGTCGTTTTACGATACCCTTTTGATAATTCTTTAAAATGTTTGGTATTGTTTAAATGCAAAATAGTTCCATAACCACCCGGACCTGGATTTCCGCGCGATGAACCATCGGTATATAAAAGAATTTCGGGTTGCATGCAATTTAATTTGTTGCAAAAATACAATTCTATTTTGGCATTTTTTTTGTTAGCACCTATCAAAACACAAAATCTATGAAGAAATTTATACTTATAATTAGTTTATTGGCTGTCACAAATATTTTTGCGCAAAATAAAAACTCGGTTTATAATTACGACTATAACTATGCCAATAAAATGGCGAGATTATGGATTGATTTTGATATTATTGCAGAGTACGATTTTTTAGAACACAAGCTGTTTCATAAAGATTTCACTTTGAAAGACGGCTATATTTTTAAGACCACGAACGATTCATTAGTCGAAATTGGCTTTTACAACACCGAACAATTTATTGCAAACAGAGAAATCTACGAAATGAAATATCCTGCTGCGGGTAGAATCGCCATTCGTAAAAAAGGAGACAAAACCTGGATAAGAGTAAACACCAAGCAAACAACGGTAGCGTTTATTGAATCGGCAGATAACATTCCTGAAATGGTTCAGTTTTGGGCAATAACAACTGCTTTACAACGCGAATTATTTCACAGAGAAAGACGATTGTATCAAAAAGCAACATCAACCAATATCACCGTAAATACAGCAACATCGTTATAAAATATTTTTATGAAACCACTACTAACCTTCATTTTGCTTTTAAGTTTTTATTTAAGCAATGCACAATATTTACAAAACGATACTATTTATTTTGATATTCCAAACGATACCATTGCACGACTTTGGGATAGTCACGACTACAATCACACCGATATTGATTTAAAAAACAAACGCATTATAAATGATTATTACCTTTTTGAAGAAACTGTTGTTTTTGCTGTTGATGATTCTTTATCGTTTGAAATTGGCAGTTACGATAAAAACAATCTGTATCTGGAAAAACAATACAAATTTTCTAAACCATTATTTAATCGATTAGAAATAACCGAAGTTGAAAGCAAAAAATCGGCTAAAGTGCGTACTAAAGCCGATCATATTATTTTTGAAGATCTACATAATATTTTAACCGATGTTATAAAATTGTGGTTAAGCGAAAAATGTATTCGCAGGTATTTAAATCGCGAAGAAACCGAAAGTTTTATTGGCGATATACTTATTGGTGTAGGTACATCATTTTAATCATTCAACAATTTTTCGATCACTTTTGGGAAATGTTCATACTCTAATTCGTGTACTTTAGCAGCAACTTCTAAAGCAGTATCGGTTTCATTAACTATGGTTTTAGCCTGAAAAATCACCGCACCTTCATCGTAATGTTCGCTTACAAAATGAATGGTTATGCCCGTTTCGGTTTCTTTATTAGCAACAACAGCATCGTGCACAAAACTCCCGTACATACCTTTTCCGCCAAATTTTGGTAAAAGCGCCGGATGAATATTCACTATTTTATTTGGATACAACGCCACAATTTCGGCAGGAAACAACAATAAATATCCTGCTAAAACAATTAAATCGGGCTTTAATTCGTTGATTCTATCAAGCAAAACACCTTCATCATTCTGCTTTTTTGTGATTACTTCGGCAGAAACATTCAAATTCTTAGCTCGTTCTAAAACAAAAGCATCTTTTTTATTGGTAATAATATGAAAGTTGTGCAAAATATTTTTTTCTCTAAAATACTTAATAATATTTTCAGCGTTACTTCCCGATCCAGAAGCTAATAAAACAATGTTTTTCATACAATTACGATACTTTTTATTGGATATTAAATTTTAAATAATTAAATTAACCTGCACAAAATTCGAAAAAAATATTCAATTAAAGATTATTTTTTTAACTTCGCAGTTACAAAAACAATTAAATGTGTGGTTTTAAATTAAAGTTTTATATTTTTGCCACAACAATTAAACTTAAAAAATAGAAAAGGTTATGTCAGACATTGCATCAAGAGTAAAAGCAATTATCGTTGACAAATTAGGAGTTGACGAAAACGAAGTTGTAACAGAAGCAAGCTTCACAAACGATTTAGGGGCTGATTCATTAGACACTGTTGAGCTAATCATGGAATTTGAAAAAGAATTTGATATTCAAATCCCAGACGATCAAGCTGAAAACATTGCTACTGTTGGTCAAGCTATCTCTTACATCGAAGAGGCTAAAAAATAATAACTAATAAGCCTGTGCAGTAATAATATTGCACAGGTGTTATTATTTCTCTTTTTAAGTTAAGATTAAAATTTTAGATCTAATTCTATAAAACTATAGCAACCCAATGTTTCCTTTTGTTTGAAACTTGGGTTTTTATTATTTTATTTAAAATATACTTATATGAATTTGAAGCGAGTTGTTGTTACTGGTTTAGGTGCCTTGACTCCTATTGGAAATAACGTTACAGAATTTTGGAACGGACTTATGAACGGAGTAAGTGGTGCGGCGCCAATTACTTATTTTGACGCTTCTAACTTTAAAACACAATTTGCTTGTGAACTTAAAGGCTTTAATGTTGAAGATTTTATCGACAGAAAAGAAGCACGAAAAATGGATCGTTATACCCAATACGCAATGGTTACCGCAACCGAAGCTATGGAAGACGCAAATTTTAATTTAGAGAAATTAAATTTAGACCGCGCAGGTGTAATTTGGGGCTCTGGTATTGGCGGTTTACAAACTTTTCAAGACGAAGTTACCAACTTTAACCAAGGAAACGGCGTGCCTAAATTTAACCCATTCTTTATTCCTAAAATGATTGCTGATATAGCAGGAGGTTTAATTTCTATGAAATTTGGCTTACGCGGACCTAACTTCACAACAGTTTCCGCTTGCGCATCATCTACAAACGCAATTATCGATGCCTTTAATTACATTCGTTTAGGAATGGCAGATGTTATTGTAACTGGTGGATCTGAAGCTGCAGTTACTATAGCCGGAATTGGTGGTTTCAACGCAATGCATGCATTGTCTACAAGAAACGATGACCCTACAACAGCATCACGCCCTATGGATAAAGACCGTGAAGGTTTTGTTTTAGGAGAAGGTGCAGGTGCATTGGTTTTAGAAGAATACGAACACGCTGTTGCACGTGGTGCAAAAATATATTGCGAAATTGGCGGTGGCGGTATGTCTGCAGATGCACACCATATTACAGCTCCACACCCAGAAGGTTTAGGTGCTAAAAATGTAATGTTGAACTGTTTGCGCGATGCCGGTTTACAACCAACGGATGTAGACGGAGTTAACATGCACGGAACATCTACTCCACTTGGAGATATTGCCGAATCTAAAGCAATTTTAGAGGTTTTTGGTGAACATGCTTATACTATGAATTTGAATTCAACAAAATCTATGACCGGGCATTTATTAGGCGCAACAGGTGCGGTTGAAGCAATATCTTGTGTATTAGCATTACAACACGGAATTATTCCACCAACTATCAATCATTTTACAGATGATGAGAATATTGATCCAAAACTAAACTTCACCTTTAACAAACCTCAAAAACGTGATGTTAAAGTTTTAATGAGCAATACCTTTGGTTTTGGCGGACATAATGCTTGTGTTTTAGTTAAAAAAATTGAGAATTAATTAGCATGAATTGGCTAAAAAAAATATTGATAAAAAAATCCCCTACCAACAATAGCGGGATTTTTTGTTCAGAAATTTCTAATATAATAGGATACAAGCCGAAAAACATACTCCTATTTGAAACCGCCTTTACACACCGTTCACTAAACAAAGTTACCATAACAGGTAACGCTTTAAATTACGAACGCTTAGAGTTTTTAGGCGATGCTATTTTAGGTTCGGTAATTGCTGCTTTTTTATACAACAATGCACCTAAAGGAGACGAAGGTTACCTAACCCAAATGCGATCAAAAATTGTTAATAGATCGTACCTAAACAGCATTGGCAAAAAACTACGCCTAATAGATTTAATAAAAACAAAAGCCAATATAGCCAACTTTGGAGATAACATTAACGGCAATTTACTAGAAGCCTTAATTGGCGCTATTTATATTGACGAAGGTTTTACTGCGTGTGAAAAATTTATTTATAAAAATATTTTAGTCGATTTTAAAGATCTGGAGCATTTAGAAAATAAAATATCAAGTTATAAAAGCTTGTTTATAGAGTACTGCCAGAAAAACAAGTATACCTTTAAGTTTGAAAATTGCGAAGACGAAGGCAAAGATCACGTAAAGCATTTTACCGTAAAACTTTACTTTAACGATCTGGTAATTGCCCGAGCCCGAGCAACAAGCAAGAAAAAAGCAGAAGAAAAAGCAGCACATAGAGCCTTTTTTGTTTTACAAAACCAAATGGAGAGCTATTAATAAAACATTAAAAATCAGATAAATCCCAATTATCGCATATATATTTCGTATTTTTGTTAAAGATGATACCCTTAAAAAAACATACCAGCGAAATTTTACATAAGTTAGATCTTATAGACGACGACAATGATGATATTGTATTAATTGCTATAAAATCTAACATACCCGACTATAAAATGGCGTATCAGTTAAACCGATATTTAGGTGTTAGTTTTACAAAAGTACTTCCCGAAATATCTTTAACAGAAAATGTTACTGTGTTTTTTCGCAGTTTTATCTATCAAGATCATAAAAACCATTTAATATGGCGGCTGTTAGAAAACAAATCTAACTACGCACAAGGCGATGCTAACGAAGGGTATTCTTTATTTGAAAACAACGAAGATTTATTTACAGCTACACGCTATTTAATTCCAGAATGGAAAAATATCGATTTTTTTATTTTAATAGAAAATACCGATTTTTTATTTAACACCGACACGCTGTTAGATAAACTTCAAAAAATCAAGAACATATCGGCACAATTTATCGTTGATATCGATTCTTTAACTTTAAAATCACAAAAAAATTTAATTTTTTAATATGTTACCAAGAAAAAAAACAAAAATAGTCGCAACCCTAGGTCCGGCTTGCAGCACCAAAGAAATAATTAAACAAATGATTGAATCTGGTGTAAATGTTTTTAGAATAAATTTTTCGCATGCAGATTATTTTGATATTGAAGACAAAGTAAAAATCATTCGCGAATTAAATGATGAATTTCATTACAACACTTCTATATTAGCAGATTTACAAGGTCCAAAGCTACGCGTTGGCGTTATGAAAGACGAAGTTGTTCTTAAAAAAGGTGATATTATCACTTTTTCTACAAAAGAAGAATTTTTAGGAACTGCCCAAAAAGTTTACATGACCTACAAAAGTTTTCCGCAAGATGTTAATCCGGGCGAAAGCATTTTGTTAGACGATGGTAAACTTATTTTTACCGTATTAGATACTGATGGAGTTGAAGAAGTACGTGCAGTAGTAGTTCAAGGCGGACCATTAAGATCTAAAAAAGGAGTTAACTTACCTAACACAAAAGTATCATTACCAGCTTTAACAGAAAAAGACATTAAAGATGCGCTTTTCGCTATTAAATTAAGTGTAGATTGGATTGCATTATCTTTTGTAAGAACCGAAGAAGATTTAGAAGATTTACGTTTATTAATAGAAGAACATTCAGCTCATAAAATTCCGATTATTGCTAAAATTGAGAAACCAGAAGCGGTAGCGAACATCAATAAAATTGTATCGCATTGCGATGGGTTAATGGTTGCTCGTGGCGATTTGGGTGTTGAAATTCCTGCACAAGAAGTTCCGTTAATTCAAAAGCAATTGGTTCACAAAGCAAAATACGCTCGTATTCCGGTAATTATTGCTACCCAAATGATGGAAACAATGATTACCAGCCTAACGCCTACCCGTGCTGAAGTGAACGACGTTGCGAATTCTGTAATGGATGGTGCAGATGCAGTAATGCTTTCAGGAGAAACATCGGTAGGGAATTATCCTGTTCAGGTAATCGAGAAAATGACACAGATTATTAACAGTGTTGAAAATTCTGAATTAATTAAACTACCAGTTAACGATCCAAAAATTAAAACGAAACGTTTTATAACCAAATCTATTTGTTATCACGCAGCAATAATGGCTAACAGTATTGAAGCTAAGGTTATTAACACGTTAACCAATTCAGGATACACAGCTTTTCAAATTTCGGCTTGGCGACCAAATGCACATATTTTAGCTTATACATCTAACAAACACATGCTTACACAATTAAGTTTACTTTGGGGTGTTACGGCTTTTTGGTACGATAAATATGAAAGTACCGATGTTACCATTGAAGATATTAACCAGATTGCCAAAGACAATAATTATGTAATTGAAGGTGATTATACAATTAATTTAGCTTCAATGCCATTAAATGAAAAAGGAATGGTAAATACCATTCGTGTTTCTGAAATTGAATAAACATAACAGACTATTTACTTGTGAACTTCTTTATTTTTTGTTTTGATGACATGTGCATATCTTGCACAACAGAATCTGAATGATTTTTAGAAGAAATTGTCTAAAAGAGTAGCACAAAGAAGTAATGTAAAGTATATTGAGAAGTCTTTGATTTTAAGCACTCAACAAGCTTAAAGTGGCCAGACTTAAACATATCTATCTTGGTTTAAAGTTATTATAAATCAATTGTTTTAATGTTGTTTTTATAACTTCTTCCAATAGGTAGTTGTTCTCCGGTGCTTAATGTTACTTCTCTTGTTCCTAATACTTGTATGTATTTTTTGTTCACGGCATAGCTGCGGTGGATTTGTACAAAAGAATTAAAATATTTTTCTTTTAACAAAGTACTTAAAGGAGATAAAAGATACTGCTTTTGATCTTTTGTTACAATTGCAGTATAATTATGCATTGCGTTTAAATACAAGACTTTACCAACAACGACTTTAACTTTTTGATGTCCTTCTTTTACAAAAAAGACTCCATTTTCTTCCTGAAGATTAAATTTATTGGTTTTTTCTCGTATTTGTATATATTCGTTAATACGGTTAATGGTTTTTGCAAAACGTTCAAAAGAATATGGTTTCAGCAAATAATCCAAAGTTTCCAAATCAAAACTATCTAAAGCGTAACCAGAATGGTCGGTTGTGAAGATACATACAGGTATATCTAGAATTTGTTTTCTTAATTCTAAACCTGACATATCGGGCATATCTATATCTAAAAAGACAATAACCACATTAGTTACAGAGAAGACTTCTAAGGCTTTTTTTGGTGTTTCATACATGCCTACCAATTCTATCTCGGGGAAATGCGAAAGATAGCCGCTAATAGTCAATCTGTCTAATTCATTATCATCAACAACTACGCAACGAAGTAAGTTCATTATTAATTTTCTTGTAAAAATAATAATTTTTTAAGTTGAAATTGGAATAATTATTTTAACAACTGTTCCTTTATCTTTTTCTGATTGTACTTCTATTCTACCATTTATAGCTTTTACCATATCTTTAATAAAATGTAATCCTAATCCTGTTTGTATGTTTGGCACATGTTTTTCATCATACAAAACACTGAATTGTTCGTTTGTTCCACCCCTTCCGTTATCTGTAATAGATACTATATAGCTATTTGTATCTAACCATGCTTTCCAGATAATTTTAGGCTCATTTATATTTGAAAGGGCTTTCACTGCATTGGATGTAAGATTTCGCATTATGGTTTTAAGATAATTCTCATCGGTTTCCAAGCTTATTCTTTCAGGGTTTTCAAAAGTTATTTCTACATCGAAAACATCATTGAAAAATATTTTAATATCTTTAAAAACATCTTTTATTTCTGTTTTCTTAAATTGTGGTTTAAAGTTTTCCATTTGTTCTTTGCTCCACAGAAGCAGATCTTCCATAGACGACAATAGGTTCTCGGCAGATGCCACTGTTTGCGTTTGTAAACGTTTCTTTGTTACATCATCTAATTCAACATGAGTATTTTGTTGCAAACGAATTAGCTTTATAATATTTGATACAGGACTTCGTAAATCGTGATTTAATATACTGAAGAAGCGAGCTTTAATTTGATTAGCCTCTCTTAGTTCTTTATTGAATAAAGTAAGTTTTTGATTATTTTTTTCTCGAGTTCGGTTTTGGTAATACAACAATCCTCCGATAATTGAAAGTAAAGACATTCCCGCAATGTATAACCACTGCTGTTTTTTATTGGCAGATATAGAGGCGTCTTTTATAGCAAACTCTTTTTCATTAATCATACGAATAGAATCTTCTCTTTTTCGAACTGATATTCTATTTCTTTTTGTGCCATTTCTTTACGATTTTCATCATTAAAAATACTTTCTTAGTAACTAATATGCTCTTTGTATATTTCCAATGCTTTTTGGTAATCGCCTTTTAGTTCATAAGCGTTTGAAAGTTCTCCAGAATATCCCGAATACCTTCTTAAATCTTTAGTATCCTTAAAAATTGTAAAGCCTTTTGAAAACATTGAATAGCTTTGTTTAGTAGCGTATTTCTTTTTGTTACAGAATACTCTTCTTTTGCCATATTTAAATATAAGCTACCTAAATCTGCATTATTTATTATTTCAGACATTTCGTTTCCCTGCTCATGGCTTTTTTCAATAGCTTCTTTAAAATATATCTCTGCTTTTTCATAGTCTTTTAACCTTTGGTATGCAGATGCCATATTTCCTATGATAACGTTGTGAATATGTTTATCGCCTGTTTTTTCATTAAATTTGAGGGCTTTTTGGTAATTTTCTTTTGCTTTTTCATATGCTGCCAACGCATAATATGACAATCCTATGTTGGTATACAGCATTGGATAAATTTCTCCTTTTACTTCAGGATATTTTTTTAATATTTTTTCAACTTTATCGTAATAAAACAATGCCTTTTCTGTATCGTGTTGCCTATGAAATAAAATTCCGATATTATTATATGTATATGCTACATTTCTCCAGTTTTGGCGAGTTTCAAAGTATTTTAAAACATCAAAATAATATTTCAGAGCTTTATTATATTCCCCCATTTGATAATGAGTGTACCCTATATTTTTAACAACACCCCAGTAGAAATCCTTAAGATTTAAGTTTTTATAAATGTGTGCAGATTTGGTAAATGCCTCTAAAGCTTTTTTATATTGATTTGTAGATGAATAACATTCACCTAAATTTTCAAAATATTTTGCTCTTTGCTCATCTGTAGTATTTTCGTGATCAAATAAATATTGTTCATGAGCTTTTTTTTCACAATCTTCCACAAAGTTTTGAGCTTGAGAAAAATTACAAAAACTATTCAAAATAAAAACAACAAGCAACCCAATATTCTTCATAATAACAAAAATTATCCAAAAAAAGAAGTTGCAAAAAGCCACTTGTCAATATAAATACACCGTTCGTCAATTCTTTTTGCAAAATAAAAATAAACATTTTATATTTATTTCATAACAATAATGTAAAATTCAAAATTTATGAAAAAAAATTACTTTAATTACACTTTTATTTTGTGCGCTGTTTAACTATAGTTCTTGGGCACAAACACCATCACAAACGTTGGTTTCGCATGAATGGATATTAAAAACTTTGGTTGTAGATGGACAGAATGTTCCTGTACCTGTAGATATCATTCCTATACACCCAGTATTTGGCACCCCTATGCCTACTATTCCAAACGAAGTGATATTGAAATTTAAACACGAACCAACAGCTCCGGGAATTTTACTTGTAAAAACAAATATGCCTTTTTGTTCTTCAACAGGTTACTTCACAGTTGATAACACAAGCATGCAACTAGATTTCTCTATTGGTATGCCAAATCCATCGATCACTACATCATATTATGATAATTATGATGACTTCTCAAGTATATATATAAATGATTATGTTATTCCTGATTATTCATCTGGCACATATACCATTACAGGGAATATGTTAACACTTGGAAATTCAACTACTTATAGTATATTTGAAAAAGGGGCTTTAAGTTTAAACACTGTGGAAATGGCATCGTTGCAAATATATCCAAATCCTGCTGTTGATATTCTAAACATTTCATATAAGTCAACTATTGAATCTGTTGAGATTATTGATATAACAGGAAAAAAAGTTTTTAAAACAGCTATTTCTAGTGAACAGGGAATCATAGACATTAGCACCTTACAAGCGGGAGTTTACATATTGAATATCTACACAACAGATGGCATGGGGTCTAAAAAAATTATCAAGAAATAAATTTCAAAAATATCTAAATTATGTAAAAACGGCTACTCAATGAATAGCCGTTTTTTATCTCTTATAAAAACAAACAATAGCTTTTTGACATTCTACAAAAACGTTTACACATGAAATATTTTTATGCTTTATTACAGGTTATCATTTGTTGCACTTTTGTTCAACAAGGCTATACCCAACAAAATCTGGTTTTAAACCCAAGTTTTGAAGATATAGATTACAACCGGTTACTTTGTGGGGCATATCAAGGCGGAAATGACTTTGATAATGTAGCCTATCATTGGACTATTCCCAGCTTAGGAACTTCTGACATATTTCATATGAGCTTGAATCCTTCTTGTACTTCTCATCCATTGTTTCCTGGTAACGATCAACTACCAAGAACAGGAGATAGTATGGCACACATAATTGTATTAACGGGCGGAGTTACTGGCAATAGCAGAGAATATTTACAAGGAGAATTAAGCCAGCCTTTAACAGCAGGAAAAAAATACACTATTGCTTTTTTCACGGCATTAAAAGCTAACCCACCAGTTGGACTTGGAGTACCAGGTAATCTGGGTGTTAAATTTTTTACAGCTCCTTATTTTCAACCTACATCTTTTCGTATTAATCAGGCTGACGCTAATTTTCCGCTTACAATTACCAATATAGACGATTGGTTTTTGGTAGAAATGGAGTTTACACCACAAGTTTCTGGATTACAATATTTTATCATTGGAAATTTCACCCCAGGTATAGGTGATATAAACACTATGCATACATATCTGATAGATGATGTTTCTATAATAGTAGATCCGTTTGAGCAGATGGGGCCTTATTGTCAAGGAGAGTCATTTACCTTACCTAAAGTATCAGAAGAAGGTTATACCGGAACATGGTCGCCGGCAGTTAACAACCAGCAAACAACCACTTATACCTTTACTCCCGATGACCCCTCGATACCATCATATACAATGACCGTGGAAATCATTCCGCTTATGGAGCCAGAATTTACAATTGAAAAAAGTTTGTTACGGCACCAACCTTACACTACCAACAGTTTCTAACAATGGTTATTCAGGAGTTTGGTCGCCTAAATTTAATCCTCACCAAACAACAACTTACACATTTAAACCTGATATATCTGACGCTAAGCCATGTATAAAAACCATTAGACATACTGTTGAAATTAAAATGTATATTGATTTTCAGTTAGAATATTACTGTAAGCAAGGAATTGCATATATAGAAGCAATTGTCTCTCAGCCTTCTTCGCAAAACATTTTTGAATGGAAGATAAATGAGATACCTGTTAATGAAACATCGCATTTATTAAACCTTTCCACACACAATAATTTATTAAAAGATTACAACATAATTGAGTTAACAGTAACAAGCGAAGATGGGTGTTCTTCAACAAAATTTATTGAAAGAGAAGATAAAGGCTCGTGGTGCACTATTCAAAAAGGAATTTCTCCAAACGGAGACGGGCTTAACGATTATTTTGATTTAGAAAGTTTTGGTGGTGTTTATCTTAGGATATTTAACCGTTACGGCATCAAAATCTATGAGAATAGTCTTTATACCAACCAATGGTGGGGACAATCAACCAATGGAACATTATTACCAACAGGAACTTATTTTTATAATATACAAACAGTTAGAGGTGAAACATTTACAGGATGGATACAGCTTATAAACGAAATTAAAAATTAGAGCAACTACCTAAAAAACAAAAAAGGCAAATGAGTAAATATCATTGAAAATATATTCAAAAATATAAATTTACTATGTTTTTTCTATAATAAGACTCTTAAAGCGCTTATAACCGAGAATAGCTTTTTTTATGCAAAAGGGATTGCCCTTCGGCAAACTCAGGAACAATTGAAAATCCTTTTTGTGAGGAACGAGCAAAAAGATTGCAACGTAAAGCCTGATCCGCGGCGGCGGATTGCCCAAATGAAAATATAAACCAATAAAAAAGCCTCGAATAAATCCGAGGCTTTTGTGTAAAAATAATGTTGATTATTTTTTCTTTTTTGCTCCACCTTTTTCTGCTTTTGCAGCTTCTTGAGCAGCTTTCATTGCAGCACGAGAAATACGTACTTGTGCAACTACAGTATTTTCTGGTTGTAACAATTTAAAGTTGTTTGTTGGTAATTTAGTAATGTATAATTTATTACCCATTTCTAAATCTGTAATGTCTGCTTCTACGAAGTCAGGTAAGTTTGCAGGCAATGCACGAACTTTTAATTTACGTTGGTTTAAACGTAAAACACCACCAGCCATAACACCTTTAGAATTTCCTACAACTTTAACAGGAACATCCATAGTGATTTCTTTGTCAGCATGTAACTGATAAAAATCGATATGTAAAATTTTGTCTGATACCGGATCAAATTGGATATCTTGTAAAATTGCATCAACAGATTTTCCGTTTAAATCAATTGCAACAGTGTGTACGTTTGGAGTATACACTAAACCTTTGAATGCTTTTTCTTCAGCTGTAAAATGTACTGGTTGTTCTCCTCCGTAAATTACGCAAGGAACCAATCCAGCATTACGTGCAGCCTTGGTTGCTACCTTACCCACGCTTTCTCTTTCTTGTCCTTTAATTGAAATTGATTTCATTTTAAATATATAAAAATTAATAAAAAATTACATGATAAATTTATCACTGATAGATGTGTTATTTTGCACCATGTGCATTACATCTGCAAATAATTCGGCACAGCTTAATACGCGAATTTTGTCGCTTTGTTTTTTTAACGGGATAGAATCTGTTACTATTAATTCTGTTAATGCAGAGTTTTCTATCTTTTCTACAGCATTTCCTGATAAAATTGCGTGAGTACAAATAGCACGTACACTTAATGCGCCACGTTCCATCATAACATCGGCTGCTTTTGCCAATGTACCACCTGTATCAATCATATCGTCTACTAAAATAACATTTCTGCCTGTTACATCACCAATAAGTTCCATAGTATCAATAACGTTAGCTTTTTTACGTTGTTTGTAACATACAACTACTTCACTTTCTAAATATTTAGCATAAGCATACGCACGTTTAGATCCACCCATATCTGGCGAGGCCATAGTTACATTTTCTAAATCTAACGATTTAATATAAGGTAAAAATATGGTAGATGCATACAAATGATCAACAGGTTTTTCAAAGAAACCTTGAATTTGATCGGCATGTAAATCCATCGTCATAATACGTGTAGCTCCAGCTGTTTCTAACATTTTAGCAACTAACTTAGCTCCTATTGGCACACGTGGTTTATCTTTACGATCTTGACGTGCCCATCCGAAATAAGGGATTACCGCTGTAATATGACGAGCAGAAGCACGTTTGGCGGCATCGCACATTAATAACAATTCCATTAAATTATCAGCCGTTGGAAAGGTAGAACATACTAGAAATACTCTTAATCCACGAATTGATTCTTCAAACGAAGGCTGAAATTCTCCATCGCTGTAATGAGAAAATGTTACCTTCCCCAAGGTTACACCGTAATGCTTGGCAATTTTCTCTGCTAATACTTTACTTTCAGAACATGCAAAAACTTTTGCTTCCGGTTCAAAGTAACTCATTGTTGCTTAATTTAGTAGTTATTATTGTTTGTTGTATTGTGGGTGCAAATTTAAAAATAATTTTCTTGTAAAGTGTTTTTTTTTACAATTTTATTTGTTTTAAATAATTTTGTGTTTACATTTGCATCACAATTTCAAGCAAAAAAGCCTGAGTGGCGGAATTGGTAGACGCGCACGACTCAAACTCGTGTTCTTCGGAGTGTGGGTTCGATTCCCACCTCAGGTACATAAAACAGCTCTTAATAACCTGATTTTGAGCTGTTTTTTAGTTCATAAAAACTTCACAAGAAATCAAAAAAAACTCCACCAATTTAAAGTTACAATCTTGAAATGCCCTATATAAAACACCCTTATTGTATTAATAAGCAAACACTGCCGCAAGCATTTAAACTTTCAACAAGTAAAACTTAACATTACCTAGTTAAAACTTTAAACAATTTTGCTTAATTTTATAAAAACAAAACTACCATCATGAAAAAAGATAAATTACAAAAAAAGCTAAAAGAGCAAAATAAGCAATTAAAAAAACAAAAATCTATTATAAAATCGTACAAAAAATTATTGGGCGAGTATGAAGACCTTTCAAAAAGAATGAAAAAGAATATTAAAAAGTTTGAATCATTATTGGAAGATATTGAAGTTGAAGAAGAATTAACCGAAGAAGAAATTGATCAAATCATGAGCCAGTTTGTCGAAGAAAATGAAGACGAAGATCAAGAAACCGATAACAAAAAATAAAAATATCGCCTAAAAATCCTCACTTAGAGGATTTTTTCTTTCAAAAGATACACGAAATACATATCCAATGCAAAACAACCAAGGAATTTCTGTAATCGATGCCATAAAAAAATTAGAACATTATTGTTCATACCAAGATCGATGCTACAAAGAAGTCATCACCAAATTAAAATCCTTAGGTATGTACCAAACAGCAATTGACCATATTTTAGATCATTTGGTTGCAAACAATTTTTTAAACGAAGAGAGATTCGCTAAAAGTTTTGCTCGCGGCAAACACAAGTTTAAGTACTGGGGAAAGCGTCGCATAGAGCAAGAACTAAAATTTCGAGATATATCTTCATACAACATTAAAACCGCCATAAAAGAAATAGAAACCGATTATTTAAGCAATTTCTACACATTAGCAGAACGTAAATGGCAAAATTTAACCGACACCTCCCTAGAGAAAAAAAAACGCAAATGGGTCGGTTTTCTAATGCGTAAAGGTTATGAAAGCAATTTAATATTTGACTTTCTTAAAGACCTACAATAACTTTTACATGAGGTAGGAGTTTTTTTTATGTTTTGTCTCGTCCTGAAATAGCGATACAAAAAAGAAATCGTTATTATGGAAGAAAGAAAAAATTATGTGAAACGCACTCAGCGAGATTACAGCATATCTTTTAAGTTGAGTGTTGTAAAAGAAATCGAGTCTGGGGAGTTATCTACTGTGGGTGCCTGC